>NZ_JAIZRY010000010.1:0-305986 GCF_020420125.1 Burkholderia sp. AU30280
AACCCGTCCAGCAACCCAGTGCCTGAAGCGCCTTGCGATCGAGCAATTCTTCCTCCTGACCTCCTTAAAGTCAGGCGTCAGGTTACGCAATCGCTCTCAAACCCTCCACGATTTTCCGCGATGAACCTCAAAAAAGCCGCGTGTACGGCGCGCGCGAATGAAAAAAGGCCCGTCCGGGACCGGACGGGCCTTGCCTGCATGCGGCAGCGCGAGCGCGCCGCGCTTACTTCACTTTCGCGTTGATCACGCCTTCCGATACGTTGGCCGGCGTTTCCGCGTAGTGCTTGAACTCCATCGTGTAGGTCGCGCGGCCCTGCGTGGCCGAACGCAGCGACGTCGAATAGCCGAACATTTCCGCGAGCGGCACTTCGGCGCGCACGAGCTTGCCGCCGCCGCCCGCGATGTCCTCCATCCCCTGCACGATGCCGCGCCGGCTCGACAGGTCGCCCATCACGTTGCCCATGAAGTCCTCGGGCGTCTCGACCTCGACGGCCATCATCGGCTCGAGCAGCACGGGCTTCGCGCGGCGCATCGCTTCCTTGAACGCCATCGAGCCGGCCATCCGGAACGCGTTTTCGTTCGAGTCGACGTCGTGGTACGAGCCGAACGTCAGGTGCACCTTCACGTCGACGACCGGGTAGCCCGCGAGCACGCCGCTCTTCAGCGTTTCGGTGATGCCCTTGTCGACGGCCGGGATGAATTCGCGCGGAATCACGCCGCCCTTGATCTCGTCGAGGAACTCGTAGCCCTTGCCGGGGTTCGGCTCGAGCGTGATCACCGCGTGGCCGTACTGGCCGCGACCGCCCGACTGCTTGACGAACTTGCCCTCGACGTCGGACGCCGTCGTGCGCACCGTCTCGCGGTACGCGACCTGCGGCTTGCCGACCGTCGCTTCGACGCCGAATTCGCGCTTCATCCGGTCGACCAGGATTTCGAGGTGGAGCTCGCCCATCCCCGAAATGATCGTCTGGCCGGATTCTTCGTCGGTCTGCACGCGGAACGACGGGTCTTCCTGCGCGAGGCGGTTCAGCGCGAGGCCCATCTTTTCCTGGTCGGCCTTCGTCTTCGGCTCGACGGCCTGCGAGATCACCGGTTCCGGGAATTCCATCTTCTCGAGGATGATCGGCTTGGTCGGATCGCACAGCGTGTCGCCGGTGGTCGCTTCCTTCAGGCCGACGGCCGCCGCGATGTCGCCCGCGCGCACTTCCTTGATTTCCTTGCGCTCGTTCGCGTGCATCTGCAGGATCCGGCCGAGCCGTTCCTTCTTGTCCTTGGTCGCGTTGAGCACCGTGTCGCCCGATTCGACGACGCCCGAATACACGCGGAAGAAGATCAACTGGCCGACGAACGGGTCGGTCATGATCTTGAACGCGAGCGACGAGAACGGCTCGTCATCGCTCGGATGGCGTTCCGCCGGCTTCTCCGGATCGGCGAAGTCGTGGCCAAGGATGGCCGGCACGTCGACGGGCGACGGCAGGTAGTCGATCACCGCGTCGAGCATCGCCTGCACGCCCTTGTTCTTGAACGCGCTGCCGCACAGCATCGGCACGATCTCGTTAGCGATCGTGCGCTTGCGCAGCGCGGCCTTGATCTCGTCCTCGGTCAGCGATTCATGGTCGTGCAGGTACTTCTCGAGCAGTTCCTCGCTCGCTTCCGCCGCGGCCTCGACCATCTTCTCGCGCCATTCGTGCGCGAGCTCGACGAGATTCGCGGGAATCTCCTCGTACGAGAACTTCACGCCCTGGCTTTCGTCGTCCCACACGATCGCCTTCATCTTCACGAGATCGACGACGCCCTGGAAATGATCTTCCGCGCCAACCGGAATCTGGATCGGCACGGCGACGCCCTTCAGGCGCTCGCCGATCTGCCGCTGCACGCGGAAGAAATCGGCGCCGACGCGGTCCATCTTGTTGACGAACGCGATCCGCGGCACCTTGTACTTGTTGGCCTGGCGCCAGACGGTTTCGGACTGCGGCTGCACGCCGCCGACCGAGTCGTAGACCATGCACGCGCCGTCGAGCACGCGCATCGAGCGCTCGACTTCAATCGTGAAGTCGACGTGCCCGGGCGTGTCGATGATGTTGATCCGGTGCTCCGGATAGTTGCCGGCCATGCCCTTCCAGAAAGCCGTGGTCGCCGCCGACGTGATCGTGATGCCGCGTTCCTGCTCTTGCTCCATCCAGTCCATCGTGGCCGCGCCGTCGTGCACTTCACCGATCTTGTGGCTCACGCCGGTGTAAAACAGGATGCGCTCGGTCGTCGTGGTTTTGCCGGCATCGATGTGAGCGCTGATCCCGATATTGCGATAGCGCTCGATGGGGGTTTTGCGGGGCACGTGAACCTCCTTGGGTTCGGATCGTAAGCGGGCCGGCGGTGCCGGCCCGGGTGGACAAGCGAGACTTAAAGCATAGCGCTTGCGCGTGGCTTTTGCAGATGCGGCCGGCAATGGCGGAATCAAGCCGGGTGCCACCGCCGGCGGTCGAAAAAAAAGCCGGCGCGCAACGGGCGGCCGGCTTCGGTCGGTGCGCGGCGCGACGCCGCGGCGATGGCCGTTACTGGGCCTGCGGCAGGCCTTCGAGCTTCATGCCGGGCTTGATGCCCTTTGCCGCGAACCAGCCCTTGCTCATTTCGAGCGCATAGACGCCGTTGTTGCGCGGGCAGTGGTTGTCGGTCGTCTCGGCCTTCATCTCGTCGATGTCGGTAATCGTGCCGTCCGCGCGGATGAACGCGATCGACAGCGGGATCAGCGTGTTCTTCATCCAGAAGCAGTGCACCGCGTTCTCGTTGAACACGAACAGCATGCCTTCGTTCGGCGCGAGTTGTGAACGGTACATCAGCCCTTGTTCCCGATCGGGGTCGTTTGCAGCGACGGCCGCGTCGATCACGTACATGCCGGCGCGCAGCTTCACGCGCGGGAATTCGCTCGGCTGCTTGGCACCGGGCGGCATTTGCGCGCTGGCGGCCTGCATGCCGAGCGCCATGACGGCGAGCGCGGCGGGAAACACGGCGGCGCGCGCAAGGCGGCCGAGCGACGAACGCAGGGAGAATTGCACAGCAAGGCTCCTATCTGGAAAACAAGACCCGCATGGTACGCGATGCGCGCCGGCGGGCACAAAAAGAAAAAGGCAGATCGCCTTGCGGTGATCTGCCTTTCAACGCCGTAAGAACGGCAAGACTGCGTGTTCTTGACTGCGTTATTACAGCAAGCTTACTTAGTTCGAAGCAGCTGCCGGTGCTGCTGCGTCGCTTGCTGCAGCCTTCTTCGATGCCTTGTGGTGCTTCTTAGCTGCGTGGTGCTTCTTAGCAGCGTGCTTAGCCGGTGCCGAAGCAGCTTCAGCAGCAGCCGGAGCAGCTTCCGGAGCCGATGCTTGTGCGAAAGCAGCCGTTGCGAAGAGGCCAGCGACCAGAGCGGCGATCAGTTTGTTCATGTTGTGTTCCTCAGCTTTAGTTAATTAACCAAATGACCCGGCAATAGGAGTCATGTCGTCTAACGGTGCCATCCACCTTTCGGTTGACAGACGCTTCGAGAAATTTCTCATTGCGCTGCGGGCGCCGAATCGTATTCGATAAAAACGTCGCTTTCGTGACGCAAACACGGCTTCGGCTGCCAATGCCGGATAGCTAAGGTTGGCATCTGCGTGGTTTAACGCGCGATCTTCGCAGGCGGTTGACGAAAAAGATGACGAAAATTTGCCCGTCCCGAATTCGTCATCCGGCGGTCGCGAAACCGTCCCACGGCGCGCGCGGTGGCAGCGCGATTGTTTCTCCCGGTGCAATGCCGAGTGCGAATATATCCAGCGCGCCGACGCCGACGCGCACCAGGCGCAACGTCGGGAAGCCGACGGCCGCCGTCATTCTGCGCACCTGCCGGTTCTTGCCCTCGGTGATCGCAAGCTCGATCCACGTCGTCGGGATCGCGGCGCGGTAGCGGATCGGCGGATTGCGCGGCCACAGCGTGTCGGGCGGTTCGATGAATTCGGCGCGGCACGGGCGCGTCACATAGTCGCCGAGGTTGACGCCGCGCGCGAGCGCCTTCAGGTCCGCGGGCCCGGGCGCGCCCTCGACCTGCGCCCAGTAGCGCTTGACGAGCTTGTGGCGGGGCTCGGCGATACGCGCCTGCAGCGCGCCGTCGTCGGTGAGCAGCAGCAGCCCCTCGCTGTCCGCGTCCAGCCGGCCGGCCGCGTAGACGCCGGGCGTTTTTACCCAGTCGCCGAGCGATGGGCGCGTCTCGTGCGCGGAAAACTGGCAAATCGTGCCGAACGGCTTGTTGAGGGCGATCAGGTTCATGGCGGGGCGTCCGTCCGGCGCGCAGCGGGACGCGGCGGCGGGCGGTCTATGGCAAATGGCGGAATCTTAATGCATAATACGGAACGGCAAGTCCTCTGTCTTATATAAGACATAAGTGGGGTCTTGATACGCGGTGCCGCGCTTCGTGCCGAAGTGCCCGGTTGGGGCGCTAGAATAGCGGCTCGCTGTTGCCGTCACGGGGTGGCCATGCCGCGCCCCCGCCGCGCGCGCAGCTTCGACCAGCATCACCTGCTCAGCCACGTCACTGGAGTCGATCATGCCGTATCAGCACATCAAGGTTCCGGAAGGCGGTGACAAGATCACCGTCAACAAGGACTACTCGCTCAACGTTTCCGATCAGCCGATCATTCCCTATATCGAAGGCGACGGTACGGGCTTCGATATCACCCCGGTCATGATCAAGGTCGTCGACGCGGCGGTCGCGCATGCCTACAAGGGCAAGCGCAAGATCCACTGGATGGAGATTTTCGCGGGCGAGAAAGCGACGAAGGTGTACGGTCCGGACGTGTGGCTCCCGGACGAAACGCTGCAGGTGCTCAAGGAATACGTGGTGTCGATCAAGGGGCCGCTCACGACCCCGGTCGGAGGCGGGATCCGTTCGCTGAACGTCGCGCTGCGCCAGGAACTCGACCTGTACGTGTGCCTGCGCCCGGTGCAGTACTTCAAGGGCGTGCCGTCGCCGGTGCGCGAGCCGCAAAAGATCGACATGGTGATCTTCCGCGAGAACTCGGAAGACATCTACGCGGGCATCGAATGGGCCGCGGGCTCCGAGCAGGCGAAGAAGGTGATCAAGTTCCTGCAGGACGAGATGGGCGTGAAGAAGATCCGCTTCCCGGAAACCTCGGGGATCGGCGTGAAGCCCGTGTCGACCGAAGGCACCGAGCGTCTCGTGCGCAAGGCGATCCAGTACGCGATCGACAACGATCGCAAGTCGGTCACGCTGGTGCACAAGGGCAACATCATGAAGTTCACGGAAGGCCTGTTCCGTGATGCCGGCTACGCGCTTGCACAGAAGGAATTCGGCGGCGAGCTGATCGACGGCGGCCCGTGGATGCGCGTGAAGAACCCGAAGACGGGCAACGAGATCGTGATCAAGGATTCGATCGCCGATGCGTTCCTGCAGCAGATCCTGCTGCGCCCGGCCGAATACGACGTGATCGCCACGCTGAACCTGAACGGCGACTACATCTCCGACGCGCTGGCCGCGCAGGTCGGCGGCATCGGGATCGCGCCGGGTGCGAACCTGTCGGATTCGGTCGCGATGTTCGAAGCGACGCACGGCACCGCGCCGAAGTACGCGGGCAAGGATTACGTGAACCCCGGTTCCGAGATCCTGTCGGCGGAAATGATGCTGCGCCACCTCGGCTGGACGGAAGCCGCCGACACGATCATCGCCGCGATGGAGAAGTCGATCCTGCAGAAGCGCGTCACGTACGACTTCGCGCGCCTGATGGAAGGTGCGACGCAGGTGTCGTGCTCGGGCTTCGGTGAAGTGCTGATCGAGAACATGTAAGTCCCCTTCCGGGGCGGGCCGGCGCGTGTCCGGCCGCCCCGGCGCCTACTGCCGGCGCCGGAGCGTTTCGTGGATGGCAGGTTTGTTGGCAGGGCGGTCCGGCATGCGGGCCGCGGCGCCGCGATGCGGCCCGGAGCCCCTGCAAGGTAGAACATGACGGCCCTCGCAACACCACCGCCCGGCTGAGCCGGCGCGCCCCTTTCGCGACCGACCCGGTCGCTCCCCGCCGGTTACCGCCGGCGTCTCAGTCCAACAATCACGTAGCAATGCTTTGACCACCATGTCCACTTCGCCCAAGATCATCTACACCCTCACTGACGAAGCGCCCGCGCTCGCGACCTATTCGCTGCTGCCGATCGTCAAGGCCTTCACGCGCTCGTCCGGCGTCGCCGTCGAGACGCGCGACATCTCGCTCGCCGGCCGTATCATCGCGGCATTCGCAGACGCCCTGCCGCCCGAGCAGAAGGGTTCCGACGATCTGGCCGAACTGGGCCAGCTCACGCTGAAGCCGGAAGCGAACATCATCAAGCTGCCGAACATCAGCGCATCGGTGCCGCAGCTGAAGGCCGCGATCGCCGAACTGCAGGCGCAGGGCTACACGCTGCCGGCCTACCCGGAAGATCCGTCGACGGACGAAGAGAAGGCGGTCAAGGCCCGCTACGACAAGATCAAGGGCAGCGCGGTGAACCCGGTGCTGCGCGAAGGCAACTCCGACCGCCGCGCGCCGCTGTCGGTCAAGAATTACGCACGCAAGCATCCGCACAAGATGGGCGCGTGGCAGGCCACGTCGAAGGCGCACGTCGCGCACATGAGCGAAGGCGACTTCTATGGCAGCGAGAAATCGGCGCTGATCGCCGAGGCCGGCAGCGTGAAGATCGAACTCACGACAACCGACGGCGCGAAGAAGGTGCTGAAGGAAAAGACGGCCGTGAAGGCCGGTGAAGTGATCGACGCATCGGTGATGAGCCGCAACGCGCTGCGCAGCTTCATCGACGCGCAGATCGCCGATGCGAAGGCGCAGGACGTGCTGTTCTCGGTGCACCTGAAGGCGACCATGATGAAGGTCTCCGATCCGATCCTGTTCGGTCATTTCGTATCGGTGTTCTACCGCGACGCACTCGCGAAGCACGCGGACGTGCTGGCGCAGGTCGGCTTCAACCCGAACAACGGGATCGGCGACCTGTACGCGCGCCTGAAGGACCTGCCGGCCGACACGCGTGAAGCGATCGAAGCCGACGTCAAGGCCGAATACGCGGTGCGCCCGCGTCTCGCGATGGTCAACTCGGACAAGGGCATCACGAACCTGCACGTGCCGAGCGACGTGATCGTCGACGCGTCGATGCCGGCGATGATCCGCGAATCGGGCTGCATGTGGGGCCCGGACGGTGAGCTGTACGACGCGAAGGCCGTGATTCCGGACCGCTGCTACGCGGGCGTCTACCAGGCCGTGATCGAGGATTGCAAGCAGCACGGTGCGTTCGACCCGGTCACGATGGGCAGCGTGCCGAACGTCGGCCTGATGGCGCAGGCGGCTGAAGAATACGGTTCGCACGACAAGACGTTCCAGATCCCGGCGGACGGCGTCGTGCGCGTGATCGACGAAGCGGGCAACGTGCTGCTCGAGCACGCGGTCGAGTCGGGCGACATCTGGCGCATGTGCCAGACCAAGGACGCGCCGGTGCAGGACTGGGTCAAGCTCGCGGTGAACCGCGCCCGCGCGACCGGCGCGCCGGCCGTGTTCTGGCTCGACCCGGCGCGCGCGCACGACGCGCAGATCATCGCGAAGGTCGAACGCTACCTGAAGGATCACGACACGAACGGCCTCGACATCCGCATCATGACGCCGGTCGAAGCGACGCGTTTCTCGCTCGAGCGCATCCGCGCGGGCAAGGACACGATCTCGGTCACCGGCAACGTGCTGCGCGACTACCTGACCGACCTGTTCCCGATCATGGAACTCGGCACCAGCGCGAAGATGCTGTCGATCGTGCCGCTGATGGCCGGCGGCGGGATGTTCGAAACGGGGGCGGGCGGTTCCGCGCCGAAGCACGTGCAGCAGTTCGTCGAGGAAGGTTTCCTGCGCTGGGATTCGCTCGGCGAATTCCTCGCGCTGGCTGCTTCGCTCGAACACCTCGGCAACGCATACCAGAACCCGAAGGCGGTCGTGCTCGCGAAGACGCTCGACCAGGCGACCGGCAAGTTCCTGGACGAGAACAAGTCGCCGGCGCGCAAGGTCGGCGGCCTCGACAACCGCGGCAGCCATTTCTACCTGTGCCTGTATTGGGCGCAGGCGCTGGCCGAGCAGACCGACGACGCGGCGCTGAAGGCGCAGTTCGAAGGCGTGGCGAAGGCGCTGTCCGACAGCGAAGCGCGCATTCTGGAAGAGCTGGCGGCTGCGCAGGGCAACGCGCAAGCCATCGGCGGCTACTACCGTCCGAACGTCGACCTGACGAGCCAGGCAATGCGCCCGAGCGCGACGCTGAACGCCATCGTCGACGCAGTCGCCTGACGCAGGCCGCGCGATCGCGCGGGTCGATGCGTGTGCCGGCGTGGCGGGCAACGCTGCCTGCCGCCGGCCACAAAAGAACAACGCCCCGGACGCCCGGGGCGTTGTTCGTTGCGGGCTTGCCATTCAGACGTGAACGATTTCCCATTCGGCGATTTCGTGTGGCACTTCGAGCGTTGCCGTGTCCAGTTCGGACAGTTGTTCGCAGTCGCCGCGGGAGATGTGGTCGGCAGCCACTTCGGGGCACGAGAATGCGCCGAGCAGGGCGTTGCCGAACGTCGCTTCCCAGCCGCCGTTACCCGGCAGGATGTAGAACGACCCGAGCGCTGAACCAAAGCGAAATCCCTTCATTTCCGTTCTCCCTTTCTGATCACACGCGATTCTGTTGTGCCCTGCCGGTTCGGCCGGCGGTGGCCCGACTGGCTGCTTGCGCCGGCTTCCGTCTCGAACGTCGTGGCGAAGCGTCAGTGCATGGGACAAAGTCTACGTCCGCGACCCGCTCGGATGGTGCATGTAGAACGGCTTCACTAAACAAAAATTCTCTTTTAAAAACAAATAATTATTTTCTTCATTTTGTATTGCGGAACGTTTTTTGGCATCGCGAAACGGGAATTTTGTGCCCTGCACCACGAATTTTTACAACGCAGAGACTTGTTCCGCATTGTGAAATATTGGCGGATTTGCGGATCGGTGAAGCGCCGGGCGCCGCAGCGGAGCCGGACGGCAGGCGCGAGGCGACCGCTTCGGAACTGCCCGGGGCAGGGTTGAGTGGCGCTTCGGCCGCGAGTGAAAGGCCGTACGTCGTCGATCGACGATGCGGGTCGAGGCGTCCTGAATCGGGTGCGGCGTCGTCGAGCCCTGCGGCGTATCGCCGCCCGGCCGGCCGCGGCGTTTCTCGATTTGGGCCTGCGGTTATGATGACGCGGGCATCAGGATTTGCGTCGCGCATCGGCGCTTCAGCGGGCTGGCACGGGCGTCGTGGCGGCCGCGCGACCCAGCATGGATAACGAGGAACGATTGATGATACGGAGAACCTTCCTGTCGCGCGCCATCGGTGTCGTGGCCGCGTCGCTGTTCGCGCGAACCGCATGGGCGCAGCATGCAGGTCACGCCGGCATGGCCGGCATGGATTCGATGGACGACATGCCTGGCATGTCGGACATGTCAGGGATGGCGGGTCACGGGCAGCACGGTAAATCCGCACCGGCCGCGCTCGCGGCTGCCGATGCGCTGCCGGCCGGCGCGCCACTCGCGGCGCTGCGCACGCTCGCGAACGAAAGCCGCGAGCCTGGCACGTTCCGGGCCACGCTGGTGGCGCAGCCGGTGGCGCGCCCGATGCTGCACGGCGCACGGCCGACCACGTTCTGGCAGTTCGGTGCGGGCGCGCAGGGCCCCGTCGTCGGTCCGCTGATCGACGTGCGCGAGGGCGACACGGTCGAGATCAGGTTCGTGAACAAGCTGCCGCAGCCGTCGACGATCCACTGGCACGGCCTGCCCGTGCCGCCTGACCAGGACGGCAACCCTTCCGATCCCGTCGCGCCCGGCGCGTCGCGCATGTACCGCTTCACGTTGCCGAAGGGGAGTGCCGGCACCTACTGGTACCACCCGCATCCGCACATGATGACGGCCGAGCAGGTCTTCCGCGGGCTGGCCGGCCCGTTCGTCGTGCGCGCCGCGGACGATCCGCTGGCGGGCTGGCCCGAGCGCAACCTGTTCGTGTCGGACCTGAAGCTTGCGCGCGACGGCACGATTGCACCGAACGACATGATGGACTGGATGAACGGCCGCGAGGGCCAGTTCGTGCTGGTCAACGGCGCACGCCGGCCGCGGATCGACGTCGCGGGCGACGAGCGCTGGCGCGTGTGGAACGCGTGCAGCGCGCGCTACCTGCGCGTCGCGTTCGACGACGGCCGCGCGTTCGAGCACGTGGGCACCGACGGCGGGCTGTTCGACGCGCCGCGCCGCGTCACGTCGCTGCTGATCGCGCCGGGCGAACGTGCGGAGCTGCTGGTGCGCGCCGGCGATCGTGCGTCGCGCGCGGTGCTGCAGGCGGCCGAATACGACCGCGGCAAGATGTCGATGTCGCACGATGACGGACACGGCAGCCTGCCGCCCGATCCGGCGCTGGCCCTGGCTGACGTCGTATTCGCGCCGGCCGCCGCACGTGCGCTGCCGGAGACCCTGCGCGCGGTGCCGCCGCTGGGCGAGCCGGTCGCGCACAAGGAGGTCGCGTTCGGCGAAGAGATGGACATGGACGCGATGATGAAGGGCGCGGCGCACGGCCGCCCGGCGGGCATGCGCTTCACGATCAACGGTGACACCTACGCGCCGCATCGCGCGACGCTGACGAGCCGTCGCGGCGACGTCGAACGCTGGACGATCCGCAACGGCACCGACATGGATCACCCGTTCCACCTGCACGGCACGCAGTTCCAGGTAATCGAGCGCGCGTCGGGCGGCTCGCGTACAAGCGAACCGTTCCGCGCATGGCGCGATACCGTGAACGTGCGCAGCGGCGAAACCGTGACGATTCTCGTCACGCAAGACATGTCCGGCGAGCGCATGTTTCATTGCCACATTCTCGAACACGAGGATCTCGGCATGATGGGCACGCTGAAGGTCGTGTAACGAAGTGGCGATTATGTTTCACGTGCCGGACGAGTATCCGATTTGCACGCGAGACAAGACAATGTGTGTTCAATTATCGGGATTGAACGAAAAGGCCGGCCAATCGATAATCGATTGGCCGGCCTCGAATAAAAAGAAACCCGGCGCAATGCGCCGGGTTTCTTCGTCTGATATCCGGTGCCTTATACGGCCTGGATGTTCGACGCTTGCTTGCCCTTCGGCCCTTGGACGACGTCAAAGCTCACCTTCTGGCCTTCCTTCAGCGTCTTGAAGCCATTCATGGTGATAGCCGAGAAGTGCGCAAACAGATCCTCACCGCCCTCATCGGGAGTGATGAAACCGAAGCCCTTCGCGTCGTTGAACCACTTAACGATACCAGTTGCCATTTCCTACTTCCCCTGTCACACAGTCGCTGCTACTTACCACGAGCACGCTCGAAAAGCTAAACGACCGGAAAATGCAGCCGTTCCCCCCTCACAAGCTCACCTCGGCCTCTTTCATTTTGCCAACCGGCAAATTGAAAAAAGTGCCAGCTTGATTGTTGGCGCTCTTTATTGGAGTGTCAAGTGGAATTTTTAGACGTTTAGAGGGACGTTGTAAAGAACCCATTTTCAGGGTTTTTCCGGCTTTGCTTGGCAGCAGGCGGCCAAGCGCGAGATCTTGAAAAGCCGCATAATCGGCTCATATACCAGGCTCGAGTGACGCGCGTTCGGGCCGTCCCGGCTTGTGGGATACTGGATGCGGATACGACGTTCCGGTGCTGTTCCCCCAGACGGTTCGTGTTCCGCGCCACGCGTGAAAGCCGGCACCGCAGCCGGCTTTCGTATGGCGCGAAGAAGATCGCGTGTTCCGGGATACCGGGGAGGGCGCCGGCCGGTCGGTCGGGTAATGGCAGGATTGCGGGCCTGTCCGAGTTGTTTAGAATGGGTGTATGGCGATTATCCCGGACAAGCAGGACAGCACCGTCCTGGAACGCAAGCAGCAGAAGCTCAAGCCGCCTTCGATGTACAAGGTGGTGCTGCTGAACGACGACTTCACGCCGATGGAATTCGTCGTGATGGTGGTCCAGGAGTATTTCAAGAAGGATCGCGAGACGGCCACGCAGATCATGCTGAAGGTTCATCGCGAAGGGCGAGGGGTATGTGGGGTCTATACGCGGGACATCGCGTCGACCAAGGTTGAGCAAGTCGTTACCCATGCGCGGCAGGCCGGGCATCCGCTGCAGTGCGTGATGGAGGAAGCATGATTGCCCAGGAATTGGAAGTCAGCCTGCACATGGCGTTCATGGAAGCACGCCAGGCGCGCCATGAGTTCATTACGGTCGAGCATTTGCTGCTGGCCCTGCTGGATAATCCGACGGCAGCCGAGGTGTTGCGCGCGTGCGCGGCAAACATCGAGGACTTGCGTCAGAACCTGCGCAATTTCATCCACGACAACACACCTACCGTCCCGGGCACCGACGATGTCGATACCCAGCCGACGCTCGGTTTCCAGCGCGTGATCCAGCGCGCGATCATGCACGTCCAGTCGACGTCGAACGGCAAGAAGGAAGTTACCGGCGCGAACGTGCTGGTCGCGATCTTCGGCGAGAAGGATTCGCACGCCGTGTACTACCTGCAGCAGCAGGGCGTCACGCGCCTCGACGTCGTGAACTTCATTTCGCACGGCATCGCGAAGACGAACAACGGCGAAGCCGCGAAGTCGTCCGATGCGAACGCGGAAAGCGAAGACGCGAATGCGCAGAAGGAAACGCCACTCGCGCAATTCACGCAGAACCTGAACCAGATGGCGAAGGACGGCCGCATCGATCCGCTGATCGGTCGCGAGCCCGAGGTCGAGCGCGTGGTCCAGGTGCTGTGCCGTCGCCGCAAGAACAATCCGCTGCTCGTCGGCGAGGCCGGCGTCGGCAAGACCGCGATCGCGGAAGGGCTCGCCTATCGCATCACGCGTGGCGAAGTGCCGGACATCCTCGCGAACGCGCAGGTCTACTCGCTCGACATGGGCGCGCTGCTTGCGGGCACCAAGTACCGCGGCGATTTCGAGCAACGCCTGAAGACGGTGCTGAAGGAACTGAAGGAGCGTCCGCACGCGATCCTGTTCATCGACGAAATCCACACGCTGATCGGCGCGGGCGCCGCATCGGGCGGCACGCTCGATGCATCGAACCTGCTGAAGCCGGCGCTGTCGTCGGGCACGCTCAAGTGCATCGGCGCGACCACGTTCACCGAGTATCGCGGCATCTTCGAGAAGGACGCCGCGCTGTCGCGGCGCTTCCAGAAGGTCGACGTGACGGAGCCGACCGTCGAGCAGACGGTCGCGATCCTGCGCGGGCTGAAGTCGCGCTTCGAGGAGCATCACGGCGTCAAGTACTCGTCGGGTGCGCTGTCGGCCGCGGCCGAACTGTCGGCGCGCTTCATCACCGACCGTCACCTGCCGGACAAGGCGATCGACGTGATCGACGAAGCGGGCGCCGCCCAGCGCATCCTGCCGAAGTCGAAGCAGAAGAAGACGATCGGCAAGAGCGAGATCGAGGAAATCATCTCGAAGATCGCGCGCGTGCCGGCCCAGAGCGTGTCGCAGGACGATCGCAGTAAGCTGCAGACGCTCGACCGCGACCTGAAGAGCGTCGTGTTCGGCCAGGATCCGGCGATCGACGCGCTGGCCGCCTCGATCAAGATGGCGCGTGCGGGCCTCGGCAAGATGGACAAGCCGATCGGCGCGTTCCTGTTCTCCGGCCCGACGGGCGTCGGCAAGACCGAAGTGGCGCGCCAGCTCGCGTTCACGCTCGGCATCGAGCTGATCCGCTTCGACATGTCGGAATACATGGAGCGTCACGCGGTGAGCCGCCTGATCGGCGCGCCGCCGGGCTACGTCGGGTTCGACCAGGGTGGCTTGCTGACCGAAGCCGTCACGAAGAAGCCGCACTGCGTGCTGCTGCTCGACGAAATCGAGAAGGCGCATCCGGACATCTTCAACGTGCTGCTGCAGGTGATGGACCACGGCACGCTGACGGACAACAACGGCCGCAAGGCGGATTTCCGCAACGTCATCATCATCATGACGACGAACGCGGGCGCCGAGTCGATGCAGAAGGCGACGATCGGCTTCACGACGCGCCGCGAGACGGGCGACGAGATGACCGACATCAAGCGCCTGTTCACGCCGGAGTTCCGCAACCGCCTGGATTCGATCATCAGCTTCCGCTCGCTCGATGAGGAAATCATCATGCGCGTGGTCGACAAGTTCCTGATCCAGCTCGAGGAACAGCTGCACGAGAAGAAGGTCGACGCGCTCTTCACCGACGCGTTGCGCAAGCATCTCGCGAAGCACGGCTTCGACCCGCTGATGGGCGCGCGGCCGATGCAGCGGCTGATCCAGGACACGATCCGGCGCGCGCTGGCCGACGAGCTGCTGTTCGGCAAGCTCGTCAACGGCGGCCACGTGACGGTCGATGTCGACGAAAACGACAAGGTGCAGTTGTCGTTCGACAAGCTGGCGAATCCGCCGCACAAGCCGAACGAAGAGGCTGTCGAAGTCGAGTAAGCGATAATCGGGTAGTTCATGCGAACGGCGCGGGATGTTTTCCGCGCCGTTTCGTTTTATCTGGCGCCGGCGGCGCGATGGTGGTGCAGGGGAGTGGCAAGGCAGTGACACAACAACAACGGACGTTCGACGACATCGTCGCGCGCGAACAGGGTTTGCGCCATGCGCTGACGTCAGGGCAGATGGCGATGATCGCGATCGGCGGCGCGATCGGCACGGGGCTGTTCCTCGGCAGCGGGTTCGCGATCGGGCTGGCCGGCCCGAGCGTGCTGGTCTCGTATGCGATCGGCGCGCTGATCGCGCTGCTGCTGATGGGCGCGCTCGCGGAAATGACGGTCGCGCATCCGACGGCCGGCTCGTTCGGCGCCTATGCCGAGCACTATGTCGGCCCGTTGGCGGGCTTCCTGGTGCGCTATGCGTACTGGTTCGCGGTCGTGTTCGCGATCGGCACCGAGATCAGCGCGATCGCCGTGTTCATGAAGTACTGGTTCCCGGCCGTGCCCGGCTGGTACTGGGTGATCGGCTTCTCCGCGCTGCTGATCGCCGTGAACCTCGCGAGCGTCACGCTGTACGGCACGGTCGAATACGCGTTCTCGCTGCTGAAGATCGCGGCAATCGTCGTGTTCATCGTGCTCGGCGCATATCTCGTGTGGTCGGCGCCGGCCGCATCGGGTATCGGTTTCGCGAACTACACCGCGCACGGCGGCTTCATGCCGAAGGGGCCGTGGGGCACGTGGGTCGCGGTGATCGTCGCGATCTTCAGCTACATGAGCATCGAAGCCGTCGCGATCGCGGCAGGCGAGGCGCGCGATCCGCAGCACGCGGTCACGCGCGCGTTCCGCTCGACCGTGTTCCGGCTCGTGCTGTTCTATCTGTTGACGCTGTCGCTGATGCTCGCGATCGTGCCGTGGACGCAGGCCGGCACCGACGAAAGCCCGTTCGTGAAGGTGATGGCCGCGACCCACGTGCCGTACGCGGCGGGCGTGATCAATTTCGTGCTGCTGATCGCGGCGCTATCTGCGATGAACAGCCAGCTTTACGTGACGACGCGGATGATGTTCAGCCTGTCGCGCGCGCGGCTCGCGCCCGCGGTGTTCGGCCGGCTCGGCACGAACGGCGTGCCGCGCGCGGCACTGTGGATCTCGACGAGCGGCGTCGCCGTCGCGGCCGTGCTGGTCGCGCTGGCGCCCGACACGGCGTTCACCGTGATGATGGCGATCGCGATGTTCGGCGCGCTGTTCACGTGGCTGATGATCTTCGTCACGCACCTGCGCTTTCGTGCGCGGTATCGCGGCCCCGCGCTCGCGTTCCGGATGTGGGGGCACCCGTTCGGCAGCCTGCTTGGTGCGGGGCTCGTCGCGGCGATCCTGTTCACGACCGCGTTCACGCGCGAATTCCGGATGACGATGGTGGTCGGCGTCGTGTTCGTCGTGCTGCTGACGCTCGCGTACGCGCTGCATTACCGGCACCAACACGCGCGTTGATGGTTGCGGCGCGGCCGCCCACGGCATTTTCCCGCTCGCTAAGGGTCCGTTAAGCCCGCGGCGACAACATTCGATCCTGTCTGCAAGGCAGGCCGGCCCGCGCCGGCCTGCCGCTTTCCTGCAAAAAGGGGTTCGAATGAACAAACTTCCCGAAATCACGCCTGGGCCGCGTTCGTGCTGACGCGCCCGTTCGGTGCGACGGTCGGCGATCTGCTGACGAAGCCGGTCGCGAAGGGCGGCCTCGCGCTCGGCACGATCGGTTCGTCGGCCGTGCTGCTGGACGTGCTGGTCGCGTTGGTGATCTACGCGATCGCGACTCAATCGCGGCAGCGCGACCTGACGCCCGCACGGATCGCGCAACCCGTCGAGGAATGATGGGCGAGGAAAAAAAGGGCCGCGAGGCCCTTTTTTCGTTGTGTCGTTCAGTGGCGGCCAGTGCTGCCGAACCCACCCTCGCCACGATCGCTTTGCGCGAAGTCGTCGACGATGTTGAACTGCGCCTGCACGACCGGCACGATCACGAGCTGGGCGAGCCGCTCGAACGGATTCAGCACGAACTCGGTCTGGCCGCGATTCCAAGTCGAGATCATCAGCTGGCCCTGGTAGTCGGAATCGATCAGGCCGACGAGGTTGCCGAGCACGATGCCGTGCTTGTGGCCGAGGCCCGAGCGCGGCAGGATCAGCGCTGCGTAGCCGGGATCGGCGAGGTGGATCGCGAGGCCGGTCGGCACGAGCGTCGTTTCGCCCGGCTTCAGCGTCAGCGGCGCATCGAGGCACGCACGCAGGTCGAGGCCCGCGCTGCCGGTCGTCGCGTAGGCGGGCAGGTAGTCGCGCATGCGCGCGTCGAGAATCTTCAGGTCGAGTTTCATGCGGTCGTCGGATGGGGCGGGAAGGGCGCGGCAGCAACGCTGCCGCGCGGGAGATCAGATCAGGCGGTTGTCGGGCAGGCGCTTCGCGATTTCCGCGACGAGCGTGTGCGCGAGTTCGTCCTTCGGTGCACGCGGCAGGCGCGTGAGGCCGGCGGCCTCGAACAGCACGACTTCGTTGTCGTCGCGACCGAACGTCAGCGGGCCGAGGTTGCCGACGAGCAGCGGCACGTTCTTGCGTTTGCGCTTCTCGTCGCCGTGCACGTCGAGATCGCCGCTTTCGGCCGCGAAGCCGACGCAGAACGGCGGATCGGGCAGTGCCGCGACCGACGCGAGGATGTCGGGATTCTCGACGAACGCGAGCGTGGGCACCTTGTGGTCGGCCGTCTTCTTCATCTTGTGCTCGGCCGGCTGGGCGACGCGCCAGTCGGCCACGGCGGCCACCGCGATGAAGATGTCGGCATCGGCGACGGCATGCATGACCGCGTCATGCATCTGCTGGGCCGTCTGCACGTCCTGGCGGTAGACGCCCCACGGCGTGTCGAGCGCCACCGGCCCCGCGACGAGATGCACGTCGGCGCCGGCCTGCTGCGCGGCCCGCGCGAGCGCGAAGCCCATCTTGCCGCTCGAGCGGTTCGTGAGGCCGCGCACCGGGTCGAGCGGTTCGAACGTCGGGCCGGCCGTGATCAGCACGCGCCGGTGCGCGAGCACCTTCGGCGCGAAGTGCGCGACGATCGCTTCATAGATCGCCTCGGGTTCGAGCATGCGGCCGTCACCGACTTCACCGCACGCCTGCGCGCCCGAATCCGGGCCGAGCACCGACACGCCGTCCGCGCGCAGTTGCGCGACGTTGCGCTGCGTGGCCGGGTTCTGCCACATCTGGCGGTTCATTGCGGGGACGACGAGCAGCGGGCAATCGCGCGCGACGCACAGCGTCGACAGCAGGTCGTCCGCGAATCCGTGCGCGAGCTTGGCGAGGAAGTCCGTCGACGCGGGCGCGATCACGATCGCGTCGGCTTCGCGCGACAGGTCGATGTGCGCCATGTTGTTGTCGACGCGCGCGTCCCACTGGCTCGTGTAGACGGGCCGGCCAGACAGCGCCTGCATCGTGACGGGCGTGATGAACTGTGTGGCGGCTTCGGTCATCGCGACCTGTACGGTCGCGCCGGCCTTCGTGAGCAGCCGGGTGAGCTCGGCGATCTTGTAGCAGGCGATGCCGCCCGTCAGGCCGAGAACGAGGTGTTTTCCTGCGAGTTCTGCGTGTGCCAACTCAGGCCTCCAAGGGTCGAACGGAACGGCCGGCGCGAGGCCGGCCGTCGACGCCGAGTATGCGCGCTTAGCGCGAGCCGCGCACGCGACGCAGTTCGTCGTAGATCAGCAGCACTGCGCCAACCGTGATCGCGGAATCGGCGAGGTTGAACGCCGGGAAATGCCAGGCGCCGAGATGGAAATCGAGGAAGTCGATCACGTGGCCGTAGACGAGCCGGTCGATCACGTTGCCGAGGGCGCCGCCGAGGATCATGGCGAGCGACAGGCTGAACAGCCGCTGCTGGCCGTGACGCTTCAGCAGGAAGCAGATCACGAGCGTCGCGCCGATGCCGAGCGCGGTGAACGCCCAGCGTTGCCAGCCGCCTGCGGTCGACAGGAAGCCGAACGCCGCGCCGCGGTTGTACACCAGCACGAGGTTGAAGAACGACGTCAGCTCGTGCTGCGCGCCGTACGCGAACGTTTTCAAGATCGCGATCTTCGACAGCTGGTCGAACAGGATCACGATCAGCGAAATGCCGAGCCAGGGCGCAAGCGCGCCGCTGGCCGGTTTCGACAGGGTTTTCGCCATATTTAAGCAGCGCTCCGGATTTCGCCGTTTTCGAACAGGTTGGAGAAGCAGCGGCCGCACAGCGTCGGATGATCGGCGTGCGCGCCGACGTCTTCACGGTAGTGCCAGCAGCGCTCACACTTCTGGTACGTCGACGCGGCCACGTCGACGCTTTCCTGCGCTTCGTCGTCGACCTTGACGACCGTCGCCGCCGACGTGATCAGCACGAACTTGAGATCCTCGCCGAGGCTCGTGAGCGCGTCGTAGCGTGCGCCGCTCGCATGCACGGCGACTTCGGCCTGCAGCGACGAACCGATGCGGTTCGCGGTGCGCGCTTCCTCGAGCGCCTTCGTCACGTTGCCGCGCACATCACGCAGCAGCGCCCACTTCTCGATCAGCGCGGCCGAGCCGGCGACTTCCGGATACGCGTAGTAGGTTTCCGTGAAGATCGTGTCGCTGGCCGGCCGGAACACCTTCCACGCTTCCTCTGCCGTGAACGACAGGAACGGCGCGAGCACGCGCAGCAGGCCGTGCGTCAGGTGGTACAGCGCCGTCTGCGCGGAGCGGCGTGCGCGCGAATCGGCCGCGCTCGTGTACAGGCGATCCTTCAGCACGTCGAGGTAGAAGCCGCCGAGATCTTCCGAGCAGTACGTCTGCAGTTTCGCGACGACCGGGTGGAATTCGTACTTTTCGTAGTGGCCGAGCAGTTCCGTCTGCAGTTGCTGCGAGAACGCGACCGCATAGCGGTCGATCTCGAGCCATTCCTCGACCGGCACCGCGTGCTGCGCGAAGTCGAAGTCCGACAGGTTCGCGAGCAGGAAGCGCAGCGTGTTGCGGATGCGGCGATAGCCTTCGGTCACGCGCTTCAGGATTTCCTCGGAGATCGCGAGCTCGCCCGAGTAGTCGGTCGACGCGATCCACAGGCGGATGATTTCCGCGCCGAGGCGGTTCGCGACTTCATGCGGGTCGATGCCGTTGCCGAGCGACTTGCTCATCTTGCGGCCTTCGCCGTCGACCGTGAAGCCGTGCGTGAGCAGGCCCTTGTACGGTGCGCGGCCGTCGATCATCGATGCCGTGAGCAGCGACGAGTGGAACCAGCCGCGGTGCTGGTCCGAGCCTTCGAGGTAGAGGTCGGCCGGGAACTGCAGCTGATCCTTGTGCGAGCCGCGCAGCACGTGCCAGTGCGTCGTGCCCGAATCGAACCACACGTCGAGCGTGTCGCGGTTCTTTTCGTACAGGTTCGCGTCGTCGCCGATCAGCTCGCGCGGGTCGAGCGTCTGCCACGCCTCGATGCCCGACTGCTCGACGCGCTTCGCGACTTCCTCGAGCAGCTCGAGCGTGCGCGGATGCAGCTCGCCGGTTTCCTTGTGCACGAAGAACGCCATCGGCACGCCCCACTGGCGCTGGCGCGACAGCGTCCAGTCGGGACGGTTCGCGATCATGCTGAACAGGCGCTGCTTGCCCCACGACGGGTAGAACGCGGTCGCGTCGACGCCTTCGAGCGCCGTTTCGCGCAGTGTCTTGCCGCCGTCGCGCGGCGTGACGTCCATGCCCGCGAACCACTGCGACGTCGCACGGTAGATGATCGGTGTCTTGTGGCGCCAGCAGTGCATGTAGCTGTGCGTGTACTTCTCGCTGCGCAGCAGCGAGCCGGCCGCGTTCAGCGCGTCGACGATCTTCGGGTTCGCGTCCCAGATCGACAGGCCGCCGAACAACGGCAGCGATTCGATATAGCGGCCGTCGCCCATCACCGGGTTGATGAAGTCCGAGTCGGTCATCCCGTGCGCCTTGCAGGACATGAAGTCCTCGATGCCGTATGCGGGCGACGAGTGCACGACGCCGGTGCCGGTGTCGGTCGTCACGTAGTCGCCGAGGTAGACGGGCGCGGTGCGCTTGTAGCCGGGGTGGGCCGATGCGAGCGGGTGGTGGAAGCGCAGGTTCGCGAGCTTCACGCCCGGCGTGGTCGCGACGACGCGGCCGGTCAGCTTGAAGTCGGTCATGCATGCTTCGACGCGCTCTTGCGCGATGATCAGCAGCCCGCGCTCGGTGTCGACCAGCGCGTAGACGATTTCCGGATGGAGGTTCAGCGCCTGGTTGGCGGGAATCGTCCACGGCGTGGTGGTCCAGATCACGATGCCGCCCTCGGCGCGCGGCAGGGCCGGCAGGCCGAACGCCTGCGCGGTCTTTTCCGGTTCCGCGAACGCGAACATCACGTCGATCGTCGGGTCGGTGCGGTCCTTGTACTCGACTTCCGCCTCCGCGAGCGCCGAGCCGCAGTCGAAGCACCAGTTCACCGGCTTCAGCCCGCGATACACGTAGCCCTTCTCGATGATCTTGCCGAGCGCGCGAATCTCTTCCGCCTCGTTGACGAAGTTCATCGTCTTGTACGGGTTGGCCCAGTCGCCGAGTACGCCCAGACGCTTGAAGCCAACCTTCTGCTTCTCGATCTGCTCGGTCGCGTACGCGCGCGCCTTGCTCATCACTTCGGCGGCCGGCAGCGACTTGCCGAACTGCTTCTCGATCTGGATCTCGATCGGCATCCCGTGGCAATCCCAGCCCGGCACGTACGGCGCGTCGAAGCCGGCCATGTTGCGCGACTTGACGACGATGTCTTTCAGGATCTTGTTGACGGCGTGGCCGAGGTGGATGTCACCGTTCGCATACGGCGGGCCGTCATGCAGGATGAACTTCGGACGGCCTGCGCTGGCCGCGCGGATCTTCTCGTAGATGCCGCGCTCTTCCCATTCCTTGACCCACTGCGGCTCGCGCTTGGGCAGGTCGCCGCGCATCGGGAACGGCGTGTCGAGCAGGTTGACCGGATACTTGGCCTGCGGTTTCGAATCGGCTTTCTTGTTGCTCATGATGGGATCGCTATCTAAATCTCGGGGGACGCGCGAGCGTCGTGAATCGGGTATGCGCGCGATTGAGCGGCGCGAGGGTGCGGCGCGAAGGCGCCGCCATCCGGATCAGCTAATTCGATCGGTGGCCGACGTCGAGAAGCCCGTGGCGCGACTGCCCGGCGCACGGTCGCGCTCGATGAAATACGCACGCGCATTCGCGACGTCCAGTGCGATCGCGCGCGACAGCGCCTCGAGATCGTCGAATTTCGCCTCGTCGCGCAGCTTCTTCAGGAATTCGACGCGGATGAGCTTGCCGTACGCGTCGCCGTGCCAGTCGAGCAGGTGGACTTCGAGCAGCACGCGGCCCGAATCGTCGACGGTCGGGCGCAGGCCGAGGCTCGCGACGCCCGGCAGCGGGGCGGGGCCGAGGCCGTGCACCTGCACGACGAAGATGCCCGCGAGCGCCGGCCGCTTGTGTGCGATCGGCAGGTTCAGCGTCGGGAAGCCGAGGTCGCGGCCGAGCTTCAGCCCGTGCGCGACGTGGCCGCTGATCGCATAGCCGTGGCCGAGCGCCTGCGCGGCCGCATCGAGATCGCCGGCCGCGAGCGCGGCGCGCACGCCCGAGCTCGAGATGCGCGTGCCGTCGCTGCCCGCCACCGTGCCCATCTGCTCGACCTCGAAGCCGTATTGCTCGCCGGCCGCCTTTAGCGTGTCGAACGTGCCTGCGCGCTTCGCGCCGTAGCAGAAATCGTCGCCGACCATCATCCAGCGCGTGTGCAATCCGTTCACCAGCGTGCGTTCGACGAACGCCTGCGGCGACTGGCTCGCGAACGTGTGGTTGAAGTGCTCGACGACCACGCGGTCGACGCCGTGTTCGCGCAACGCCTCGAGCTTGTCGCGCAGCATCGCGATGCGCGGCGGCGCACCGGCTGGGTTGAAGAATTCGCGCGGGTGCGGCTCGAACGTCATCACGCACACGGGCAGGCCGCGCGCGTCCGCTGCCGCGCGCACGCGCGCGAGCAGGGCCTGGTGGCCGCGATGGACACCGTCGAAGTTGCCGATCGTCAGCGCGCACGGGGCGCGGCTCTCGGCGTTGGGCAGGCCGCGGAAGACTTTCACGATAGCGGATGCAGCGTCGGGGAATGGGCGGTGGGGTGCCGCAAAGCAGAAGATTATAAACGTTCGGGCGGGCCGGCGGCCGAGAAGGCGGGAAACGCGGGGGCGAATGGTAAAATTCGCGAATGAAAAAACTCGTGATCCTGATTTCCGGTCGCGGCAGCAACATGGAGGCCATCGTCCGCGCGTGCGCGCAGGAACGCTGGCCGGCCGAGATTGCTGCCGTGATCGCCAACCGGCCCGATGCGGCCGGCCTGGCTTTTGCCGCGTCGCACGGGGTGGCGACCGCGGTGGTCGACCACCGGTCGTTCGACGGCCGCGACAGCTTCGACGCGGCGCTTGCCGCCGAAATCGACCGCTTTGCTCCCGATCTCGTGGTTCTCGCCGGCTTCATGCGCATCCTCACGCCCGCATTCGTCAGACGATACGAGGGCCGGCTGCTGAACATCCACCCGTCACTGCTGCCGAGCTTCAAGGGCATCCACACGCACCAGCAGGCGCTGGATGCGGGTGTCGCGCTGCATGGCGCGAGCGTGCATTTCGTGATTCCCGAGCTCGACAGCGGCGCGATCGTCGCGCAGGGCGCGGTCCCGGTGCGCGCGGGCGACGACGCGGCCGCGCTCGCGCAGCGCGTGCTGACGGTCGAGCATGTGCTGTATCCGCGCGCGGTGCGCTGGTTCATCGAAGGCCGTCTGCGCCTCGAGAACGGCCGTGCAGTGGTCGCGCCGGAGGAGGCGCGCTGGATTTTCGCGGATCAACCGCATACCGAAACGAGTGAGGGCGTATGAAACTGCACGGATTCCTGATCGGCCAGACCGAGACTTTGCTGGCCGAGGTGCTGAAGTTCGCCGGCCCCGCCGATGCGACGACGAGCCGGTTCTTCCGTGCGCATCCGAAGCTCGGGCACGCCGAGCGCGGCGTGATCGCCGAGGCCGTGTTCGCGGTGCTGCGCCGGAAGATGGAGTTTTCGCACCTCGCCGAGAGCGGTACCGGCACGCCCGCGCGACGCCTCACGCTGCTCGGCCTGATGCAGACGGCCGGCCGCAATGCGCTGAAGCCGTTCCTGTCGGACACCGAGTCCGCGTGGCTCGAACACGTGTCGAAAATCGATCCGGCGAGCCTGCCCGTGCGCATTCGCACGAACCTGCCCGACTGGATTTACCAGGCGCTGTCGGCCCGTTTCGACGGCGAGGAGCTCGCTCAGCTTGCCGCCGCGCTGAACTACCCGGCGCCGCTCGACCTGCGCGCAAACGCGCAGAAGGCGACGCGCGACCAGGTGATCGAAGCGCTGCGCGTGAGCGGCATCGATGCGGGCGCGACGCCGTTCGCGCCGTTCGGCGTGCGCGTGGTCGGCAAGCCGGCGCTGACGCGCCTGAAACTGTTCGAGGAGGGTGCGATCGAGGTGCAGGACGAAGGCAGCCAGCTGCTGTGCTCGCTGGTCGCGCCGCGCCGCGGCGAGATGGTCGTCGATTTCTGCGCCGGTGCGGGCGGCAAGACGCTCGCGCTGGGCGCGATGATGCGCTCGACCGGGCGCCTCTATGCGTTCGACGTGTCGGAAAAGCGCCTGGCGAAGCTGAAGCCGCGCCTCGCGCGCAGCGGCTTGTCGAACGTGAACCCCGTGCTGATCGACAGCGAGCACGATGCGAAGATCAAGCGGCTCGCCGGCAAGATCGACCGCGTGCTGGTCGATGCGCCGTGCAGCGGCCTTGGCACGCTGCGCCGCAACCCGGATCTGAAGTGGCGCCAGACGCGCACGGCAATCGACGAGCTGACGCCGAAGCAGGCGTCGATCCTCGCGAGCGCCGCGCGCCTGGTGAAGAAGGGCGGCCGGCTCGTCTACGCGACCTGCAGCGTGCTCGACGCGGAGAACGAACGCATCGTCGAACAGTTCCTGGCCGACCATCCCGAGTTCGTGCTGGTGCCGGCGCAGAAGGTGCTGGAAGACCAGCGCATCGAGCTGGAGACGGGCGACTACCTGTCGCTGTGGCCGCACCGTCACGCGACCGACGGTTTCTTCGCTGCGGTGCTCGAACGGCGCGCGGCGCAATAACGGCAGGCCGGACGGACGATGGAGAATCTGCAGAGCCGCCTGCTGTCGCACCGGCTGGCCTCGGTCATCCGCGATTTCCACCAGCCGGTGATGATCTGGCAGGCGGCGATCCTCATCGGCGCGCTGTGCTTCGCATGGGTGGCCGCGCGCTTCGTGCACGGCCGGATCGATGCGCGCCGCCGGGCGGCCGGACGTGCGCCCGGGGCGGGCGCGCAAAGCCTGAAGCGCGCGTTGTTCCCGTTGTTCGGCAGCGTGTTCGTGGGCGGCGCGCAGCTTGCGTTCGACCCGTTCATGTCGACGTCGCTGCTGTCGCTCGCGCTCGTGCCGCTGTTCGGCATCGGGCTGATCTACGTGCTGTTCTTCTTTGCGCGGCGCGTGTTCGCGCGCGATGGCCACACGCATGCGTGGCTGTCGATCGTCGAGAAGATCGTGTCGACCGTCGTGTGGGCCGCGATGGTGCTGACCGTGCTCGGGATCCAGCGCGACGTGCTCGGCTGGCTCGACAGCGTGCAGTTCCGGGTCGCCAATGCGCACCTCACGCTGCTGTCGGTGATTTCGGGCGCGCTGTGGGTGTGCGTGACGCTGATGGTCGCGATGTGGCTCGGCTCGGTGCTCGAGGATCGTCTTACGCGGGCGACCACGCTCGACGCGAACCTGAAGGTCGTGCTGTCGCGGGTCGGCCGCGCGCTGCTCGTGTTCGCGGCGATCCTGATCGGGCTGTCGCTGGTCGGCATCGACGTGACGGTGCTCGGCGTGTTCGGCGGCGCGGTGGGTGTCGGCCTCGGTTTCGGGCTGCAGAAGATCGCCAGCAACTACGTGTCGGGCTTCATCATCCTGCTCGACCGCTCGCTGCGGCTCGGCGATGCGATCAGCGTCGGCGGGCTGCAGGGCGTCGTCACGCAGATCCGCACGCGCTACACGGTCGTGCGCGGCCTCGATGGCAACGAGACGCTGATCCCGAACGAAAAGCTGATCACCGACGTCGTGCAGAACCAGTCGTCGTACCTGACGCGTGGCTACGCGAAGGTCGCGGTGCAGGTCGCGTACACGAGCGATGTCGAGCACGCGCTCACGCTGCTCGCCGATGCAGCCAAGGACGTGCCGCGCGTGCTGGCGGAGCCCGCTCCGACCCCGTATCTGGTGGGTTTCGGTGCGGACGGGATCGACCTGGAGCTCGGTTTCTGGATCGAGGATTCGGCGAAAGGCACGTCCGGCGTGCGTTCGACCGTGAACCGCAACATTTGGCGCCTGTTCAGCGAGCACGGGATTTCGATTCCGTTCCCGCAGCGCGAAGTGCGCGTCGTCGGGTTGCCCGACGGCTTGTCCGCCGCGGGCGCGGTGGCCGGCAACGGCGCGGTGGACGGGCACGCGCCGGCTGCATGACGCGCGCCGGTCGCCAATCGTATCGACCCCGCGGCCGGAACCGGATCGCGGGCCTTTCCAAGTCCGCCCATGGACTGGGTTTGTTGCGTCAGGGCAAGAAAATGTTCATTTTTTACAAAGACTTGGAACGGTTGAAGTAGAATTCTGGTCTACACGCGGTATGCTTTCATTTTTCTGACGTCTGGCGCGGGCCGGCGTCGCTCTCATCACAGGTAACTGCCTTGTTGAATTCCCTGCTCGATTTTCTTTCCCACGGGCTCCTGCATTTTTCGTGGTGGCAGGTCGCGCTGTTCGCGCTCGCCGTCACGCACGTCACGATCATCGGCGTGACGGTCTACCTGCACCGCTGCCAGGCGCACCGCGCGCTTGAACTGCATCCGATCGCGAGCCACTTCTTCCGGCTCTGGCTGTGGATGACGACCGGCATGCTGACCGGCCAGTGGGCCGCGATTCACCGCAAGCACCACGCGAAGTGCGAGACCGAGGAAGATCCGCACAGCCCGCAGACGCGCGGCATCTGGAAGGTGTTCCTCGAAGGCGCCGAGCTGTATCGCGCGGAAGCGAAGAACGAAGAGACGATGCGCAAGTTCAGCCACGGCACGCCGAACGACTGGATCGAGCGCAATATCTACTCGAAGTACCCGATCCTCGGCGTGAGCCTGATGATGGTGATCGACGTCGCGCTGTTCGGCGTGCTCGGCCTCACCGTGTGGGCCGTGCAGATGGTCTGGATTCCGTTCTGGGCGGCTGGCGTCGTCAACGGCTTCGGTCACTTCTGGGGCTATCGCAACTTCAACTCGGCCGACGCGAGCACGAACCTGTTCCCGTGGGGCATCGTGATCGGCGGCGAAGAGCTGCACAACAACCACCACACGTTCGCGACGTCGGCGAAGCTGTCGAACAAGTGGTACGAGTTCGACATCGGCTGGATGTACATCCGCATCATGTCGGCGTTCGGTCTTGCAAAGGTGAAGAAGGTCGCGCCGACGCCGCGCCTGAACAAGCCGAAGACGGTGCTCGACCAGGAAACGCTGCAGGCCGTGCTGTCGAACCGCTACGAAGTGATGGCGCGCTACGGCAAGGCCGTGAAGCGTGCGTACCGTCAGGAGCTCGCCCACCTGAAGGAAATCGGCGGCGAGAAATACCAGATGATGCGTGGCGCGCGCAAGTGGTTCCACAAGGACGCCGACGGCCTCGACGAGCCGCAGAAAAAGCTGCTGCCGGAAATCTTCGCGAACAGCCAGAAGCTGCACACGTACTTCCAGCTGCGCCAGGATCTCGCCGCGATCTGGGATCGTTCGACCGCATCGCGCGAACAGCTTCTCGCACAATTGCAGGATTGGTGCCATCGCGCAGAACAAAGCGGCATCAAGGCGCTGCAGGAATTCGCGACGCGCCTGCGCCGCTACGCCTGATTCGAAATCGATTAGAATCTAAGGACGTCAAAAACCCCGCGTTGGCGGGGTTTTTTATTTGGTCCGCCGGTTTTTGAAGGGTGATCGGCAGGGCCGGATTGGTATGAGGCTTGGGGCAGCGTGGAAGTGTTGTTCCGGAGCGAGATCAGGGGATGGGATCGGCGTTGGCGCTAAAGCGCTGACTCGGATCGACCGTGAAGCATGGGATCAGAGTAAGCGCTAAAGCGCTAACTCTGATCGACAGGAGATATGGAGATGCAATCGACGATCAAACCCGTCGAGTATGACCGGCCCGTTGCAGCAGGGACCGTGTGCGGCGTGGGGCAGGCATGGGCCAAGGTGCCCGAGGCCCCGTCCGCCGAAGAGCGGGCTGCGCTCAAGGAGCGCATCAAGGCATTGCTCGTGCGTGAAAAGGCCGTGCTGGTCGCGCATTACTACGTCGACGCAGAGTTGCAGGAGCTCGCCGACGAAACCGGCGGTTGTGTCGCCGATTCGCTTGAAATGGCCCGCTTCGGCCGTGACCACGACGCGCAGACGCTGATCGTCGCCGGCGTGCGCTTCATGGGCGAAACCGCGAAGATCCTGAGCCCCAACAAACGCATCCTGATGCCCGATCTCGACGCGACCTGCTCGCTCGACCTCGGCTGCCCGGTCGACGAATTCTCGGCGTTCTGCGATGCGCATCCGGACCGCACCGTCGTCGTCTACGCAAATACGAGTGCCGCCGTGAAGGCGCGCGCGGACTGGATGGTCACGTCGTCGATCGGCCTCGAGATCGTGGCCGACCTGCACGCGCGCGGCGAGAAGATCATCTGGGCACCGGATCGCCATCTCGGTAGCTACATCCAGAAGAAAACCGGCGCGGACATGCTGCTGTGGCAAGGCTCGTGCCTCGTTCACGACGAGTTCAAGGGCATCGAGCTCGACCTGCTGCGCGCCGAGTATCCGGACGCGAAGGTGCTCGTCCACCCCGAATCGCCGGAAAACGTCGTCGCGCAGGCCGATGTGGTCGGCTCGACCACGCAGCTGATCGACGCGGCGGTCAAGTTCGACGCGACGCATTTCATCGTCGCGACCGATCTCGGCATCCTGCACAAGATGCAGCTTGCGGCGCCCGGCAAGACCTTCATCGCCGCGCCGACGGCCGGCAACAGCGCCACCTGCAAGAGCTGCGCGCACTGCCCGTGGATGGCGATGAACGGCCTCGCGAACCTTGCCGACGTGCTTGAGCGCGGTCACAACGAGATTTTCGTCGATCCGGCGATCGGCGAGCGCGCACGCCTGCCGATCGACCGGATGCTCGATTTCGCAGCCGCGCACAAGAAGCGCGTGCAGGCGAGCGGCGATCTGCAACGCGATCAGCAACTGTTTGCGAACGTGGGGGCTGCATGACGAGTTCGGCCGTATCCCCGCTGTTCAACATCGTCCGTGAGCAATACGGCGCGGCATTCGACGACGCGATCGCGCGCAACGTGGCCGATGCGATCGCGGAAGACGTCGGCACTGGCGACCAGACCGGGCGGCTCGTGCCGGCCGGCGAGCGTCGCCGTGCTCGCATCATCGTGCGCGAGGAAGCCGTGCTGTGTGGCGTGCCGTGGTTCGAGGCCGTGATCGCCCGGATCGATCCGGTGATCGCCGTGCAATGGCGCTATCGCGAAGGCGACCGGATGGCGCCCGATTCGACCGTCTGCGAACTCGACGGGCCGGCGCGCGCGCTGCTGACGGCCGAGCGCAACGGGCTGAATTTCCTGCAATTGCTGTCGGGCGTTGCGACCGCCACGCGTCGGTACGTCGATCGTGTGGAAGGCACGCGCACGAAGATCCTCGATACACGCAAGACGCTGCCGGGCCTGCGGCTTGCGCAGAAGTATGCGGTGCGCGTCGGCGGCGGCGAGAACCAGCGTCTCGCGCTGTATGACGGCATCCTGATCAAGGAGAATCACATCGCGGCGGCAGGCGGGGTCGGCGAGGCGCTCGACGCGGCGTTCGCGCTGGAGTCGGGCGTGCCCGTGCAGGTCGAAGTCGAGACGCTTGCGCAACTCGATACGGCGCTCGCGCATCGCGCGCAGTCGGTGCTGCTCGACAACTTCACGCTCGACATGATGCGTGAAGCGGTGCGCGTGGCGAACGGCAAGGCCGTGCTTGAAGTGTCGGGCGGCGTCAATTTGGATACGGTGCGTGCGTTCGCGGAGACGGGTGTCGACCGTATCTCGATCGGCGCGCTGACGAAGGACGTGCGCGCGACGGACTATTCGATGCGGATCGTCGACTGACCGAACGCCCGTCGATCAGACAAAAAAGCCGTTGGCGCGTAAACGCCAACGGCTTTTTTTGTGCGGCCGCCGCAGGGAAGGGCGTACCGCTCAGCGGCGCGCGCGCGGCGTGAGCACGCTCGGCAGCGCCTTCGGCAGCGAGTTAGGCCAGTCGCGGCTGTAGTGCAGCCCGCGGCTTTCACGGCGCGAGTGTGCGCTCTTCACGATCAGCGTCGCCACGTCGACGAGGTTGCGCAGTTCGAGCAGGTCGCGCGTCACGCGGAAGTTCGCGTAGTACTCCTGGATCTCGTCGCGCAGCAGCGACAGCCGGTGCTTTGCGCGCTCGAGGCGCTTGTCGGTGCGCACGATGCCGACGTAGTTCCACATCAGGCGGCGCAGCTCGTCCCAGTTGTGCGCAACGACGACTTCCTCGTCCGCATCCGACACGCGGCTTTCGTCCCAAGCGGGCAGCGTGGCCGGCGTTTCGGTATCGAAGCCGGCTGCCTCGATCGCCTCGGCTGCTGCGCGGCCGATCACGAGGCATTCGAGCAGCGAGTTGCTGGCGAGCCGGTTCGCGCCGTGGAGCCCCGTGTACGACGTTTCTCCGACCGCATACAGGCCCGCGAGATCGGTGCGCCCGGCGAGGTCGGTGACGACGCCGCCGCACGTGTAGTGTGCGGCCGGCACGACGGGAATCGGCTGTTTCGCGATGTCGATGCCGAATTCGAGGCAGCGCGCGTGGATCGTCGGGAAGTGTTCGCGCAGGAACGCTTCCGGCTGGTGGCTGATGTCGAGATACACGCAGTCGATCCCGCGCTTCTTGATCTCGAAGTCGATCGCGCGCGCGACGATGTCGCGCGGCGCGAGTTCGGCGCGCGGATCATGCGCGGGCATGAAGCGCGTGCCGTCGGGCAGCTTCAACAGGCCGCCTTCGCCGCGTACGGCTTCCGAAATCAGGAACGATTTCGCGTACGGATGGAACAGGCAGGTCGGATGGAACTGGATGAACTCCATGTTCGACACGCGGCAGCCTGCGCGCCACGCCATCGCGATGCCGTCGCCGGTCGCGGTGTCGGGGTTCGTCGTGTACAGGTAGACCTTGCCGGCGCCGCCCGTCGCGAGCACCGTATGCGGCGCCTCGATCGTGATCGTGCGGTCGTTGTCGACGTCGAGCACGTACAGGCCGTGACAGCGGCGGCCGGGCAGGCCGAGCCGGTCCGACGTGATCAGGTCGATCGCGTGGTGGTTTTCGAAGAACGTGATGTTCGGATGCTGGCGCGCACGCGCCGACAGCGTTGCGAGCACCGCATGGCCGGTCGCGTCGGCCGCGTGAATGATCCGGCGGTGGCTGTGGCCGCCTTCGCGTGTGAGGTGGAAGCCGAGCTCGGCCGCGTCGTCCTTCGTGAACGGCACGCCCTGCGAGATCAGCCATTCGATCGCTTCGCGTCCGTGCTCGACGATATAGCGCGTCGCGCCTTCGTCGCACAGGCCGCCACCGGCGACCAGCGTGTCGTTGACGTGGTTCTCGATACTGTCTGCCGAATCGAGGACTGCCGCGATGCCGCCCTGCGCGTTATCGCTTGCGCCCTCCATCATCGACCGTTTCGCGATCAGCGCGACACGTCGCGTGCTGGCCAGATTGAGTGCGACCGACAGCCCTGCCAGGCCGCTGCCGACGATCGCCACGTCGAATTTCATGCTGCATCTCCATCGTTGCGCTTTTGATCTTGTGCGTTCCGGCGGCCGTGGCCGCGGAAAGGGGAGAGCATACCGCGTCGGGCCCGAGCGTGCGCGCAAAACAAAAAGCCCCGCATGTGCGGGGCTTTTCGGTCGCCGTCAGGCTGGCAGAAACCGGAGATTACTTGATCTTGGTTTCTTTGTATTCCACATGCTTGCGGACGACGGGATCGAACTTCTTGATCGCCATCTTTTCCGGCATGTTGCGCTTGTTCTTCGTGGTCGTGTAGAAGTGACCCGTACCAGCGGTCGACTCGAGCTTGATCTTGTCGCGTGCGCCTTTTGCCATGATTGTGCTCCTTGGGCTTAGGCTTCGCCGCGTGCGCGCAGGTCAGCGAGCACGGAATCGATGCCGTTCTTGTCGATCAGGCGCAGGCCGGCGTTCGAGACGCGCAGGCGCACCCAGCGGTTTTCGCTCTCTACCCAGAACCGGCGGTTTTGCAGGTTCGGCAGGAAGCGGCGCTTCGTCTTGTTGTTGGCGTGGGAAACGTTGTTGCCGCTCATCGGCGCTTTCCCAGTTACTTGGCATACGCGTGCCATGAGAGCACTCCTAATACGCTAAATTCGGGGTTCGATCGCCGATGAAGGTTCCATCGTACCGCCACGTGATCCATGGCTGCACTCAGAACGCCGAAGCCCTTACAGACAAGGCCCTTCGATGGCTAGAACTGGTTGGAAAAAAGACAGACGGCGATTCTAGCAGAAAAAGTTCAGAAAAATCAAACCTAATTTCGCATCGCCGTTGCGGCGCCCTTGGGCGGGCCGCAACCGCACAGTCTACAGCCAACCGGCCCGTGCGAACGAAAAAGTATCACTGGTGCCGATTACGACGTGATCGAGCAGCCTGACATCGACGAGCGCGAGCGCGTCGTGCAGCACGCGGGTCAGGCGGCGATCTTCCGCGCTCGGCTGCACCGCGCCCGACGGATGGTTGTGCGCGACGATCAGCGCCGCGGCGTTGTGCACCATCGCGCGGCGCACGATCTCGCGCGGGTAGACGGCCATGCGCGTCAGCGAGCCGCGCGTGATTTCCTCCATGTCGATCAGGCCGTGGCGCGCGTCGAGGTATACCGCGGCGAACACTTCGTACGGGCGCGTGCCGATCTTCAGCCGCAGGTAGTCCTCGAGCGCGCCCGGCGAATCGATCTGCCTCTTCTCGTGCGCTTTCTCCCTCAGCATGCGACGCGCGATCTCGGTGACCGCAACCAGCCGCGCGGAGCGCGCGGGGCCGATGCCGGGGTGTGCCTCGAAATCGTCGGTGGTCGCCTCGAGCAGCCCGTGCAACGACTTGAACTGCGTGACCAGTGCGCGGGCAGTGACGAACACATCGTGTCCGGGCTTGCCCGTGCCGAGCAGCAGTGCGATCAGTTCGTCGTCGGTCAGCGCGGCCGGCCCGCGCTCCAGCAATCGCTCGCGCGGCAGCTCGGGCCGCCAGCCGCGCGGGCGGCGCTTGCGGCGGTGGATCGGGAGGACGCGGCCGGGCGGATCGGCAGGCAGGTCGGTGCTGTCGCGGCATTCGACGGGCGGCAGGGCTAGGCAGGGTGAAAGCATGCTCGAAACTCCGTTGGCGGCGGGCAGTGTGCGCGACGTCGTCGCACTTTCCGCCTTGCGCGCTCAGGTGACTTACAATATTGGCTTTGCGCCGGGCCTTTCGGCCGTATCGGGCGCCGACTGAACGAGTAATTCATGAGCCTCATCGATCTATCCGAAGTGAAGCCCGGTTCCCACGTCACGTTGCATTACCGGCTGGCATTGGCCGACGGCGCCGATATCGTCAACACTTTCACCGACAAGCCGGCCACGCTGCTGCTGGGCGCGGGGCAACTGGCGCCGTCGCTGGAACAGATTCTGCTCGGCCTCAGGATCGGCGACCATTCGACTTTTCAGCTAACGCCTGAACAGGGGTTCGGTCCCCGCAATCCCGACATGCTCCAGCGCGTCACGCTGTCGACGCTGCGCGAGAACGGGATGGTCGGCGACGATTTCACGCCGGGCGAACTGATCGAGTTCAACGCGCCGGACGGCGGCCGATACGCGGGGGTGCTGAAGGAAGTCGGCGAAACCTCGGCACTGTTCGACTTCAATCATCCGCTCGCGGGCCAAGCGCTCACGTTCGAAGTGAAAATCATCGGAATCCTGTAATCATGAGCACCACCGATACGCTGTCCGGGCAGACCGTCGCCGCCGATGCCGAAATCCTGCTGGCCCAGCCGCGCGGTTTCTGCGCGGGCGTCGATCGTGCGATCGAGATCGTGGAGCGCGCCATCGCGATGCACGGTGCGCCGATCTACGTTCGTCACGAGATCGTCCACAACAAGTACGTGGTCGAGGATCTGAAGAAGAAAGGCGCGATCTTCGTCGAGGAACTCGAGGAAGTGCCGGCCGGCAATACCGTGATCTTCAGCGCGCATGGCGTGTCGAAAGCCGTGCGCGACGAGGCCGATGTGCGCGGGTTGCGCATTTACGACGCAACCTGCCCGCTCGTCACGAAGGTGCACGTCGAAGTGGCGAAGATGCGCCAGGACGGCGTCGACATCGTCATGATCGGGCACAAGGGCCATCCGGAAGTCGAGGGCACGATGGGGCAGGTCGAGCGCGGCATGCATCTCGTCGAGAGCGTCGAGGACGTGCAGAAGCTCGAGCTCGCCGATCCCGAGCGCATCGCGCTCGTCACGCAGACGACGCTGTCCGTCGACGACGCAGCCGAGATCATCGGGGCGTTGAAGGCCAAGTATCCGAAGATCCGCGAGCCGAAGAAGCAGGACATCTGCTATGCGACGCAGAACCGCCAGGACGCCGTGAAGTTCATGGCGCCGCAGTGCGATGTCGTGATCGTCGTCGGCAGCCCGAACAGCTCGAATTCGAGCCGCCTGCGTGAAGTGGCCGAGAAGCGCGGCGTGGACGCGTACATGGTCGATGCGCCTGACCAGATCGATCCGGCATGGGTCGCGGGCAAGCGCCGTATCGGCGTGACGGCCGGCGCGTCGGCCCCCGAAGTGCTCGCCCAGGCCGTGATCGCGCGGCTGCGCGAGCTCGGTGTGCGCAATGTGCGCGCGCTCGACGGCATCGAGGAAAACGTGTCGTTTCCGCTGCCGCGCGGGTTGAACCTGCCGCCCGCTGCCTGATTGACGCATCGCACCTGCGGAACACCGGAGCGCGCCTTACGGCGCGCTTTTTTTTGCCTGTCGAAATGCCAATCGCAACCATTATTCGGATTAATGGTGCAACCAGGTTGCTCTGCGCGCTTTCAAGCGTCTCTCAAAATTGGTTGCAATGCAGGAAAACCCCATCGAATCAGGATTATTGGCGTCCTATAAATGGAGTTACAATGCGCCCGTTTTCAGGCCTGAATGGCTTTGAAATCGGGTTTTGGCAAGGCGCGGGAGACCACTCAATGCATGTGAAGTCGGCTTACGCCGTGTCCGTCGCCGCACCGGTTGCAATGCTTGCCGGCTGCAGCAAAAAGAGCGACGACGGGGCGGGGAGGGAGGCTGCGATATTCGCGGCACCGCCGACCCGCGGCGTGCGCGTCGCCGGAACCGGTCGTGCGGCACCGTTCGCGTGCTGCATCGCGCAATTGGGCAAGGACAAGGAAAACGGGGCACGTTTGGCGATCGAGGAAATCAACGCGCTTGGCCTGGCGAACGGCCAGGTTGCGGGCACGCAGGTTGCAGCACCGCAGGCCGCCGGTCGTCGCGTGACAGCGACCGTCCGCGCCGCTCGACGCAGGCCGGCCATGGCGCCCGGCGCTGCGGGCCGCGTGCCGATGTCGCCGGCCCCCTTTCATTTCGATTCGACGAAACAGCGCGTTGCCGCGAGCAGTGATGTCGCGGCGTGCGGTCTGGTTCGTACGATGGATTCCGACGCAGTCCTGACGAATGTCGGGCGCGGCGTTCACGCTGCCTTGCAAGGTGGCGCGGCACGGAATCCGATCTGCCCGCGTGCGGGGCTTGCCTCGCACCGGACGGGAAAAGGCACGGATGCCGGGCAACCGGACGATGGCCGTCTCGGCATGCTGCCCTACGACTTCAAGGAGGCCACGAACACCGTCCTCGACGTCGTGACGATTTAGCGACGGGACTCATGACGGCACCGGAACAGTGCGGTGCCGTTTTTGTATCCGCTCCGGCGGCAGGTCCGGCCGTACAGGCCGGGCGGCGCGCGCCGGGACGATCCACCCTTACCGGTATCGACTAGTACCCGCAGTGTCGCCGAGAAGGCGCGATTCCTCGCTTACCCGCGGGGCGCAACGTCCTCCGGCAGCACGGGCCAAGGAGCTTTAAATGGATATTTTCGTCCAGCAGGTTCTCAACGGGCTGGTGCTCGGCAGTGTCTACGCCATCATCGCGTTGGGCTATACGATGGTGTACGGCATTCTCGGCATCATCAACTTCGCGCATGGCGACGTGCTGATGATCGGCGCGATGGTCGCCCTGTCTGCCATCACCGTGCTGCAGAACCATTTCCCCGGACTCGGCAACGTCGCGACGCTGACGATCGGCCTGGGCATCGCCGCAGTCGTCTGTGCATTCGTCGGCTTCACGATCGAACGGGTCGCATACCGGCCGCTGCGTCGCGCACCGCGCCTCGCGCCGCTGATCACCGCCATCGGCGTGTCGATCCTGCTGCAGACCGCCGCGATGATCATCTGGTCGCGCAACCCGCTGCCGTTCCCGCAATTGCTGCCGACCGATCCGATCAACGTGATCAAGGCGACCGACACGACGCCCGGCGCCGTGATCTCGGTGACTGAAATCGTGATCATCGCGGTGGCGTTCATCGTGATGGCCGGCCTGCTGCTGCTCGTGCACAAGACCAAGCTCGGCCGTGCGATGCGCGCGATCGCCGAAAGCCCGAACACCGCGAGCCTGATGGGCGTGAACCCGAACTTCGTGATCTCCGCGACGTTCATGATCGGCTCCGCGCTCGCCGCGCTGGCCGGCGTGATGATCGCGTCCGAATACGGCAACGTGCACTTCTACATGGGCTTCATCCCCGGCATGAAGGCATTCACGGCCGCGGTGCTGGGCGGGATCGGCAACCTCGGCGGCGCGATGGTCGGCGGTGTGCTGCTCGGCCTGATCGAGCAGCTCGGGGCCGGCTACATCGGCAACCTCACGGGTGGCGTATTCGGCAGTAACTACCAGGACGTGTTCGCCTTCATCGTGCTGATCATCGTGCTGGTGTTCCGTCCGTCCGGCCTGCTGGGCGAACGTGTCGCGGATCGCGCGTAACGGAAGGGAGCAAACAACATGACATCCATTCAACCGATCGAATCCTCGACGTCGCTCGTCGAAGAGCGCAACACCGCCAAGACCGTCATCATCGGCCTCCTGACCGCGGTCCTCGTGATCGCGGCGCCGATCGTCATCGGCTCGGCCGGCGGCAACTACTGGGTCCGCGTGCTCGATTTCGCGATGCTGTACGTGATGCTCGCGCTGGGCCTGAACGTGGTGGTCGGCTTCGCCGGCCTGCTCGACCTCGGCTACATCGCGTTCTACGCGGTGGGCGCTTACACGGCGGCACTGCTGAGTTCGCCGCACCTGACCTCGCAATTCGAGTGGATCGCGGCGCTCGCGCCGAACGGCCTGCACATCCCGTTCCTGATCATCGTGCCGATCGCGATGGCGCTGGCGGCGACCTTCGGGATCCTGCTCGGCGCGCCGACCCTGCGCCTGCGCGGCGACTACCTGGCGATCGTGACGCTCGGCTTCGGTGAAATCGTCCGGATCTTCATGAACAACCTCGACCGTCCGGTGAACATCACCAACGGCCCGAAGGGGATCACGGGCATCGATCCGGTGCACATCGGCGACTTCAGCCTCGCGCAGACGCACTCGCTGTTCGGGATCCAGTTGCCGTCGGTCTACATGTATTACTACCTGTTCGTGCTGTGCTCGCTGCTGGTGATCTGGGTGTGTACGCGCCTGCAGCACTCGCGTATCGGCCGCGCATGGGCGGCGATCCGCGAAGACGAGATCGCGGCGAAGGCGATGGGCATCAACACCCGCAACGTGAAGCTGCTCGCATTCGCGATGGGCGCGTCGTTCGGCGGCCTGTCGGGTGCGATGTTCGGTTCGTTCCAGGGCTTCGTGTCGCCGGAATCGTTCACGTTCTGGGAATCGATCGTCGTGCTGGCCTGCGTGGTGCTCGGCGGCATGGGCCACATCCCGGGCGTGATCCTGGGTGCGGTGCTGCTCGCGATCTTCCCGGAATTCCTGCGCTCGACGATGAGCCCGCTGCAGCACGCGCTGTTCGGCCACGACGTCGTCGATACGGAAGTGATCCGTCAGGCGCTGTACGGCCTCGCGATGGTGGTCATCATGCTGTACCGCTCGGAAGGCCTGTGGCCCGCGCCGAAGCATGAGGACAGGATCGCGAAACTGGCGAAGCGCAACAGCAAGAAGCCGGTGCGCGCTTAACCTACGGACACTGGGGATACACACATGAGCGACAAACAAATCCGACTGTCCGTCAAAGGCGTGAACAAGCGCTTCGGTGGCCTGCAGGCGCTGTCCGACGTCGGCCTCGAGATCAAGGAAGGCGAGATCTACGGGCTGATCGGCCCGAACGGCGCCGGCAAGACGACGTTCTTCAACGTGATCACGGGCCTCTACACGCCGGACTCCGGCGAGTTCAAGCTTGACGGCACGGAATACAAGCCGACCGCGGTGCATCAGGTCGCGAAGACGGGTATCGCGCGCACGTTCCAGAACATCCGCCTGTTCGGCGGGATGACGGCCCTCGAGAACGTGATGGTGGGCCGCCACGTGCGCACCAAGCACGGGCTGCTCGGCGCGGTGTTCCAGACGCCGGCCGAACGCCAGGAGGAGCGCGAGATCAAGGAACGCGCGATCGAGCTGCTCGAATACGTCGGCGTGCTGCAGTACGCGGACTACACGTCGCGCAACCTGTCGTATGGCCACCAGCGCCGTCTCGAGATCGCGCGCGCGCTGGCGACCGATCCGAAGCTGCTCGCGCTCGACGAGCCGGCGGCCGGGATGAACGCGACCGAGAAGGTCGAACTCACGCGCCTGCTCGACAAGATCCGCTCGGACGGCCGCACGATTCTCCTGATCGAGCACGACGTGAAGCTCGTGATGGGGCTGTGCAACCGGATGACGGTGCTCGATTACGGCAAGGTGATCGCCGAGGGTCTGCCGCAGGACGTGCAGAAGAATCCGAAGGTGATTGAGGCATATCTCGGCGCAGGGGTGCACTGATGGCAGCGGCAATGTTGAAAATCAAGGGCTTGCAGGTCAACTACGGCGGCATCCAGGCCGTCAAGGGCGTTGACATGGAAGTTCGTCAGGGCGAGCTCGTGACGCTGATCGGCGCGAACGGCGCAGGCAAGACCACGACGATGAAGGCGATCACGGGTCTCAAGGCGTATTCGGCAGGGGACATCGAGTACGACGGCAAGTCGATCAGGGGCATTCCGACGCACGAGCTGCTCAAGCGAGGCCTCGCGATGGTGCCGGAAGGTCGCGGGATCTTCGCGCGGATGTCGATCATCGAGAACATGCAGATGGGCGCGTACCTGCGCAACGACACCGAGCAGATCAAGAAGGACGTCGACCGCATGTTCGGCTTCTTCCCGCGCCTGAAGGAGCGTGCGACGCAGCTCGCGGGCACGCTGTCGGGCGGCGAGCAGCAGATGCTGGCGATGTCGCGCGCGATCCTCTCGAAGCCGAAGCTGCTGCTGCTCGACGAGCCGTCGATGGGCCTGTCGCCGATCATGGTCGAGAAGATCTTCGAAGTGGTGCGTGAAATCTCGAAGGAGGGCATCACGGTGCTGCTCGTCGAGCAGAACGCGCGTCTCGCGCTGCAGGCGGCCGACCGCGGCTACGTGATGGATTCGGGCACGGTCACGATGGAAGGTGATGCGAAGCAGATGCTCGACGATCCGAAGGTGCGTGCCGCGTACCTGGGTGAATGAGTGAGTGAATGAGCGGGCCCGGTGGTGTGCGACGGCAGGTGCCGGGCACGCCGCACACGGGCTTTCGAAAGGCTGTCACGGGATGCCGTGACAGCCTTTTTTTCGTGTCATGAGATTCGGATCGAACTTGTGCGTGCGAGTGCGACTCCATTCGACTGGTGCGCCGCGCAAGCGGCGCGGGAACGATGGGGCGGCCGCCCGTTGCCGGTCGCCCGCAAACCGACACACGGGCCGTGTAGCATCGATGGCCCATCGGGACACGGAGAGCACGCATGAGTCTGGACTACGGTTTCGTGAAGGCGAAGGTGACATCGGTGGCGACGCTGAAGGGCTCGCCGCACGGCAGCGAGATCCAATATCACATCCACCTGACGCTGGCGTTGCCCGGCGGCGACTGGGACGTCGCGATCAACGTCGGCACCAACGACGCGGACGACCTGCTGAACTACAAGCTCGTCTACGATTTCCACCACCCGATCACGCAGACCCTCGCGGCCGCCGCCGAAGGCTATACGGACCTGACGGGGCAGGCCGCGCTGCCCGCGCTCGACTACCTGCGCAGCGACATCCTGAACGAAACGGGCGCGTGGCGCCCGAGCGCCGTGATGGACGGCACGGAGAATCAGGAGCCGATCCCGTCGCTGCTGCGGCTGGTGAACGCCGCGCAGTCGCAGGGGCTCGATGTCGTCGTGTTCGGCCGCTCGTATGCCGAAGGCAACGGCATCCACGACACGCACATGAACCAGGGTTCGACCGGTTCGACCTACCTGCATCGCGCAGGCGACGACCACAACGACCACAACGACATCTGGCAGGACGGAGCGCTGATCGTGCGCGTGAGCGACACGCAGTGGGCCGCGTATTTCGCCGCGTTCGAGCAGCAGGCCGTGCCGACCGACGCGCTCGGCAATCCGCTGCCGGGCGCGGGGCCGATTACCCGCTGAAGTGGCGGGCTGCCGGCCTTCGCTTCATGCGGCCGGCAGCGTCTTGCCGAACGAGATGCGTTCCTCGACGCGATAGCCGAGCGCCGCGTAGAAGCGGCACGCATCGTCGTTGCCGGGCAGGACCTGAAGATTGACCTTCAGGCAGCCGCGCGCGGCGAGCGCGCGTTCCGCATGCGCGATCAGTGCACGGCCGATGCCGAGCCGCCGCGCGTCGTTCGATACGCCGAACGAGTAGAGCCAGCCGCGATGCCCGTCGAAACCCGCCATCAGCGTGCCGACCACGCGTGCGCCGCTGGTCGCGACGAAGAACAGTTCCGGCTGCGTCGCGACCTTCAGCTCGATGGATCGCAGCGGATTGCGGTGCGGTGGCGCGTCGGCGTCTTCGTACTGCGGGAACGCGTCGCGCCATACCGCGAGCACTGCATCGGTGTCGGCGCGTTCGAACGGGCGGATGGCGACAGCATCGGCGACGGCATTCATTTGCGGGCTCTCCTTAGAGCGTGTCGAGAACCGACCGCAGCATCGCCATCATCTGGTCGATTTCCTCGGTCGTCACGTTCAGTGCGGGCATGAAGCGCAGCAGGTTCGGCCGCGCGGCGTTCAGCAGCAGGCCGTCGGGCTGCATGTCGCGCGCCTTCTCGACGATCTGCGGGCCGATGTCCTTGCCGAGCAGCAGCGCGCGCAGCAGGCCTTCGCCGCGTTCGCCTTCGAAGCCACGCTCTTCCGACAGCTCGAGCAGCTTGCGCTTCAGGTATTCGCTGCGCGCACGCACACCTTCGAGGAAGCCCGGCGCGACGAGCTGCGAGATCACCGAATAGCCGACCGCCGTCATCAGCGGGTTGCCGTTGTACGTGCCGCCCTGGTCGCCGGCCTCGAACACCGCGACCTCGGCCTTCGACAGAAGCGCGCCGAGCGGGGCGCCGCCGCCGATGCCTTTCGCGAGCGTCATGACGTCCGGCTCGATGCCGGACAGCTCGTATGCGAACAGCGTGCCTGCACGGCCGCAGCCGCTCTGCACTTCGTCGACGATCAGCAGCAGGTTGTGCTGCTTCGTCAGTGCGCGCAACGCCTGCATGAATTCACGCGTGGCCGGAATCACGCCGCCTTCGCCCTGGATCGGCTCGAGCATCACCGCGACGGTCTTGTCGGTGATCAGCTTCTCGACCGAGTTGATGTCGTTCAGCTCGGCCTTCGGGAAGCCCGGCACCTGCGGTGCGTAGATCGTGTCCCAGCCCGGCTTGCCGCTGGCCGACATCGTCGCGAGCGTGCGGCCGTGGAAGCTGTGGTCGAACGTGATGATCTCGTACGCGCCGTTCTTGAACTTGCGGCCCCACTTGCGTGCGAGCTTGATCGCGCCTTCGTTCGCTTCCGCGCCGCTGTTCGTGAAGAACACCTTGTCGAACACGCTGTGCTGCGTGAGCAGGCCCGCGAGCTTTGCCATAGGTTCGTTGTAGAACGCGGGAGACGGGTTCAGCAGCTTTTCCGCCTGCGTCTTCAGCGCTTCGACGATGCCTTCGTTGCAGTGGCCGAGGCTGTTGACGGCCCAGCCCTGGATGAAGTCCAGATAGCGCTTGCCCGTGTGATCGTAGAGCCACGAACCCTTTCCGTGCGTAAACACGATGTCGGGGCGGTTCGTGATGTACATCAGCGAGTCGATCGGATAATCGTTCAGGGGCATGGCAGCAGACTCCAGCGGAGGGTGGACGGAAAACGGGCAATAAAAAAGCCACGGAAGGCCGTGGCTGGTGGGTCGAACAGCTTGTGCGTAACCGGTGAAGCAGTGTGGGGGTTACGCGCGAGTCCGTGACGAGCCTGCGGCATCCGGGCGGAGCGGCGAGCGGCGACGTCGAAGGGCGGACAGGAAGCAGTTCATGTGCGCAAGCATAAGGCATCCCGCACCTGACTGTAAACCGCCGCGATGCCATGGATGTGACATCGCGGCGCGCAGTGCCGTACGCGGATGTGCGGGCTTTAGACCGGATGTGCGAGGTCGGCGGCGCTCGTGAACGAGTCCGCGTAGAACTCGTCGGCCGGCAGCGCGTGGTGTTGCGTGAAATCGCGCTGCGCGGATTCGACCATCACCGGCGCGCCGCATGCATACACCTGGTGGCCGGACAGATCGGGGAGGTCCTCGATCACCGCGCGATGGACGAAGCCGGTGCGGCCCGTCCACTGGTCGCCGGCGTCCGGCTCGGAGAGCACCGGCACGTACTTGAAGTTCGGAATCTCGCGCGCCCACTGCTCGGCGAGCTCGCCGAGGTAGATGTCCTTCTTGCGGCGCGCGCCCCAGTAGAGCGTCATCGGGCGCGTGATGCCCGTGTGCTTCACGTGCTCGATGATCGCCTTGATCGGTGCGAAGCCCGTGCCCGATGCGAGCAGCACGATCGGCTTGTCGGAATCTTCGCGCAGGAAGAACGTGCCGAGCGGGCCTTCGAAGCGCAGGATGTCGCGCTCCTTCATCGCGCCGAACACGTGGTCGGTGAACTTGCCGCCCGGCATGTGGCGGATATGCAGCTCGATCGGGCCCTCCTCGTGCGGCGCGTTCGCCATCGAGTAGCTGCGGCGCGAGCCGTCCTTCAGGATGAACTCGACGTACTGGCCCGCGAGATACTGCAGGCGTTCGTTGGCGGGCAACTGGAGCTTCACGACCATCACGTCGTCGGCCTTGCGCTCGAGTGCGGCGATCCGGCACGGCAGCTTCTTGACCTGCACGCCGTCGACGCCGGCGATCTCACGCACGTCGATCTCGAGGTCGCACTGCGCCTTCGAGCAGCACAGCAGCGCGAGGCCGCGCGTGCGCTCGTCGTTGGACAGTGCCGACGCGGCGTGCGGGCCCTGTTCGATCTGGCCCGACACGATCTGGCCCTTGCATGAGCCGCACGCGCCGTTCTTGCAGCCGTACGGCAGGTGGACGTTCTGGCGCAGCGCAGCGGCCAGCACGGTTTCGTCCGACTCGACCTGGAATTGCCGGCCGCTTTGCTTGAGAGTGACGTTGAATGCCATAGAACCAAACTAGAACAAAATGTGGGGACCGTGCATGTCGAGCACGGCAGCTACAATGCAAACCCGTTGCGCGTCGCGCAACGGTGGCTACTGATTTCGCAACCAACATGATCGCGACTCGAATCCTGCGCCGGCCGCGCGCACTGATCGTCGGCTGTGGCGACGTCGGCATGCGCTGCGTCGCGCAATGGCGCGACACGCGCCGCAACCTGCGGGTCTTCGCGCTGACGAGCCATCCGGCCCGCCGCGACGAACTGCGCGCCGCGGGCGCGACACCGATCGTCGGCGATCTCGACCGCCGGGCGACGCTCGGCCGCCTCGCGGGTCTGGCCCGCACGATCCTGCATCTCGCACCGCCGCAGTCCGATGGCCGCGACGACCGGCGCACACGTGCGCTGATCGCCGCAACGACCGTGCCTGCACGACGGCCACCGGTGCCGCCGGCACCGGCGGTCGGCCGGCTCCGAACGCTGCGCACCGCTGCCCGACAGGCCGGCGCGCCCGTTCGGGCAGCGCGTATTGTACCCGACGGCCTTTATGCGCCGAGGCTCGTCTACGCCAGTACGACGGGCGTTTACGGCGACTGCGGTGGCGCGCGCATCGACGAGACGCATCCGCTGCGCCCCGCGAATCCGCGCGCGTTCCGGCGCGTGTCGGCCGAGCGGCAACTGCGTGCGGCGACGGTGCGCGGCGTGCTGTCCGCACGCATCGTGCGCATTCCGGGCATCTACGCGGCAAACCGTCTGCCGGTCGCACGGCTCGAGCGCGGCACGCCGGCGCTCGAACCGGCCGACGACGTCTACACGAACCACATCCACGCGGACGATCTCGCGGCGATCCTGCGCCGCGCGGCCGAGCGGGGCAAGCCGGCGCGCGCCGTGCATGCGTCGGACGACAGCGAACTGCGGATGGGAGAGTATTTCGACCGGGTCGCGCAAGTGCTCGGCCTGCCGAGGCCGCCACGCGTCAGCCGCGCGGACGCCGAGCGTCAGCTCGAACCGACACTGCTGTCGTTCATGCGCGAGTCGCGGCGCCTGTCCAATGCACGGCTGAAGGCCGAATTGTGCGTGACGTTGCGCTATCCGACCGTAGACGATTTCCTTCAAACGCTCGCGCCGGGCAGCGCGTCAGGTCAGCGCCGGTAACGCCTCGATCAGCAGGAAGCACAACAGCGCGCCGATCAGCGCGCCAATCAGGTTCGGATGATATTTGTGCTTCAGGTGCATCGCGGCCAGCAGCCCGCCGATCACGATGACACCGACGACCGCGAACGCGATCGTCACGTACGACAGTTCAAAAGAATGGTTGATGTTCATGATGTCTCCCCTGCATCGCTGCTCGTACAGCTTGTGATTCGAGTATAGCGGGGGAACATGCGGCCGAGATGCGGCCGGACGTCGAACGGTCGTGCGGATTTTCCCTTACAGGGTTTTGACGGGATTGCGCAGCGCTGAAAGGTCGGCGCCATCGAGCCAGCGCCACGCACCCGGTGCAAGATCGCCCGGCAGCGCGAAGCCGCCGATGCTTTCGCGATGCAGCGCTTCGACGCGATTGCTCGCCGCCGCGACCATGCGCTTGACCTGGTGATACTTGCCTTCGAGGACGGTCAGCACGAGCGCGTGCGTGTCGCGCGCGTCGGCGGCGACCGCCGCGATCGGCTTCGGCTCGCCGTGCAGCTGCACGCCGGTGCGCAGCATGTTCAGCTGCGTGTCGTCGAGCGGGTGGCGCACGGTCGCCACGTAGGTCTTCGGCACCTTGCGCTTCGGCGACGTGTACGCGTGCACGAACTGGCCGTCGTCGGACAGCAGCAGCAGGCCCGTCGTGTCCTGGTCGAGACGACCGACGCACTGCACGCCGCGCGCGACGAGCGGCGCGGGCAGCAGGCTGAACACGCTCGCGTGGTGTTGCGGATCGCGCGAACACTCGTAGCCGGCCGGCTTGTTGAGCGCGAGATACGCGCGCGCGTGGAACGGCCACGCCGTATCGTCGACCGAGAATACGAGGCCGTCGGTATCGAAGCCGGCGTCGGGGTCGGTCGCGCTGGCGCCCGCCACGGTGACGCGGCCCGCTTCGATCAGGCCGCGGCACTGGCGGCGCGAGCCGAAGCCCTGGGTGTAGAGAATGCTTTCGAGATCCATAGCGCGCGCATTCTATCAAGCGATGGCGCGCGCCCGGCGTGAACGCGCATGCGCTGGTAAGCTGCCGGTACGCTGCGCGGCGCCCGTTCATTCTTCACGGAGAGTCCATGCCCTTTGCCACGTTCCCGTTCGGCCGCAAGGCGGCCGCCGTCATCGTTGCCGCGACCGTATCGTCGGCCGCGTTCGCGCACGCGCACCTCGCGAAGAGCGACCCGGCGGCGGGCGCGGCGGTGGATGCCGCACCCGCCGCCGTCACGATCGACTTCACCGAGCCGCTGGAGCCGGCGTTCAGCTCGATCGTCGTGGTCGACGGCGGCGGCAAGACGGTGTCGGACGGCCGCGCGCGCATCGACGCGTCGAACCGCAAGCGGATGACGGTGCCGCTCATGGCGGTCGGCACGGGCGCCTATACGGTGAAGTGGGTGGCCGTCGCGACCGACGGGCACCGCACGCAGGGCGCGTACGGCTTCAGCGTGAAGTGACGCAACGGCGGCGGCAGGCCCGTGCCAGGGCTGCCGCCGCTCCTATCCGACAGGGAGTCCCGCATGAATCCGACGACGCTCGACGCACTCGCCGATTTCCCCCGTCTGCTCGAAGCCCATTTCGCGGCCGTACCCGACGGCTACGCGCGCTGGACGCCCGACGACTGGGCCGGGATTCCGAGCGAGCATTTTTCGCCGCTCGGGCAGCTCTGCCACGTGCGCGACATCGAGATCGACGGTTATCACGTGCGGCTGCGGCGGATGCTCGACGAAGACCGGCCGCTGCTCGCGTCGATCGATGGCGACGCGCTCGCGATCGAGCGCCGCTACAACGACGCGTATGCGTCCGACGTGCTCGCGGCGATCCGCGAAGCGCGGCGCGAGACGCTGGAGCTCGTGTCGCGCCTCACGCCCGAACAGTTCGCGCGCACCGGGGTGTTCGACGGCTACGGTTCGCTGACCGTGCGCGGGCTCGTCCACTACCTGTGCAGCCACGACCAGCAGCATCTGGCCGGCATGCAATGGCTGCTCGGCAAGATCGACGCGACGCTGTACGCGCGCTGAGCCGGCCGGCATTGGCACAATTCATCGGTTGCAGATTCCGGCGCGATTGTCGGTGCGGCAGGCCGCACTGCCGCGCTTCGATTGGATCGTTTTTCTGGATAATCCATCCAGTCGCGACCGGCTGACCGGTGCGTCGCGCGTGCCTACACTCCAAGCTTCGTTCAACGAGAAAAGGAGTCAACCGTGGCAACTCATACGCTCGCAGGCAAGGTCGTCCTGATCGCAGGCGGCGCAAAGAATCTCGGCGGCCTGATCGCGCGGGATCTGGCGAGCCACGGCGCGAAGGCCGTGGCGATTCACTACAACAGTGCCGCATCGCAGGCGCAGGCCGAGGAGACGGCTGCCGCGGTGCGTGCGGCCGGCGCGGAAACCGCAACGTTCCAGGGCGACCTGACGACGGCCGCCGCGGTCGAGAAACTGTTCGACGACGCGAAGCAGCGCTTCGGCAAGATCGACATCGCGATCAACACGGTCGGCAAGGTGCTGAAGAAGCCGTTCACCGAGATCAGCGAGGCCGAGTATGACGACATGTTCGCGGTCAACAGCAAGTCGGCGTTCTTCTTCATCAAGGAAGCGGGGCGGCACCTCGAGGATCACGGCAAGCTCGTCACGCTCGTGACGTCGCTGCTCGGCGCGTTCACGCCGTTTTATGCGGCGTACGAAGGGTCGAAGGCGCCGGTCGAGCATTTCACGCGCGCGGCGTCGAAGGAATACGGCGCGCGCGGGATCTCGGTGACGGCCGTCGGGCCGGGCCCGATGGACACGCCGTTCTTCTACCCGGCCGAAGGCGCCGATGCGGTCGCGTATCACAAGACGGCGGCCGCGCTGTCGCCGTTCAGCAAGACGGGCCTGACCGACATCGAGGACGTCGTGCCGTTCATCCGCCATCTCGTCACCGACGGCTGGTGGATCACGGGCCAGACGATCCTGATCAACGGCGGCTATACGACCAAGTAACCGACCCGGCAACGGGCCGCGCGGCGCACCGCAATGGCGCGTTTGCGTGGACAATGGACGGGCGCGTGGCCTCGCGGCTGCGCGCCCGTTTTCTTGGTGCCACCGGACCTCGCCGCGACGCGCGACGCGCGACGGCTGGCGGCGGCATTCGTCCGAATCTACGTTCCCTGCCGATGGACAAGCTGGATCAGGTCAGAATCTTCCTGCAGGTTGCCGAGATGGGCAGCTTCATCAAGGCCGCGCATGCGCTCGACGTGCCGCGCGCGACCGTGTCGGCGGCTGTTCAGCAGCTGGAGACGGGGCTCGGTACACGTCTCTTGCACCGCACGACACGTCAGGTGCAACTGACCGCCGACGGCGCGCTGCTGCTCGAACGCGGCCGGCGCCTGCTCGCCGAGGCCGACGAACTCGATCGCCTGTTCCGCCGCCGCGACCGCGACGTGATCGGCCGGTTGAACGTCGACGTGCCGAGCCGGATCGCGCGCCGCGTGGTCGCGCCCGCGCTGCCGTCGCTGTTTCGCCGGTACCCGAAGCTGCAACTGTCGCTTGGTTCGACGGATCGTTCGATCGATCTCGTGCAGGAAGGCGTCGACTGCGCGATCCGCGTGGGGCGGCTTGCGGACAGCAGCCTCGTCGTGCGGCCGCTCGGGCAGTTCACGCTGATCAACTGCGCGAGCCCCGACTACCTGCGCGAATGCGGCGTGCCCGAGCATCCGGATGCGCTCGCGCGCGGGCACTGGGCGATCGGCTATGCGTCGCCGACGACCGGGCGCGAGCTCGGGTGGGAATACTGGGTGGACGGCGAGCGGCACACGCTGACACTGCCGAGCCGCGTGATCGTCAACAACGCCGAAACCTATATCGCCAGCTGTATCGCCGGGATGGGACTGATCCAGATTCCGCGCTTCGACGTCGAACATCTGCTCGACAGCGGCGCGCTCGTCGACGTGATGCCCGGCCACCGCGCCGAGCCGATGGACGTGTCGGCCGTGTACCCGCACCGGCGGCACCGGTCGCGCCGGCTCAATGCATTCGTCGATTGGTTCGGGGAACTGATGGCGGACGCGTTGACCGGGGCAGCGGCCGGGAAGGGCGCGGAAGGCGACTGATCGGGTCGGTTGATGTGCGCCGCATACCGACGCGCTTGTTTCAGTCTGCCGGCGCCGCGAACCGCCGGCTGCGCCCGGTTTCCCGCACCGCATCGATCAATGCCGCGCCGGCTCCGTCCGGTTTCGCCGCGAACGCGTAGAAGCGCGCGGCCGGCAGCGCCGGCAGACCGTCCTGTGGCCCGCATTCGCGCAGGCCGTCGCGCAGCTGGCTGCGCGCCAGTGCGGTGACCGCGAAACCCGCGAGCGCGGCCGACACGCAGCCGGCCATGCTGCTGCTCTCGAACAGCACGCGGAACGGCCGCAGTGCAGCGGCAAGTGCCGCGACGGCGGCCTCCCGATAGACGCATGGTTGCGGAAACAGCGCGAGCGGCACGTCGTCGCCGGCGTCGAGTGTGCGATCCGACGCGAACGCCCACACGAGCGGTTCTTCCCACAGCAGTTCGCCTGGCGTGTCGACCTGCCGGCACTGCTTGCCGAACACGACGTCGAGCCGGCCGAGCGTCTGCTCGCGCAGCAGGGACGCGGTGATGCCGACCTTCAGCTCGATCGACGTGCGCGGGTGGCGGTCGCGAAACGTGCGCAGCACCCGCGGCAGCCACGCGCCCGCGAAATCTTCCGACGCGCCGACCCGCAGCGGCCCGTGCGCCGGCGCGCCGCGCAGCCTCGCGCGCACTTCGCGCTCCATGTCGACGATGTTGCGCGCGTATGCGTACAGCGTGTCGCCGGCTGGCGTAAGCGCGACGCGGCGTGTCGTGCGCGCGAGCAGCACCGTGCCGGCCGCCTGTTCGAGCCGCTTGATGTGGCCGCTGACGGCCGACGGCGTCAGCGCGAGCCGTTCGGCGGCCGGCGCGAACCCGCGGCTGTCGACGACTTCGAGGAAGGTGCGCAGCAGCGTGATGTCGAGTGACGTCGACGCGGGATCAGTCAGCGGTTCCATGGATCGATTCAACGCCATATTCGAAGAATGAACAATGATACTCAATGAATCGTGATGAAAGACTGGCCTACCATCGTGTACTCGGATCGACCCCACGGAGTGCACGATGACGACCTATGCGCATGCGACGACCGCGTCGCTCGACATTGCCTATCTCGAATGGAACCCGCGCGGCGAACACGTGGCCGTGCTGCTGCACGGCTGGCCGGACAGCCCGGTCGGCTGGAACGCCGTGGCGGCCGCACTCGCTGCGCGCGGCTACCGGGTGCTCGCTCCCGCACTGCGCGGCTTTGCGCCGACCCGCTTTCGCGACGCATCCGCGCCGCGTAGCGGCCAGCTTGCGGCGCTCGGGCGCGACCTGCTCGACTTCGTCGATGTGCTTGGCATCGAGCGGCCCGTGCTGGTCGGGCACGACTGGGGCGCGCGGGCGGCCGCGAACGCGTGCGGGCTGCGCGATGGCGCCGCATCCCATCTCGTGATGCTGTCGGTCGGGTACGGCACCAACGATCCGGGGCAGCCGCTGTCGCTGCAGCAGGCGCGCAACTACTGGTATCACTGGTTCATGGCGACGCCGCGCGGCGAGCAGGCGTTGCGCGACGATCGTCGCGCGTTTGCCCGCTTGATGTGGGATACGTGGTCGCCGCCGGGCTGGTATCGCGACAGCGATTTCGAGGCGGCCGCCACCGCGTTCGACGGGCCCGACTGGCTCGACGTCGTCCTGCATTCGTACCGGCATCGGTGGGGATTCGCACCGGGCACGCCGGCCTATGCCGATGACGACGCACGCCTGAATCCCGCGCCGGTGCTGGCGCTGCCGACACTCGTGCTGCACGGCGGCGCGGACGCCTGCAATCATCCGGACAGCTCGGCTCGGCGCGAGCAGTTCTTCGCGGGGCGCTACGCGCGGCAGGTGCTGGACGGCGTCGGCCATTTTCCGCAGCGCGAGGCGCCGGCGGCGGTCGCCGACGCGATTCTCGGGTTCTGCGGGCAAGGCTGATGCGCGCCGATGTGGCCGGCGCGTAGCGGATCGGCAGCCGACACTGGGCGCGCACGCGCTGCGGCGCACACGGCAAAAACAAAAAACCCGCGAAGCGGCGAGCTTGCGCGGGTTTCGGGAGGCGCAGCGCGTCACGCTGCGAGAATGCTGGTGCCCAGGGCCGGAATCGAACCGGCACGCCTTGCGGCGGGGGATTTTGAGTCCCCTGCGTCTACCAATTTCACCACCTGGGCTTGATCCTGTCCGCGCATGCGATTGTGCGCGGCGAAACGCGGATTATGCCCGCAATTCCGACGCCGGGCAAGCTACCCGGTTGCCCGGCACATACGTCACTGGCTCAGGTAGACGAACCGGCCCTGCTTGACGATTCCCATCACGCTCGCGCGCTGGTCGAGCCCCACATGATCCTTGTCGCTCGTGTTGACGACGCCGTTCGGCACGACGAGCTCGTGCGCGCGTTCCAGCTCGCGCCGCAGCGCCGCGCGGAACGCGGGCGTGCCGGGCTGCGCTGCCTTCAACGCGCGGCCGACCGCGTCGGCGAGGCGCGGGTAGACGCCCGCGGCGTCTCCCGCGAACTGCGTGACCGTGCCGGCGCCGTACTTCGCCTCGTATGCGTCGACGAACGCGAGCGCCGCCTTGCGGGCCGGATGATCGGCCGGCAGCGTGCGCGCGACGACCACCGGCTGGGTCGGGAACAGCGTCCCGTCGACGTCCTTGCCGCCAAGCTTGATGAATTCCGGTGTCGCGATCCCGTGCGTCTGGTAGACCGGGCCCTTGTAGCCGCGTTCGATCAGCGTGCGTTGCGGCAGTACGGCCGGCGTGCCGGAGCCCGCGATCAGGATCGCGTCGGGCTTCGCCGCGATCAGCTTCAGCGCCTGGCCCGTGACGCTCGCGTCGGTGCGGTTGAAACGCTCGGTCGCGACGACGCGGATCTTGCGCAGGTCCGCGAAGCGCGTGAACTCGTTCAGCCAGCTGTCGCCATAGCTGTCCGCGAAGCCGATGAAGCCGACCGTCTTCACGCCGTGGTTGGCCATGTAGCGCGTCATCACGTCGGCCATCGCCCGGTCGCTCTGCGCCATCTTGAATGCCCAGGTCCGCGCGCCTTCCTGCGGCTCGACGATCGCGCCGGAGCCGACCAGCGTAATCATCGGCGTCTGCCCGGCGGCCACCGCATCGAGCGCCGCGAGCGCGGCCGGCGTGATGTTCGGCCCGACCACGACGTCGACATGATCCTCGTCGACCAGCTTGCGGATGTTGCGCACCGCGGTGCCCGGGTCGGACGCATCGTCGAGCACCGTCACCTGGACGGGCTGACCGGCGATCGTCTTCGGCCACATCAGGATCGCGTTCTTGCTCGTGATGCCGATCGCGGCGGCGGGGCCGGTCGACGACAGGTCGACGCCGACCTTCAGGTCGGCATGCGCGGTGGCGCAGGCCAGTACGAGGGCGCCGGCAGCGGCGCGGCGCAACAGGGCGGTAAGCGTCATGCGGAATTCTCCGTCGGACAGCAAAAAGGGGCGCGATGTGCGCCCCCGTGTTTATACACGCCGCTCAGAGTTCGTACGATTCGGATTCGCCCTTGAGCGCCTGCTCGATCAGCTTGCGGTTCAACGTCGGCGACAGCAGTTCGACGAGCGTATACACATAGCTGCGCAGGTAGGCACCCTGCTTGAGCGCGACGCGCGTCACGTTGCTGCCGAACAGGTGGCCGACCGGGATCAGCCGCAGGCTGCGGTCGCGCTCGGGATTGAACGCGATGTCCGCCATGATGCCGACGCCGAGGCCGAGTTCGACGTAGGTCTTGATCACGTCGGCGTCGATCGCCTCGAGCACGATGTCCGGCGACAGTCCGCGCAGCGCGAACGCATGGTTGATCTTCTTGCGGCCCGCGAACGCATCGTCGTACGTGATCAGCGGGTACTGCGCGAGATCGTCGAGCGTGACCGGCTTGCGTTCGAGCAACGGGTGGTCGGCCGGTACGACGGCCGCGTGGTGCCACTGGAAGCAGGGCAGCGACACGAGTTCCTTGTAGTCGGAGATCGCCTCGGTCGCGATCGCGAGATCGGCCTGGTCGTGGATCACCATCTCGGCCACCTGCGTCGGGCTGCCCTGCAGGATCGACAGGTGCACCTTCGGGAAGCGCTTCTTGAACTCGGCGATCGCGGCCGGCAGCGAGTAGCGGGCCTGCGTGTGGGTCGCGGCGATGGTCAGGTTGCCCTGATCCTGTGCCGCGTAATCCTTCCCGACCCTTTTAAGGCTTTCAACCTCCTGGAGAATCCGCTCGACCGACGCGAGGATGATCCTGCCCGGCTCGGTGAGCGAGCGCACGCGCTTGCCGTGCCGCGTGAAGATCTCCACGCCCAGCTCGTCCTCGAGCTCGATGATCGCCTTCGATACCCCCGGTTGCGACGTGTAGAGCGCCTTGGCGGCCTCGGTGAGATTGAAATTCTGCCGGACGGCCTCGCGCACGAAGCGAAATTGGTGCAGGTTCATTTATAACCCTTCCGCATATCAACAGAATTTTTTAGTCGTTTGAAATATAAGGCGAGTTTATTACGATTCACCGGAGTTTTTCAAATATGGATATCTGTTTTCGTCATTAGCAATCCACCCGGCAGCGGATGGCGGCAGTGACGACGCAACGGAGATTCGGGCGCGACGTGGCTAGGACGTCGCGCGGTCACCACGAAAACCCCTGGGGTCCCCGAATGTATCAGTACGACCAATACGACCAGACGATCGTCGACGAGCGTGTCGCGCAGTACCGCGATCAGGTGCGCCGCCGCCTGTCGGGCGAGCTGAGCGAAGACGAGTTCCGTCCGCTGCGTCTGCAGAACGGCCTGTACATGCAACGCCACGCGTACATGCACCGCATCGCGATTCCGTACGGCAACCTGCGCAGCGACCAGCTCCGGATGCTGGCGCGCATCGCCCGCGAACACGACCGCGGCTACGGCCACTTCTCGACCCGCTCGAACATCCAGTTCAACTGGATCCAGCTCGAAGACACGCCCGAGATCCTCGCGAAGCTCGCGTCGGTGCAGATGCACGGCATCCAGACCTCGGGCAACTGCATCCGCAACATCACGGCGGACCAGTTCGCGGGCGTCGCCCAGGACGAGGAGATCGATCCGCGTCCGTGGTCGGAAATCCTGCGCCAGTGGTCGACGTTCCATCCCGAATTCGCGTGGCTGCCGCGCAAGTTCAAGATCGCGGTGTCGGGCTCGACGCACGACCGCGCGGCCGTGCAGATCCACGACCTCGGCGTGTACCTGAAGAAGAACGCGCAGGGCGAGGTGGTCGCGAGCATCCTCGCGGGCGGCGGCCTCGGCCGTACGCCGATCATCGGCGCGGTGATCAAGGAAGACCTGCCGTGGCAGCACCTGCTCACGTATTGCGAAGCCGTGCTGCGCGTGTACAACCGCTACGGCCGCCGCGACAACCTGTACAAGGCGCGCATCAAGATCCTCGTGAAGGCGCTGTCGCCCGCGAAGTTCGCGCAGCAGGTCGAGGAAGAGTGGCAGCACCTGAAGGACGGCCCGTCGACGCTCACGCAGGCGGAAGTCGACCGCGTGTCGCAGTACTTCCAGCCGCCCGTCTACGAGAAGCTGGCCGATACCGACGCATCGTTCGAACAGCACCTGCTCGAGAACAAGGCGTTCGCGCGCTGGGTCGAACGTAACGTCGCGCCGCACAAGGTGGCCGGCTATGCAGCCGTCACGCTGTCGCTGAAGGATCACCGTGTCGCGCCGGGCGACGCGACCGACCAGCAGATGGATCTGGTGGCCGACTGGGCCGACGCGTACTCGTTCGGCGAACTGCGCGTGTCGCACGAGCAGAACCTGATTCTCGCGAACGTGAAGAAGCGCGACCTGTTCGCGCTGTGGGAAAAGGCGAAGGCAGCCGGCTTCGCGACGCCGAACATCGGCCTGCTGACCGACATCATCGCGTGTCCGGGCGGCGATTTCTGCTCGCTCGCGAACGCGAAGTCGATCCCGATCGCGCTGGCGATCCAGCAGCGTTTCGACGATCTCGACTATGTGTACGACCTCGGCGACCTGTCGCTGAACATTTCCGGTTGCATGAACTCGTGCGGTCACCACCACGTCGGCAACATCGGCATCCTCGGTGTCGACAAGGACGGCGCCGAGTGGTACCAGGTGTCGCTCGGCGGCGAGCAGGGCACGGGCCGGAACGGCGCGCGCCTCGGCCGCGTGATCGGGCCGTCGTTCTCGGCGGAAGAAGTGCCCGACGTGATCGCGAAGCTGATCGACACGTTCGTCGAATCGCGCATCGACGGCGAGCGCTTCGTCGAGACGTACGACCGCATCGGCATCACGCCGTTCAAGGAGCGCGTGTATGCGGCGCGCCAGGCAGTGAACGCGTAACCAACCGGGTACAAGGAATTAGCAGATGGCTTCGATTATCAAGAACCGTGCTGTGATCGACGATGCATGGCAGGTCGTGCGCGCGGCGGAAGACGGTGCACTGCCCGCGGTCGACGCGTTGCCGGCCGGCAAGGTGCTGGTGCCGTTCGCGTTGTGGCAGGCCGAGCGCGCCGCGCTCGTCGCCGCGAAGACGAAGGACGAGCTCGGCGTGTGGCTCGCGCCGGACAGCGAGCCGGCCGATCTCGCGGCCGATTTCGGTGCGATTTCGCTGGTTGCCGTCGACTTCCCGCGCTTCGCGGACGGCCGCGGCTACAGCATCGCGCGCCTGCTGCGCGAGCGCCACGGCTGGACGGGCGAGCTGCGCGCGATCGGCGACGTGCTGCGCGACCAGTTGCTGTACATGTCGCGCTGCGGCTTCGACGCATTCGCGGTGCGCGCCGACAAGGACATCCACGACGCGCTGAATGCGTTCACGGAATTCACGCAGCGTTATCAGGGCGCGTTCGACCAGCCCGAACCGCTGTTCCGCCGCCGCGCCGCGTCGGCAGAAGCGAAGGTGGGCGCATGAGCACCGCGACCGCCACCACGCTGACGCCGGAGCTCGCCGCGAAGGTCGAGCGCCTCGACGCGCTGCTCGCGCAGATCGGTGCCCGTCACGAGAAGGTGAAGTTCGCGAGCAGCCTCGCGGCGGAAGACATGCTGCTCACGCATGCGATCCTGTCGAAGGGCGTGCGAATCGGCATCTTCTCGCTGAACACGGGCCGCCTGCACGCGGAAACGCTCGGCATGATCGACCGCGTGCGCGAGCGCTACGGCTACGAGATCGAGCAGTTCCATCCGCAGCAGGATGCGGTCGACCAGTATGTTGCGGAGCACGGCCTGAACGCGTTCTACGAGAGCGTCGAACTGCGCAAGTCGTGCTGCCACATCCGCAAGGTCGAGCCGCTGAATCGCGCGCTCGCGGACGTCGGCGCATGGGTCACGGGCCAGCGCCGCGAGCAGTCGGTCACGCGTGCCGAGCTGCACGAGGAAGAACAGGACGAAGCGCGCGGGATCGCGAAGTACAATCCGCTCGCTGACTGGACCGAGAGCGATGTGTGGGCGTACCTTGAGGCGTTTGACGTGCCGGTGAACCCGCTGCATGCGCGCGGCTACCCGAGTATCGGCTGCGAGCCGTGTACGCGGGCGATCCGTCCCGGCGAGGACAGCCGCGCGGGCCGCTGGTGGTGGGAGTCCCGCGATACGAAGGAATGCGGGCTGCACATCACGACGATCACGCCGATTTCCGCGGAAGCCGGCGCCACGCACTGAAAGCCTGACAAGAAACTGACTATTGCGCCGCCTGCGACAGCGGGCGGCACGAACCCAGAAGAGAAGGACTGAAAACATGAGCACGACGCTCGAGCAATCCGCCTTTGCCCCGCCCGCCGGTGCCGACAGCCGCATGGGCCACCTCGACTGGCTCGAAGCCGAGTCGATCCACATCCTGCGCGAACTGGTCGCCGAATGCAGCAAGCCGGCGCTGTTGTTCTCGGGCGGCAAGGATTCGGTCGTCGTGCTGCATCTGGCACTGAAAGCATTCGGCCTCGGCGCGAACCGCAAGACGACGCTGCCGTTCCCGCTCGTGCACATCGACACGGGCCACAACTACGAAGAAGTGATCGACTTCCGCGATCGCCGCGCGAAAGAACTCGGCGCCGAGCTGGTCGTCGGCCACGTCGAGGATTCGATCAAGCGCGGCACGGTCGTGCTGCGCCGCGAAACCGATTCGCGCAATGCCGCGCAGGCCGTCACGCTGCTCGAGACGATCGAGCAGCACGGCTACACCGCGCTGATCGGCGGCGCGCGCCGCGACGAAGAGAAGGCGCGTGCGAAGGAGCGCATCTTCTCGTTCCGCGACGAATTCGGCCAGTGGGATCCGAAGGCACAGCGCCCGGAACTGTGGAGCCTGTACAACGCCCGCCTGCACAAGGGCGAGCACCTGCGCGTGTTCCCGATCTCGAACTGGACCGAGCTCGACGTTTGGCAGTACATCGCGCGCGAGAACCTCGAGCTGCCGTCGATCTATTACGCGCACGAGCGCGAGATCGTGCGCCGCAACGGGCTGCTCGTGCCCGTCACGCCGCTCACGCCGATGCGTGACGGCGAGACGAGCGAAGTCGCCCAGGTGCGCTTCCGCACCGTCGGCGACATTTCCTGCACGTGCCCGGTCGAGAGCGACGCGGACGACGTCGAGAAGATCATCGCCGAGACGGCGGTGACCGAGATCACCGAGCGCGGCGCGACCCGGATGGACGACCAGGCCTCCGAAGCCGCGATGGAACAGCGCAAGAAGCAAGGTTATTTCTGAGGCACACGAGGACATTCACATCATGAGCATCATCGAGAACACCGAAGACCTCGGCGTGCTGCGTTTCATTACCGCGGGCAGCGTCGACGACGGCAAGAGCACGCTGATCGGCCGCCTGCTGTACGACAGCAAGGCCGTGCTGTCCGACCAGCTGTCCGCGCTGTCGCGTGCGAAGAACAAGCGCACGGTCGGCGACGAGCTCGATCTCGCGCTGCTGACCGACGGTCTCGAAGCCGAGCGCGAGCAGGGCATCACGATCGACGTCGCGTACCGCTACTTCGCGACCGCGAAGCGCAAGTTCATCATCGCCGATACGCCCGGCCACGAGCAGTACACGCGCAATATGGTGACGGGCGCATCGACCGCGCACGCGGCGATCATCCTGATCGACGCGACGCGCGTGACGGTCGAGAACGGCGTGGCCGACCTGCTGCCGCAGACCAAGCGCCACAGCGCGATCGTCAAGCTGCTCGCGCTGCAGCACGTGATCGTCGCGATCAACAAGATGGACCTCGTCGACTACAGCGAAGCGCGCTTCAACGAGATCCGCGATGCGTACGTCACACTCGCGAAGCAGCTCGGCCTCGCCGACGTGCGCTTCGTGCCGGTGTCGGCGCTGAAGGGCGACAACATCGTCGGCGCGAGCGAGCGCATGCCGTGGTACGCGGGCGAGCCGCTGCTCGACGTGCTCGAATCGCTGCCGGTCGAGACGCAGGCGCACGACGCGCTGCGCTTCCCGGTGCAATGGGTCGCGCGCCAGGACGGCAGCTCGGCCGACGATTTCCGCGGCTACATGGGCCGTATCGAGTCGGGTGAAGTGAAGGTCGGCGACGAGATCGTCGTGCTGCCGTCGAACCGCACGGCGACGGTCGCCGAGATCGTCGCGCCGGTGCCAGGCGGCACGGCGTCCGTCCCGCAGGCCTACGCGGGCCAGGCCGTGACGATCCGCCTCGAGGAAGACGTCGACGTGTCGCGCGGTGACATGTTCGTCACGTCCGGCGAGCCGGTCGCGCCGGCGAAGAAGCTCGAAGCCGATCTGTGCTGGTTCGACGAGACGCCGTTGTCGTCGCAGCGCAAGTACCTGCTGAAGCAGACCACCAGCACGGTGTTCGCGAAGATCGGCGGTGTCAAGCAGGTGCTCGACGTGCACACGCTGTCGCACGCGACCGACCGTCACGAGCTGAAGATGAACGACATCGGCCGCGTCGCGCTGACGCTGCAGAAGCCGATCGTTTGCGACACGTACGACGCGCATCCGGGTACCGGCGCGTTCGTGCTGATCGACGAGGCGACGCATCACACGGTTGCCGCAGGGATGATCCGGGCGTTCTCGGCGTAACCGGGAAACCGCGCCGCTTTGCGGCGGCGCGGGCCGGAGCCGACGCTTGCTGGAAGGTGAAGCGACAAACATGGGCAAGGTGTATCTGATCGGAGCAGGGCCGGGCGCGGCCGACCTCATCACGGTGCGCGGCGCGCGGCTGCTCGAGCAGGCGGACGTCGTGCTGCACGACGCGCTCGTCGAGCCCGCGATGCTCGACTACGCGCCGAATGCGCGCAAGATCGCGGTCGGCAAGCGCTGCGGGCAGCGCTCGACCGCGCAGCACTTCATCAACAAGCAGATCGTCGATGCGGCACGCGAGCATGCGTGCGTCGTGCGGTTGAAGGGCGGCGACCCGATGCTGTTCGGTCGCGCCGAAGAGGAGATGCGCGCGCTGGAAGCGGCCGGTATCGACTACGAGGTCGTGCCGGGCATCACCGCGGCGCTGGCCGGGGCGGCGACGCTGAAGCGTTCGCTGACGTTGCGCGGCGTGTCGCGCAGCGTCGCGTTCGCGACGCACAGCCGCGCGCCGGGCAGCGACGAGATTCGCGAAGCCGCGCGCGCCGATTCGATCGTCTACTACATGGGCCGCGACAGCGCGCCCGGCATCGCGCAGGAACTGATCGACGCAGGCCGTGCGCCGGCGACGCCCGTGGCGATCGTCGAGGCATGCAGCACCGCGCGCGAACGCACGCTGACGCTGACGCTCGCGCAGATGGCGGCGGGCGACGCGCAGGCGTGGCTCGATCCCGCGGAACCGAGCCTGCTGATGATCGGCGATGCGTTTGCCGAGCGCGCCGGGCAGGCAGAAGCCGGCGATCCAATGCGGAATGCCGCCTGAGCGGAATCCGGCTGGAGTCCCAAACGAAAAAAGCGCTGGCGGAAGCCAGCGCTTTTTCTTTGTGGGCCGTGAATGCGTGACTTACGCGCCGTCGCCGATCTGGTCGATGCAGTAGCGCGCGATCGCGTCGAGCACGCCGTCGTCTTCGCCGACGGCCGTGGCGCAACGGATCTCGACACCGGGATGCGCGACGCGGCATGCGTCGACGAGCTGCGGCAGGTCGCGGCGGACATGGCCGCCCTGGCCGAAGAACACGGGCACCACGGTGATGTGCGAGCAGCCGGCCGCGACCTGCGCGGCAACCGCGTCACCGAGCGACGGCGTCATCAGTTCGAGGAATGCGAGCGACACGTGTGCAGCAGGGGAGGGGGCGCCGCGCAGCCGCGCGGCGAGCCGCTCGAACGGCTCGGCCCACCGCGGGTCGCGGGCGCCGTGGCCGAACAGGACGATGCCGTGCGAACTCATGTCGAAGCCTCCGTCGTGACGCGGCGCTCAGTGCCGATCGACCCACTTGAGTGCGAACAGGCCGAGCGCGAGATAGATCAGGCCCGGTGTCGCCGCGGTGAGCGGCGCGGGCCACGTGTTCAGCGTGCCGATGTGCGAGAACAGCGTATTGAGGAGCTGGAAGCTCATGCCGAGCATGATGCCGCCGAACACCTTCACGCCGACCACGCCCGCACGCGTGTGCAGGTACGCGAACGGCAGCGACAGCACGAGCATCACGAACACCGCGAACGGATACAGCAGCTTGCGCCACAGCGCGATGTCGTAGCGCTGCGTGTCCTGCTGGTTCTCGCGCAAGTGCTGGATGTAGCGGAACAGGTTGATGATCGACATGCGCTCCGGCGACACGAGCAGCACCGACAGGATCTGCGGGGTGAGGTCCGAGCGCAGCCGGTATTCGGGCAGCGATACCTGCTGCGACCGGTATACGGGGTTCAGCGCGTCGGGCGGCTGGCCGCTGACCGGCTTGATCGGCGTCAGTTCGGTCTCGGTGACGCCCTTCAACAGCCAGTGGCCGGGCGGCTCGTAGCGGCCCGTCTGCGCGATCCGCACGTTGCGCAGCTGGAATTTCGAATCGAATTCGTAGATGCGCACGTTGCTGATCGTCGAGTCGGGCGACAGGCTGCCGACGTTGACGAAACGCGTGACCTGCTCGCCGTTTTCACGGGCCGCGAGCGTGTCCTTCACCCACACGCCCGACTGGAAATTCGACGACACCGATGCGCCGAGCGCCTGCAGCCGCACGCGTTCGGACAACTGGTCGGCGTACGGGCCGACGAATTCGCCGATCAGGTAGGTGACGATCACGAGCGGCACGCCGATCTTCAGGAGCGAGCGCAGCGCCTGGTTGGTCGCGAGGCCCGACACGCGGAAGATCGTGAATTCCGAGTTCGCGGCCATCTGCGCGAACACGTAGATCGCACTGATCAGCGCGGCGACCGGGATGATTTCGTAGAAGCGCGACGGTGTCTGCAGCGCGACACGCAACACCGCGTAGCCGAACTTGTAGTTGCCGTGCCCGACCGAGTTCAGTTCGCTGATCAGGTCGAAGAAGAAGAACAGGCCCGAGAACGCGAACAGGATGAAGACGAACGTGACGTAGATCTGCCGCGCGAAGTACTTTTCATAGAGCCGCATCGATCATGCTCCCGAGCGGCCGAACAGCGCGCGTGTGAACAGCGGACGATTGCGCACGCGCAACCAGAAGATGAACGCGACGATTACCGCGACGACCAGATGCAGGCCAACGAGCCCGACGCCGAACGACAGCTTGCCCTGCTCGATCTGCGCCTGCACGACGTTCAGCAGGTTCGAGTACGTCAGGTAGATCAGCACGGCCATCACGAGGTTGATCGTGCGGCTGCGGCGCGGGTTCTGGTACGACAGCGGGATGCCGAGCACCATCAGGTTGATCGCGATCAGCGGCAGCCCCGCGCGCCACGCGAATTCCGCGAGGTTGTCGCGCGTCGGGTTGCGCAGCAGGTCCGGCGTCGGCGTGCTGTTGGTGGTCGGCACGTTGGTGACCGGCGTGCTCGTGATCTTCACGCCATAGCGCTCGAACTCCATGATCTTGAAGTTCGGCTGGCCGGGCGTGCCGTCGTAGCGGCGGCCGTCCTCCAGGACGACGAAGCGGCTGCCGTCGCGTGTTTCCGTGTGCCCCGTCTGCGACACGACCACGTTGACCTTGCCGTTCTCGGTCGAGGTCACGAATACGTTCTGCACCTTGCTCTGGTCGGGCGTCATCTTCTCGATGAAGAACACGCGGTGGTTCGCGGCCGACTCGCGGAACTGGCCCGGCGCGAGCAGCGAGATCTCGTCGCGCTGCTGGAAGCGTGCCTTGATCATCTTGCTTTGCTGGTTCGACCACGGCCAGCCGACGAACGCGAAGAAGGCGATCAGCAGGATGATCGGCGTGGCGAATACGCCGATCGGCTTGATGAGGCGCGTGAGGCTCACGCCCGACGCGAGCCACACGACCATTTCGGAGTCCCGGTACCACCGGGTCAGCACGAACAGGATCGACACGAACAGCGTGACGACGAGCATCACGGCAAGGTAGCCGATCACGGTGAGGCCGATCAGCACGAGGACGTCCCGCGGATCGATTTCACCGGACGCGGCGTAGCCGACGATGCGGATCATCATCGTCGTGAGCATGATCGTGAGCAGCACCATGAACACGGCGCCAGCCGTATACGCAAGCTCGCGCTGGAGGGAGCGTTCGAAGATCATTCTTGATGAGAAGAGGGCGGGAGGCTGCGCACGCGTGGTGGAGCGCTCGCGCCGCCACGGGAAAAATAGCGGATAATTGCGGCTTTCATCCTTAGCCCAGATTTTATCCGAGGACAAGCGCGATGGACTTTAGCATAAAAGGCTGTGATTGGAGCAAAGGCGAGGCCAAGGGGTTCCTGACCGGGAAGTCCGACTGCATCGTGCTCGGCATCTTCGAGGCGCAGACCCTTTCGGGCGCGGCGCTCGACATCGACACGGCCACCAAGGGGTTGATCTCGCGCGTGGTGAAGGCCGGCGACATGGACGGCAAGCGCGGCAAGACGCTGTTCCTGCACGAAGTGTCGGGTATCGGCGCGTCGCGTGTGCTGCTCGTCGGCCTCGGCAAGCAGGATGCTTTCAATCAGAAAGCCTATAACGATGCCGCGACCGCCGCATGGCGCGCGCTGCTGGCGACCAAGGTCGTCCAGGTCACGTTCACGCTCGCGCAACTGCCGGTCGACGAGCGCAGCTCCGACTGGGGCGTGCGCGCGGCGATCCTTGCGCTGCGCAACGAGACCTACCGCTTCACGCAGATGAAGAGCAAGCCGGAACCGGCGTCGCACACGCTCAAGCGCGTCGTGTTCAGCGTCGATCCGTCCGACGAAAAGGCCGCGAAAGTCGCGGTCAAGCAGGCCGTCGCGCTCGCGAACGGGATGGACCTCACCCGCGACCTCGGCAACCTGCCGGGCAACGTCTGCACGCCGACCTATCTCGGCAACACCGCGAAGAAGATCGCGAAGGATTGGGGCCTGAAGGCAGAGGTGCTCGGGCTCAAGCAGATCCAGGCGCTGAAGATGGGCTCGTTCCTGTCGGTCGCGCGCGCATCGGTCGAGCCGCCGCAGTTCATCGTGCTGCACTACCAGGGCGCCGCCGCGAAGGCCGCGCCGGTCGTGCTGGTCGGCAAGGGCATCACGTTCGACACGGGCGGCATCTCGCTGAAGCCGGGCGAGGGCATGGACGAGATGAAGTACGACATGTGCGGCGCCGGTTCGGTGCTCGGCACGATGCGTGCGGTTGCCGAGATGGGCCTGAAGATCAACGTCGTCGCGATCGTGCCGACCTGCGAGAACATGCCGGGCGGCAACGCGACGAAGCCGGGCGACATCGTCACGAGCATGAAGGGCCTGACGATCGAGGTGCTGAACACCGACGCCGAAGGCCGTCTGATCCTGTGCGACGCGCTCACGTATGCCGAGCGCTTCAAGCCGGCCGCGGTGATCGACGTTGCCACGCTGACGGGCGCATGCGTGATCGCGCTGGGCGGCCACAACAGCGGCCTGTTCTCGACGAACGACGCGCTCGCGGGCGAACTGCTCGACGCGTCGCGCGAAGCGAACGACCCGGCATGGCGCATGCCGCTCGACGACGAGTACCAGGAGCAGCTGAAGTCGAATTTCGCGGATCTCGCGAACATCGGCGGGCGCCCGGCCGGCGCCGTGACGGCCGCGTGCTTCCTGTCGCGCTTCACCGAGAGCTATCCGTGGGCCCACCTCGACATCGCGGGCACCGCGTGGAAGGGTGGTGCGGCGAAGGGCGCGACGGGCCGTCCGGTGCCGCTGCTCGCGCAGTTCCTGATCGACCGCGCCGGCCAGTGATGGCGGGGTTGACGACGCTGCGGGTACGCGGGCAATGACGCGGATCGATTTCCACTCGAACGTCGGCGATTCGCTCGCGTACGCGTGCCGGCTGCTGCGCAAGGCCTACCTGGCCGGGCAGCCGGTCGTCGTGCTCGCCGAGCCCGCGCGCCTGCGCGCGCTCGACGAGCGGCTCTGGACGTTCTCGCCGCTCGATTTCATCCCGCATTGCGGTGTCGACAGCGAGCACGCAGCCGGCACGCCGATCGTGCTGGCCGCCGATCTCGACCGCGCGCCGCATCATCACGTGCTGCTGAACCTCGGCGCAGCCGTGCCCGCGCAGTTCGCCCGCTTCGAGCGTCTGCTCGAGGTGGTCGGCAACGCGCCGGACGAGCTGGCCGCGGGCCGCGACCGCTACCGGTTCTACCGCGACCGCGGATACGCGCTGAACAATTACAAGCAGGGCAGCTAGCCGCAACCGTCAACGGAGTGTTCCCGTGACCGAAGTCGATTCATCCTCGATCCCGACGCTGACCGACGTGCTGGTGCCGGGCAAGCCGGTGCCGGCGCGCGTGCCCGCGCCCGACGCACCGCGGCCGCCCGCCGGCGCGGCGATTCCGGTGCTCACCGACGTGGTCGCGCCGCACGCAGCGGCACTGGCCGATTCCTCGCAAAGTGAACTTGATCCCGATTCCGTCGTGGTCGAACGCGTGCCGACGCCGCATGTGCCGGCGGTCGAACTGCCGCGCGACGTGACGACAACTGCCGCGGCGATGGGCGAAACCGATGCGCCGGCCGAACCCGGCGCCGCGGAGCATGTGGTCGCCGAAGATTCGGCGGCAATGAGTGCGCCGCTGCAATCGTCGCTGGTCGGCAACGACGTGCCGCAACCCGTGTTCGCCGCGGTGGCGCACGATGCGGTGGGGCACGCGCGTGAAGCACACATGCCGGAGGCCGTCGTACCGGCCGCCGCGGCGCAACCGGATACGCAGGCCGCAGCCGGGCTGACGCCGGAAGATGCCCAGCACATCGCCGAGCGCCTGCGCAATCGCCTGACGAACTATCTGACGGGGGAAGGGCGCGATGCCATCGAAGCCCGCTGTCGCGACGCGCTGCATGAGCATTCGGCCTGGCTGGTCGGTCAGATCACGCGCGAAGTGGCACTTGCGCTGGAAACCGAGGTGATGGACTGGGTCCGCGACGCGGTCGACGAAGAGATCGCACGCCGCGCCGGTCATTCCGGCTAAGCGCACGGACGTCCCTGTGGAAAACAGGGCGCGATTTCAGTCAAAGCCGATGAAGCTACCGGCGACACTGCCCGGGTAGCCGGGGCATGTCCGCCAGTTGGCGGAATCCGGCAGGCTGGCTATTCCCGCCGGGCCGTCCGGTTCAGCGCACCGACAGCACCCATTGCGCGAGCGTGTGGGCTTCGGTGTTCGTCAATTGCGTATTGGCGGGCATCGGCACGCTGCCCCATACGCCGACGCTGCCTTTCACGATCGATTGGGCAAGGTAGTCGACGGCGTCGCCGCGCGCCGCATACTTGCCGGCGATGTCGCGGAACGACGGCCCCATCAGCGGCTTGCCGATCGCGTGGCAGGCCATGCAGTTCTTGCGCTGGGCAAGCGCGAGCCCGTCGGCCTGGTCGGCGCGCGCCGCCGCCGCACTGCCGATCACCAGCGTGGCGAGCAGGACGCGCAATATCGAGTGTTTCATGCGGTTCTCCGCCGGCGGGGACGGCCGGCTACATGGTCCGCGCATTATAAAAGCAAAGGGAACGCGCGTTTTGCGCGTTCCCGGGCGGCCATGTTTATTGGGGTCGCATTTTTTGATGCGCCCGCGTCACCCCGTGACGGCGCCCTGGTTCGCGGGCCGGGCGAGGGCCGCGAATTTCGCGAGCACGCCGCGCGTATAGCGCGGCGCCGGCTGTTTCCACGCGGCGCGACGGCGCGCGAGCTCGGCATCGTCGACGTTCAATTGCAGCAGCAGCCGGTGCGCGTCGATCGTGATCGAGTCGCCTTCCTGCACGAGCGCGATCGTACCGCCGACGAACGCCTCGGGCGCGACGTGGCCGACCACCATGCCCCAGGTTCCGCCCGAGAAGCGGCCGTCCGTGATGAAGCCGACCGATTCGCCGAGCCCCTTGCCGATGATCGCCGACGTCGGCGCGAGCATTTCCGGCATGCCGGGGCCGCCTTTCGGGCCGAGGTAGCGCAGCACGAGGATGTCTCCGGCACGGATCCGGTCGCCGAGAATCGCATCCATCGCGCTCTGCTCGTCGTCGAACACCCGTGCCGGGCCCGTGATCACCGGGTTCTTCAGGCCGGTGATCTTCGCGACCGCGCCGTCTTCCGCGAGATTGCCTTTCAGGATGGCAAGGTGGCCTTCCTTGTACAGCGCGCGGTCGATCGGGAAGATCACGTCCTGGTCCGCGCGCGGCACGCTCGGCACGTCCTTCAGTTCGTCGGCGATCGTGCGGCCGGTGATCGTCATGCAGTCGCCGTGCAGCAGCCCCGCGTCGAGCAGGATCTTCAGCACCTGCGGAATCCCGCCGGCCCGGTGCAGGTCGGTCGCGACGTACTTCCCCGACGGCTTCAGGTCGCAGATCACCGGCACGCGCTTGCGGATGCGCTCGAAATCCTCGATCGTCCAGTCGACCTCGGCCGCGTGTGCGATCGCGAGGTAGTGCAGCACCGCGTTGGTCGAGCCGCCCGTCGCCATGATCACCGACACCGCGTTCTCGATCGACGCCTTCGTGATGATGTCGCGCGGCTTCAGGTCGCGCTTCACGGCCTCGACGAGCACGCGTGCCGATTCGGCGGCCGAATCGACCTTCTCCTGGTCGGGGTTCGCCATCGTCGACGAGTACAGCAGCGACATCCCGAGCGCCTCGAACGACGAACTCATCGTGTTCGCGGTGTACATCCCGCCGCACGACCCCGACGTCGGGCATGCGTTCTGCTCGACGCCTTCGAAATCCTCCTGCGACATCCGGCCCGCGGTGAATTCGCCGACGGCCTCGAACGACGACACGATCGTCAGGTCCCGGCCTTTCCAGTTGCCGGGGCGGATCGTCCCGCCGTACACGTAGATGCCCGGCACGTTCAGGCGCGCGAGCGCGATCATGCCGCCCGGCATGTTCTTGTCGCAGCCGCCGACGACGACCACGCCGTCCATCCATTGCCCCTGCACGCAGGTCTCGATGCAGTCGGCGATTACCTCGCGCGACACGAGCGAGTACTTCATGCCTTCGGTGCCCATCGACATCCCGTCCGAAATCGTCGGCGTGCCGAAGATCTGCGGGTTCGCGCCGGCGGCCTTCACCGCCGCGACGGCCGCGTCCGACAGGCGCTGCAGGCCGGAATTGCACGGCGTGATCGTCGAATGGCCGTTCGCGATGCCGACCATCGGCTTGTCGAAATCGTCCTTCTGGTAGCCGAGTGCGTAATACATCGAGCGGTTCGGCGATCGGGCCACGCCTTGCGTGATGTGCTTCGAGCGACGGTTGTAAGCCATGGGGGACTCCATCGTTGTCTGGGCGATGCCGGTGAGCGGCGCGCCGGTTCGGATCAGTCAAGAATGGAGTTTCCGGATTGGGATGTCCAATATATTATTTGTCGCGTATTAAGTCGTTTTCCGAATGAAAAAGGTATGGCCGATTCGATTCCCGACCTGCGCCAGTGGCGCTATTTCGTGACCGTCGCCGACGAGCGTCATTTCGGCCGCGCGGCCGAACGCCTGTCGATGACGCAGCCGCCGCTGTCACAGGCGATCCGCGCGCTCGAGGATGCGCTCGGCGTCGCGCTGTTCGCGCGCACCAAGCGCTCGGTGGCGTTGACTGCGGTCGGGGCGGCGCTGCTGCCCGACGTGCGCCGGCTGCTGGCATCGGCCGATGCGTTGCCGCCGCTTGCGCGACGGCTCGCGCGCGGCGAGGCCGGCTCGCTGTCGCTCGCGTTCGTGTCGACCGCCGATTACGGGCTGCTGCCTGCGCTGCTGCGTGCGTTCGGCGCGCGCTATCCGCAGGTGCGGCTGCAACTCGCGGAGGCGACGAGCGACGTGCAGATCGACGATCTCGTCGCGGGCCGTATCGACGCGGGGCTCGTCATTCCGCCCGTGCCGCCACGCCACGCGGCCGGGCTGTCGTACCTGCCCGTCGTGCGCGAGCCGTTGGTGGTGGCGATGCCGGCCGCGGCGAGCGATGCGCCGGAAGACGAGCCCGTCCGTCTCGCCGAGATTGCCGCGTTGCCGCTCGTGATCTTTCCGCGTCGTTTGGCGCCCGGCTTTTATGACATCATTACGGGCTGCTACGGCGCGGCGGGGGAAACTCCGCACATCGGCCAGGAGGCGATCCAGATGCAGACGATCGTCAGCCTCGTATCGGCCGGCATGGGCGTCGCACTGGTGCCGCAATCGCTGCGTAACCTGCGGCGCACCGGCGTGGTCTACCGGCCGCTCGCCGGTCACGCGCCGGTCGTCGAGACGGGCCTCGTGTGGCGTACCGGCGACGTGAGCCCCGTGCTGGCCGGCTTCATCGACGTCGTGCGCGCGCAGGCCCTCGCCACGTGACACGTGAACGATGACGCGCCGGTGCCGTCCAAAGCGCGGTGCCGTGCGTTTGCGACGGCCGTACCGCATTCGAAAACTTCTTCGCTAACCCATGATCATTCACCCGAATTTCGACCCCGTTGCGATCCATCTCGGGCCGCTGGCCGTGCGCTGGTACGGGCTCATGTATCTCGTCGGCTTCATCGCGGCGATCGTCGTCGGCCGGATCCGGCTGAAGTTGCCGCACGTCGCGGCACAAGGCTGGACCGCGAAGGACATCGACGACATGATGTTCTACGGCGTGCTCGGCACCGTGCTCGGCGGCCGGCTCGGCTATGTGCTGTTCTACAAGGCCGATTTCTATTTCTCGCATCCGCTCGACGTGTTCAAGGTGTGGGAAGGCGGCATGTCGTTTCACGGCGGCTTCCTCGGCGTGACGCTCGCGATGATGCTGTTCGCGTGGCAGCGCAAGCGCCACTGGTTGCAGGTCACCGATTTCGTCGCGCCGATGGTGCCGACCGGGCTCGCGGCCGGGCGGCTCGGCAACTTCATCAACGGCGAACTGTGGGGCCGCGTGACCGATCCTTCCGCGCCGTGGGCGATGCTGTTCCCGGGTGCGATGCGCGACGATGCGGCATGGTTGCCGAAGCATCCGGAACTCGTCGAGAAGTGGCATCTCGCCGACGTGTTCATGCAGTACCAGATGTTGCCGCGCCATCCTTCGCAGCTCTATGAAATCGCGCTCGAAGGCATCGTGCTGTTCTTCGCGCTGTTCTTCTTCTCGCGCAAGTCGCGGCCGATGGGCGCCGTGTCCGCGCTGTTCCTGATCGGCTACGGGCTCGCACGCTTCACGGTCGAGTTCGCGCGCGAGCCCGACGACTTCCTCGGCCTGCTCGCGCTCGGCCTGTCGATGGGGCAGTGGCTGTCGCTGCCGATGATCCTCGGGGGCATCGCGCTGATGGTCTGGGCGTATCGCCGTCGCGCGGCGCATGCCGCCGCATGATGCGATGCCGATGCACGTGCGATCGGCGCGTGCATCGACAACACGCACGCAAATGAAAAACGCCGGCCCTCGGGCCGGCGTTTTTCATTTCGGGCTGCCGTGCGCTGCGCGTTACTTCATCTGCACGGAGCCGTTGACCGTGACCGACACGGTGGCCTTGCCGCCTTCGACCGCGATCGGTGCGCTCATCTTTGCGCTGTCCATCGGCGCGGCGGCCATCGCCATCATGCGCGGGTACGGCTGCACGTTGCGGCCACCGCCGACGTTCACGTCGCGGATCGTGTAGCTGCTGTAACCGAATGCCTTCGCGGCTTCGTCCGCGCGGGCGCGGAACGACTTGATCGCCTCGGTCGTCAGCTTCTGTTCGGCCGCGCGCTGCGCTTCGGGCGACAGCGAGAACTCGACGTTCGCGACCTGCATCAGGTTCGACAACTGGCCCGCAAGCTTCGACGCTGCAGCGAAATCGCGCGATTCGAGTGCGACCTCGGTGCGGCCGCGCCACGCGGAAATCTTGCCGTCGCGATCGGTGCTCGGGTACACGGAGAACGCGCCCGTGTGCGCGGTGACGCCCGATACGCCCTTCGCCTGCGACAGCGCTGCGTCGGCGCGCTGGTTCAACTGCGCGGTGAGGCTGCCCGGATCCTTGGCTTGCTGCTCGTAGAACAGCGTGATGTGGATGATGTCCTGCGGCACGTCAGCGCTGGCCTGCGACGACAGCGACAGCACGCCTGCCGGCTCCGGAAAGTGCGGGTTCGCGGTTTGCGCGTGCGCGGTGGTCGACGCGAGCGTCAGCGCGACGGGAACGGCGGCGGCAAGGGCGAGCGACAGCGCGAGTGCGGATTTCTTGGTCATTGTTGGACTCCTTGTGCGAGGGCGTGCACGCGGATCGAGCGTGCACGACGCGGGCGTACCGCGCGACGAAAAACGACAGCCGGCCTGATCGGCCGACGGCGGTTGCTTAGGCCGCGCGAAAGCGCCGCGAGTTCCGTGGCGGCGGCGCGTACTGACCAGATTTGACCTTTGGCATGCGCCTACTTCATCAGCCTTTCGGTGATGAAGCGCCATTCGGCGCGCGTGACAGGCGTGATCGACAGCCGGTTGCCGCGTGCGAGCACACGCATGTCGGCGAGTTCGTCGTGTTCGCGCAGCGCGGCGAGCGGCACGAGCGGCGTTTTTTTCACGAAGCGCACGTCGACGAGCAGCCAGCGCGGCGCTTCCTGAGTCGACTTCGGGTCGTAATAAGGGCTTTTCGGATCGAACTGCGTGGGGTCGGGGTAGGGCGTCGACGACACTTCGGCGAGACCCGCGATGCCCGGCTCGGGGCAACTCGAGTGATAGAACAGCACGCCGTCGCCGATCTTCATCGTGTCGCGCATGAAATTGCGCGCCTGATAGTTGCGCACGCCGGTCCACGGCAGCGAGCGCTGCGGTGCGTTGGCGAGATCGTCGATGCTTGCTTCGTCCGGTTCGGACTTCATCAGCCAGTATTGCATGGATCGTGATCGACGCAGAAAGAGGCTGCTACAAAAGAAAACGGCACCGGGCTTCGCCCGATGCCGTTGGATAGGCCCCCGCCTTGGCCGCTAGGCCGGCATCCTGAACCTGAGGTTCAGAATTGGTCGCAGTTAGCAGCACTTCGGGTACATCAGACAGAGTGACGCGCGCGCCCGTGCTACAAATTTCCGCAACCGTGCACATGGCATTGGTTCAAGGAATATATGACCTTGGCGAACCAGGCAGGGAAGCTGACTGAACTGTGATTCGATGCGCCAATTTGACCACCGTTGATCGCCGAGATCAAGGGGAATCGACGCATCGATTAAAACGTTACTGCGTCTCGTGCTGTGCGAGCACCGCGCCGAGCTGTTCATTCATCTGGTGCATTGTACGACGGATTTCCTCCGCCGGAAATGCTTCACCGTGCCGCACGCTCGTTTGCAGCCGCAGCAATTCGGACGCGAGCGACAGCGCCGCCATCACGGCGATGCGATCGGTGCCGCGTACCGAGCTGTTCGAGCGGATTTTCGACATTTCGGCATCGACGCGCGCGACCGCTTCGAGCAGTGCCGCTTCGGTCTCGGCCGAGCAGGCGAGCCGATAGGCCTGACCGAGAATCGAGACTTCGATCTGCTTGGTGCTCATGCATGTTCTCCGTGGCTGGCCGCGTCATCGCCATCCGTACGCGCCTGCCCATCCAGCAGGTCGAGCTGGTTGTCGGCTTGCTCCGCACTTTTCGAGCGTGGCAGCTTTTCGAGAATCGCGTTCAGTTTCACCTGGGCGTCGTCGATCTTCGCTGACAGCGTGTCACGCTCGGCCGCAAGTGCATTGCGTTCGTCGCGCAGTTGCGCGAGTTCCGCGCGGACAGCGTCCGCATCCGCGCGCAATTGCGCGACCTGCTCCTCGAGCGCGAGCCGTTCCGAGTGATAGCGCTTGTTCAGCGAAATCAGACGGCCAATATTTTGAGATAGGGTTTCGAGTTCGTTGAGCATTTGCTGCGTCCTCTAAAGACCCAGCATTTTAGCGCGGAATAACGCGCAATCCGACATCTGTAACGTTTCCAGTCGTAACACCCCTGCTTCTTGCCGCGAATCGGCGCTTCCCGTGCACGTCCGGACGCTTCCTTGACGCTCGTGCGACCCGCTCCTAAACTGGCGCCGCCTCGGTGCTCGCGCGTGGAACGCGCGGTTAAACGGGAAGCAGGGCGCGGGCGCCGGAAGCCCGCCAACCTGCGCTGCCCCCGCAACGGTAAGCGGCCGCGTCCCGTGACGCAGGCCGGCTCGGGCGCGTTTCGCGTGCAAGTCTTGCATGCGGACGCGGGCCACTGCGCGTCATCGCGCGGGAAGGCGAGCCGGACCGCCGCCAGCCCGGATACCGGCCGAGACGGGGAGCCCGCACGGGCTTCGTGACGCGCGGCCTGCGGGGAGGCGGGGCGCGCAACGCTTCACGGAACCTTCTTCGATGCTGACCCCAATCGTCCGCGCGGCGCTCACGTCACGACCGGCCGGCGGCCGCAAGCGGGGGCGCCGCACGTCGTGTGCGGCGCCGTGCGCGGCATGAGCGCCGCGCGCGCCACCGCGATCTGGGCCGCGCTGGCCGCGGCGGTCGCGTTGCTGTTCATCGCGTCGCTGTCGATCGGCAGCGTGCCGATGTCGCCATGGCAGGCGCTTGCGTCGCTCGTGCCGCATGGCGGCGACGCGCTGTTCGCCGATATCGTCCGCACGTTGCGCCTGCCGCGCGCGCTCGCCGGCTTCGCGTGCGGCGCGCTGCTCGCGCTGGCCGGGGCTCTGCTGCAGGTGTTGTTGCGCAATCCGCTCGCGGAGCCGTACGTACTCGGCGTGTCGGGTGGCGCGGCCGGCTTCGCGCTCGTCGCGATGATCGCGGGCGGCGCGTGGTGGCTCGTCGATGCGTCGGCGTTCGCCGGTTCGCTCGTGTCGGTCGCGCTCGTGCTCGGTCTCGCACGCCGCGAGCTGTGGCGCGGCGAAGCGCGCGATGCGTCGCCGCGGCTGCTGCTCACGGGCGTCGTGATCGCGGCGGGGTGGGGCGCACTCGTCACGCTGCTGCTGTCGCTCGCGCCCGATGCACGGCTGCGCGGGATCATCTTCTGGCTGACCGGCGACCTGAACGGCGTGACCGCGCCGTGGTTCGCTTGGGGGGCGCTGTTGCTGGCCGCATGCGTCGCGCTGCCGGCCGCGCCGCAACTGAACGTGCTGCTGCGCGGCGACGCGACCGCGCTCGCGCTCGGCGTGCCCGTTGCGCGCCTGCGCGTGCGGATCTATCTCGTCGCGTCGCTGGCCGCTGCGGCCGCGGTGACGACGGCCGGCACGATCGGTTTCGTCGGCCTCGTCGTGCCGCATGCGCTGCGGCTCGCCTTCGGCAATGACCAGCGCATGCTGCTGCCGGCCGCGATGCTCGCGGGCGGCGGCGGCGTGATGGCGGCCGACCTGCTCGCGCGTACCGTGATCGCGCCCGCACAATTGCCGGTCGGTGTGATGACCGCGCTGATCGGCGTGCCGGTGTTCCTGTGGATGTTGTTGAGGAGGCCGATGCGATGACGGGGGCTGCACTGCATGCCACTGCCGGCGACATGAACTACGCGGCCGTCGGCCTGACGCTGAAGGCCGGTGCGCGCACGCTGCTCGACGGCTTTACCCGGGCATTCCGTCCCGGCGAGATCTGGTGCGTCGCGGGACCCAACGGCGCGGGCAAGACGACGCTGCTCGCGACGCTCGCCGGGCTGCAGCCGCCGGCCGGCGGACACGTCGAGATCGACGGCCGGCCGCTTGCCGCATGGCCACCCGAGCAACTCGCGCAGCGTCGCGCGCTGATGCCGCAGCAACTGCACGACGCCTTCAGCGCGACCGTCTTCGACACGGTGCTGCTCAACCGCTTTCCGTACCTCGGCGGCTGGGGATGGGAGCGCGACGGCGACCGCGCGGCCGCGCGCGACGCGCTGGCGACATTCGACCTGACCGCGCTCGCTTCTCGCGACGTGCTGTCGCTGTCGGGCGGCGAGCGGCAGCGTGTCGCGCTGGCCGCGACGCTGTGCCAGGACGCGCCGTTGATGCTGCTCGACGAGCCGCTCGCGCATCTCGACCTGCATCACCAGATCGATTGCCTGACCGCGCTGGCCGCATGGCTCGACGCAGGCCCGCGCACGGTGCTGTTCTCGTGCCATGATCTGAATCTCGCGCGGCGTTTCGCGACGCATGCGCTGTTGCTCGACGGCCGCGGCCATGCGTGGGCCGGCCCCGTGCACGACGTGCTGACGCCTGAGCGCGCGAGCGATGCGTTCGGTTATCCGCTCGTGCTGATCCGCGAGAACGGCCGCGATGCGCTGCTGCCGGCGTGGCCCGAGCGACAATGACCATTTCTTTTCCGATGCGCGGCGCACACCGCGCCAACGACCCGGCACTTCGATGACGACCCCAACCCACTTCCCGCCCGCGATCGCGCCGCTCGACGACGAACTGCGCAAGCGCCTGCAGCACGTGATCGACCACAAGACCAAGCCCCCCGGCAGCCTCGGCCAGCTCGAGGCGATCGCGCTGCAGATCGGGCTGATCCAGCACACGGAGCGGCCGGTCGTGCAGCGTCCCGTGATGATCGTGTTTGCCGGCGATCACGGGATTGCCGCCGAGGGCGTGAGTCCTTATCCGCAAGCGGTGACCGCGCAGATGGTCGCGAACTTCCTCGCCGGCGGTGCGGCGATCAACGCGTTCTCGGGCGTCGCGCAGAGCACGCTCGAGATCGTCGATGCGGGCGTCGCGTCGCCGCTGCCGCTGTCCGACCGGCTGGTGTCGCTGCCGGTCGCGCGCGGCACGCGCAACTTCGCGGCGGAGCCGGCGATGACGCGCGACGAGGCGATGACGGCGCTCGCGGCCGGCGCGGCGCGCGTGCGCCTGCATGCGTCGCTCGGCACGAACGTGATCGGCTTCGGCGAGATGGGAATCGCGAATACGTCGTCGGCCGCGTGCCTGATGAGCCGCCTGCTGAGCGTGCCGATCGACGCGTGCGTCGGGCGCGGCACGGGCCTCGACGACCAGGGCCTCGCGCACAAGCGCGCGGTGCTCGGACGCGCGCTCGTCAAGCACTCGCACGCGATCGCGCCGCTCGATGTGCTCGCGACGTTCGGCGGCTTCGAGATCGCGATGATGACGGGCGCCTATCTCGCGGCCGCGAGCGAGCGGATGACGATTCTCGTCGACGGCTTCATCGCGACGGCCGCGCTGCTCGTCGCCGAGCGCATCGTGCCGGGCGTGCGCGACTACTGCGTGTTCTCGCATACGTCGCACGAGGCCGGGCACCGGCGCATGCTCGAGCATTTCGGCGCGAAGCCGCTGCTCGCGCTCGACCTGCGGCTTGGCGAAGGCACGGGTGCGGCGCTCGCGCTGCCGCTCGTGCGTGCGGCTGCCGCATTCCTCACCGAGATGGCGAGCTTCGAATCCGCCGGCGTCGACAATCGTGGCGCCTGATCGCGCGCGCGGCGTGCGGGCCGAACTGCGTTACTTCTTCGTCGCGCTCGGCTATTTCACCCGCGTGCCCGTGCCGCGCGCGATCGGCTACGCAGCCGGCGATCTCGACCAGGCCGCGCGTTATTTCCCCCTCGTCGGCGCATGGGTCGGCGCATGGGGCGCGCTCGTCTATCTCGCCGCGCTGCGCGCGCTGCCGCCGTCGATCGCGGTCGGGTTGTCGATGGCCGCGACGCTGCTCGCGACGGGCGCCTTTCACGAGGACGGCCTGGCCGACAGCTGCGATGCGTTCGGCGGCGGCTATACGCGCGACGACGTGCTGCGCATCATGCACGACTCGCGGATCGGCACGTTCGGCGCGGTCGCGCTCGTGATCTCGCTTGGCGTGAAATGGCAGGCGCTTGCGTCCATGCTGCCGTTGCGTGCCGCGTGGACGATGATCGCCGCGCATGCGGCGAGCCGCGCGGCGGCGGTGAGCCTGCTGATGACGCTCGACTACGTGCGGCCCGAAGGCAAGGCAAAACCGGTTGCGCAACGGATGGGCGCACGCGCGGCGTGCGTCGCGGCGCTATTCGGATTGCCCTGGCTGTTCTGGCCCGACTGGCGCATGGGCGTCGCCGCATGCGGTGCGCTCGTGCTCGTGCGCGCGTGGGCCGCCCGCTATTTCGTGAAGCGGATCGGCGGTTATACCGGCGACTGTCTCGGCTTCACGCAGCAACTGTGCGAACTGGCGATCTATCTCGTGGTGCTCGGATGGACGTCGTCCTGATCCGTCACCCTGCCGTCGGCGTCGAGCCGGGCATCTGCTACGGACATAGCGACGTGCCGCTCGCTGCACCGGCCGACGCCGGCGCGCAGGCCGTGCGCGCGCATTTGTCGGCACTCCGCGTGCCGCTTCCCGAACTGGTCTGGACGAGCCCGCTGACGCGCTGTGCGTCGGTGGCCGAACGGCTCGCGCAGGCATGCGGTGTGTCGTTACGGTGCGACGCTGGCTGGCAGGAAATGGATTTCGGTGCGTGGGAAATGCGGCGCTGGGACGATATCGATCGCGCGGCGCTCGATGCGTGGGCGGCGGACCTGATGCATGCGTGTGCGCATGGCGGCGAAAGCGTTGCGCGATTTGCCGCGCGGGTCGCGGGACGGGTCGACGCGGTGGTGCAGTTCGACCGGCCGCAATGGGTCGTCACGCATGCGGGCGTGATTCGTACGTTCGCATCGCATGTACTGCGCGTGCCGCTCGATACGTTGCTGTCGCGCCCGGTACCGACAGGCGGTGTCGTTTGGCTGCGCATGGGTGCCGCCACGCGAATGTGGGAAGCGGTGCACTGGGACGAATAGGCGCGCCGGCAATCGCGAGCGAACGACGCAGCGCGAGGTCAATTCGTCTCAGGCATCCGACACGCGATGCACGCGCAAGTCGCCGGCAATCAGTGCGGCCGTCGCGCACGCGCGGTATCGAGATCCTCGCACAGCGCAGCCGCGCCCAGTGCGATCCGCGGCGACGGCCGCGTCAGCAGATCGCCGTCGATCGCGAACAGGTTGTTGCGTGCCACGGCCGTCAGGGCGGGCCACGTGCGCCAGCGCGCCAGGCTCGGCAGCGGCTCGTCCGTCCGCGACGCCCCCACGCCGGTCGTCACGATCGCCTCCGGATTCGCCGCGAGCACAGCCTCGTCGGTGACGGTCGGCACGAGCGGCTTGAGCGACGCGAATACGTTGCGGCCGCCGCACAGCTCGATCACGTCGTTGATCAGGTGCGCACCGTTGAGCGTCATCAGCGGCCGATCCCAGACCTGGAAGAACATCGTGACCGGCGTGCGCGCGGCATAACGCGCGCGCAGCGCCGCGATGTCGCGCGTATAGGCGGCCGCGGCCGCATCGGCAGCCGGTTGCGTGCCGAGCAGCGTGCCGAGCCGGCGCAGCGACGACGAGACGTCATCGAGACGCTTCGGTTCGCTGAAGAACAGCGGGATGTGCAGCGCACGCAGCGCGTCGGTCTGCCGCTCGGCGTTGCCGTGCCGCCAGACGACGATCAGGTCGGGCTTCAGCGCGGCGATCCGCTCGAGGTCGAGCGCCTTGTTGTCGCCGACGCGCGGTATCGCTTGCGCGGCGGGCGGATAGTCGCTGTACGTGACGGTGCCGACGAGCTTCGCGCCGCCGCCGGCCGCGTAGACCAGCTCGGTCGCGTGCGGTGCAAGACTGATCACGCGCTGCGCGGGCGCGGGCAACGTGACGGCATTGCCGGCGTCGTCGCGGGCCGTGACATCGGCGTGGACGAGTGGTGCGTCAGCGAGCGCGGCCAGTAACGCGACTCGCGCGAGCCGGCGAAAGATGGGCGGATTCATGCGGATTCCCGTTGCAGTGTCGGCACGCAGTGCGCGAGCGCGTCGCCGAGGCGCTGCCATTCCGCTTCGCTCCCCGGCAGACCGACGCGTACGCTCGACGGTGTCGGGAAGTGCCGCGTCCAGACCCCGCGTGCCGCGAGTGCCGCATGCAGCGCCGCGGCGCGCGGGTCGTCGGTCCAGCTGAAGAGCGGCGTCGCGCGAACCGCGAAGCCGTGCGCGCGCAGCAAGCCGGCCAGCCGCTCGCCGTCGGCCGTGAGCCGTTCGCGGGCGGCGGCCTGCCAGGCGCGATCGGCGAACGCCGCGGCGACCGCGTGGCGGGCGGGGCCGCCGACCGTCCATGCGCCGAGCATGTCGCGCAGCGCGACGATCCGGTCTGGGCACGCGAGCACGAAGCCCGCTCGGATGCCGGCGAGCCCGAAGAACTTGCCGACCGAACGCAGCACGATGAGCCCAGGACGATCGACGTGCGGCGCGAGCGAGCGCGTCGCGCCCGTATCGGCGAATGCCTCGTCGACGATCAGCGTGCCGCCGCGTGACGCCAGTTGCGCGTGCCAATCGAGCAGGCGCCCGGCCGGCACGAATTCGGCAGTCGGGTTGTTCGGATTCCCGACGATGACGTGACGCAGCGTCGCAGGCAGCGTATCCGCATCGATGTCGAGCGCGACGACGCGATGGCCGTGGCGTGTGAAGGCACGCGCGTATTCGCCGTACGCGAGCGGTGCGACGCCGGCGTCGCCGGTCGGCAGCAATGCGGGCAACGCGCGGATCGCGGCCTGGCTGCCGGCAACCGGCAGCACGTGTGCGGGATCGGGTGCGTGGTAGTACTGCGCGGCGCAGGCCGCGAGGCCGTCGCCGTCGTCGGGCAGCCGGCGCCACGCGTCGGCCGGGACGGGCGGGACCGGATAGCCGACCGGATTGATGCCGGTCGACAGGTCGAGCCACGTGTCGTACGGAATGCCGTGGCGGCGCGCGGCTTCATGCAGGTTGCCGCCGTGCGTGATGCGGGTGTCAGACATGATGGGTGGCCATGGCGAGTGCGCCGCTCGCGACCAGCAGCGCGAGCCACAGGGCAAGTGTGCGCGTGACGAGCGACAGCGCGGCGACGATGTGAATGGCGGTTGCCGTTGCGCCGGTGCCGAGCGCGGGACGGTCCTCGATCGCACCGTGATAGACGGCGGGACCGCCGAGCTGCACGTTCAGGCTGCCGGCGCCGGCAGCCATCACGGGGCCCGCGTTCGGGCTGTCCCAGTGGCGCGCCTGCGTGCGCCAGCAGCGCCATGCGGCGGCCGTGTCGCCGAGCAGCGCGTAGCTCGCGGCCGTGAGGCGCGCGGGAAGCCAGTTCAGCGCGTCGTCGAGGCGCGCGGCGGCCCAGCCGAAGGTCAGGAAGCGCGGCGTGCGGTAGCCCCACATCGCGTCGAGCGTATTCGCGAGCCGGAACAGCAGCGCGCCGGGGCCGCCTGCGACGACGAACCAGAACAGCGCGCCGAAGATCGCGTCGTTGCCGTTCTCGAGCGCCGATTCGACGGCCGCACGCGACAGCGCGCCTTCGTCCGCATCGCTCGTGTCGCGCGACACGATGCGCGCGGTCAGCGCGCGGGCGGCGCCGAGGTCATGCCGCAGCAACGCAGCAGCGATCGGCGCAACGTGGTCCGTGAGGCTTTTCGCGCCGAGGGCGAACCACAGTAGCGCGATGTGCAGCGCGGCCGCAAGCGGCCACGGCAGCATGGCCGTGAGCCATGCCGCGATGGCGACCGGCGGCACGACCGCCGCGATCCACGCGGCGACGCCGACCACGCGGCCGCGCCGGCCCGTGTTCAGCGCGCCTTCGATGCGCGCGGCGAGGCGGCCGAACGCGACGAGCGGATGCCAGCCGGCCGGTTCGCCGATCGCGCGGTCGATGATCGCGGCCGCGACCGCGAACATCGCGACCACGGGCAGCGACAGCATCAGCATGACGGCGCTCCCGTCTTGAGGTCGAGCGGCAGCCCGGCGACGAGCAGCGTCGCGCGCGTCGCGAGCGCGGCGACGCGCTGGTTCAGGCGGCCGAGCTCGTCGACGTAGCGGCGCGTGACCGACCCGAGCGGCACGACGCCGAGCCCGATCTCGTTGCTGACGACGATCACCTTGGCGTGCGCGCTGCGCAACGCATGCTCGAGCCGGTCGACCTGCGCCGCGTACTGCGCATCGTCGAGCGGTTCGCCGTCGGCCGGGCACAGCAGGTTCGTGAGCCACAGCGTCAGGCAGTCGACGAGCAGGCACGCGTGCGGATCGTCGAGCCGCGCGAGCGTGCCGGCGAGATCGACGGGCGCGTCCGCGAAACCCCAGTCGGCCGGCCGGCGCGCGCGATGGTGCGCGATGCGCTCGGCGAATTCGGCATCGGCGGCGGTTGCGGTCGCAATGTAGGTGACGGGGCGGCCGCTGTCGGCGGCGAGCCGCTCGGCATACGCGCTCTTGCCCGAGCGCGCGCCGCCGAGGACGAAGGTGAGGTCGTGCGGAATCATCGCGTGATTGTAACGGCGCGGGCATACCGGCGCGGGGGATAATGCGGCCTTTGCCTCGCGACGACCTTTATACGATGAATGCACCCGAGCCGCGGCCGCGCGGCACGCTGATGATCCAGGGCACGACGTCCGACGCGGGCAAGAGCACGCTGGTTGCCGGCCTGTGCCGGCTGGCACGCCGCGCCGGCGCGCGCGTCGCGCCGTTCAAGCCGCAGAACATGGCGCTCAACAGCGCGGTGACGGCCGACGGCGGCGAGATCGGCCGCGCGCAGGCGCTGCAGGCACTGGCCGCGGGCGTCGCGCCGCATACGGATTTCAACCCCGTGCTGCTGAAGCCGACGAGCGACCGCGGCGCGCAGGTGATCATTCACGGCAAGGCGCGCATGAATCTCGACGCACGCGCTTACCACGACTACAAGCCGGTCGCGTTCGATGCCGTGCTCGAGTCGTACGCGCGCCTGCGTGCCGGCTACGACACGGTGATCGTCGAGGGCGCGGGCAGCCCGGCGGAGATCAACCTGCGCGATGGCGACATCGCGAACATGGGGTTTGCCGAACGTGTCGACTGCCCGGTCGTGCTCGTCGCCGATATCGACCGCGGCGGCGTGTTCGCGCACCTGGTCGGTACGCTCGCGTGCCTGTCGGACAGCGAGCGTGCGCGCGTGCGCGGCTTCGTGATCAACCGCTTCCGCGGCGATATCAAGCTGCTCGAACCGGGGCTCGACTGGCTGCGCGCGCAAACGGGCAAGCCCGTGTTCGGCGTGCTGCCGTACCTGCACGGGCTGCTGCTCGACGCCGAGGACATGCTGCCCGCACAGGCGCGCAGCGCAGCCGCACGGGGCGACGCAGGCGTGTTGCGCGTCGTCGTGCCGGCGCTGCCGCGCATCAGCAACCACACCGATTTCGATCCGCTGCGTGCGCATCCGCAGGTCGAATTCACGTACTGGAAGAGCGGCCCCGTGCCGGACGCGGACCTGCTGATCCTGCCCGGTTCGAAGAGCGTGCAGCGCGATCTCGCATGGTTGCGCGACGCGGGCTGGGACACGCTGATCCGTCGCCACCTGCGCTACGGCGGCAAGGTGATCGGCATATGCGGCGGGATGCAGATGCTCGGCCGCTCGCTCGACGATCCGCTCGGCCTCGAAGGCGCGCCCGGCAGCGTGCCGGGGCTCGGCTTGCTCGATTTCGACACGACGCTGCAGCCCGACAAGACGCTGAAGAACGTGACGGGGCGTCTCGCGCTGCCGGGCGGCGCTGCCGTGCGCGGTTACGAGATCCACATGGGCGATACGCAGGGGCCCGCGCTCGCGGCGCCCGCGCTGGCGCTGGCAACCGCCGATGCGCCGGGCGGCACGCGCGCGGACGGCGCGGTGTCCGCCGACGGCCAGATCCTCGCGACCTACGTGCACGGGCTGTTCGACTCGCCCGACGCGTGCGCGGCGCTGCTCGCGTGGGCCGGACTCGACGGTGCGGAACGCATCGACTACCCGGCGCTGCGCGAGGCGTCGCTCGAGCGGCTTGCCGATACGTTCGCCGAGCATCTCGACCTCGACGCGCTGTACGCGGAATTCCGCTGACGCGCGGGCCGGGGCCGGATGCAACAGGCCTCGCATTTTCCGCCGGATCGCGTACAACACAGGTGGGCGGTGGTTCGTCCGGAGGAGTGCGGCGATGAAGGTTCGGTGGTGGTGGAGCGTGCTGCTGGCGGCGCTGCTGGGCGCGTCGGCTTATGCGCACGCGTGCGATTCGTACGGCGCGGGCGGCAGCCCGTCCGGCGCCGATTCGTCACAAGGCAAAAGCGGTTACTGAGGTTCGCACCGGGGCATGATCGGTCATGCCCTTTTTTATGACCGAATTCGTTCCATCTGGGAATCAGTTAAAGCAAATTGGCGTGTTTATCGGTCGAATCGATTCGAATAGAGTGCGATCCATTCTCATCCACTCACGAAGGAATCCGCCATGAACCCCAATCGCCTCAACGATTTCGGCGCGACCCTGCTGCGCGTCACGCTCGGCGTGCTGTACCTCGCGCACGTCGCGCAGAAGGTGTTCGTCTTCACGCTGCCCGGCACCGCCCAGTTCTTTGCGTCGATCGGCCTGCCGGGCTGGCTCGCGTACCTGACGACCTTCGTCGAACTGGCTGGCGGCCTTGCGCTGCTCGCGGGCTTGCGCGTGCGCGTCGCCGCGCTCGTGCTGCTGCCGTTCATGCTCGGCGCGACCGCCGCGCATCTGCCGAACGGCTGGAGCTTCGCATCGCCGAACGGCGGCTGGGAATATCCGGCGTTCTGGGCCGTCACGCTCGCCGTGCAAGCGCTGCTGGGCGGCGGCGCGTTCGCGCTCGGCGCGCGGGAGGCCGCGGTTCGGCGTGTGTAAGGAGAAGGTAAGTCGACACGGCGCGGCGCAACCCGTTCCGGTGACCCCCCGTTTGCCGATATCATCGCTCCCTGTATCCGCAATCGAGCGGCGCCTGCCATGCGGCCGGCGCCGCGCGGTTCTTTCGGGGGGAATTCATGACGGTGATCGTGGTGGCGAATCCGAAGGGCGGCGTGGGAAAGAGCACGCTGTCCACCAATCTTGCCGGCTATTTCGCGGCGCAGGGCGCATGGGTCGCGCTCGCCGACCTGGACCGGCAGCAGTCCGCGCATGCGTGGCTCGACCTGCGGCCGGCCGGATTGCCGGCGATCGAGGCATGGGAGCTTGATCCGGAGACGCCGACGAAGCCGCCGCGCGGCCTCGAATATGCCGTGATCGACACGCCGGCCGGCCTGCACGGCAACCGGCTCAACGTCGCGCTGCAACTGGCGGACAAGGTGATCGTGCCGCTGCAGCCGTCGATGTTCGATATCCTGGCCACGCAGCAGTTTCTGGAACGCCTCGCCGGCGAGAAGGCCGTGCGCAAGGGCAGCGTCGAGGTCGGGATCGTCGGGATGCGGGTCGACGCACGCACCCGCTCGTCCGACCAGCTTCACCGGTTCGTCGAGGGGCTCGGCCTGCCGGTGCTCGGCTACGTGCGCGACACGCAGAACTACGTGCAGATCGCCGCGCACGGCCTCACGCTGTGGGACGTCGCGAAGAGCCGGGTCGAGAAGGATCTCGAACAGTGGCGGCCGATCGTCGAATGGGCCGAACGCCGGGCGCCCAAGGCAGAGAAGACGGAGAAGGCCGCCAAGGCGTCCTGATCGCGCGGCCGCCGGACCGGCGCACGATGAAATGGGAAAGGGCCGGATTCCGTGGCGTACGGAATCCGGCCCTTCGACCACAAGCGGCGCGGCGACTCCCGCGCGCCAGGCCGCGCGGGTGGCCGTTCAGGTCAGGTCCAGTTCTGCGTCGGCACGTGATCGCGGTGGCCCTTGATCTTGTTGCCGTCGTCGATGAACACGAGCTTCGGCTTCCAGCCGGCCTGCAGCTCGGCTTCGTCGACCATCGCGAACGCTGCGATGATCACGAGGTCGCCGAGTTGCGCGCGACGCGCGGCCGAACCGTTCAGCGAGATCATCCCGCTGCCGCGCTCACCCTTGATCGCGTACGTCGAGAAGCGCTCGCCGTTGTTGATGTTCCAGATGTCGATCCGTTCGTTTTCGATGATGCCCGATGCGTCGAGCAGGTCTTCGTCGATCGCGCACGAGCCTTCGTAGTGCAGCTCGCAGTGCGTGACGGCCGCGCGATGGATCTTCGATTTGAGCATGTGGCGCTGCATGGTGTCTCCGTGATGCGTCGTGAGAGGCGCGGGCGGGGCGGCCCGTCAGATTTCCAGGTTGTCGATGAGGCGCGTTGCGCCGAGCTTCGCGGCGGCGACGACGACGAGCGGTTCGCCGGCTTCGAGTTCGGCCGCGCTCGGCGCGATCAGGTTCGCGCGGCGGCGGATCGAGATGTAGTCGGGCGCCCAGCCGCGGCCGGCCAGATGCGTGCGGGCCATTTCCTCGAGCTTGCCGAGGTCGCGTTCGCCGCCGAGCACGCTCTCGCGGATGCGCTGCAGCGTCTTCGCGAGTTCGGGCGCTTCGTTGCGCTCGTCGGCCGACAGGTAGCGATTGCGCGACGACAGCGCGAGGCCGTCCTCGTCGCGCACGGTTTCGGCGGCGATGACGTCGACCGGCAGCGCGAGCTGCTGGCACATGCGGCGCACGATCATCAGCTGCTGGTAGTCCTTCTTGCCGAACACGGCGACGCGCGGCTGCACGCAGGCCATCAGCTTCGTCACGACCGTGCACACGCCGGTGAAGAAGCCGGGCCGGAATTCCCCTTCGAGGATCCCGCCGAGATCGTCCGGCGGCAGCACGCGGTATTCCTGCGGTTCCGGGTACATGTCGCGCTCGGTCGGCGCGAACAGCACGTAGACGTTTTCCTTCTGCAGCTTCTCGATATCGTCCTGGAGCGTGCGCGGATACTTGTCGAAATCCTCGTTCGGGCCGAATTGCAGCCGGTTGACGAAGATGCTCGCCACGACCGGGTCGCCGTGCTGGCGCGCGAGGCGCATCAGCGACAGGTGCCCTTCGTGCAGGTTGCCCATCGTCGGCACGAACGCCGTGCGGTTCTGTCCGCGCAGCTGGTCGCGCAGTTCATGGATCGAGCTGATGACTTTCATGATCGGGTAGCGGGTTCCTCGCGCTGGCGCGCGTTGGCGCCGCAGCAGCGGCGTCGGGGTCGAAGCGGAGAACGCCGGCGCGCGGGCGGCGCATCGGGCGTCGGCGGATTGTAGAGGATTTGGCCGCCAAACGCATCGGAAAAAGAACGATCGTTCACTTTTTAATCGGGCGTGCCGGTAACGGCTCACGCGGCCGTGCTGGGCTGCGCTGAGGCGGCGAGGGTGCCGGGATGACTCGGGAGAACGGAAAGGCCGGGTGCGGGGGTTACGCGGGCAGGTACGCGAGACGCACGTAGATCGGCGCGAACGGCTCGGCCTGCGTGATCTCGAGGAGCGACTCGCGCGCGAGCTCGAGCATCGCGATGAAATTCACGACGACGACCGGCACGCCGCGCGACGTGTCGAACAGCTCGGCGAACTCCATGAAGCGCGCGTTCTGCAGCCGGCGCAGGATCAGGCTCATGTGTTCGCGCACCGACAGCTCCTCGCGGGAGATCTTGTGGTGCTGGACGAGCTTCGCGCGCTTGAGCACGTCGGCCCATGCGGCGCGCAGGTCGTCCGAATTCACGTCGGGGAAGCGCGGCGTGACGCTCTGCTCGATGTAGACCTCGGCGCGCAGGAAGTCGCGGCCGAGCTGCGGCAACTGGTCGAGCCGCTGCGCGGCGAGCTTCATCTGCTCGTATTCGAGCAGGCGGCGCACGAGTTCGGCGCGCGGATCCTCGGCTTCCTCGCCGGTGTCGGCCTTCTTGACCGGCAGCAGCATCCGCGACTTGATCTCGATCAGCATCGCGGCCATCAGCAGGTACTCGGCCGCGAGTTCGAGGTTCGACGTGCGGATCTGGTCGACGTAGCCCAGATATTGCGCGGTGACCTGCGCCATCGGGATGTCGAGCACGTTGAAGTTCTGCTTGCGGATCAGGTAGAGCAGCAGGTCGAGCGGGCCTTCGAAGGTCTCGAGGAAAATCTCGAGCGCATCGGGCGGGATGTAGAGATCCTGCGGCAGCTTGAAGAGCGGCTCGCCGTACAGGCGAGCGAACGCCGCGACACCGTCGACCGTGTCGGGCGTCGAATCGGCGCCCGCGGGCGCGGCGATCGCGTCGTCCTGCCGGGCGGCGCTGGCCTCGTCTGCGGCGCTCACGTCGTCAGAAGTTCTGGTAGTAGACGTACGACGTCTGCTTCACGCGCGATTCCTGTTGCTCGGCGCGCTCTTCGAGGTCGATCGGCTGCTTGTCCCACAGCAGGGAACGGCCCTTGCGCTGCTCTTCCTCGAGCGTCGGCTTCTGCTGCTTGAGCTGGTTCAGGAACTGCGTGACATCGGACTGGTACGGCATGGCTGGATTTTCCGTTTCGGGCGGCGCACGATGCGCCGGATTCACGATGGCGGGATTTTACCGCATCGCGGGAACGGCCGGCGTCAATCGCGCGTCGAATCCGCGGTCTGGCATCCAGCCGGCACCGGGAAGCGCACCGTCACGCATGATGCCGCGGCCACGCGCGCGCTTGCGAAGCGGTTTACAAACATTAAGCTTTGGTGCCAGCACCCTGTGGTCAAATACAGGGTTTTCCACAAAACCGTGACAACCGAGGGCGGGGTGATATTTGGCGGGGCAGTCGAACCAGCAAGCACATGCGGCACATGACGCGGGCCCGCGCGTGGAACGCAATCGCGCCGGCGCCGCGCGGGTGGCCCTCGCGGGTTGCCTTGCCGCGTGCTTCGCGCTGCCGGCCCACGCGAAGTACGACGTCGACATCGACGCGCCGCGCTCGATTCGCAAGCTGCTCAAGTCGCATCTCGATATCGCGCGCTTCGCGAAGCGCGACGACATCAGCGACGACCAGTTCGACTTCCTCGTCACCGCCACGCCGCAGCAGGTGCGCGACCTGACCGCGACGGCCGGCTATTTCTCCCCGGTCGTGCGCACCGACGTGCGCACGCGCGACGGCAAGCGCGACGTGCGCATCGCGGTCGATCCGGGGAAGCAGACGATCGTGTCGAGTGTCGACCTGACGTTCAAGGGGCCCATCGACACCGAGGATCCGAAGCAGGAAGCGGCGACCCGTTTCGCGTTCTCGCTGAAGCCGGGCGATCCGTTCACGCAGTCCGACTGGGACGGCGCGAAGGGGGCCGCGCTCAAGCAACTGCAGTCGCGCCGCTATCTCGGCGGGAAGATCGCGTCGTCGGAGGCGCGCATCGACCCGCGCACGCAGCGCGCGACGCTCGCGGTCACGTTCGACAGTGGCCCGACGTTCACGATCGGCAAGGTCGACGTCGACGGCGTGCGGCGCTATCCGGAAAAGATCGTCACGAACGTCAATCCGCTGTCGGAAGGCGAGATCTACGACGTGCAGCGCATCACCGAACTGCAGCGGCAGTTGCAGAACACGCCGTATTACGCGAGCGTCGCGATCGACGTCGGCGACGATACGTCGAAGCCCGAGCGCACGCCCGTGCACGTGAAGGTCAGCGAGTTCCCGTACAACAACATCCGCGGCGGCGTCGGCTTTGCCACCGATACCGGGCCGCACGTGCAGGGCTCCTATACGTATCTCGACACGTTCGGCGCCGCATGGCCGCTGACCGTGTCGGGCCGGCTCGACCAGATCCAGCAATACGGGCAGGTCCAGCTGTCGATGCCGCCGGGCGAGAAGGGCTGGACCAACAGCGTGCTCGCGTCGTACACGAACACCAACGTGTCGGACACGCGCATCTACAGCGCGCGGATCGGCGCGCAGCGCACGCGCACCGGCCAGTTCATCGACTATTCGTATTCGCTGATGTACTACCAGGACCGGCTCGACCAGAACGGCGCGGGGCCGACCACGAGCCGCGCGCTCGTGCCGCAATGGGCGTGGACGCGCCGCAACGTCGACGATCCGCTGTTCCCGCGCTCGGGCAACCTGATCCACGCCGAGGCCGGCTTCGCGGTCAAGGGCGTGCTGACCGACCAGTCCTTCATCCGCGGCTACGCGCGCGGCCAGCAGTACCTGCCGATCGGCAAGCGCGACCTGTTCGTGTTCCGTGCGGAACTCGGCGGCGTGTTTACGAGCGGCAGCTCGACCGGCGTGCCGGCGTCGCTGCTGTTCCGCGCGGGCGGCTCGAACTCGGTGCGCGGCTACGGCTACCAGAGCATCGGCAACAGCGTCGACGGCTCCGTGCTGCCGACCAAGTACCTGATGACGGGCACCGCCGAATACCAGCACTGGTTCAACCGCGACTGGGGCGCCGCGACGTTCTTCGACATCGGCACCGCCACCGATGCGTGGGGCGAGAAGGTGTTTTATCCGGGTGTCGGCATCGGCGCGCGCTGGCGCAGCCCCGTCGGCCCGATCAACGTCGACGTCGCGTACGGGTTGCGCAACCATAGCGTGCGCCCGTACCTGACGCTCGGCATCGCTTTCTGACCATACCGCTTCACCGACGACGAACCGCATGACGAAGGACCCGAACGACACGCCGCCGCCTCACGATCCGGACGCGCCCGACGGCGCGCCCGACGCGCCGCCGCGTGCGCCGCGCCGCGGGCCCTTCGCGCGCATCGGGCGGGTCGTCGCGTGGACGCTTGTGACGGTCGCGCTGCTCGTCGTGCTGGCGCTCGGGCTCGTGCTGGCCGCGGTGACGACCGAGCACGGCACGCGGCTCGCGTGGCAGGTAGCCGGGCGCGTGCTTGGCGCGCGGCTCGCGGGCACGCTCGACGGCGGCTCGATTGCGACCGGCGTGCGGTTGCGCGGGTTCGCGTGGACGAGCCCCGACGGCACCGGCACCGAAATCCGCATCGACCGGCTCGACGGTCGCTGGGCGCTGACCCGGGTGCCGTGGCGGCTGTCCATCGCCTATCTTCGCGCCGGCACGATCGACGTGCGAATCCCGCCGGGGCCGTCGACGCCAAGCGCGACGCCGCAGGACCTGAGCCTGCCGCTGCAGCTGCGCATCGACGACCTGCGCGTCGATCACCTTGCGATCCACGACGGCGGCTCGACGACGCAGCTCGACCATATCGCGCTGAACGGCCGCAGCGACGGCCGTCACCATGAACTCGTGCTCGACGGCGTCGATACGCCGTACGGCGCGCTGACCGCACGCGCGACGCTCGATGGCGTGAAGCCGTTCGCGCTGACGGGTGAAGCCACGTATGCGGGCAAGCTGTCCGACGAGCCGGTTGACGCGCGCGCTCGCGTGTCGGGCTCGCTCGAGGCGCTCGTCGCCGACGTCGACGCAAGCGGGATGAAGCTGAACGGGCGCGCGCACGTCGAGGCCGCACCGCTCGGCGCGGTGCCGCTCACGCGCGCGTCGCTCGCGTTCGATCACGTGAATCCGCAAGCGCTCGCGCCCGGCGCACCGGCCGCCGATCTCGCGGTGCGCGCGGAACTCGCACCCGTGACCGCGCCGGCCGGGGCCGAGCCCGCGAAGGGTTTCGCGGTGACGGGCCCGGTGTCGATCGTCAACGCGAAACCCGGCACGCTCGGCGATCACCTGCTGCCGGTGATCGACGCGCACGCGAACGTGCATCTCGACGCGCACGCGCAGCGGATCGACGCGCTCGCGCTGAAGCTGATCCGCGACGGCAGCGTGACGGGCAACGGCACGCTGACGGGCGGCAAGGGCCGCTTCGACCTGAAGGTCGCGAACCTCGACCTGAATGCCTTCGTCGCCGAGCTGCGGCCGATGCGCCTCGCCGGCCCGCTCGGCGTGACGCTCGCGGGTGACGTGACGACGGTCGACTTCAACCTGAACGACCCGAAGCTCGCGCTCGGCGCCCGCGCGAAGGTTGCGCTGACGCCGCAGCAGACCGTGCTGACCGACGCGCGCGTGACGGCGGGCAAGGGCCGGATCGACCTGACGGGCGTGTTCCGCCACGATGCGCATTCGAGCTACGACGCGAAGGCGACGCTGACGGCATTCGATCCGCTGCTGCTCGCCGCGATGCGTGCGCCGAAGGCGGGTGGCGGCAAGGCGCCCGCCAAGGTCGCGAAGGCGCCGGCCCAGCGCGGCGAGACGCGCGTGTCGGGCACGCTGACGGCGTCGGGCGCGTTCGCGCCGCAGGTGTCGACGAAGGCGACCTTCAAGCTCGGCGACAGCCTGTACGACGGCGTGCCGCTGACCGGCGCCGGCGTCGTGCAGCTCGCCGGCTCGCGCATTCTGCCGAGCAACGCGAACCTGTCGATCGCGGGCAATCATGTCGATTTGCGCGGCAGCTTCGGCGCGCCGGGCGACCGGCTTCGCTTCGTCGTCGACGCGCCGCAACTCGACCGGCTCGGCTTCGGCGTGGAAGGGCTCGTGCAGGCGCAGGGCGACCTGACCGGCAGCTTCGCGCACCCGAACGTGACGGCCTCCTACAAGGCCGAGCACGTGGTCGTCGGCTCGAACCGGATCGGCGCGGCGCAGGGCCGCGCGGACATCCGCGACGGCGCGCACGGCGCGCTCGTGTTGACGGCCGACGCGTCCGACATCGCGCTCGGCTCGCTGAAGCTGAAATCGCTGCGCGCGAATCTCGACGGCACGCGCGCGAAGCACACGCTCGACGCGTCGGCGCTCGGGGTGGCCGGCGGCCGCGTGATCGACGTGACGCTCGCGGCGAACGGCGGCGTGGTCGAGAACCGCGACGGGATGCGCTGGGACGGCACCGTCACGCGTCTTGCGAACCGCGGCACGCCGGCCATCGCGCTTCAGTCGCCGCTGACCGTATCGGCCGGCGCCGGCCGCGTGACGCTCGGCGCGACGCGGCTCACGCTCGAGGGCGCGGCGATCGACCTGAAATCGTTCGTGTTCGATCACGGCCAGATGCGCTCGGCGGGCTCGGTGAGCGGCGCGTCGGTCGCGCGTTTCCTCGAGGTCCGCCAGGAGCTGACGGGCCAGCGGCCGCCGGTGCGGACCGATGTCGTGCTCGACGCCGACTGGGATTTCTCGCTCGGCGCGAACTCGACGGGCTATGTGCAGGTGAAGCGTCGCGGCGGCGACGTGACGATCGAGAGCGGGCGCGGCATCGCATCGCTGGGGCTGACCGACCTGTCCGCGCGGGCGAGCTTCACGCCCGGCAACCGGCTCAACATGACGGCGCTCGCGAAGGCGAACCGGATCGGCACGCTCGACGCGAACGTCACCGTGCCGTTCGCGCTGCGCGATGGCATATTCGGCGTGGTCGATGACGGCCCGCTGTCGGGCCGCATCGACGCCGATATCCCGGCGCTGAAGACGACCGGCAACCTGTTCGGGCCGAGCTATCTGCTCGGCGGGCGCGCGGCGCTGAAGCTGACGGTCGCGGGCACGCCGGTGAAGCCTAACCTGTCGGGGATGCTGACGGGCGACGACCTGTCAGCGACGCTCATCGACCAGGGCGTGCAGTTGAAGGACGGTATCGTACGCATCAAGCTGTCGGAGAACCTCGTCGAATTCCAGCAGGTTGAATTTCACGGCGGCGACGGTACGCTGCGCGCGCTCGGCCGCGTGCGCCTCGATGGCGAGGCGCCTGACCTGACGGCGAGCATCGTCGCGGACAAGCTCGAACTGTTCGCGGCGCCGGATCGCAAGCTGTCGCTGTCGGGCAAGGCAACGGTCGCGAACGACGGGCCGCGCGGCGCGCTGTCGATCGACGGCAAGTTCGTCGTCGACCGCGCCTTGTTCGACCTGCCCGAGGAATCGGCGCCGCACCTGTCGGACGATGTGGTGATCGTGGGGCCGGACGGCACGGTGCGCGGCGAGACGCCGACCGGCACCGCGGTCGCGAAGCCGAAGCCGGCCGGGGACAAGCCGGCACCGTCGCTCGCGCCGCGCGCGAACATCGACATCGGCCTCGGCAACGACTTCCGCTTCAAGGGCCACGGCGCGGATCTCGGGCTGCGCGGCACGATCACCGTGATGAGCGCGCCGGGCGCACCGCTGCGCGCGGTCGGCAACGTGCGCGTGACCGAAGGGTCGACGTATACGTCGTTCGGTCGCAAGCTCGCGATCGAGAACGGCTTCTTCACGTTCAACGGCCCGGTGTCGAACCCGGGCGTCAACATCCTCGCGATGCGGCGCAACCAGGAGGTCGAGGCCGGCGTGCAGGTAACGGGCACGATCCAGTCGCTGACGGTCAAGCTCGTGTCGGAGCCGAACGTCACGGACAACGAAAAGCTGTCGTGGCTGTTGTTCGGGCACGGCACCGACCAGGGCAACAACGTCGGCCAGCAGGGTGCGATGACGGCGGCGCTCGGGCTGCTCGGCAGCGTGACCGGCAAGCGCGTTGCGCAGACCTTCGGTCTCGACGAGGTCTCGGTCGGTCGCAGCGAAGTCGGCCTGACCGACCCGCAGGTCGTGCTGGTGTCGAAGGCGATCAACGAGCGGTTCGTGCTCGGCTTCGAGCAGGGCCTGCAATCGGCGAGCAACGCATTCAAGGCGACGATCAACCTGACGCGCTTCTGGTCGGTGTCCGCGTACGGCGGCACGTTCCAGGGCGTCGACCTGAACTACACGCGGCGCTTCGACCGGTGGTTCAGTAGTGACGGCGCCCGCGAGCGGCGTGCCGAGCAGCCATGAAAAAAGCCCCGCACGACGTGCGGGGCTTTTTTCGCGCGAGCAGCCGCGCGTTCGGCTTACTTCACGCGCATGCCGGGCTTCGCGCCGCTGTGCGGCTCGAGGATGTAGAGACCCGGCTCGGCCTTCTCGTCGGTTGCCGACGCGGCAAGCACCATCCCTTCGGACAGGCCGAACTTCATCTTGCGCGGCGCGAGGTTCGCGACCATCACGGTCAGCTTGCCGACGAGCTGCTCGGGCTGGTACGCGGACTTGATGCCCGAGAATACGTTGCGGGTCTTTTCCTCACCGACGTCGAGCGTGAGCTGCAGCAGCTTGTCCGAGCCTTCGACGGCCTGGCACGCGACGATCTTCGCGATGCGCAGGTCGATCTTCGCGAAATCGTCGATCGAGATGGGGGCATCGTCCGCGCCGTTCACGACCGCCTGCTTCGCGTCCGCCTTCGCCTTCGCGTTGTTCTTCGCATCCTTCGCGGCGTTCGCGCTCGCGACAGCCGCGCCGGTGGCTTCGGCCTGCAGCGAATCGCGGTTCGCGGCGAGCAGCGCTTCGATCTGCTTCGGGTCGACGCGCGTCATCAGGTGCTGGTACGCCTTGATCGGCTGTTCCGACGACAGCGGCTTCGCGGCATCGGCCCATGCGAGCGGCGCGATCCCGAAGAACGACTCGACGGCAACGGCGACGCGCGGCATCACCGGCTTCAGCGCGAGCGACAGCAGGCGGAACGATTCGAGGCTCACGCTGCAGGTTTCGTGCAGCGCGACCGCGTTGGCCGGATCCTTTGCGAGATCCCACGGCTTTGCGCCGTCGACGTACGCGTTCACTTCGTCCGCGAGCTCCATCGTGTGGCGCAGCGCGCGGCCGTACTCGCGCGCTTCGTAGTGCGCGGCGATCTGCGGGATTGCCTCGCGCAGCTTCGCGACGAGCGGGTGGTTCATCGCGCTGTCCTGCACGCGGCCGTCGAAGCGCTTGATCAGGAAGCCTGCCGCGCGGCTCGCGATGTTCACGTACTTGCCGACGAGGTCGCTGTTCACGCGCGCCTGGAAGTCGTCGAGGTTCAGGTCGATGTCTTCCATCGTCGCGTTCAGCTTCGCGGCGAAGTAGTAGCGCAGCCATTCGGGGTTCATGCCGGTGTCGATGTAGCTCTGCGCGGTGATGAACGTGCCGCGCGACTTCGACATCTTCGCGCCGTCAACCGTCAGGAACCCGTGCGCGAACACGTTGGTCGGCGTGCGGTGGCCCGAGAACTCGAGCATCGCGGGCCAGAACAGCGTGTGGAAGTACAGGATGTCCTTGCCGATGAAGTGATACTGCTCGGTGGTCGAGCCCGGGCGGACCCACGCATCGAAGTCGATGCCGTTGCGGTCGCACAGGTTCTTGAAGCTCGCGTAGTAGCCGACCGGCGCGTCGAGCCACACGTAGAAATACTTGCCGGGCGCGCCCGGGATCTCGAAGCCGAAGTACGGCGCGTCACGCGAGATGTCCCAGTCGGCGAGCTTGGCCTCGCCGGCATCGCCGAGCCATTCGCGCATCTTGTTGGTCGCTTCGGGCTGCGCGAGGCCGCTCACCCATTCGCGGAGGAACGTTTCGCAGCGCGGATCGGACAGGCGGAAGAAGTAGTGCTTCGACGTCTTGCGCACCGGCGTCGCGCCCGACACGACCGAATACGGGTTCAGCAGTTCGGTGGGCAGGTAGGTCGAGCCGCACACTTCGCAGCTGTCGCCGTACTGGTCCTTCGCGTGGCACTTCGGGCACTCGCCCTTGATGAAGCGATCCGGCAGGAACATTTCCTTGACGGGATCGTATGCCTGCTCGATCTCGCGCTCGGCGATGAAGCCGGCTTCCCGCAGCGCGACGTAGATCTTCTCGCTCAGCACGCGGTTCTCGTCCGAATCGGTCGAGTAGAAGTTGTCGAACGACACGCCGAAGCTGTCGAAATCGCGCTTGTGCTCGTTCCACACGCGATCGATCAGCTGCTTCGGGCTCAGGCCTTCCTTCTCCGCGCGCAGCATGATCGGCGTGCCGTGCGTGTCGTCGGCGCCGATGTAGTAGACCTCATGGCCATGCATTCGTAGCGTCCGCACCCAGATGTCGGTCTGGATGTACTCGACCAGGTGGCCGATGTGGATCTGCCCGTTGGCATAGGGCAGTGCGGACGTAACGAGGATCTGGCGGCGGCCTTGCGGCGCCGCAGCCTGCACGGGAGTGAGGTCGGATGCGGACATAGGGTCTGTAGAGGGACAGCGGTAAAACGACGGGAAACTGCGATTCTAGCAGGGGCGCGCGCCAGCGACGCGGGCAGGCGCCCTCGACCGGGCGCCGAAACGGACGGCCTACGCAAGCGGTAGGCCCGACGGTATTGTGCTGCGTTGCAGCACGATTTCTGCGGGCAAAAAAAACCGGGGCGGATACGGCCCCGGAGCAACAACGACAAGAGGAGAATGGTGACGCGCCGGCAACACCAGCCGCGTACCATAAATACTGACCACGGCCCGCGACAGAAGTTCGAAAATTTTTTCGATTGGTTACCGGCTCCGCCGGAAGCCTTGTCCGGCGGGGCTGCGCGGGCGGCGAGCCCGCGCGTTCCCCTCGTCGTGCGTTTAATGCGCCTGCGCTGCGCGCAGGTAGATTTCGACGCGGCGGTTCTGTGCACGGCCAGCTTCGGTCGCGTTGTCCGCGATCGGGTTCGATGCGCCCATGCCTTGCGCCGACAGGCGGCCGCCGTTCACGCCGCGCTGCGCCAGTGCGTTCACGACGCTTTGCGCGCGGTTCTGCGACAGCGTCTGGTTCAGCTGGGCCGAGCCCGTGCTGTCCGTATAGCCGACGATCGATGCCGTCACTTGCGGGTTCTGGTTCAGCGTCGTCGCCAGGTCGTTCAGTAGCGGCGTGAAGGCCGGCGTGATCGCGTACTGGTTCGTCGCGAACGTCACCGAGCTCGGCACGTTCAGCTTCAGCGAGCCGTCCGGCTGCTCGGTCACTTGCGTACCCGTTTGCGCTGCCGACGGCGCGAGCTTGTTCTTGATCGCTTGCCAGTTGTAACCTGTCACGCCACCGACCAGCGCGCCGACGCCTGCGCCGATCGCCGCGCCCTTGCCGCCGCCCGCCAGCGCGCCGATGCCTGCGCCCAGCGCCGCACCCGTGCCGGTACCGACAGCCGTGTTGTTGCCTTGCTGCGTGGCGCAGCCTGCCAGCAGTGCGCCGGCCAATGCGAAGACGGACAAGCGGGTCGCGATTTTCATGTTCATCTTGGATTCCTCTCTTGGTTGAACGAGTCGACAACGACAACAACAGTTACGGCTCCCTGCGCGGGCCGCCCGAAAAAGGAGGGCAGGCCTGCGCCCGCGGCAGCCGCCGAGGTGGCCGCATGCCCTGTCCGTCAGCGTGGCTGTTGGGACAGGGCGACGCGTCAGCCTCTACAATATAGGCGGTAAGCGGCCGATTTGGCCCCATAGCATGCCGCACGCGAAGAGTGCGCCGGGTCGCGCGTTCGCGCAATGGCGTGCAACAGATTCTTTCACTTTTCCCGATTTTCGCAGCGTAATTTGATATTTCTTGACGTTTGCGCGCGAGAAAAACGTTTTCACGGAGTTTCGATGAGCATTGACCGGGCACAAGTCGACGCCGCTTTGGCGGCCGTCGTCGACCCCAATACCGGCCGTCCGTATGCGGCGAACAAGGGCGTGCGCAACGTCGCGATCGACGGCGACGTCGTGGCGCTCGACGTGGTGCTCGGTTATCCCGCGCGCAGCCAGCACGACGACGTGCGCGCTCGCATCGCCGCAGCGCTCCAGGCCGTGGCCGGCGTGCGCGACGCGCGCGTCGCGGTGTCGCAGGAGATCGTCGCGCACACGGTGCAGCGTGGCGTGAAGCTGCTGCCGAACGTGAAGAACATCGTGGCGGTTGCGTCGGGCAAGGGCGGCGTCGGCAAGAGCACGACGGCCGTCAACCTCGCGCTCGCGCTCGCCGCGGAAGGTGCGTCGGTCGGCATTCTCGACGCCGACATCTACGGCCCGTCGCTGCCGACGATGCTCGGTATCCACGGCCAGCGCCCCGAGTCGCCCGACAACCAGTCGATGAACCCGCTCGTCGGCCACGGGCTGCAGGCAAACTCGATCGGCTTTCTGATCGAGGAAGACAACCCGATGGTGTGGCGCGGCCCGATGGCGACCTCCGCGCTCGAACAGTTGCTGCGCCAGACCAACTGGCGCGAGCTCGACTACCTGATCGTCGACATGCCGCCCGGCACGGGCGACATCCAGCTCACGCTCGCGCAGCGCGTGCCTGTCACGGGCGCGGTGATCGTCACGACGCCGCAGGACATCGCGCTGCTCGACGCGAAGAAGGGCCTGAAGATGTTCGAGAAAGTCGGGATTCCGATCCTCGGCATCGTCGAGAACATGAGCATCCACATCTGTTCGAACTGCGGCCACGAGGAGCACATCTTCGGCGCCGGCGGGGCCGAGCGGATGGCGAAGGACTATGGCGTGAACGTGCTCGGCAGCCTGCCGCTCGACATCGCGATCCGCGAGCGGGCCGACAGCGGCACGCCGACGGTCGTGGCCGATTCCGAAGGCGCGCTGGCGCGTCGCTACCGCGACATCGCACGCGGGGTCGCGCTGGCGATTGCCGAGCGATCGCGCGACATGACGTCGAAGTTCCCGTCGATCGTTGTTCAAAATACGTAAAACCCTTGCGGGGCGGGGCCTCACGCTGTTTACGGCGCCGCGAGGCGCGGTATCATGGCGACTTTTCCCGGGTCCCTTTACCTGCCCGGCGCGGCCGTCGTGTCAAACGGCTGCCAGCCGGCATGAGGATCGAATGAAACAACGACATCACGGCGTGCGCGCCGGCCGCGTGCGGTGCGCGCTGCTGGCCGCCGCCGCGCTGGGCCTGCTGGCCGGCTGCACCTCCTTTTCCTCGTCGCACGAAAAACGGGCCGACGCGCAACTGCAGCCGACGGTCGGCTCGCAGACGCGCGGCGCGGTGACGTTCGTCGAGCGTCCGGACGGCGTGCAGGTTACCTACAACCTGGCCGGGCTGCCGCCGAACAGCGATCACGCTTTACAGGTACACGAACGCGGCGACTGCAACGCGGGCGACGGCTCGAGCGCCGGCCAGGTGTTCGCGCCGGCGGCCGACCGGCTGCGCGCGGGCGCTCGCGTCGCCGGCGATCTCGGCAACATCCACGCGGACGCGAACGGCGTCGCGGCCGGCTTCATCGTCGCGCCCGATCTGGCCCTCGACGGCGTGCGCTCGGCGATGAACCGCGCGGCGCTGGTGCACCGCGACCCGAGCGATCCCGCGTTTGCGCAGCATGGCGCGGGGCCCGCGCTCGCCTGCGGCGTGATCCGTTGACGGCCGCCGCGTGCGCGGGCCGATGATCGCGTAAAATGTCGGCCTTTCCCCGGCCGCCGTCCTGAATGGCGGCCTCCGTTTTCCGTCACGCAGCGTTTCCTGGCGCCCCGATATGAATCGACCCCCACGCTCACTTTGTTCGCTGCCCCTCCAGGGGGCCGTCAGCCTCCTTGGGACGACCCGGCGGAGGCTGGCATGAGCATCAAGTCCGACAAATGGATTCGGCGCATGGCCGAAGAGCACAAGATGATCGAGCCGTTCGTGCCCGATCAGGTTCGTGCGTCCGAGGACGGCCGCCGGATCGTCAGCTACGGCACGTCGAGCTACGGCTACGACATCCGCTGCGCGGACGAATTCAAGATCTTCACGAACATCAATTCGACGATCGTCGACCCGAAGAACTTCGACGAGGGTTCGTTTGTCGATTTCAAGGGCGACGTGTGCATCATCCCGCCGAACTCGTTCGCGCTGGCCCGCACCGTCGAATATTTCCGCATCCCGCGCACGGTGCTGACGGTCTGCCTCGGCAAGTCGACCTATGCGCGCTGCGGGATCATCGTCAACGTGACGCCGTTCGAACCCGAGTGGGAAGGCTACGTCACGCTGGAATTCTCGAACACCACGCCGTTGCCCGCGAAGATCTACGCGAACGAAGGCGTCGCGCAGGTGCTCTTCTTCGAGAGCGACGAAGTGTGCGACGTGTCGTACGCCGATCGCGGCGGCAAGTATCAGGGGCAGCGTGGTGTCACGCTGCCGAAAACCTGATCTGGTTGCATAACGTCTCACCAGTTTCCGGGTGACCGCTGCGCGTGACGCGCCGCGGTCGTTCTTTTTGGAGAATCGCCCATGAAGTTTCGTTTCCCCGTCGTCATCATCGACGAAGATTTCCGCTCCGAGAACATCTCGGGCTCCGGCATCCGGGCGTTGGCCGAAGCGATCGAGAAGGAGGGCGTCGAAGTCCTCGGCCTCACGAGCTACGGTGATCTGACGTCGTTCGCGCAGCAGTCGAGCCGCGCGTCGTGCTTCATCCTGTCGATCGACGACGACGAACTCATGCTCGGCGAAACCGGCCCGGACGGCGAACTGCCCGAGCTGGCGACCGCGATCATCGAACTGCGCGCGTTCGTCACCGAAGTGCGCCGCCGCAACGCGGACATCCCGATCTTCCTGTACGGCGAGACGCGCACGTCGCGCCACCTGCCGAACGACATCCTGCGCGAGCTGCACGGCTTCATCCACATGTTCGAGGACACGCCGGAGTTCGTCGCGCGCCACATCATCCGCGAGGCGAAGGTCTATCTCGACTCGCTCGCGCCGCCGTTCTTCAAGGAACTCGTCAAGTACGCGGACGAAGGCTCGTACTCGTGGCACTGCCCGGGCCACTCGGGCGGCGTCGCGTTCCTGAAGAACCCGCTCGGCCAGATGTTCCACCAGTTCTTCGGCGAGAACATGCTGCGTGCGGACGTCTGCAACGCGGTGGACGAACTCGGCCAGCTGCTCGACCACACGGGCCCGGTCGCGGCGTCCGAGCGCAACGCGGCGCGCATCTTCAGCGCCGATCACCTGTTCTTCGTGACCAACGGCACGTCGACGTCGAACAAGATCGTCTGGCACGCGACGGTTGCACCCGGCGACATCGTGCTGGTCGACCGCAACTGCCACAAGTCGATCCTGCACGCGATCACGATGACGGGTGCGATTCCGGTGTTCCTCACGCCGACGCGCAATCACTTCGGCATCATCGGGCCGATCCCGCGCGACGAATTCAAGCCGGAGAACATCCGCAAGAAGATCGAGGCGAACCCGTTCGCGCGCGAGGCGCTGCGCGAGAACCCGGACATGAAGCCGCGGATCCTGACGATCACGCAGAGCACGTACGACGGCGTCGTCTACAACGTCGAGATGATCAAGGACCTGCTCGGCGACCTGCTCGACACGCTGCACTTCGACGAAGCGTGGCTGCCGCATGCGACGTTCCACGACTTCTACCGCGACATGCACGCGATCGGCGACGGCCGTCCGCGCACCGGCGCGCTCGTGTTCGCGACGCACTCGACGCACAAGCTGCTCGCGGGCATCTCGCAGGCGTCGCAGATCGTCGTGCAGGATTCGGAGAACCGCACGTTCGACAAGCACCGCTTCAACGAGGCGTACCTGATGCACACGTCGACGAGCCCGCAGTACGCGATCATCGCGTCGTGCGACGTCGCGGCCGCGATGATGGAGCCGCCGGGCGGCACCGCGCTCGTCGAGGAATCGATCGCGGAAGCGATCGACTTCCGCCGCGCGATGCGCAAGGTCGACGCCGAATACGGCGACGACTGGTTCTTCAGCGTGTGGGGCCCGGACAACCTGTCGGAGGAAGGCATCGGTTCGCGCGAAGACTGGATGCTGAAGCCGAACGACCACTGGCACGGCTTCGGCCCGCTCGCGGAAGGCTTCAACATGCTCGACCCGATCAAGGCGACGATCATCACGCCGGGGCTCGACGTCGACGGCGAGTTCGGCGAAACCGGCATTCCGGCCGCGATCGTCACGAAGTACCTGGCCGAGCACGGGATCATCGTCGAGAAGACCGGCCTGTATTCGTTCTTCATCATGTTCACGATCGGCATCACGAAGGGCCGCTGGAACTCGATGGTGACCGAGCTGCAGCAGTTCAAGGACGACTACGACAACAACCAGCCGCTGTGGCGCGTGCTGCCGGAATTCGTCGCGCAGCATCCGCGCTACGAGCGTGTCGGCCTGCGCGACCTGTGCACGCAGATCCACGACGTGTACCGCGCGAACGACATCGCCCGCCTGACGACGGAGATGTACCTGTCGGACATGGAGCCGGCGATGAAGCCGTCGGACGCGTTCGCGAAGCTCGCGCACCGCAAGATCGACCGCGTGCCGCTCGACGAGCTCGAAGGCCGCGTGACGAGCATCCTGCTCACGCCGTACCCGCCGGGCATTCCGCTGCTGATCCCGGGCGAGCGCTTCAACAAGACGATCGTGAACTACCTGCGGTTCGCGCGCGACTTCAACGAACGCTTCCCGGGCTTCCACACCGACATCCACGGCCTCGTCGCGGAAGAGGTGAACGGCCGCGTCGAGTACTTCGTCGACTGCGTGCGCGACTGATGGCTGCGCACGGACGAATCCAGGCGATGCGCGCGGTGCTGGCCGCGCTCGTCGTCTGGGCGGCAGGGGCGGCCGGGCTGGCGGGCGCGGGTGTCGCACACGCGGAAGTCGCGGCGGCCGACCCGATCGACGTCGCGATGCGGCAATGCCTCGCGCGGCGCGACCGGTCCTCGCCGGCCGGCCAGATCCAGTGCATGGGCGAAGCGCAGCAGCAGTGGCAGGCCGTGATGGACGGCGCGTATCAGCGCCTGTTGAAGGATGCGCCGGCCGACGCGAAGCGCGGCTGGCAGGACAGCCAGCGTCACTGGCTCACGTGGCGCAAGGACGAAGCGCATCTGCTGAAGGCGGTGTACGACACGACGCGCGGCACGTCGTACGCGATGTCGAGGGCCGACCTGCAACTGCAGCCCGTGCGCGATCGCGCGCTGGCGCTGCGCGGTGCCGCCGATCGCTATGCGCCTCCGCCGGCCGCCGTGCCGGTCGCGGCCGCGAGCGGCGCGCAGGGTAGCGCGAGCGGTGCCCCGAGCGCGGCCAAACCGAACGGCAAGCCGGCGAACGCGCCGCGCGATCCGGCCGTGCGCCGCGTGCGGCCGTGCGAACAGGACGCCGCGTGCGAGCACGCGCTGTTCGACCTGAACCGCTATTACCAGAAGCTGCGCCGCAAGATGCCCGCGCATTCGGCCGTGACGCTCGTCCGCGCGCAGCGCGCGTGGGTCGGGTTCCGCGATGCGACGGCGCCGCTCGTCGGCGAGGACGGCCGCGTCGACCTGATCGGCGCGCGCATTGCGACGATGAAGCGGCTGTCGGAGACGGCCGGCAACGAGTAAGCGCAATCGCGAAGCCGGTTGTACGGCGATAACGCAAAACGGGCACCCAAGGGTGCCCGTTTTTGCATTGGGCGGCAGGTGATCTATGCCGGCCGTTGCGTGTCGCGCCCGCCGAACCACGACGGCACGAGCGCGACCGCATCGTCGAGCGAGGCGAGCACGTGGAGGCTCAGCGCGACGATTTCGGGCGTCGGCGCCTTCAGGTCGGGCACGGTGACGACCGATGCGCCCGCGCCGGCGGCCGACTGCGCGCCGAAGTCGCTGTCCTCGAATGCGACGCACGCGTGTGCCGGCACGCCGAGGCGCTCGGCCGCGAGCCGGTAGACGGCCGGGTCGGGCTTGCCGCGCGCGACTTCGTCGCCGCCCGCGATCGCGCGGAAGTACGGCAGCACGCCGACCGCGTCGAGCCGCGCGCGGATCACGTCGCACGCGGACGACGACGCGACCGCGCACGGAATGCCGGCCTGCGCGAGCGCGTCGAGCAGCGCGAACGCGCCGGGCTTCAGCGGAAACTTCGGATGCGGCTCGGGTGCCGCGAGTTGCTCGCGCACACGGGTGCGCACCGCGTCGAACGTATCGGGGTTGCCGATCAGGCGTGCGAGGATGATCTGGCCTTCGGCGAACGAGCGGCCGACGATCTGCAGGTAGTCGGTGATGGTCAGCGTGACGCCGTGCGCATTCGACACGTCGATCCACGTGTTCATGATGGTCCGCTCGGAATCGACGAGCAGGCCGTCCATGTCGAAGAGCGCGGCGGAAAAAGTCATCGGCGGCATTCGGGAAGCAGGGAAGGCGATGGGCGGCGCGACAGCCGCCCGAACGAAAAACGGACGCCGAAGGCGTCCGTCCGCAACAGCAGGCTTACTGGCCGAGCGCGGCGCGCGCAGCCTTGACCGCTGCACGCACCTGGTCGGGCGCGGTGCCGCCCGGGTGGTTGCGGCTGGCGACCGAGCCCTCGAGCGTCAGGTAGCCGAACACGTCTTCGCCGATCAGGTGCGCGACGTTCGGCAGTTCCTGCTTCATCTCGTCGAGCGTCAGGTCAGCCAGGTCGATGCCGCGGTCGTCGCAGATCTTCACGGCGTGCGCGACGGCTTCGTGCGCGTCGCGGAACGGCAGGCCGCGCTTCACGAGGTAGTCGGCGAGGTCGGTGGCGGTCGAGAAGCCCTGCAGCGCGGCCGCGCGCATCGCGTCCGGCTTCACGGTGATGCCGGCAACCATCTCGGCGAAGATCCGCAGCGTGTCGGCGACGGTATCGACCGTGTCGAACAGCGGTTCTTTGTCTTCCTGGTTGTCCTTGTTGTACGCGAGCGGCTGGCCCTTCATCAGCGTCAGCAGCGCCATCAGGTGGCCGTTCACGCGGCCCGTCTTGCCGCGCGCGAGTTCGGGCACGTCCGGGTTCTTCTTCTGCGGCATGATCGAGCTGCCGGTGCAGAAGCGGTCGGCGATGTCGATGAAGCCGACGCGCGGGCTCATCCACAGCACGAGTTCTTCGGAGAAGCGCGACACGTGCGTCATCACGAGTGCGGAGGCGGCCGTGAATTCGATCGCGAAATCGCGATCCGACACCGCGTCGAGCGAGTTCGTGCAGATACCGTCGAAGCCGAGCGTCTTCGCGACGGCGTGACGATCGATCGGGTAGCTCGTACCGGCGAGTGCGGCCGCGCCGAGCGGCAGGCGGTTCACGCGGGTGCGGCAGTCGCGCATGCGCTCCGCATCGCGCGAGAACATCTCGACGTACGCGAGCAGGTGGTGGCCGAACGTGACGGGCTGGGCGACCTGCAGGTGCGTGAAGCCCGGCATGATCGTGTCGGCGTTCTGTTCCGCGAGATCGAGCAGCGCGCCGCGCAGGTCGTTCAGCAGGCCGCCGATACGGTCGATCTCGCCGCGCAGCCACAGGCGGATGTCGGTCGCGACCTGGTCGTTACGCGAGCGCCCCGTGTGCAGGCGCTTGCCGGCGTCGCCGATCAGCGCGGTCAGGCGCGCCTCGATGTTCAGGTGGACGTCTTCCAGGTCGAGCTGCCATTCGAATTCGCCGCGCTCGATTTCCCCCTTGATCTGCGTCATCCCGCGTTCGATCGCGGCCAGGTCGTCGGCGCTGATGATCTTCTGCGCGGCGAGCATGTTCGCGTGCGCGAGCGAGCCGGCGATGTCGACGAGCGCGAGGCGCTTGTCGAAAAATACCGATGACGTGTAGCGCTTGACCAGCTCCGACATCGGTTCCGAGAAGCGGGCCGACCAGGCCTCGCCCTTTTTGTGCAGTTGGGACGTCATGGCGATTCTTCGAAGGGGGATGTTTGGGCGGCGTGCGCCGCCGAGGGAATCCCGCGATTCTAACATTCGCGGGCCTGCCCGCCGCGCCGTGCCGCCGTTCGCGGCGGCGCGCAGGCGCGTGCCGGCCCGTTCAGTCGCGCACCAGCACCACCAGCTTCAGGTCCTCGCGGTGCGCGGGCTTCAGCGTGATCTGCTGGTACACGAGGCGACCGTCGGCCGGATGGTCGAATTCGCGGAGGCCGCCTTCGCGTTCGAACACGTCCTGCGACGCCCAGTACTGCGCGAACGCATCGCTGCCGGCCGTCAGTGCGTCGATCAGCGCGCGAGTGGGCGCATCGGCCAGGTGACGGATCGAATCGGCGCGGAATTCGGCCGCGAGCCGCCGCGCGCGGGTTTCCCAGTCGACGATCAGCGTGCGCGCGGCGGGCGACATGAACGTGAAGCGCAGCAGGTTGCGGTCGTGGTCGCCATCGAGCCAGCCGGAAAAGAGCGCGGCGGCCGGTGCGTTCCATGCGAGTGCGTTCCATTGCCGGTCGAGCACGTACGCGGGTGTTGCGATTGCCGCGACGGTCGCGGCGAGCGTCGGCGGCAGGTCGCCGCCCGCGACGTCGGGTTCGGCCGGGTCGCGCTGCGCGGCCAGCTCGAACAGGTACGCGCGCTCGGCCTTCGACAGTTGCAGCGCAACGGCGATCCGCGCGAGCGCGTCGGCCGACGCGGACACGGGGCGGCCTTGCTCGATCCACGTGTACCAGGTCGGGCTGACGCCGCACAGTTGCGCGACTTCCTCGCGCCGCAGCCCCGGCGTGCGGCGGCGCGGGCCGGGCGGCAGGCCGACGGCCTGCGGCGGCAGCCGCTCGCGGTGGGCGCGGATGAATTCGCCGAGTGCACGGGCGGGTGTGGCGTCGAGCGGCGGGACCGGGGCGGAGGACGGGTTGTTCATGCGGAAACGGTGAAAGGGAAGCGGGGACGCGGCAACGATCAGGCAGGTGTATCGAATACCAGAATAACTGCTTAACTTGTACTGGTACAACCGCAGGCCTATTGTAGCGGCTCGCGTGCTGGCAGGGCAGCGCGCGTCCCACAAAACGCGTTGCATGGGGCCGGTACAGGCGCGCAGGCGTCTGTCGTGCCGGCAACGGTACAAAGGAGCGAACGATGAAACACCACGACCAGGTCGCCGACGCATTCGGCACGACGGCCGCCGCCTATCTGACGAGCACGGTCCATGCGACGGGCGCCGATCTGCAGACGCTCGCCGATGCGGTGTGCGCAACGCCCGACGCCGCAGTGCTCGATCTCGGCTGCGGCGCCGGCCATGCGAGCTTCGCGGTCGCGCCGCACGTGCGCGACGTGGTCGCCTACGATCTCGCCGCGCAGATGCTCGCGACCGTCGACGCGGCCGCGCGCGAACGCGGGCTCGCGAACATCCGCACGCAGCAGGGCCCGGCCGAGCAACTGCCGTTCGACCCGGCGACGTTCGACTGGGTCGTGAGCCGGATGAGCGCGCACCACTGGCACGACATGCGCGCGGCGCTCGCCGAGGTGCGCCGCGTGCTGAAACCGGGCGGCCGCGTGCTGATGATCGATATCGCCGGCAACGACCATCCGCTTCTCGATACCTACCTGCAGGCCGCGGAAGTGCTGCGCGACGCGTCGCACGTGCGCGACTACCGTGCGGACGAATGGCTCGCGATGTTCCGCGCAGCCGGCTTCGACGCGCAGGTGCACAGCCGCTGGCGGCTGCCGATCGATTTCGATACGTGGGTCGCGCGCATCCGCACGCCGGCCGATAGCGTCACCGGCATTCGCGCGCTGTGGGCGCATGCGCCCGACGAGGTGCGCGGCTACTACGCGGTGCAGCCCGACGGTTCGTTCGAACACGACGCGTTGCTGATCGACGCGCACTGAGCGCGAGGTGCGCCGCGGCGGTTTTGCCCGCGCATGAAAAAAGCCGCGATACGCACCATCGCGTATCGCGGCTTCCACGATGTCGGTCGGCGCGGAATCCCACCGCGCCGCAGGCGGGTCAGCCGGTGTTGCGCAGGCCGGCCGCGATTCCGTTGATCGTCAGGTGAATCCCGCGGCGCAGCCGCGCGTTCGTGTCGCCCGCGCGGTGACGCTTGATCAGCTCGACCTGCAGGTGGTTCAGCGGATCGAGATACGGGAAGCGGTTCTTGATCGAGCGCGCGAGCAGCGGGTTGGTCGCGAGGCGGCCTTCGTGCCCGGTGATTTCCGCCAGCGCCTGCGACGTGCGCTCCCATTCCGCGACGATCCGCTCGAACACGTGCTTGCGCAGCTTGCGATCGGAAACGAGCTGCGCGTAGCGCGACGCGACCGCGAGATCGGTCTTCGCGAGCACCATGTCCATGTTCGACAGCAGGTTCGAGAAGAACGGCCAGGTCTTGTTCATCTTCTTCAGCAGCGCGACGCGCTTCGTGCGCTCGGCGTCGTCCTGCGCGCCGTCGAGATACGCGCTCACCGCGCTGCCGAAGCCATACCAGCCCGTCAGCAGCAGCCGGCACTGGCCCCACGAGAAGCCCCACGGAATCGCGCGCAGGTCCTCGATCTTGCGCTGCTTCGGATCCTGCAGCTTGCGCGAAGCCGGGCGGCTGCCGATGTTCAGCTCGGCGATCTCGGTGATCGGCGTCGACGAGAAGAAATAGTCGGTGAAGCCCGGGGTTTCATAGACGAGCGCACGGTACGCGGCCATCGCCGAATCGGACAGCGTCTGCATCGCGGCCTCGAACGCCGGCAACTGCGCGGGCGCGTTGTTCTGCGGCAGGAGCGTCGCTTCGAGCGTCGCGGCGACGACCGTCTCGAGGTTGCGGCGACCGATCTCCGGGTTCGCGAACTTGCTCGCGATCACCTCGCCCTGTTCGGTCAGGCGGATCTGGCCGTTCACGGTGCCCGGCGGCTGCGACAGGATCGCCTGGTAGGTCGGGCCGCCGCCGCGGCCGACCGTGCCGCCGCGGCCGTGGAACAGGCGCAGCGTGATCTTGCGGTCGCGGAACAGGTCGACGAGCGCGAGCTCCGCGCGATACAGCTCCCAGTTCGACGTGAGGAAGCCGCCGTCCTTGTTGCTGTCCGAATAGCCGAGCATCACTTCCTGCTCGGCGCCCTGGTGCGCGATCAGCGCGTCGATGCCCGGCAATGCGAAGTACTCGCGCATGATGCGCGCGGCGTCGCGCAGGTCGGGAATCGTCTCGAACAGCGGGATCACCATCAGGCTGTTCCTCGCATCGCCGCCCGGTACGCCGAGCGCGCCTTCGAGCAGGCCCGTCTCCTTCTGCAGCAGCAGCACCTCGACGAGGTCGCTGACGGTTTCCGTATGCGAAATGATGTAGTTGCGCACCGCGCGTGCGCCGAATTGCGCGCGCACTTCGCGGGCCTTCTCGAACACGCCGAGCTCGCTCTGCGCGAGTGCCGAGTATTCGAGGTACGGCGAGCGCAGCGGACGCGGATCGGCGAGCGCGGCGAGCAGCACGCGCAGCTTGTCTTCCTCGGCGAGTGCCGCGTAGTCGGCCTCGACGCCCGCGCGTGCGAACAGTTCGGCGACCACGGCTTCGTGGATGTCGGAGCTCTGGCGCAGGTCGATGCTCGCGAGATGGAAGCCGAACACTTCGGCCGCGCGCACGAGCGGCGCGAGGCGCGGCGCGGCGAGCGACGTGCCGTGGTGTTCGTCCAGCGACGCGGTCAGCACCTTCAGGTCGGCGACGAACGCGTCGGAATCCGCATACGGGATCGCGCGCACGGGCGGCGCACCGCGGCCCGCGCTGCGCACGGGCACCGTGCCTTCGCCGAGACGCACGCGCGCGCTTGCCGCGAGGCGCGTGTAGATGCCGATCAGCGCGCGGCGATACGGCTCGTCGACGCGGTGCGGCGACTGGTCGGGGGATGCTGCCGCGAGCGCCTTCACGGCGTCGTTCGCGCCGACGAGCAGGTTTGACACCGACAGCTCGGCGCCGAGCTTGTGCACCTGTTCCAGATAGTGCTCGAGGATCACGGCGGCCTGGCGGTTGATCGCTTCGTCGAGCGTTGCCGCGGTCACGTTCGGGTTGCCGTCGCGGTCGCCGCCGATCCAGCTGCCCATCTGGAAGAACGCGGGTACGCGTGCGGACAGGCCGTGCTCGGCGAGTGCGGCCTCGATGTCGCCGTACAGCGCGGGCAGTTCGTCGAGGAACGTCGCGCGGTAGTACGACAGCGCGTTCTCGATCTCGTCGCCGACCGTCAGGCGCGCGTCGCGCAGCATGCGGGTCTGCCACAGCGCGGTCACGCGCGCGCGCAGCATCGCTTCGTTGTGCTGGCGCTCGCGGCTCGTCAGTTCCTGGTCGCGCTCGGCGAGCAGGCGCGCGATGTCGTGCTGCGCGTCGAGAATGCTCTTGCGCTGCACTTCGGTCGGGTGCGCGGTCAGCACCGGCACGATCAGCGCATCGTCGAAGAAGCGCTGCAGCAGGCGCTTCGACGCGTTGCCGGTCGTCTTCAGCTGTTCGAGCGCGTACGCGACCGTGCCGGGCTGCGACGCGGAGCCGGCCAGCGCGTGGATGCGGCGGCGGCGGTTGTGGTGGCGGTCTTCCGCGATGTTCGCGAGGTGTGAGAAATAGCTGAACGCGCGCACGACGCTCACCGTCTGCTCCGGCGTCAGCTTGCGCAGCTTCTTCTCGAGCGTCTGCGCGGCTTCGCTGTCGTCCTCGCGGCGGAACTTGACCGCGGTCTGGCGGATCGTCTCGACGACGTCGAACACGGTGTCGCCTTCCTGTTCGCGCACGACGTCGCCGAGCAGGCGGCCGAGGAAGCGGATGTCCTCGAACAGCGGGCCGTCCTTGTCCTCGCGCGTGCGCGTGCCGGACTTCGTCGCGCCGGCCGTGCGGGCCGCGGTGCGGGCGGCCGGGCCGGCGGCGTTCGTCGTGCGTTTTGTCTGACGTATCGGGTCTTTCGGTTTCGTTGCCGTTTTCGCACGGCCGTTCGCGGTGGTGGCGACGGTGTCCGTCGAGGCGTCGGAGGAGGACAGGGCAGCATTGCGGCGCGCCGTACGCGCCGATCCGGAAGACTTCACGATGGGTTTCCTTGGGAAAGCTCGAGTCAAAAGGAACTGCGGAAACTGCGAAACTGCGGTCAAGCAACCAGCTACGTGCGGCGCATCCGCACATCGGCGCCGCGACCCGCTCGGCGGCAGGCCGGGCGCAGGCTCCGGGCCCGGGCGGGCAGGGGCGTGCGTGCTACCATTGTTCGATCTTCAATCCCGTCCTTCGATGTTCCAGCAATGAATTCCGAGACCCCTGCGGCCGGGCCGCAACAGGCACAACCGCCCGCGACGTTGACGATTGCTTCGCGCGAAAGCCGCCTGGCGATGTGGCAAGCCGAACATGTGCGTGATGCGCTGCGCAAATTATATCCAGCTTGTGACGTGAAAATCCTCGGGATGACGACGCGCGGCGACCAGATTCTCGATCGCACGCTGTCGAAGGTCGGCGGCAAGGGGCTGTTCGTGAAGGAACTGGAGGCCGCGCTGGCCGACGGCCGCGCCGATCTCGCCGTGCATTCGCTGAAGGACGTGCCGATGGCGCTGCCCGACGGCTTCTCCCTCGCCGCGATCATGGAGCGCGAGGACCCGCGCGATGCATTCGTGTCGAACGACTACGCGTCGCTCGATGCGCTGCCGTCCGGCGCCGTGGTGGGCACGTCGAGCCTGCGCCGCGAGGCGATGCTGCGCTCGCGCTACCCGCACCTGGAGGTGCGGCCGCTGCGCGGCAACCTCGACACGCGCCTGTCGAAACTCGATCGCGGCGACTACGCGGCGATCATCCTCGCGGCCGCCGGCCTGAAACGCCTCGGCCTCGACGCGCGGATCCGCGCGCTGCTCGACGTCGAGGCGAGCCCGCCCGCCGCGGGCCAGGGCGCGCTCGGCATCGAGATCGCATCGCAGCGCAGCGACGTCGCGGCGTGGCTCGCGCCGCTGCACGACCCGCAGACCGCGCTCGCGGTCGAGGCCGAGCGGATGGTGTCGCGCGCGCTCGGCGGCAGCTGCGAGGTGCCGCTCGCCGCGCACGCGGTGTGGCGCGCGGGCGAACTGTACCTGACGGGCCGCGTGTCGACGACCGACGGCAAACGCGTGCTGACCGCCGAGGCGTGCGGGGCCGTCATGACCGTCGCCGATGCGCTCGCGCTCGGCCGCGCCGTGTCCGACGAACTCGAGGCGCAAGGCGCGCTCGACATCGTCCATGCGCTGCTCGCGGGCTCGCCGCCCGCCGGCAAGGGCGACGCCTGATGGCGGGCGGCGCGCGCGCGTTCACCGCTGTCCTGACGCGCCCGGACGGCCAGTCCGGCGCGCTTGCGTCGCAGCTGGCCGAGGCCGGCTGCGACGTGCTCGAATTCCCGTTGATCGACATCGCGCCGCTCGACGATCCTGCGCCGCTCGACGCAGCGTTCGCGGCGCTCGCCGACTACGCGCTGGTGATTTTCGTGTCGCCGAACGCGATCGACCGCGCGCTCACGCAGTACGGCGCGATCTGGCCGAACGCGCTGCCGGTCGGCGTGGTCGGGCCCGGCAGCGTCGCGGCGCTCGAGCGTCACGGCATCGCGGCGCCCGCGTATCGCGTGATCGCGCCGCAGGCGCCGGCCGACGGAGGCGTACCCCATTACGATTCGGAAAGCCTGTTCGCGTGCATCGAGGCCGCGTTTGGCGGCGCGCAGGCGCTGGCGGGCAAGCGCGTGCTGATCGTGCGCGGCGACGGCGGGCGCGAATGGCTCGCCGACCGGCTGCGCGAGGCCGGCGCGGATGTCACGCTCGTCGCCGCGTATCGGCGCGTCGTGCCCGATCCGCGCGTCGGCGCGTGGGAGCGCGTGCATGCGCTGCTCGACGGCGAGCCGCATGCGTGGCTCGTCACGAGCTCGGAAGGCGTGCGCAACCTGCACGAACTCGCGCGGGCGCATCTGAACGATGCCGAGATCGACGCGCTGAAGCACGCGCCGCTCGTGACGCCGCATCCGCGGATCGAGCAGACCGCGCGCGCATTGGGTTTTGATAGGATTACGCTGACCGGCGCGGGCGATGAGCGCATCGTCCGCGCGTTTCGAACGATGGCCGACCAGGCCGTCCAACCGGCGACAGCCGCACCGGTGACTAAACGCATGACAGATACCAACGATTCCAACAGCGTCGCTTCCCAGCCGGCCGCTGCATCCGCACCGCCGTCCCGTCCCGCCTATATGGCGTCCGAACCGCCCGCGCGCCGCGGCGGCAGCGCGGTGCTGTGGTTCGTCGTCGTCGTGCTCGGCTGCGCGGCGGGCGTCGGCGGCTACGCGCTGAACCGCAAGATCGACCGGCTCGACGGCACGTTCGTCGCGCGCCAGAAGGCGCTCGATGCGCAGACGGCCGAGACGCGCCTGAAGACCGAGCAGGCGCTCGCGAGCACGCACCAGGTCGACACGCAGCTCGCGCAGCTCGACGGCAAGCTCGCCGACGCGCAGAGCGCGCAGCAGGCGCTGCAGCAGCAATACCAGGACCTGTCGCGCAACCGCGATGCCTGGATGCTCGAGGAAGTCGACCAGATGCTGTCGAGCGCGAGCCAGCAGCTTCAACTGACCGGCAACACGCAGCTCGCGCTGATCGCGCTGCAGAACGCCGACGCGCGCCTCGCGACGTCGCAGAGCGCGCAGGCCGTCACGGTGCGCAAGGCGCTCGCGCTGGACATCGAGAAGCTGAAGGCTGCACCGTCGGCCGACCTCACCGGCCTTGCGATCAAGCTCGACGACGCGATCGCGAAGATCGACGCGCTGCCGCTGTCCGGCGAGGCGATCGTCCCGCACGAGGCGCCGAAGGTCGCGCCGGCCGACGCCTCGTCGTCGGCCGTGGCCGTGGCCGGCGAGCCGCGCTGGAAGGTGTGGTGGCACGACTTCTCGGCCGGCCTCGGCCAGCAGTTGAAGGGGCTCGTGCAGGTGCGCCGGATCGACAACGCCGATGCCATGCTCGCGTCGCCCGACCAGGGCTACTTCGTGCGCGAGAACGTGAAGCTGCGCCTGCTGACCGCGCGCCTGTCGCTGCTCGCGCGCAACGACAGCGCGATGAAGGCCGACCTGCACGCCGCGCAGGCGTCGCTCGGGAAGTATTTCGACCAGGCATCGAAGGACACGCAGACCGTCGAGGATCTGCTCAAGCAGGTGGACGGCGCGTCGCTGACGGTTGCGGTGCCGAACCTGAACACCAGCCTGAACGCCGTTCAGCAGTTCAAGAGCCGGGGGTAACGATGACGCTTCGAGGAATCGTCTGGCTCGCGGTCCTGTTCGCGATCGCCGCTGCGCTTGCCACCGTCGGCCGTTTCGATGCGGGGCAGGTACTGCTCGTCTATCCGCCGTACCGGATCGACGTGTCGCTGAACCTGTTCGTGATCGCGATCGTCGTGCTGTTCATCGTCGTGTATGCGCTGCTGCGCATCGTGCGCAACATCTGGCGCATGCCGCAGCGGGTCGCCGCGTATCGGGCGCGTTCGCGCAACGAGAAGGCGCAGGCATCGCTGCGCGACGCGATCGCGAACCTGTACGCGGGCCGCTTCTCGCGGGCGGAGAAGGCTGCACGCGAAGCGCTGTCGGTCGATGCGAACCAGGGCGCGGCGAGTCTCGTCGCGGCCACGGCCGCGCACCGGATGCACGAGTACACGCGCCGCGACGACTGGCTGTCGAAGGTCGACGCGCCGGAATGGCAGGACGCACGGCTGCTCGCCGCGGCCGACATGCGGGCGGATGCGCGCGATGCCGACGGCGCCCTTGCCGCGCTGGCCGACCTGCAGGCGGGCGGCAAGCGCATCCATGCGCAGCAGGTCGCGCTGCGTGCGCAGCAGCAGCTGAAGAACTGGGCCGAGGTGCTGAAGCTCGCGAAGGCGCTCGAGAAGCGCGAGGCGCTGCATCCGGCCGCGGCCGTGCGGCTGCGCCAGCAGGCTGCGGAAAACCTGCTGCGCGAACGCCGGCACGACCCGGATGCGCTGCTCGAGGTGTGGCAATCGCTGTCGCCGGTCGAGCGCCAGTCGCCGCGTCTCGCCGATCTCGCGGCCGATCTGCTCGTCCCGCTCGAGCGCCGCAACGAGGCGCGCCGCATCGTCGAGGACGCGCTCGCGCACAACTGGGATGCCCGCCTGCTGCGCCGTTACCCGGACACGGCCGGCGCCGATGCGCTGCCGCTGATCCAGAAGGCGGAAGGGTGGAAGAAGGATCACCCGGACGATGCCGACCTGCTGTTCGCACTCGGCCGCCTGTGCCAGCAGCAGCAACTGTGGGGCAAGGCGCAGTCGTTCCTCGAATCGGCACTGAAGCTGGCCGACAACGAGGCGCTGAAGGTGCGTACGCATCGCGCGCTCGCGCGCCTGTTCGAGCATCTCGGCGAAACCGACAAGGCGGCGAAGCATTACCGCGAAAGCGCGCTCGCGATTACGGTGGTCTGACGCCGGTCACTCGGGCTGCCTGCTGCAGGCGGCTCGCGCAACATTCGCAAAAAAGCCCCGAAGGTTGTCCGGCCTTCGGGGCTTTTTTTCGTCCGGAGCGGGGCTGGACGACACGTCACGCGCCGAGCTTGCGCAGCAGGTCATCCTCGTTCGCGACGAACCACACCGCTTGCCCGCGATTGGATTCGCGAACGAGCGCGCGAAGCGCTTCGCTGCGCGCAAGCCAGCGCTCGATGTCACCGACCACGCCGAGCCTGACTCCGTAGTTGACGAGCTTCTGCAGGACGGCGCCCGCCAGCCCGCTGTCGAGCCGGTAGAAGTCGTCGTGCAGCGCGTTCGCGGGGACCGCGACCCAGTCGGCTTCGTGCTCATGCGCGAGCGCGACGAGGTCGAGCGCATCGCTTTCGCGTTGGACTGGCCCGGCGGCAGGATCGCGGACCAGCACACGGCTGCCGGCTGCCTGGAGGATTCGATGGGGCATGCGGGTTGGCTCCGTCGTCATGATCGTGTCGCGCTCCGCATCACTTGTCGACCAGCCGCTTCGGCACCGACAGCGCCAGCAGCCCGCCGAGCACGAGGAACCCGGCAAGCACGTACATGCCTGAATCGTTGGCGCCCGTTGCCTGCTTGAGCCAGCCCATCATGTACGGGCTGAGGAAGCCGGCGAGGTTGCCGATCGAGTTGATCATCGCGATGCCGGCCGCGGCCGCGGTGCCGCCGAGGAACGCGGTCGGCAGGCTCCAGAACAGCGGCAGCGTCGTCAGGATGCCGATCGTCGCGAGCGTGAGGCCGAGCATCGCGAGCGCGGTCTGGTGCGCCCAGATCACCGACAGCACGAGCCCGAGCGCGCCGATCGCGGCCGGAATCGCGACGTGCCAGCGGCGTTCGCGGTGCCGGTCCGCGCTGCGTGCGATCAGGATCATCGCGACCACTGCGGCGCCATACGGAATCGCCGACAGCAGGCCGATCATGAACGTGTCGGTCACGCCGGTGGCCTTGATGATCGTCGGCAGCCAGAAGCCGACGCCGTAGAGCCCCATCACGAACGAGAAGTAGATCAGCGCCATCAGCCACACGCGCGGGCTCGACATCACGGCGCCGAGCGGCAGGTCTTCCTTGGTGGCTTCTTCGGCATCGACGTTGCGCGCGAGGAGCGCCTTTTCGTCGTCGGTCAGCCAGTTTGCCTTCTCGATCCGCTCGTCCAGCTTGAGGAACACGACGACGCCAACCAGCACCGATGGAATACCCTCGAGCAGGAACAGCCATTGCCAGCCGTGCCACCCGCTCATGCCGTCGAATGCCTTCAGGATGAAGCCCGAGAGCGGCCCGCCGATCACGCCGGACAAGGCGACTGCCGTCATGAAGAACGTCGTCATGCGGCCGCGCCGGTGCGCTGGGTACCAGTAGGTGAGGTAGAGGATCACGCCGGGGAAGAAGCCCGCTTCGGCGACGCCGAGCAGGAAACGCATCACGTAGAACATCGTGGGCGTCGTGACGAACATCGTCAGGATCGAGATCACGCCCCACGTCGCCATGATGCGTGCGATCCACACGCGCGCGCCGACCTTGTGCAGGATGATGTTGCTCGGCACTTCGAAGAGGAAGTAGCCGAAGAAGAAGATCCCGGCGCCGAGCCCGTAGACGGTATCGCTGAGGTTCAGGTCGCTCGCCATCTGCAGCTTCGCGAATCCGACGTTTACGCGGTCGAGATACGCGACCACGTAGCACAGCAGCAGAAGCGGCGTGAGTCGCCACGACACCTTGCGGTAGGTCGCTTCCTCGAATGCGCCGGACGAGCCCGGCAGCGACTGCGTCGATGTTGCCATGTTGTCTCCTGTCCTTTTTGTTGGGTTTGTCATGGGCCGGGGCGGGCGCAGGGCGCCGGACCCGGTTTCGTGCGATGCCTGTGTGAACATTGTGCCGGCCGGGCAGCCCGGATACGGCTAGATGCAGCGCCCGCCGTCGACTTCGAGGCAGACGCCCGTGATGAACTCGGCCTCGTCGGATGCGAGGTAAAGCGCCGCGTTCGCGATGTCCTGCGGCGTCGAGAAGCGGCCGAGCGGGATCGTCGCGAGGAAACGGCTGCGGTTATCGGGGGTATCCTCGCAGCCCATGAATTCCGTCATCAACCCCGTTTCGCCGAGCACGGGGTTGATGCAGTTCACGCGGATGCGATCCGCGCCGAGTTCGGCCGCGAGCGACTTGCTTGCGGTGATCATCGCGCCCTTCGTGCTGTTGTACCAGACGAGGCCCGGGCGCGGCCGCACGCCGGCCGTCGACGCGACGTTCACGAACACGCCGCCGCCTTGTTCGCGGAAGTAGGGAACGAAGGTCTGCACGCACCAGAACAGGCTCTTCATGTTGACCGCGTACACGCGGTCGAATTCGGCTTCCGTCACGTCGAGCACCGGCTTGTTGCGGTGCGTGGTGCCCGCGTTGTTCACGACGATCTGCACCGCGCGGAAATCGTCGAGCGTGGCCTGCAGCAGCGCGTGCCAGTCATCCCGCTTCGACACGTCGCCGGCCACCGCGATGGCCTTGCCGCCCGCGAGCGCGATCTCGCTCGCGACGCGCTCGGCCGCCGCGCCGTTCAGGTCGTTGACGACGACGTTCGCGCCTTCGCGCGCATACGTCTTCGCGATGCCTTCACCGAACCCCGAGCCTCCGCCCGTGACGATTGCCGTCTTGCCGCTCAACCGCATGGTGTGTCTCCTGTGCTGGATATGAGTGCCGTCGTGTTTCGGCACGCGGCCGGGCGCTGCCGGCCACGTGCCGCGTGCTGCTTGCTACGCAATCAGCCGTGCCGGATCGCGATCGTCTTCAGCACGGTGAAGCCGTACAGTGCCTCGAAGCCTTTCTCGCGGCCATGCCCCGAGTGGCCGACGCCGCCGAACGGCAGCTCGACGCCGCCGCCCGCGCCATAGTTGTTGATGAACACCTGGCCCGCCCGCAGGCGCCGCGCGACACGCATCTGGCGTGCGCCGTCGCGCGTCCAGATGCCCGCGACGAGGCCGTATGGCGTGCCGTTCGCCAGCGCGACGGCTTCGTCTTCGTCGACGAAACGCATCGCGGCGAGCACGGGGCCGAACACTTCCTCCTGCGCGAGCCGGTGCGACGGCGGCACGTCGCGCAACAGCGCGGGCGCCTGGTAGAAGCCGCTTTCGGGCGCGTCGGCGACGACCTGCCCGTGCGCGGCCATCGGAATGCCGTCGTGCTGCGCGTCGGACAGGAAATCCCACACGCGCTGCTGCTGCTTCGCGTTGATCAGCGGGCCGCAATCGAGGTCGGCTCGGCTCGGGCCGACGCGCAGCCCGTTGAACGCGGTGGCGAGGCGCTCGACGAGCGGCTCGTACACCGCGCGCTCGATCAGCACGCGGCTGCCGGCCGAGCAGGTCTGCCCGCCGTTCTGCACGATCGCGGACACGAGCACGGGCAACGCCGCTTCGAGATCGGCATCGGCGAACACGATCTGCGGCGACTTGCCGCCGAGTTCGAGCGTGACGGGTACGTGGTTCTCGGCCGCCATCTGCGTCACCAGCTTGCCGGTGGCCGGCGACCCCGTGAACGAGATGTGGTCGATGCCGGGATGGCGTGCGAGCGCGGCACCCGCTTCATGGCCGTAGCCGGTGACGATGTTGAGCGCACCGGCCGGCAACCCGGCCTCGGCGGCCAGCTCGGCGACGCGCAGCAACGACAGGCACGCATCCTCGGCCGGCTTGACGACGCATGCGTTGCCGGCCGCGAGCGCGGCGCCGACGCTGCGCCCGAAGATCTGCATCGGGTAGTTCCACGGCACGATGTGGCCCGTGACGCCGTGCGGCTCGCGCACCGTCAGCACCGTGTAGCCGGCTTGATAGGGGAGGGTTTCGCCGTGCAGTTTGTCGGCGGCGCCTGCGTAGAACTCGAAGTAGCGCGCGAGCGCGGCGGCGTCGGCGCGTGCCTGCTTCAGCGGCTTGCCGGTGTCGCGCGCCTCGATCGCGGCGAGTTCCTCGATCGCGGCGGCGACACGCGCTGACAGCCGCATCAGCACGCGGCCGCGCTCGGCGGCGCTGGCGGCGCCCCACGGGCCCGCGAATGCGTCGCGGGCCGCGGCGACCGCGCGCTCGATGTCGGGCGCCGTGCCGCGGGCGATCGATGCGAATGGCTGGCCGTCGGATGGATCGACGACCGCGATGGTTTCCAGTTGCGTGGGCAACGTCCATTCGCCCGCGATGAAGTGCTTCGCCTCTTCCATGCCAGCTCCTGTCGACCCGAGTTAGCGCTTCAGCGCTTACTCGGGTCCCATGCTTTGCGGTCGACCCGGGTTAGCGCTTCAGCGCCTGCTCGGGTCCCATGCTTTGCGGTCGACCCGGTTTAGCGCTTCAGCGCCTGCTCGGATCCCATACTTTGCGGTAGATCCGAATGAGCGCTTTTGCGTTTACTCGAGCTCCATGCTTCGCCGTCGACCGGCGACACCACTTCAACGCCCGCATCGATTCCACATAACGCGGCCGGCGGTCCGACGGCCGGGCATCCGGAACGATTATCGGCCGATCGTCATCCGGACGCCACCGGTCGATTGGCTATAATGGCGCATTGCCTTGCGGGGCGCCTGCGGCGGTGCATCGGCCGCGGCGCCCTGTCCCGAATTCCCATCGACCTACAGAGAGTGCTCATGAGCTTCAATCATGTTCCGGCCGGCAAGGACCTGCCGCAAGATTTCAACGTGATCATCGAGATTCCCGCGCAAAGCGATCCGGTGAAGTACGAGGCGGACAAGGAACTGGGCCTCCTCGTCGTCGACCGCTTCATCGGCACGGGCATGCGCTACCCGGTGAACTACGGCTACATCCCGCAGACGCTGTCGGGCGACGGCGATCCGGTCGACGTGCTGGTGATCACGCCGTTCCCGCTGCTGGCGGGCTCGATCGTGCGTTCGCGCGTGCTCGGCATGCTGCAGATGACCGACGAGTCGGGCGTCGACGCGAAGCTGGTCGCCGTGCCGCACGACAAGGTCTGCCCGATGACGGCCAACCTGAAGTCGATCGACGACGTGCCCGAGTACCTGAAGGATCAGATCAAGCACTTCTTCGAGCAATACAAGGCGCTCGAGAAGGGCAAGTGGGTGAAGGTCGAAGGCTGGGCCGGCATCGAAGCCGCGCACAAGGAAATCGCCGACGGCGCAGCGAACTACAAGAAGTAAGCGGCATACCGGCCGACGGCCGGTTCGTGCGAAACGCAAACCGCGCGTGTCTCCTCAGGAGGCCGCGCGGTTTTGTTTTGTGCGTGCGGTCTGCTTGCGTGCGGAAGGGGATGCGGGCGGGGCGGCGGTGGCCAACGCGACCTTCGCGCCCGTCGTGCCCGTTGCGCGTTTGGCGCGTCGAGCGGCAACGGAGGGCACGGCGGCTTCGGCGGTTTTCGTGGCCGACGTCGGGCGGCGAGTCGGCGCGGGGGCAGGAGTGTCGCGTCCGTTCGTGACGGGCTTGCCGCTGGCTGATGGCGCTTTTCCTTTCGACGACGGAGACGCGCCCTGTCGGTTCTTTTGCGACGGCGTACTGCGCGATGCGGTCTTTTTTGCGACCGCATCGCCGTCGCGCTTCGCGACCGGCGCGGCTTTTGCCGCCTTCGGTGCCTGGGCGGCTTGTCGCGGCTTCGCGGTTTTCGCAGACTTGTCGGCTTTCCCGGCTTTCCCGGCTTTCCCGGCTTTCCCGGCTTTCCCGGCTTTCCCGGCTTTCCCGGCTTTTGCCGTCTTCGCGTCAGGCTGCTCAATTTCAGCTGTCTGCGTCGCGCTATCGACGTCCTCTGCCTTCTTCACCTTCTTCCGCCCGCGCGTACCGGCCTTCAATCCTGCAACCTCACCGCTCCCGTCGACTGCCACCCCCGTCGGCAGCACCGATTCCAGCGTCCTCAGCCCTGCCGCCAGCTCACGCTTCTGCGTGGGTGTAAGCCGCTTCACCCAGTATTCGGCGCGCGACGCGCTCGACCGGTCGGGCAGCGGAAACGAGGCGAGCACCGCACGCGGCTTGCGCGAGCGCGTGTAGCGCGCGCCCTTGCCGGAGGCGTGGTCGTCGAAGCGCGCGGCAACGTCGGTCGTGATGCCGGTGTAGACGCTGTCGTCGGCGCATTCGATCAGATACAGAAACCAGGACATGGCAGGGCGGCGGGATGCGAAGCCGCCAGTGTCTCAGAAAAAGTGCCCGTCAACGCCACCGGTCGCCATGCCCGTCGCGGAAGCGGCTCGGTGCCGCGCCGAGTTCGCGCGTGAAGAAGCGCGTGAACGCGCTCGTCGAACGGAAGCCGACCCGTACGCCGATCTCGCCGATCGGCAGTTGCGTGTTCAACAGCAGGTCGCGCGCTTCGCCGAGCCGCGCCTGCGCGACGAGCGCATGAAACCCGACCGCTTCGCGATGCAGGCGCCGGCGCAGTGTCCAGCGCGACATCGCGAAGCGCGTGCAGACGTGCTGCATCAGCGTGTCGGTCGGCACGTCGGCGTCGTCGGAGGTACGCAGCCAGTCGCGCACGCATTGCTCGACGGACGAGCCGAACGTCGAGCGCACGCGAACCCGGTCGCGCGCGGTGTCGGCCGCATGACGCTGGATGTCGGCGAGCGGTGCGTTGTAGCGCTCGAACGGCGTGTCGAAGTGCGCGGAGCGCAGCACGATGCGGTTGTGCGCGGCATCGAACGACACCGGCGCACCGAGCATGTCGCGCAGCGCGGCCGCGGGCACCAACGCACGGCCGGCGAATTCCGCGCCGTCGACACGCACGTGCGGATCGTACAGGCGGGCGAGCGCCGCGAGGATCGCCAGGTTCGCGAGCGCGCTGCCCGCGTGCCGGCCATCGCCTTCGTTCACGTATTCGATCGCGATCGCGTCGCCGTTCTCGTGCGCGAAGATCCAGTCGACGTTGCCGATCAGCTCGCGATAGCGCAGGTAGCCGTGCAGCGCGTCGCGCAGCGTCGCCGCGTTGCACGTGACGCCCGCGAGTTCCGGGAACGGCACGAGCCACGGCACGGCGTGCGGCGGCGAGCGGTACCAGGACAGCGGCCACGCGCTCGTCAGCCGCATCGCGGCGACGTGCCGGTCGCCCGCGATGCGGCGCGTGTCGTCGGCGAGCTCGGCCGGCCCGATGCCGAGCGTCTCGTATAGCGGGGCGATGTCGACGCCGTTCGCGCGCGCGTCTTCGCACAGCCAGCGGTATATCCGGACGGATACCGATTTCTGTCGCAGCTCCATGCCTGTCTCCCTGTCGTCATGCCGTTCGGGTTTGTCCCCGCTGCGAGAGGTCAACGCATGCTCCTGCCGGTCAAGCGTGGTGACCGGTCGATTCTTAGACTCGGACGCTGGAGTGTGGCGACAAGTACAACAGATCGATTCAGGAGGATCAATGAAAACTTCGCTGTTCCGGTGTTCGACGATTGCGTCTGCGTGCGCGCTCACGGTGCTGCTCGCGTCGTGCGGCGGCGACGACATCCACGCAGGCCCGGCCGCGCCGGCCGACCCCGATGCCGCGGCCGACCGGCGCGCGGCCGCGCTCGTCGCGCAACTGACGACCGACGAGAAGCTGCAGCTCGTGCACGGCACGGGAATGCCCGCGCTCGACCTGGGCGGCCCGTTTCCGGCCGACGCGCTGAACGGCGCGAGCTACATCCCGGGCGTGCCGCGGCTCGGCATTCCGGGCGTCAGCAGCGCCGATTCGGCAGGCGGCGTGAACGTGAAGAATGCGCGCGTGACCGCGCTGCCCGCGCCGGTCGCGCTCGCCGCGACGTGGGATCCGGCGCTCGCCGGCACCTACGGCACGCGCATCGCGCTCGAATTGCGCGCGCTCGGCTTCGCGGAAGGGCTCGGCGGCGGCGTGAACCTTGCGCGCGAGCCGCGCAACGGACGCACGTTCGAATACATGGGCGAGGATCCGGTGCTCGCGGGCACGCTTGGCGCCGCGCGCACGCAGGCGACGCAGGCGCAGAAGGTGATCGCGACGATCAAGCATTTCGCGTTCAACGACCAGGAAACCAACCGGATGACGATCGATTCGGTCGTCGACGAGCGAACCATGCGCGAGGCCGAGTTGCTCGCGTTCGAGATTGCCGTGAAGGACGGCCAGCCGGGCAACGTGATGTGCTCGTACAACAAGCTGAACGGCGTGTATGCGTGCGAGAACCCGTATCTGCTGACGACGGTGCTGAAGAACGAATGGGGCTTCAAGGGCGTCGTGCAGTCGGACTGGGGCGCGACGCATTCGACGGTCGCGGCCGTACAGGCGGGGCTCGACGAGGAGGAACCGGGCGCGGCGGACGACAACAACGCGCCGCTCGGCTCGTTCTTCAACACGAAGCTGCGCGCGGCGCTGCAGGCCGGCAGCGTGTCTGCGTCGCGGCTGAACGACATGGTGCAGCGCAAGCTGCGCACGCTGATCCGCGTCGGCGTGATGGACGCGCCGCCGAAGCCGGGCGGCGCGATCGACGAAGCGGCCGGCAACGCCGATGCGCTCGCGATCGCACGGCAATCCGCGGTGCTGCTGAAGAACGCGGCCGCGCCCGGCGATGCGCAGTCCGTGCTGCCGCTGGCGGCCGGCGCGCTGAAGTCGGTCGTCGTGATCGGCGGGCATGCGGACGCGGGCGTGCTGTCGGGCGGCGGCTCGGGCGCGGTGCCGGCGATCGACGGCAACGCGGTGACGACCTGTCAGCAACCGGCCGGTATGCTGTTCGGCGGCTGCGCGACCTGGTACAAGTCCGCGCCGCTCGCGGCGATCCGCGCGAAGGCGCCGAACGCATCGGTCAGCTATCTCGACGGGACCGACGCGAATGCTGCGGCGAGCGCGGCCGCGCAGGCCGATGTCGCGATCGTGTTCGCGACGCAGTGGCAGACGGAAGGGCTCGACCTCGCGAGCCTGTCGCTGCCGGACGCGAAGGCCGACCCGTACAACCAGCAGTACGACCAGAACGCGCTGATCGCCGCGGTCGCGGCGAAGGCGAAGCGCGTGATCGTCGTGCTCGAGAACGGCAGTCCCGTGCTGATGCCGTGGCTCGCGAACGTGCATGGCGTGCTCGAAGCGTGGTATCCGGGCGCACAGGGCGGCCAGGCGATCGCCGACCTGCTGTTCGGCGATGCGAACCCGTCGGGCCGGCTGCCGCTGACGTTCCCGAAGCAGGAAGCCGATCTGCCGCAGCCGGCGATCGATCCGGCGAGCCAGCAATCGGTCTATGCGGAAGGCCTCGCGTACGGTTATCGCTGGTTCGACACGAAGGGAATCGAGCCGCTGTTCCCGTTCGGCTACGGGCTGTCGTACACGACGTACACGCTTTCCGGGATGACCGCGGCGGCCGATGCATCGGGCAACGTGACGGTCGGCGTGACCGTGACGAACACGGGCGCGCGGGCCGGCGTGCAGACGGTGCAGGTCTATGCGGCGCTGCCCGCATCGCTCGGCGAGCCGCCGAAGCGGCTCGTCGGCTGGACCAAGGTCACGCTGCAGCCTGGCGAAGCGCGCACGGTCGGCATTGCGATTCCGTCGCAGCGTTTCGCGACCTGGGACGTGACCACGCATGCATGGCGGGTCAGTGCGGGCAGCTATACGCTCACGGCCGCCGCGTCGTCGCGCGATCCGCAGGCGCTGTCGCAGGCGGTGTCGCTCGCGGCGCGCTGACCGGCCGCGTCATGCATCGGGCGGGCCCGGGGCGGCGCCCCGGCCGGCCACGCGCCGGATGCTTCCGATGCGGGCCGGCGCGCGGGCCGTCTCGCGTTACCCGGTGCCGCGCCGGAACGGATCGTGTTCGCGCAGTTCGTCGACGTACGCGTGAATATGCTCGGTCTCGCGTTCGAGAAAGCGCGCGACCGCGTCCGAGAACGCCGGGTGCGCGAGCCAGTGCGCGGAGTGCGTGACGGTCGGCAGGAAGCCGCGCGCGAGCTTGTGTTCGCCCTGCGCGCCGCCTTCGAACGTATCGAGCCCGGCCTCGATGCAGAATTCGAGCAACTGGTAGTAGGCCGTTTCGAAATGCAGGCACGGCACATGTTCGACCGCGCCCCAGTAGCGGCCGTACAGCGTGCCGCCGCCGCTTTCGCCGCGCCGGTAGACGGCGAGCGCACTCGCGATCGGCTGGCCGCCGGCTTCCGCGATCACGAGCAGCAGGTTCTCGGGCATCGTCGCGCCGATCGTGCGGAAGAAGTCGAGGTTCAGGTACGGGCTCGAATAGTGTTCGCGATAGGTCTGCCGGTAGCAGCGCGAGAAGAACCGCCAGTCGGCGTCGGTGATCCGGTCGCCGGTGAGCCGCCGGAACGTCACGCCCGCATCGTGCACCTTGCGCCGCTCCGCGCGGATGTTCTTGCGCTTCTTCTGCTCGAGCGTGCCGAGGAAATCGTCGAAGTGGCGGTAGCCGTCGTTGATCCAGTGGAACTGCACGCCTTCACGCAGCATCATCCCCATCGATTCGAGGAGCGCCGCTTCGTCGCCGGTCGGGAACAGCACGTGCAGCGACGACACGTCGCTCTGCTCGGCGAACGCGAGCAGCGTGGCCGCGAGCCGGCGGCGCGCGTCGTCGTCGGCCGCGAGCAGGCGCGTGCCCTGCACGGGCGTGAACGGCACCGCGCACAGCAGCTTCGGGTAGTAGGGCAGGTCGTTGCGCTGGTACGCGTCGGCCCACGCCCAGTCGAACACGTATTCGCCGTACGAATGCTGTTTCGCATAGACGGGCGCGGCGGCCGCGAGGCGGCCGGTGCGCGGGTCGGTCAGCGTGACGAAATGGGGTGACCAGCCGGTATCGTCGACCGCGCAGCGCGCGACGTGCAGCGCGTCGAGGAATTCGTGGCGCAGGAAGGGCGTCGGCTGCGCGTCGCGGGCAAGCAGCGCGTTCCATTCCTCGGCCGGCACCTCCGCGGGGGACGACAGGATGCCCGTGCGATAATCGATGCGTTCGTGTTTCAAGCGTGAATCCGTACCATTCTGTGTCGCCGGATGCGCGGGCCTGCGCGGCCCGCACCGGGACGTTTTCGTCAGCCGTTCAGGGCGCGCCGCCGGGCTGCGCCGATCCCGCCATGAAGACCCGACTCGCTCTCGCCCAGATCAACGTCACCGTCGGCGACTTCGCCGGCAACGTCGCGCGGATCGTCGCGGCCGCACGCGCCGCGCACAACGATGGTGCGCAGCTGATGGTCGCGCCCGAACTCGCGCTGTCCGGCTATCCGCCGGAAGACCTGCTGCTGCGGCCCGCGTTCTATGCGGCGGCCGCGGCTGCGCTCGACGCGCTCGCCGACGCCCTGAAGGCGTTCGACGGGCTCGCGGTGCTGGTCGGTCATCCGCTGCGCGGCGCGGGCGAAGGCATGCACGCGTCAGCCGTCGATGGTAATGCAAACCGCCCGATCGAGCGCGGCGTGCCGCCCACCGATACCTACAACGCGGCATCGCTGATCGTCGGCGGCGAGATCGTCGGCACCTACCGCAAGCAGGATCTGCCGAACGCCGAGGTGTTCGACGAGAAGCGCTACTTCGCGACGGACGCCGAGCCGCTCGTGTTCGAGCTGAACGGCGTGAAATTCGGCGTGATCATCTGCGAGGACGCGTGGCACGCATCGGCCGCGCAGATCGCGAAGGCGGCCGGCGCGCAGGTGCTGCTGATCCCGAACGGCTCGCCGTACCACATGAACAAGGAAGCGGTGCGTTTCGACATCCTGCGCGCGCGGATTCGCGAAACCGGGCTGCCGATGGTGTACGTGAACCTCGTCGGCGGGCAGGACGAGCTCGTGTTCGACGGCGGCTCGTTCGTGCTCGACGCGCAGGGCGCGCTGGTCGCGAAGATGCCGCAGTTCGACGAAGGGCACGCGATCGTCGAATTCGACGGCGCGCGGCCGCTGCCGGGCGCGATCGCGCCCGAGCTGTCGACGGAGGCGCAGGTGTACCGCGCGCTCGTGACGGGCGTGCGCGACTACATCGGCAAGAACGGGTTTCCGGGCGCGTTGATCGGGCTGTCGGGCGGCGTCGATTCGGCGCTGGTGCTGGCCGTTGCATGCGATGCGCTCGGGCCCGAGCGCGTGCGCGCGGTGATGATGCCGTCGCGCTTCACGGCCGACATCTCGACCACCGACGCGGCGGAAATGGCGCGGCGCGTCGGCGTGCGCTACGACGAGATCGCGATCGCGCCGATGTTCGATGCGTTCCGCGCATCGCTCGCGGGCGAGTTCGCGGGCCGCGCGGAAGACGCGACGGAAGAAAACATCCAGGCGCGCATTCGCGGCACGCTGCTGATGGCGCTGTCGAACAAGTTCGGCTCGATCGTGCTGACGACCGGCAACAAGAGCGAGATGGCGGTCGGCTACTGCACGCTGTACGGCGACATGGCCGGCGGGTTCGCGGTGATCAAGGACATCGCGAAGACGCTCGTGTACCGGCTCTGCCGCTATCGCAACGAAACGGCCGATTACCTGCTGCGCGACGTGATCCCCGAGCGGATCCTCACGCGCGCGCCGTCGGCCGAGCTGCGCGAGAACCAGACCGACCAGGACAGCCTGCCGCCGTACGACGTGCTCGACGCGATCATGCGGATGTACATGGAAGAGGACCGGCCGCTCGCCGAGATCGTCGCGGCGGGTTATGCCCAGGCCGACGTCGAGCGCGTGACGCGGCTCATCAAGATCAACGAATACAAGCGCCGCCAGGCGCCGATCGGCATTCGCGTCACGCATCGCGCATTCGGGCGCGACTGGCGCTACCCGATCACGTCACGCTTTACCGAACGGCTCGATTGAGCCGTGTCGCGCCGTGCGCGGCTCGCCGGCTTACAATCGGGATCGCGATTTTTCATCCAAACGAGCATTGAGGGACAACCATCATGAAACGCATCACCGCCATCATCAAGCCGTTCAAGCTGGACGAAGTCCGCGAAGCGCTCGCCGAAGTGGGTCTCACGGGCCTGACCGTGACGGAAGTGAAGGGCTTCGGCCGCCAGAAGGGCCATACCGAGCTGTATCGCGGCGCCGAATACGTCGTCGACTTCCTGCCGAAGATGAAGATCGAGGTGGTCGTCGCGGAAGCGCAGGTCGACCAGGTGATCGACGCGGTGATCGGCGCGGCGCGCACCGGCAAGATCGGCGACGGCAAGATCTTCGTGTCGGACGTCGAGCGCGTGATCCGCATCCGCACCGGCGAGGAGAACGAAGCGGCCGTCTGAGCGCCGCATTCGTCAGTGGGCCGCACGAAACCGGCCCGCCAATAAAAAACGGTGCGATACCCGGTTGGGTACCGCACCGATACGCGCCTCTCGCAGCAGCGTGGAAAACGTCGTCGAATCGATTCTTTGAGTACGGCGCCTGATCAGAACAGGTGCTGGATACCGGCGTAGACGCCGGTCTGGCTGCCGCCCGGATTCGGGTTGCCCGTCGACACGGCCGTACCGGCGCCGTTCGCGTTCAGGCCGAAGTTGGCGTTCTTGCTGTTGCGCACCGTAGCGACCTGCAGGTCGAACAGCGTGCGCTTCGAGATGTTGTACGAGCCGCCGACCGTGTAGATGTTCGCGTTGCCGCCGCCGTGGTTCGCGTTCACGTGATACGCGGCCGCGATCAGCGCCGCTGCCGGCGTCGCCTGCCACGTCACGCCGCCCCAGACCTGTTGGGTGCCGGTGATGCCGTTGTTCGCGGGTACGATGCCGGTGCCGTCCGCGCGCGATACCTGGTACGCCGCCTGCAGCTTGAACTGGCCGAGGAACACGTTTGCACCTGCGAAATATTCACGCGAGTAGGTGAACACGTCGGAGAAGCGGCCGTTGCTGTCGCGGGTCTCATCGTAGATGCCGCGCAACTGGAACAGCGAATTGGTATAGGTAACCTGAGCGCCCATCGCACGACCCGCTGCGCCGGCCGTCGTGTTGCCGTTGAAGCTGGTCGAGTTCGAGAACGAGAACTGGCCGTAGAAGTCGAGGCCGTAGAACTGCGGCGACTGGTACGACACGTTGTTGCTGGTCTTGTTCCAGTTGCGGCCGCGCACCAGCGATGCCGTCGACCAGGCCGACTGGCCGAACGGGTCGAAGTCCCACACGCCGTTGGCGATCGCGAGTTCGCGACCCAACAGCAGCGTACCGTAGCGGTCGTTGGAGATACCGACCGTCGCATAACGATCCCAGATCGAGCCGCTGAAGCCGCCCGTCATCGTGTTGAACGCGCCTTCGAGGTGGAACAGGATCTTGTTGCCGCCGCCGATGTCCTCGGTGCCCTTCAAGCCCCAGAGGCTCGTGCCCCAGTCGCCGCTTTCCGCGCGCACTTGGTGGCCGTTTTGCAGGCCGTTCATGTACTCGATGCCGGCATCCAGGCGGCCATACAGCGTGACGCTGCTCTGCGCGTGCGCCGTCACCACCCCAGCAGCCATCAGCGCGGCCGCGACCAAAGCTTTCTTCATCATCTCCTCCATACCCTGTCAAAAAGTCAACCCAGACTGCACGAGATGCCCGGAGCGCGAGCGCCGGGCAAAAGCGGGATAACCAGGGAGACCTCGTGCAGGGCCGGTAAGCGCAGCACGCGGGCAAGCGGACGGAAAACCGTTGATTGGTCCCGCGCAGCCGGGTCGGCCTGCGGGGTCTCCTTGTAGTGTCGTGAAGCTAAACTACATTTCACGAACTTCGTTTTGCTACTTTGGTTACTAATTTAGCAAAAATACAATTTTGTGGCGATGGAAATCGTTGTTTGACTAACACCTGTCGTCAAATTGCCATGCAACACGGTGCGCAACCGGTGCGCCAAGGGTTTGCAATTAACGGAAAACCCTTGTCCCGCAAGGCAGACACGAATTTCACAAACAGGGGTCAAGGATTGCCACTATTGACGTTGCGAGGGCGCAAGCGTAAGCGCCCGGCATGAGAAATTGGTAAGTATTTCGTAATGAACGGGCGGCTGCCGGACGCCGCCAGCCGGTGCTTGTCGTGCCCGTTCGGTCACGCGCCACGCGATGCATCGGCGTGCGTCGGTCAGGCAGGCTCCGGCCTTGCGTCGAGCAACTGCGCGCGAATCCAGCGATGCGCATCGGTGCGCGCATGTTTCGCGTGCGAGTAGACCTTCACGGTGTAGCGCGGGATCTCGAACGGCGCCGGAAAGATGCGGATCGGCGCGGCGTGCCGCAGCGCCTGCGCGGCGCGGTGCGGCACGGTCATCAGCAGCGCGGATTCCGCGATCACGAACGGCGCGGCCAGCACGGTCGGCAACTGCACGGCGACCTGGCGCGCGAGGCCGAGCCGGTCGAGCACATGGTCGACGACGCCGCGCGACTCGTTCCACGGCGTGACGACCACGTGGCGTGCCGCCAGGTACTGGTCGAGCGTCAGCCGCCGGCGGATGTCCGGATGCGTGGCGCTCGCGATCACGACGTAGTCGTCGGAGAACCAGTCGAAGTCCTCGATGCCGGGTGCGTCGGCCGCTGATTCCTCGTGGTAGCCGAGCGCGAAATCGATGCGGCCGGCCGCGAGTTCGTCGACGGAGATCTTCCGGTCGGAATGGATGACGCGGATCCGCAAGCGTGGTGCCACATGCTGGATGCGGGCGAGAAACGCCGGCAGCACGGCGAATGCCGTGTAGTCGGTCGCCGCGAACACGAACGTGCGGTCGCTGTGCGCGGGATCGAAGCGGCGCGCGCGGGCGAGCCCCTTCGACATCGCGTCGAGTGCGTCGCCGGCCCAGGTCGCGATGTCGTCGGCGCGCACGGTAGGCTGCATCTCGTTGCCGAGGCGCACGAACAGCGCGTCGCCGATCGCGTCGCGCAGCCGTGCAAGCGCGTGGCTCAGCGCGGACGGGCTCAATGCGAGTTCGTGTGCGGCCGCGGCGACGGAGCGGTGACGGTACAGCGCATCGAACACGAGCAGCAGGTTCAGGTCGAGGCGGCGCAGATCGGGATGCATCATGTTCAGGTCCAGATGAAGAAACTGCACTTCCTGCAGGCGCAGCGTGAACGTAGCATGACGACCTGATTGGCGCCAGCGCGGCTGCGCGGCGCCGTATTCCGTTTCAAGTCAGGGCCGGAGGGCTCAACCCGTGCAAATCGACATCCGTTCCGCCACCGTCGCCGACGTGCCGCAGATCCTGCGTTTCATCACCGAGCTGGCCATCTACGAGAAGGCGGAACACGAAGTGATCGCGACGCCCGCGTCGCTCGAGCGCAGCCTGTTCGGCGAGGGATCGCCGGCGCGCGCGCTGATGTGCGAGGTCGACGGCGAGCCGGCCGGCTTCGCCGTGTATTTCTTCTCGTATTCGACGTGGCTTGCCCGGCAGGGGCTGTATCTCGAGGATCTGTACGTGTCGCCGCGTTTTCGTGGTGCGGGCGCCGGGCTGCGGCTCTTGAAGGCGCTCGCGCGGATCGCGGTCGAGTCGGGCTGCGGGCGTTTCGAGTGGAGCGTGCTCGACTGGAACGAGCCGGCGATCCGCTTCTACGAGAGCGTCGGCGCGGCGCCGCAGAGCGAATGGGTGCGCTACCGGCTTGCAGGCGACGAACTGCGCGCGTTCGCCGACGGCGCGCCGGTGACCGCGTAAACGCAAAACGGGCGCCGCGCGGCGAACCGCGGGCGCCCGCTCGTGCGGCGTGCGTTACTTGAGGCTGCCCGACAGGAACCCGCGCAGGCGTTCGCTCTTCGGGTTGGCGAACACCTCGGACGGCACGCCTTCTTCCTCGACGCGGCCCTGGTGCAGGAACATCACGTGATTCGATACGTTGCGCGCGAAACCCATCTCGTGCGTGACGACGATCATCGTGCGGCCTTCCTCGGCGAGCTTCTGCATCACCTTCAGCACTTCGCCCACCAGTTCCGGGTCGAGCGCCGACGTCGGCTCGTCGAACAGCATCACGTCCGGATGCATCGCCAGCGCGCGCGCAATCGCCACGCGCTGCTGCTGGCCGCCCGACAGGTGCGACGGATACTGCTTCTCGACGCGCGGCGCGAGGCCGACTTTCTCGAGATATGCGCGGGCGCGCTCCTCGGCTTCCTTCTTCGGGATGCCGAGCACGTTCACGGGCGCTTCCATCACGTTCTCGATCACGTTCATGTGCGACCAGAGGTTGAAGTGTTGGAACACCATCGACAGCTTGGTGCGCACGCGCTGCAGCTGCTTCGGATCGGCCGCGCGCAGCGCGCCGGCCTTGTCGAGGGCGGTGCGCACTTCCTCGCCGTCGACGAAGATGCGGCCGGCGTTCGGCTGTTCGAGGAAGTTGATGCAGCGGAGCATCGTGCTCTTGCCGGAGCCGGACGAGCCGATCACGCTGATCACGTCGCCCGAGTTCGCCTTCAGCGACACGCCCTTGAGCACCTCGTTGTCGCCGTACCGCTTGTGCAGATCGTCGACGAAAAGCTTCTGAGTCTGGGAATTCATCAATAGTCCTGCGAAAACTTACTTGCCTTGCGGGCGCAGATACGCGAGCCAGCGGCGCTCGGCCTGGCGGAACAGCCACACGAGCGTGAACGAGATCACGAGATAGAGCAGGGCGGCGATGCCGAATGCATGGAACGACATGTAGGTCGCCGAGTTGACGTCGCGGGCGATCTTCAGGATGTCCGGCACGGTCGCGGTGAAGGCGACGGTGGTCGCGTGCAGCATCAGGATCACTTCGTTGCTGTACAGCGGCAGCGCGCGGCGCAGCGCCGACGGCAGGATCACGCGGCGATACATCGTGAACGTCGACATCCCGTACGCACGCGCGGCTTCGATCTCGCCGTACGACGTCGCCTTGATCGCGCCCGCGAAGATCTCGGTGGTGTACGCGCAGGTGTTCAGCGTGAACGCGAGCAGCGTGCAGTGCATCCCGTCGCGGAAGAACGCGTCGAGCATCGGCGTGCCGCGCACGGCCTGCAGGCTGTAGAGGCCCGTGTAGCAGAGCAGCAGCTGCACGTAGAGCGGCGTGCCGCGGAATACGTACGTGTAGAGCCACACGGCGCTCGACAGCCACTTCTTCTTCGACACGCGCGCGACCGCGAGCGGTATCGACAGGCAGAAGCCGAGGCCGATCGACACGACCAGCAGCCACAGCGTGATCGCGACACCGGTGATGCGATAGCCGTCGGTATAGAGATAGTTGCGCCAGTATTCTTGGATGAGTTCGATCATAGGTCAGCCTTGCGGACGCCGGTCGAGTAGCGCTTTTCGAGCCACATCAGCACGAAGTTCGAGATCGTCGTGATCGCGAGGTAGACGGCGCCCGCGATCAGCGTGAAGAAGAAGAACCGCAGCGTGCCCTTGCCGGCATCCTGCGACGCCTTCACGACGTCGGCGAGCCCGATGATCGACACGAGCGCGGTCGACTTCACGAGCACCTGCCAGTTGTTGCCGATGCCCGGCAGCGCGAAGCGCATCATCTGCGGGAACATGATCCGCGTGAACACCTGCCAGCTCGTCATCCCGTACGCGCTGCCGGCCTCGAGCTGGCCGCGCGGCACCGACAGGAACGCGCCGCGGAACGTCTCGGTGAAGTACGCGCCGTAGATGAAGCCGAGCACGAGCACGCCGGCGAGGAACGGGTCGATGTCGATCTGGTCCCAGCCGAGTGCGTCGGTCGCCATGTTCAGCCAGATCTGCAGGCTGTAGAACAGCAGCAGCATCAGCACGAGGTCGGGCACGCCGCGGATCAGCGTCGTGTAGACGGTGCCGACGCCGTTCGTGAACCGGTTGCGCGACAGCTTCGCGCCCGCGCCGAGCAGGCCCAGCAGGAACGACAGCGCAAGCGAAAGCACCGCCAGCTTGACGGTTTGCCAGGTGCCAGCGAGGATCAGCGGGCCGTAACCTTGTAGAAACATATGTGGTCCCTGGTGTGGTCCCTTAGGGCGCACGCGGTGCGCCGCGAAAGACGCGTCCGCCAAGCTGCGCGGAACGCCCCGTGCGTATCATGACCGTCCGCCCCGGCAACGGTGCCGGGCCTGTCCGTCGCGCGAGCGGCGGGCGAGGGGGCGGGCGGCGCGTGGTCGACTGCCTGTACTGCGCGGATGCGGGGCCGCCCCCGCATCCGTTGCCGCTTCTTTTCGTTGCTCAGCGGGCCGAAGCCGAATAGACGCTGAACGCGAAATACTTGTGCGACAGCCGGTCGTACGTGCCGTCCTTGTGCATGTCGGCCAGCGCCTTGTTGATCTTGAGCTTCAGGTCCGTATCTTCCTTGCGCAGGCCGATCGCGGTGCCGTCGCCGATCGTCTTCGGATCCTTCACTTCCGGCCCGGCGAACGCGAAGCCCTTGCCGCGCGGCGTGCGCAGGAAACCGTAGTCGGCTTGCAGCTCGTCCTGCAGCGTCGCGTCGAGACGGCCCGAGCCGAGATCGGCATAGACCTGGTCCTGGTTCTGGTAAGGAATGATCGTCACGCCCTGCGGCTCCCAGTACGCCTTCGCGTAGGTTTCCTGCGTCGAGCCCTGCTCGACGCCCACGCGCTTGCCCTTCAGCGATGCGATCGTCGGCAGCAGCGGCGAGCCGGTCTTCGCGATCATCCGCGCCGGCGCGTCGTATACCTTGTCGGAGAAGTCGATCTGTTCGCGGCGCTTGTCCGTGACGGTCAGCGACGACACGATGACGTCGTACTTCTTCGCCTTCAGCGCCGGGATGATCCCGTCGAGATCCTGCGCCACCCACACGCATTTCACGTTGATTCGCTTGCAGATTTCCTTGGTGAGATCGACGTCGAAGCCGACGATCTCGCCGCTCGGCGCGGTCGACTCGAACGGCGGGTAGCTGGCGTCGACGCCGATCCGCACGGTCTTCCACTCCTTCGCGAAGGCGCTGCCCGCCACGAGGGCGAGGGCGGCGCACAGGGCGGCCTTCTTCATTTCCATCCTTTTGTTGCTGACTTTCCGGGAGCGCTCGCGGCCGGTTGGACCGGGCGCCGCGGCGTATTCTAGACGGCCAAAAATCGCCGATCGGCGCTCTGGCAATGGCGGCCGCCGCAACGGCGAACGCCAAAAGGCCGGTATTTTACCCGAACGCGATACCCGGAAACCGGCAATCCGGGCGGACCGATCGATTCTTCGACACATTGATCCGGCTGTTGCGATAATCGTCGCATTCGCATTGAGCATTGCATCGATTGCAACCGCGGGTGCAACGATGCGGTGCGCAAGCGGCGGATTGTGGCGCGATTGGCACACTCATAAAGTGACGGCATACCAGAACAGAGCATCTCACGGAGTGTCCGTCCCATGTTCCAGATCCGCCGCGCCGCCGATCGCGACCAGCGCAGCCATGGCTGGCACGAATTTCTTCACAGCTTTCCTCTCTCGTCCGGCCGAAGCGGGCCGTCGGCGTTTGGCGCGTTGCGCGAACTGAACGAGGAATGCATCGCACCGACCCGCGGCTACGGGATGCGGCCGTACCGCGACGCGGAAATCGTCACCTACGTGCTCGGCGGCGCGCTCGCGCATCGCGACAGCCTCGGCAACGGGGCGATCGTCCGCGCGGGCGGTGTGCAGCGCGTGAGCGCCGCCACCGGCGTCATGCTGAGCGAAACCAACGCATCGCGTGACGAGCCGTTGCGCCTGCTGCGGATCTGGCTTGCGCCGGCCGGCGCGGGCGGCCGTCCCGGCTACGCGCAGACGCGCTTTGCCGACGACGAGAAACGCGGGCGGCTGCGGCTGGTGGCGGCGCCGGACGGTGGCGATGGCGCGCTGTCGATCGGGGCGGACGTACGCATCTTCGCGGGGCTGATCGACGGCGATGAAGCGGCGGCGTTCGACGTGCCGGCCGGGCGCCGCGCATACGTGCACGTGGTGCGCGGCGACCTCGAGGTGAACGGCCGCGCGCTGGCCGCGGGCGACGGCGCGCGGATCGGCGACGTGGACGCGGTGTCGTTCGCGCGCGGCCGGGCGGCCGAGGTGCTGCTGTTCGACGTGGCCTGAAACGCAAGAAGGGGACGCGGGCCGGTGCCCGCGTCCCCTTCGATGCCGCTCCGGGGAGCGGCCCGCCGGCTTACTGCGCCGGCGCCGACGCGGCCTTGGCCGCGCGATGCTGCTGCCAGCGCTCCTTCATCTTCTCGTGGCGCTGTTCCATCTTCGCGAACTGCTGTTTGAGCGCCGTGCTGACCATCGTCTTCTGCGGGTCGTTCAGCCCGTTGTAGAACGTGAGCCACGCGGCGGACGTCTGCTCGCGCAGTTGCGCGTTCTGCGACTCGGCCTGCTGGCGTGCCGAGTGCATCGCGTTCAGGTCGAGGATCGGCTGGTTCTGCTGCGCCTTGAACTGGTCGCGCATCTGCTCGTGGCTCTTGCGCATCGCTTCACGATTTTGCTTCATCGTGTTGACGGCCGCCTGCCATTGCTGTTCCTGCGACGCATTGAGCTTCAGCTGGTCGTGCAGTTTCATGATGGCGCCGAACGGGCCGCCTTCGTGCCCGCCGTGCATCTGGTGGGCGCCGGGGCCGCCCGGAGGCGGCATGTCGTCGGGCTGCGCGGCATGCGCGGTGCCGAATGCGAGAGCGAGCACGGTGGCGGCCGCGATGGCCACGCGGGAAGTCTTCTTATACATTTCAGAAACTCCTTGTATCCAAAGGGTCCGGCGATGCGGTGCCGGGAACGCCGAGTACCGCATCCGGTAAGACGCAGGTTAGCGATGCAGGCCGCTGCCGGTGTTACGTGGGGCGGCGGCTGGGTTACCGCGCATTACACTTGCCTTGCGCGGTAACCCGCAGTAACCCTTTCGTCCCTTTGTTTCGTTCTTTGACCCCGCCCTCGCGCGGTAAACTTCGAGCCATGACTACCCAGATCCTCATCGTCGACGACGACCAAGAACTCCGAGACCTGCTGCGCGACTACCTCGTGCGCCAGGGGATGGAAGTGTCCGTGCTGCACGACGCGGCGACGCTCGAGAAGCGCCTCGAGCGCGAGCGGCCCGACCTGATCGTGCTGGACCTGATGATGCCGGGCGTCGACGGCCTCACCGCGCTGCGCCAGTTGCGCGCGGCCGGCGACGACATCCCCGTGATCATGCTGACCGCCCGCGCGGACGACGTCGACCGCATCGTCGGGCTCGAGCTCGGCGCGGACGACTACCTCGGCAAGCCATTCAACCCGCGCGAGCTGCTCGCGCGCGTGCAGGCCGTGCTGCGCCGCCGCCGCGCGACGCCGTCGGCGGCGGCTCCCGAACAGCGCGAGCCGTTCGCATTCGGCCGCTTCGTGCTCGACTTCCAGGCGCGCACGCTGTCGGTCGACGGCAAGCCGGCCACGCTGTCGAGCAGTGAATTCGCGCTGCTGAAGATCTTCGTGAACCATGCGCTGCGCACGCTGACGCGCGAGCGGTTGCTCGAGCTGCTGCACGGGCCCGAGTACGACGGAACTGACCGCGGCATCGACGTCCAGGTGTGGCGCCTGCGCCGCATCCTCGAAACGGATCCGTCGACGCCGCGCTTCATCCAGACGGTGCGCGGGCGCGGCTACGTGTTCGTGCCCGACGGCGAGGCCCATGCGCAAACCCATTGATTCGCTGTTCGGGCGGCTGGCGCTGCTCGTCGTTGGCGTCCTGCTCCTGTCGCATTTCGCGTGGTTTTTCGCGATGCGGCTCGAGCGCAACCAGATGCAGACGCGTTATGCGGTCGAGGAGGCCGCGTTCCTGGTCGACGCGGTGCGCCAGCACGTCGAGCGCACGCCCGACCAGCCGTTGCCGTCGCGCGTGCGGCTCGTGACGCCGGACAGCGCCGACGTGCCGAAGGGCGGCGACGAGAACCTGCCGGCGCCGCTCAAGCGGTTCCGCGACGACGTGAGCGAGCGGATGCCGCCCGGCACGCGCGTCGAGATCGGCGCGCCCGGCCATCCGCCGGTGCTGTGGGTGAAGGAGCCGACCGACCGCAACTGGATCGTGGTGCCGGTTCAGCCGCTGCGGCCGCCACGCTCGCTCGACCGGATGCTGTTGTGGCTCGGCACGATCTTCTCGGCCGGCGTGATCGCCGCGCTGTTCGCCGCCTGGCAGCTGCAGCAGCCGCTGCGTTCGTTGGCGCGCGCGGTCGGCCGCTTTGGCCGCGGCCAACCGGTGCCGCCGCTGCGCGAGCGCGGCCCGCGCGAGCTGCGCCAGCTCACGCATGGCTTCAACCAGATGGTGGAACAGGTGTCGCAAGCCGAGAGCGACCGTGCGGTGATGCTGGCGGGCGTGGCGCACGACCTGCGCACGCCGCTTGCGCGGATGCGCCTGCGGGCGGAAATGATGGACGACGTCCGGTTGCGCGATGGCGTCGTGCGCGACGTCGATTCGATGTCGCACATCGTGGATCAATTCCTGGTGTTTGCGCACGGCGGGTCCGATCGCAGCGAACCGGTGCCGGTCGATCAGACGTGCGAGCGGATCGCGCGCAGCTATCGCGCGGTCGCGCCGAATGCGCCGACGGTCCAGACCCGGCTCGACGCCGATCCGGGCTTCCGGCTGCCGACGGCGACGCTCGACCGGATCCTGTCGAACCTGCTGGACAACGCCCATGCGTACGGTGCGCCGCCCGTGCTCGTCGAGACGGCGCGCACGTCGACCGGCTACGTGTTGTCGGTCAGCGACAGCGGCGGCGGGATTGCGCCGCGCGACCTCGCGGCGGCCACGCGGCCGTTCGTGCGGCTCGACCCCGCGCGCGGCGGCAACGGCCACAGCGGGCTCGGGCTCGCGATCGTCGAGCGGCTCGTACTCAGGCTGGGCGGGGCGTGCGACATCGGCAACCGCCCCGAAGGCGGCCTGCGCGTCGCGATGACGTTCCCGTTCGAGGTCGTGCCGAAGGACGAACGCCACGCACAGGCCGCATGAGCGGCTGCGGCGCCAGCCCGGCCGGGCCGGCGCCGCGCGGCATCATTCGCCGAACAGCGTACCGAGCGTCTCGGCCGCGTTGCTGTCGATGGTGTTGTAGGTCACGCTGGTGGCCTCGAAGATGTAGACGGTCGTATACCGGCCGAGGCGTTCCAGGATTTCCTCCTGCAGCGATTCAGGCACGATGTTCATGTTCAGGTACCACGCCGTCGACGACAATCGCGTCTGGAACGACCCGTACTCCTGCATCAATTCGTAGAACGCGTCGGCATCCTGATCGCGGCAGACGATCACCAAGTTTCCTGCCATTCCCTTTCCTCCCGCTCGTCGATTGATCCCCAGGGCCTGTTGACATCGGGCACGCGCATGCATTGCCATCGGACCGTCCGCAACAGACCCCACGGGCCAGCCCTGATCATACCCGCTTAGTCGTATCCGGCTGGTGACCTCCGACAGGGTTTGCGCACGCGTGCGGCTGGCGGGTTCACGGGCGGGCCGGATCACGGCATAATTCGTGCCTGCATGCCAGCCGAAAGACTGCGGCCGGGCTGCTCGACCCGCGCACCCGCCTTCCGCCCACGCGCCCGCCAGGCACGATCCGTGCACCGCGTGCGCCGTTCCCGGACGGTTGTACCTGAAATACAGGTTGGTGTAGTGTCGTGCCGTCGCGGGCCGGCTCGTCCGGGGCGCGGCAGCGCATGCACGCGCGGCGCCCCGCGCTCGCGCGATCGTCAGTCAATCGAATTACCGCACCCGTGCGCTTTGCCATGAATCAACATCGACTGCCGGCTTCGTTCGGCCTTACCGGGGAGAGCGCCTGATGGACGTCGGATTCTTCAATCCGAACCGGACCGCCAACGCGTCCGCGTGGCGCGTCCTGCCGAACCGGTGGGATTTCATCGCGTTTCCGCTGATCATCTGCCTGCTCGCGATGGCGATCGTCGGTTTCCACGAAACGATGGCGCCGATCGGCACCCTGCAGACGCAGAAGATCTCGCTCGACCCGTCGAACCTGCCCGAATACGCGTTGCGCACCACGCTGCGGATGCTCGCCGCGATGGTTGCGTCGCTTGCGTTCACGCTGATCTACGGTACGCTCGCCGCGAAAAGCCGGCGTGCCGGCATGGTGCTGATCCCGATCCTCGACATCCTGCAGTCGGTGCCGGTGCTCGGTTTCATCTCATTCACGGTCACGTTCTTCCTCGCGCTGTTCCCGAGCCGCGTGCTCGGCGCCGAGCTCGCGGCGATCTTCGCGATCTTCACGAGCCAGGCGTGGAACATGACGTTCAGCTTCTACCAGTCGCTGCGCACGGTGCCGCGCGACCTGGACGAAGTGTCGCGCGGCTTCCACCTGACGTCGTGGCAGCGCTTCTGGAAGCTCGAAGTGCCGTTCTCGATGCCGGGCCTGATCTGGAACATGATGATGTCGATGTCGGGCGGCTGGTTCTTCGTCGTCGCGTCGGAGGCCATCACCGTCGGCAACCAGACCATCACGCTGCCGGGCATCGGCGCGTACCTCGCGCAGGCGATCTCGGACAAGAACCTCGGTGCGATCGGCTGGGTGATCCTCACGATGACCGTCGTGATCCTCGCGTACGACCAGCTCCTGTTCCGCCCGCTCATCGCGTGGGCCGACAAGTTCCGGATGGAAAACACCGCGTCGGGCGATGCACCGCAGTCCTGGCTGCTCGACCTCGTGCGCCGCACACGGCTGATTCATCAGCTGCTCGTGCCGGCCGGCTGGTTCTTCGCGAAGGCCGCGCGGATTCCGCTGCGCCTGCCGCTGTCGGGTGCGATGCGCTTCTCGCTGCCGAAGGTCGAGAAGAAGGCGTCGCGCACGGTCGACATTGCGTGGGCGGGACTCCTGCTGATCGGCACGGCGTATATCGTGTGGCGCGTCATCAGCTTCGTGTCGACCGGGGTGACGATGACCGACGTCGGCCATGTGCTTGTGCTCGGGCTCATCACGCTGCTGCGCGTGGTCGTGCTGATCGCGATCGCGTCGGTGATCTGGGTGCCGATCGGTGTGTGGGTCGGGCTGCGCCCGAAGCTCGCCGAAAAGCTGCAGCCGCTCGCGCAGTTCCTCGCGGCGTTCCCGGCGAACCTGCTGTTTCCGGTGTTCGTGATCGTGATCGCGCGCTTCCACCTGAACCCCGACATCTGGCTGTCGCCGCTGATCGTGCTCGGCACCCAGTGGTATATCCTGTTCAACGTGATTGCCGGCGCGACGTCCTACCCGAACGACTATCGCGAAGCGGCGACGAACTTCCGCATCCGTGGCTGGCAGTGGTGGCGGCAAGCGATCCTGCCCGGCATCTTCCCGTACTACGTGACCGGCGCGATCACCGCATCGGGCGGTGCCTGGAACGCGAGCATCGTGTCGGAAGCCGTGCAGTGGGGCAATACCAAGATCGAGGCGCACGGCCTCGGCGCCTATATCGCGCAGACCACCGCGGCCGGCGATTTTCCGAAGATCATCCTGGGCATCGCCGTGATGTCCCTGTTCGTTACCCTGTTCAACCGCCTGCTGTGGCGTCCGCTGTATGCTTTCGCCGAAGCGAAGCTGCGGCTCGACTGAGACCGATTGAGAGCGAAACGCGATGCACAATCCGAATGCTGTAAACGCCCCCGTCCAGACGAACCAACCGCCGCGCCTCGGTGAGGAAATCCTGCGCGTCGATCATGTCTGTCGCGGCTTCAACAAGACGCAGGGCGAGCTGCTCGTGCTCGACGATGCAAACCTGTCGCTGCGCGAAGGCGAGATCGTCGGGCTGCTCGGCCGTTCCGGCTCGGGCAAGTCGACGCTGCTGCGCATCATCGCCGGGCTGATCGAGCCGACCGGCGGCGAAGTGACCTACCTTGGCCAGCCGCTGCGCGGCCCGGCCGAAGGCGTCGCGATGGTGTTCCAGACTTTCGCGCTGTTCCCGTGGCTCACCGTGCTGCAGAACGTGGAGGCCGGCCTTGAAGCGCTCGGCGTCGGCGCACGCGAGCGGCGCGAGCGCGCGCTTGCCGCCATCGACCTGATCGGTCTCGACGGCTTCGAGAACGCGTACCCGCGCGAACTGTCGGGCGGCATGCGCCAGCGCGTGGGCTTTGCGCGCGCGCTCGTCGTCGACCCGACGATCCTGCTGATGGACGAGCCGTTCTCCGCGCTCGACGTGCTGACGGCCGAGACGCTGCGTACCGACCTGCTCGATCTGTGGACGCAGGGCCGCATGCCGATCAAGTCGGTGCTGATCGTCACGCACAACATCGAGGAAGCGGTGTTCATGTGCGACCGGATCCTCGTGCTGTCGTCGAACCCGGGCCGCGTGATCGCCGAGATCAAGGTGCCGTTCAAGCATCCGCGCAACCGGCTCGACCCGGCGTTCCGCAAGCTCGTCGACGACATCTACGCGAAGATGACGGCCCGCCAGACCGGCGAGGCGACGAAGAAGGGGCTCGAGCTCGGCAGCTGGCTGCCGCAGGTGTCGACCAACCTGATGGCCGGCCTGATCGAGACGCTCGCGATGGCGCCGTACCACGGCCGCGCGGACATGCCGGAAATCGCGCGCACGCTGCACCTCGAGGTCGACGACCTGTTCCCGATCGCCGAAGTGCTGCAGTACCTCGGTTTCGCGGACGTGCGGGAAGGGGACGTGTTCCTGACGCCGCCCGCGCGCGTGTTCGCGGAATTCGGCACGCAGGAGCGCAAGCTGATGTTCGCGGATCACCTGCTGAAGCACGTGCCGCTCGCCGCGCGGATCAAGAAGGTGCTGAACGAGCGCCCGGGCCATCGTGCGCCGCGCGTGCGCTTCGAGCAGGAGCTGGAGGATTTCCTGTCGGACGGCGCCGCCGAGGAGACGCTCGACGCGGTGATCGACTGGGGCCGTTATGGCGAGATCTTTTCGTACAACGACCAGACCGAGATTTTCAGTCTCGAGGACGTCGAGTCCTGATCGACATGCCGGGCCGTACGGCCCGGCATGTGTGTATCCGCCGCGCGTCATGCGCCGCGCATCGCACGGTTACTGCAGATTCCCCCACCGGTCGACCGCCGGTTCCGCCGACGCCCACTTCCAGTGCGTGCCTTGCTGGCACGCATTCGCGAAATACCAGTCGGCCTTGTCGCCGTCCTTCACCGAGAACGCGAATTCCTTGCACATCGCGAGCGCCGACGCGTATGCGCGTGTGACGCGCACTTCGCCTTCGCCGTTTTCGAGCGGCAGCGTGTTCTTCACCTTCCACGGCTTCACATCGCCGACGGCCAGGCTGCCGGCCACCTTCGCGATCGCGTCCTGCTGGTTCTGATGGAGCTGCTTCATCGTGCGGTTGACGGCTTCGTCGGTCGCCGCCTGCACGGCAATCCCGACGCCGACGCCGACCGCCGGGTTCGCGGTGACGAGGCCCGTCGCTGCGCCGGCGAGTGCGCCGCTCGCCGCGCCGACCGACCCGCAGCCCGACAGCGTGGCCGTCGCCGCGCACAGCGCGCCGATGGCCGCGATACGAAGCGCGACGCTCATTGCAGCGCGCCCCAGCGTTCGGTCGCCGGTTCGGCCGACGCCCATTTCCACACGGGGCCGTCGCGGCAGATCGTGGCGACGTAGAACGCCGATTGCGCAGCCTTGTCGCCCTTGGCGGGCGTGTCGACCGCGAACACGATTTCCTTGCAGTCGAGCGGGCCGATGCTGATCATCCGGCTGACCGTCACGCGACCCTGCTCGTCGTCCTCGATCGGGAACGCGTGGTGCGTCGACCACGGCGCGACGCCGCCTACGTCGAGCGGGCCGGCGGCCTTCGCGATCTGTTCCTGTGTGTAGCGGTGTGCGACGCGCTGCGTGTACTGGACGCCTGCTCGCGCGCCGGCGACGGCGCCGAGGCCGATGCCCGTCGCGACGGCGGCGTTGCTGGTGACCTTGGAGGCGATCGCGGCGCCCGCGATACCGGCGCCGGCTGTCGCGCCCTCGCTGTACAGCGAGTTGCAGCCGGACAGCAGTGCGGCCGTGGCGATCACGGCCATCACGACGCGCGCCGGCATGGCCCGGCGCGGCGATTCGAAACGATTGTTCATCCCTGAGTGCAAGTCCTGTCTGGGTGAGCGGCGTCGCATGCACGCCGTCATGCCGCGTCATTGTTTCGCAATTGTCATAGGAAAATTGCAAAGCTTTGACAAATCGCCGGACGGCAGGCCGCGCGCGTGCGCGCGGGGCCATTGTCGGACAGATGAATCGAGAGGGGTCGAAACGTTACAAATTGAAGGCAATTGTTACCTTGGCATGCAAGGAAGCGACCTAGACTTTTGAGTCATGGAATGTTTCTCCGACGGCCTCGGGCCGCGCCGCACATGAGACACCCAGCCATGCGTCGTTCGAAACGGTTTTCGCCCCGGCCGCCGGACCCAGCGGCAGACCACCCGCGTCCGCGGACCGACGCGCCAGCGGCACCGCCTGCCGGCGCGCCCGGCGAGACGCCGTCCGACGGCGATCACAACCAGGGCGGCGCTCGTCCGGAAGGGCTCGACTATCAGCGGGATCTCGGCCAGGAGCAGGACGCCTGATGTCATTGCCGCCGCACTCGGCCGCTGTCTTTCACACCTGCATTGCTCACGTCTGAATCGCCGCACGGCCGCCTTCGAGGAGCCGTGTCCGCCGTGGCGCGCGTCGCGCGACAGCCAATCGAATCGAGGAGGGAAGCCGCATGAGCAGATTGATCGTGGTATCGAACCGTGTCGCCGCCGGCGAGGACACACGCCCGAGCGCGGGTGGCCTGGCGGTCGGCGTGATGGACGCGCTGAAGGAAACGGGCGGCGTCTGGTTCGGCTGGAACGGCGAGATCGTCGGCGCGCCCGACGCCGAGCCCGCGATCCAGCGGGACGGCAACGTCACCTATGCGACGGTCGGGCTGACCCGACGCGACTACGACCAGTACTACCGCGGCTTCTCGAATGCGACGCTGTGGCCGGTATTCCATTACCGCGGCGATCTCGCGCGCTTCGACCGCCAGGAGTACGCGGGCTATCTCCGCGTGAACGCGATGCTCGCCAAGCAGCTTGCCGCATTGCTGCGCCCCGACGACCTGATCTGGGTACACGACTATCACCTGTTGCCGTTCGCGCATTACCTGCGCGAGCTCGGCGTGAAGAACCCGATCGGCTTTTTCCTGCACATTCCGTTTCCGTCGCCCGACATGCTGCGTCTCGTGCCGCCGCACGAGGAACTCGTGAAGTTCATGTGCGCGTACGACGTCGCGGGCTTCCAGACCGAGACCGACAAGCAGGCGTTTACCGACTACATCGAGCGGCGCGGGATCGGCGCGGCGAGCGACGACGGGATGCTGCACGCGCACGGTCGCGTCGTGAAGGTCGCCGCCTATCCGATCGGCGTGCATCCCGACGCGATCGCGCAGGCGGCCGTCCAGTACGGTACGCGCAAGCCGGTGAAGATGCTGCGCGAGGCGCTCGACGGCCGCAAGCTGGTGATGAGCGTCGACCGCCTCGATTACTCGAAGGGGCTGGTCGAGCGCTTCCAGTCGTTCGAGCGGATGCTCGCGAATGCGCCGGGCTGGCAGGGGCGCGTGTCGCTCCTGCAGATCGCGCCGCCGACGCGCTCCGACGTGAAGACCTATCAGGACATTCGCGAAACGCTCGAGGGCGAGGCGGGCCGGATCAACGGCCGCTTCTCGCAGCTCGACTGGACACCGATCCAGTACCTGAACCGCAAGTACGAGCGCAACCTGCTGATGGCGTTCTTCCGGATGTCGCAGGTGGGCTACGTGACGCCGTTGCGCGACGGGATGAACCTCGTCGCGAAGGAGTACGTCGCGTCGCAGGATCCGGCCGATCCGGGCGTGCTCGTGCTGTCGGAGTTCGCGGGCGCGGCAGCGGAGTTGACCGGCGCGCTTCTCGTCAATCCGTACGACCTGTCGCAGATGGCCGAGGCGCTCGAGCGCGCGCTGTCGATGCCGCTCGCGGAGCGGCAGGCGCGCCACGAGGAGAACCTCGCCCGGCTGCGCGAGAACGACCTGTCGGTCTGGCGCGATACGTTCGTTGCCGACTTGCGCAGCGTTGCGGCCGCCGCGTCGGTCACGCGGCGCGCGGGCCGGCGGGTTGCGCATGCGTGATTTCATGCAGGAGCCCGGCGCCGCCGCCGACGCGAGCGAAGACGCCGTACACCGCTTCTTCGTCGTGACCGGTGGCCCGGGTTCGGGCAAGAGCACGTTGCTCGATGCGCTCGAGCACGCCGGTTTTGCGCGCTCGCAGGAAGCGGGCCGCGGCGTGATCCGCGACCAGATGGCGATCGACGGTCAGGCGTTGCCATGGCGCGATCCGGCCGCGTTCGCCGAGCTGATGCTGAGCTGGGAGATGCGCTCGTACGATCTCGCGCGCCGCGTGCGCGGACCCGTGTTCTTCGATCGTGGCGTGCCGGACGTGGTCGGCTACCTGAGACTGACGGGGCTGCCGGTGCCCGCGCATGCGCATGCCGCGGCCCGCCGTTTCCGCTATCACCCGCGCGTGTTCATCGCGCCGCCGTGGCCCGACGTCTATGCGCAGGACACCGAGCGCCGGCAGGATTTCGCGGAAGCCGTGCGTACCTACGACGCGATGGTCAAGTGCTACACGTCATATGGCTACCGGCTGATCGAATTGCCGCGCGACAGCGTGCAGGCGCGCGTGCGCTTCGTAATGGACGCGCTCGACGCGGCATGATGCCCGGCCGCGCGCGTGGTGCGTGGCGGCGTCAGGTCGCCGTGTCCGGGCGAGGCGACGTGATGCGCAGCATGCTGACGACCGCGGCCACCGCAGCGAATGCCGCGGCGACATAGAGCGCAGTCGTCGGCCCGCGATCGGGCGCGAGCCCGAAAATCAATGCGACGAGCGCGGCGCCAAGCGTCTGCCCGGTCAGCCGCGCGGTGCTCAGCATGCCGCCCGCGCCACCGCTGCGCTCGCGCGGCGCCGACGACAGCATCGCGCGGTTGTTCGGCGACTGGAACAACCCGAAGCCCGCACCGCACAGCGCCATCCGCCACACGATATCGACGGTGCCCGGGTGCGCGCCGATCGTCGCGAGCGATAACAGCCCGGCCGCGAATAGCGCGAGCCCGATCCCGCCAAGGATGCCGGCTGAATAGCGATCCGACAGCACGCCCGCGAGCGGCGCGGCGAACACGATCACGAGCGGCCACGGCGTCATGTACAGGCCCGTCTCGACCTGCGAGAAGCCGAGCGAATTCTGCAGCCAGAACGGCAGCGCGACGAACGCGAGCATCTGCGACGTAAACGACGCCATCGACGTATAGACCGACAGCGCGAACATCGGGATGCGCATCAGGTCGACCGGCAGCAGAGGCGCCGGCTGCGACAGCTGGCGCTTCACGAAGAAGTAGCCGACGACGAACGCGACGGCCAGCTCGGCCGCGACGTACGCATGGCCTTCGCCGTGGCCGAGCCCGTCCACGGCCGTGATCAGCAGCCCGAACACGCACGCGTTCATCAGCGCGCTCGGGAAATCGTACGGCGCATCGTGCAGCGGGTTGGCCGGCAGCGCGCGCAGGCTGCCGAGTACCGCGGCGATGCCGATCGGCACGTTGACCGCGAACAGCCACGGCCACGATGCGAACGACAGGATCGCGGACGCGACCGTCGGCCCGATCGCCGACGATAGCGCCACCACCATCGCGTTGATCGACAGCCCGCGCCCGAGCATCGACGACGGGTAGATCATCCGTACGAGCGCCGCGTTGACGCTCATGATGCCGGCCGCGCCGAAGCCCTGGATCACGCGCATCACGGCCAGCATCGGCAGTGAGCCCGCGAGCGCGCAGCCGAGCGACGCCGCGGTGAACAGCGCGAGCCCCGCGATGTAGATGCGCCGATATCCGATGCGCTCGCCGAGCGATGCGAGCGGCAGCAGCGTGATCGTGACCGCGAGCTGGTACGCGTTGACGATCCAGATCGACGCGGCGTCGGATGCGTGCAGGTCGTGCGCGATCGTCGGCAGCGCGACGTTCGCGATGGCGCCGTCGAGCACGGCGAGCGTGATGCCCAGTGCGACGCAGACGATCGCCCAGTAGCGTTGCGGAAGCGGCAGGCCGGTATCGGCGTTCATGGCGGGAGCAGATGCGTGGTTGTCCGCGCGCCCGGTTGCCGGTTGCGTGCGCAACCATGCGAAAAGGGTGGAGGCGGCGAGGAGCAGCCCGGCCGGCGCAACTGCGCTGGAGCGGGCCGGTCGAGTGTATCACCGGGCCGCATGGCGCGACGCCGGCACTCAGCCTTCGAAGTCGAGGCCGCCGAGCCGCACGAGCGGGTCGGCCTGTGTGCGCGACAGGAGATCGATGTCGCGCGCGCCTTGCCAGGCGCCCAGCTTTTTCGGCAGCGCGGCCAGATAGTGCTCGAAGCGTTGCGGGCCGTCCGGCTCCATCAGCCGCTCGATTTCGTCGGTGTCCCAAGTCAGCTCGAGGTTCAGCGGATGCTCGAAGCCGCTGACATGCTCGTGCGGTGCGCTGCGGATCTGCACGCACGTCGGGTGCCCGTGGCCGCCATACGGGACGACGTCGGTCAGCACGTGATCGGCGAAGAAGGCGGCGATCGCCTGTGCGATGCGCGGGGCGAATTCGGTATCGAAACGGCGGGCGGTTTCGGGCTGCATGACGGCGTCTCCTGTATGCCGAAAATCGTAGCACGGCGCCGGCGCATTTCGATGTGCGTGATACCGGTAATCGCGCGTTACCACTTGCTGCATCTATTACGGCCGCAAGCCGCCACAATGCATCGCATCCAGTACCACTTCGCGTGGGAGTCCATCATGAAAAAAATTGCCGCAGTGTGTGTCCTCGCCGGTTCGCTTGCCGTGGCAGGTCCGGCGTCCGCACATGGTCGCGACGGTGGCGCCGTCATCGACGCCTTGATCGGCGGTGCGGTGCTGGGCGCGATCGTGACGTCCGCGATGAATCCGCCCGTTGCATACCAGGCGCCTGCGTACCAGGCACCGGCCTATCAGCCGCCGACGTACTACCAGGCACCCGCGTACCAGCAGCCTGCGTATCCGACCTACCAGCAGGCGCAGTATCAGGACGACGGCCCGAACTATTGCTACGACCGCTACCAGCGCGCGTATGTGTGCGGCGCGCCCGTATCGGGCGGCTACGCGCAGCCGGCCGGCTGGTAAGCAAGGCGGCCGCGCGAAGCGCGAACGGTCGGCGCCGCCGCCGTTCGCTTCGCGGCACCGGACGACAAAAGGCCCTCGCTTCATGCGAGGGCCTTCGCTTTTTGCGCGGCCGTCCGTTCGTCTGCGTGACGCGTCGGTCATCCTGACGCGCGGAGTGCGGATACAAACGGTTGCAAATGCATGGGTCAGTGGCGATGGCCGCCGCCTCCGCCTCCGCCGCCATCGTTCCAGTCGCCGCGGTGTCCGCCGCCGTGCCCCCAGCCGTTGCTGCGGTTGCCACGATCGCCGTCCCAGCGATGGTAATCGCGCCGGCCACGATCCCAGTCGCGTCCGCCGCCACCGCCCCAGATATTGACCGTGCCGTACACCGGCGACGGGGCGTACGCGTAGCCCGGCGCGGAATAGTAGGGCTGCCCGTAGCCGTATCCGGCATCCGGGGCGACGACGCAGCCGGCCAGCAGGGTGGCGACGCCGGCGGCGGCAATGAGCTTCAGCATGATGTTCTCCGTTGGTTCCCCTATAAGTACCGCGCAAGGGGATTGCCAGCTGTTTGCAATTGTGTCGTCAAATTACAGTGCCGTAAGGTATTGCGACGAAAGTGTTAGCATCCGGGGCTCATTTGTTTTTCAGGAGTACATCGATGAAATTCGCGATCCGGGCCGTGCTGGCCGCCTTCTGCGTGACGACTGCCGCCGCCTGCGTGGCCGGGCCTGCTTCGGCGCCCGCCGTGCCGGCCGAGTCGATCAAGATGTTTCCGCAGGCAGCGGCCGGCCAGCAGCGCGTCGTGATCGCGCTGCCCGCACTCGAGAACGAAGGCGATGCGCGCGTGGAGCTGATGATCGGCAAGATGCTGCAGACCGACTGCAACCAGCAGTGGTTCGGCGGCGAGCTGACCGCCGAGGACGTGAAGGGCTGGGGCTACACGTACTACCAGCTCACCGACGTGAAAGGGCCGGCATCGACGCTGATGGCGTGCCCGGGCCAGGCGCCGCAGCAACGGTTCGTGCAGGTGCGCGGTGACGGCCAGCTGCTGCGCTACAACAGCCGCCTGCCGCTCGTCGTCTATGTGCCGGATGGCTTCGAGGTGCGCTATCGCGTGTGGCATGCGTCGAAGGACGTGCAGCACGCGGCGAAGCAGTAACGTTACGGCGCGGCCGCGACGTCCTGCCGTTACGTGCCGTGCGTATCGACGAGCGCTGGCCGCGCTGCCAGCGCGGCTTGCGCGACGGCCTCCAGATCGCGACGGCTTGCACCGTCGCGCGCCTGAATCGGCATCCCCTGCTGGACCGTCACGTAGTACCGCGCGATCGCGTCGAGGTTAGCTTGCGCCGCGATTTCGCCGGTCGCGACACCTTGGCTGAGGCGCTCGCGCAGATTCTCCACCGTGCGCTCGCGTATCGCGATCAGCGTCTGCCGAACCGTGTCGGAACGCTCGGCCGGGTGTTGCGCTGAGAGCACGACCAGGCAGCCGGCGTGATTTTTCGACCGGGTGGCGTTGCGTTCGTTATCGGCAGCCGAGCCGGTGATGCTCGGTTTCGAGATCGGCGCGCTTGTCGTAAGCGCGCAGCTCGTTGCGCGGCTTGCCGTCCCGGCCCATCCCGCGCACGACCTTCTGGCCTCGGTCGGGGGCATGCGTGACGGCGTCGATGCCGGCGGCCAGTTCACGGCAGCGTGAGTTGGGGGAGGAGGTTTCAGCGTGCGGTGCTGCTGCGTTCGTGATGTTGGCGATGCCAGGTCTGACATAGCGTTGCTTCGCGGGCGCGGTGAAGGTGTCGGCGGCGTTTGCCGTGCCGGTCATCGCTGAAAGCGCGGCGAGTGCCGCGATCGCTCGAATCATTGCGGGAGTCCGGGTGCTGAAGAAGGTTCGGAATTCTACGCAATGTATGCGTGAGAGGCAGAAGCGATCGGACGGGGTGCGATCGTGTGTCGCAGGAGACGCCGGGGGCTGAATGTTCTGCAATTTGTGCGCGGTGCAGCCAGTCAGAGCACACGCAACGGGGCATGCGGAAAGCAAAAAGCCCGCTTGCTTTCGCAGAGCGGGCTTCGGTATTGGTTGCGGGGATAGGATTTGAACCTATGACCTTCGGGTTATGAGCCCGACGAGCTGCCAGACTGCTCCACCCCGCGGCGCGAAGTGTACTAGGGCTGATGTGGGGAGTCAATCGATTGGTGCTTTGCGTCGAATGAATCTGCGCTTCACCTTCATCAAGCGTGACGATAGGGCGTGCAGGTTGGCTGCCGAGGCTTCCCGATCTGCTTCGACGTCGGGCGCTTTCGGCGCCGTCGTTGCGGTGCTTGATCATGGGGAAGTGGATGAAGGCCAGGATGGCTGGTCCCCACAAGGCTTTGCGGCCGATTCAGGCGTTTATCTCCAAGTCTCCACCTCGTTCTGCATTAAGCAGACAGGCGTCGACCGCAAAGCCAGACGGGGCGCGACTCTTTGAATTCGGGGGGCGTCGGCAACCTGTTTTGGAGGGGGCCGCGATGCGCGTCGGTCGTGCATTGTTGCGCCGGCCGCAAGCGTCAGGGCCGCCGGAAAGCGGGGGGCCTTCGTTTAGGGTAAAGACGCGGGGCCCGTACGCGATTTTTTCCTACTCCCGGCGCGCCCAAGGGGGCATATTCGTACCGAAATGCAGGGGGGGTAGTGTGGTGGCAACTCTGAAAAAACGGTGGGAGGTGCGCAGCACGGGGCATAACCCTGAAGGGGCAGCGGACTCGTCGTTCGCGTTCGACCCGTTGGAGGTCTTCGACACCGTTACGAAAATCGTCCACAATCTGAGTGCGATCACCGCAAACGCGCGTAACAAGAAAATTGGGTTGCCTTTGCACAAAGAATCGTCAGTCGGCAACGGACAAGACGAAGCGGATAAATCTGGGGATGCATGACAATTTTGAGCGCAGTTGTCAGGGCGGCTGCACTAGCGGCGGTGCTGTACGCCGCGAATCGCCATATGGAGCGGCGAAACGTGGCGGACATTTCGCCCGCGCCTAGGAAAGTCACGACGCAGCGTGTCGCAGGTGTTGCTACGGGGTTGGCTTTGCTTGTTTTGTACGTCTATTTCGAGCGACATGTAATCGCCGCTACGTTTCATATTCAGTGACAACGGACGCCCACTCCCATCGCTGGCAGTGACGCGGAGTGGGCGAACCGGTGCGGGCGACATCAACCCCCTATTGGACCGACGCAACACGAACCTTGCCGCAGCCGTAACATTCCAGCCCGGTTTATCTCCAGTATCTCCAGCGTTCTCCAAATCGTTTGGAGACACGCGAAGCCTTACCCCACAAGGCTTTGCGGTCGATTCGGGCGTTTATCTCCAAATCTCCAACTCGTGTTGCACTAAGCGGACAGGCGACGACCGTCTGCGTCGACCGCAAAGCCAAACGGGGCAATGCTCTCCGGGATTCGAGGGGCGTCGACAACGTGTTTTCGAGGGGGGCCGCGATGCGCCCCGATCGGGCGTTGTTGCGCCGGCCGCAAGTGTTAGCGCGGCCGGAAAGCGGGGACTCTGCGTCTAGGGCAAAGACGCGGGGGCTCACACCCGCGTTTTCTCTCTAGCCGCGACACCCCAGGGGGTCATATTCATACCGAAATGCAGTGGCCAGGCAGTGCGGTGCCAACTCTGAAAAATCGTTGGGAGGCGCGCGACAAGGGAGGGCATATCCATACTGTTACGCCTTAAACGAAGCGCGGTCTGTCAACGGGGCGGAGATGACAGATTGCGGCAATGTCGCCGGACGCCAACCTCGAGAACGTAACAGGTGGTGCTATAAGCTTCCGGAGGCGGTTAAGCTGCCCACGAAAGGCCAAACTCGGCCGATCGACAACGGGCGCTAGATCGTCAACAATCACGATGCACTCTGCACACCGTGAAGAGCCAGTGCTTGAATGAGAAAAGTAACGGAGTAAGTTCAAATGAGCTTTCACACTCAGGTTTGGGTTCATCCGTTCGATGGCGAGCCGTTGAATGTTGCCAGCGTCCGCGACGAACTCTTGAAGTTTCTTGATGAATATTCGCTAAGCCACGACGTATTGACCAACCTCACCGAGGCATGTGGTTCGGCTCTACCAACTTCAACTCTCTTCTTTCTGAACAGCATGGCGATCGTCATGCTGTTCGACAAGTTGGCTTCATGCCTCCCGCATACGTCGTTCGGAGTAAAGGGCTCTGGCGAAGATCACCGCGATATATGGGTGCGAGAGTATGCCGACGGAGTGGCCACCTTTGAAGCCGGGCCGTTCGACGAGTAAGCTGGGGGCAGTCCAACATCGACGCGCCCCGCCCATTGCCGGCAGTGAGGCGAATTAAGCGAGGTCGCGAGGAGGATGTTGATCCGCTCTTCGCGTTCCGTACCTGCACGTCAGTGAGAGGCATTGCTGGTATCTGTGTTGTTGGTATCGGCCGATACCAACAAAAACACCAACGCTTTCTCCGGCTGTCACTGAACAACCTTGGGTAGCGATGAGAACTGGAGGTCCGCCAGACGGGTTTCGGCGGGGGATGTCTTGTGAATCTTGGGGATGGTTTGGAGCATGACTGGTCCCCCCGACAGGAATCGAACCTGTATCTAGCGCTTAGGAGGCGCTTGTTCTATCCATTGAACTACGGGGAGAGCCAAGTCCGGGCGATCGCAAAACACGCGAACCGGACGGCGGTGTGGACAGCGCGCAGAGTATAGCAAACACGCGGCGCGTCGGCGGGGCGGAATGCACGCCGACGCGCGTGATCGCGCAATCGGCCGCGACCGGAAAATCAGAGCGTCGGCGAATCAGAAATCGACGACAACAAAATCTTCCTTGCCCACGTCGCACAGCGGACAGCGCCAGTCGGCGGGAATGTCGGCGAAACGGGTGCCGGGTGCGATGCCTTCGTCGGGCAGCCCTTCCGCTTCGTTATAGACCCACCCGCAAATCAGGCAGACCCAGCTCTGGTATTCGGTTACTTCGCTCATGTAGCGCTCGGGAAAAATGGAAATCCGGTGATGCCGTCCGCGGCCTGGCCGGCGGACGAAAGGCGCAATGGTACCGGAATTTCGCCGAACGGCTCCGCAACGTCGTGTTAAACGTACGCATCGCGAACAACGCAACCGAAGCACATATGCCCTGCGTGCGGTGTATGCTTCCCGGGCTGTCCAATCATAAGGAGAATACGATGCTGAACAGAAAGTGGATCGCGGGTGCGGTGTGTGTGGCGGCGATGGCCGTGTCGACGATGGCGCGGGCCGAGGCGCGCGTGTATTTCGAAGCGCCGAGCGAGGGCGCGACGGTGTCGAACCCGGTGCACGTGAAGTTCGGGGTCGAAGGGATGGAACTTCGACCGGCCGGCGACATGACGCCGAATACCGGCCATCATCACCTGCTGATCGACAGCCAGCCGGTCCCGAAGGGCGACGTGATTCCCGCGAACCAACGTTCGCTGCACTTCGGCAAGGCGCAGACCGAAACCGATATCAAGCTGCCGCCCGGCCAGCATACGCTGACGCTACAGTTCGGCGACGGCATGCACCGGTCGTACGGCCCCGAAATGAGCTCGACGATCTCGATCAATGTGAAGTAAGCGCGTGCGCCGCGTACGGGCGCCTTGGGCGTCCGGCGCGGCATGATCGATCGGCCGGCCGCGGGCATCCGGCCGACGCGGGCCTTTTGCCCGGAACCCGAGGCCGGCGTCCGCGACCGGAAGCCGGGCGCACCCGGTGTACCATGCGCATCGCATCGACGCGCTTCGCTGGACACTGCCTGCCAGCCGTCGAAAGCGCGTTCCAGCCCGCCCCTCAACCCGTTTGCCGGGCTTATCCGTCCGGCCATACCGGTGGCGTCGCCCGCGACCGGTACAATGGGCGCTTCCGATTTCTCTCATCGCCGTCTCCCCATGTCGCTCTATTCCATTTCCGGCGCGCAGCTCGCGTTCGGTCACGTCGCGTTGCTCGATCACGCGGATTTCTCGCTGGAAGCCGGCGAGCGCGTCGGCCTGATCGGCCGCAACGGCGCGGGCAAGTCGTCGCTGTTGAAGATCGTCGCCGGGCTCGCGAAGCCCGACGACGGGCTGGTCACGCGTCAGCAGGAGCTCGTGACCGTCTATGTGCCGCAGGAGCCTGAATTCGAGCCGGGCGCGACGGTGTTCGACGCAGTGGCATCGGGGTTGGCGCACACGCGCGAACTGCTCGAAGAATACGATTCGATCGCGCACCGCTTGGCGGATATCCCCGAAGGCGCCGAGCACGATGCGTTGCTCGCGCGGATGAACGCGCTGCAGTCGTCGCTCGATGCGCACGACGCGTGGAGCTGGCGCACGCGCGTGTCGATGACGCTCGCGCAGATCGGCCTGGCGGACGTCGACGCGCCGGTCGACGCGCTGTCGGGCGGGATGCAGAAGCGCGTCGCGCTGGCGCGCGCGCTGGTGCTGCAGCCCGACGTGCTGCTGCTCGACGAACCGACCAACCACCTCGACTTCGACGGCATCCGCTGGCTGGAAGAGCTGCTTGTCGCGCAGCGCGCGGGCCTGCTGTTCATCACGCACGATCGCGCGTTCCTCGACCGCGTCGCGACGCGCATCGTCGATCTCGATCGCGGCCGGCTGCTGTCGTACCCGGGAAATTTCTCCGCGTACCAGACGCGCAAGGCGCAGCAGCTCGAAATCGAGCGCGTGGAAAACGAGAAGTTCGACAAGCTGCTCGCGCAGGAGGAAGTGTGGATCCGCAAGGGCGTCGAAGCACGCCGTACGCGCAGCGTCGGGCGCATCGCGCGGCTCGTACAGATGCGCAACGAGCGCGCGGAGCGCCGCAATGCACAGGGCAACGTGAAGCTCGACGTCGCGCAGGGCGAGAAGTCCGGCAAGATCGTCGCGGAGCTGACCGACGTGACAAAGCGCTATGGCGGCCGCACGGTTGTCGACCGCTTCTCGACGACGGTGATGCGCGGCGACAAGATCGGCTTCATCGGCCCGAACGGCGCCGGCAAGACGACTTTGCTCAAGCTGATTCTCGGCGAACTGAAGCCCGACGAAGGCACGGTGCGCACCGGCACGAACCTGCAGGTCGCGTATTTCGACCAGATGCGTGCGCAGCTCGACCAGGAAAAGAGCCTCGCGGATACGATCAGCCCCGGCAGCGAATGGGTCGAGATCGGTGGCGTGCGCAAGCACGTGATGAGCTATCTCGGCGATTTCCTGTTCGCGCCGGAACGCGCGCGTTCGCCGGTGAAGTCGCTGTCGGGCGGCGAGCGCAACCGGCTGCTGCTCGCGCGCCTGTTCGCGCGTCCGGCCAACGTGCTGGTGCTCGACGAACCGACCAACGACCTCGACATCCCGACGCTCGAATTGCTCGAGGAGCTGCTGGCCGACTACGACGGCACGGTGCTGCTCGTCAGCCACGATCGCGCGTTCCTCGACAACGTCGTGACGTCGGTGATCGCGGCCGAGGGTGACGGCAAGTGGCGCGAATATGTCGGTGGCTTCACCGACTGGCAGATCCAGAGTGCGCGTGCGGATCAGCTCGCGCAGCAGGAAGCGGCAAAGCGCGCGGTCAAGGAGGCGGCGCCCGTCAAGGAAGAGGCGGCGAAAAGTGCTGCGGGCCGCAATGCGCAACGCACGGTGAAGCTGTCGTTCAACGAGCAGCGCGAGCTCGATTCGCTGCCGGAGAAGATTGCCGCGCTCGAAGAGGAGCAGAAGACGATCAATGCGCAGCTCGAAGACGGTTCGATTTTCGCGAAGGATCCGCAGGAAGGCACGCGCCTGACCGAGCGGTTCGCGGCGATCGACGACGAATTGCTCGCCGCGCTCGAACGGTGGGAAACGCTCGAGGCGAAGCGCAAGCCCGCGTAAAACGCTTGTCGCGTCGCGCGGCCGGCGGCCGCCGCGCGCGATTGCGCGATTGGCGTGCCACGCGGAACCAGTAAAATACCGCGCGTCCCGGGCAGCGCAGCGCACGCCGCGCGCCCGCTTTCGGAGCAGTCCAAGCACACCGTTGTTTCGATTCGCTTTTTTACGGAACTCAACGTTTTGTCCACGACGTTATCCACACGAGGTGTGGACAACGTCCCGATGAATGACGAAATTCAGCGCCTATGTCAACGAAGAAACCCAGCGCGGCCTATAGCGAAGCATCGATCAAGGTGCTCAAGGGTCTCGAGCCGGTCAAGCAGCGCCCCGGCATGTACACCCGTACCGAGAATCCGCTGCACATCATCCAGGAAGTGATCGACAACGCGTCCGACGAGGCGCTTGGCGGCTACGGCAAGCAGATCACGGTCACGCTGCATGCCGACCAGTCGGTATCTGTCGAGGACGACGGCCGCGGCATCCCGTTCGGCATGCACCCGGAAGAGGGTGTGCCGGTCGTGGAGATCGTATTCACGCGCCTGCACGCGGGCGGCAAGTTCGACAAGGCCGCGGGTGGCGCCTATACGTTCTCGGGCGGCCTGCACGGTGTCGGCGTGTCGGTGACGAACGCACTGGCGACGCGCCTCGACGTGACGGTCTGGCGCGACGGCAAGATCGCGGAACTCGGCTTTGCCGACGGCGATGTGGTGAAGCCGCTCGCGACCCAAGGCGCGGGCCGCGGCGAGAAGAAGTCCGGCACGCGCGTGCAGGTGTGGCCGAATCCGAAGTATTTCGATTCGCCGAACCTCCCGCTCGGCGAACTGCAGCGCCTGCTGCGCTCGAAGGCCGTGCTGCTGCCGGGCGTCGAGGTCGTGCTCGTCAACGAGAAGACCGGCGAGCGCCAGACGTGGAAATATGAGGACGGCCTGCGCGGCTACCTGCTCGACGAAATGAACGGCAGCGAGCTGCTGATCCCGCTGTTCGAAGGCGAGCGTTTCGCCGATTCGCGTTCGGGCGACGACACCTTCGCCGAAGGCGAGGGCGCGTCGTGGGTCGTCGCATGGAGCGAGGAAGGCTCGCTCGTGCGTGAGTCGTACGTGAACCTGATCCCGACGCCGGCCGGCGGCACACACGAATCCGGCCTGCGCGACGGTCTCTACCAGGCGGTCAAAAGCTTCGTCGAACTGCACAACCTGCAGCCGAAGGGCGTGAAACTGCTCGCGGAAGACGTGTTTGCGCGCGTGTCATTCGTGCTGTCCGCGAAAGTGCTCGATCCGCAGTTCCAGGGGCAGATCAAGGAACGCCTGAACAGCCGCGACGCAGTGAAGCTCGTGTCGTCGTTCTCGCGTCCGGCACTGGAGCTGTGGCTGAACCAGCACGTCGAGCACGGCAAGAAGCTCGCCGAACTCGTGATCAAGCAGGCGCAGGCGCGCACGCGCGCGGGCCAGAAGGTCGAGAAGCGCAAGAGCTCGGGCGTCGCGGTGCTGCCCGGCAAGCTGACCGACTGCGAGACGGAAGATATCGCGCGCAACGAACTGTTCCTCGTCGAGGGCGACTCGGCGGGCGGCTCCGCGAAGATGGGCCGCGACAAGGAATACCAGGCGATCCTGCCGCTGCGCGGCAAGGTGCTGAATACCTGGGAAACCGAGCGCGACCGCCTGTTCGCGAACAACGAGGTGCACGACATCTCGGTCGCGATCGGCGTCGATCCGCACAGCCCGGACGACACCGTCGACCTGTCGAACCTGCGCTACGGCAAGATCTGCATCCTGTCGGACGCGGACGTCGACGGCTCGCACATCCAGGTGCTGCTGCTCACGCTGTTCTTCAAGCATTTCCCGCAACTGATCGAGCGCGGCCACGTGTACGTCGCGCGTCCGCCGCTGTTCCGCGTCGATGCGCCCGCGCGCGGCAAGAAGCCCGCGCAGAAGCTCTACGCGCTCGACGACGGCGAACTCGAAGCGATCCTCGACAAGCTGCGCAAGGACGGCGTGCGCGAGACGCAATGGAGCATCAGCCGCTTCAAGGGTCTCGGCGAAATGAGCGCCGAGCAGCTGTGGGATACGACGATGAACCCCGACACGCGCCGCCTGATGCCGGTGAAGCTCGGCGAGCTCGACTACGAGGCGACCGTCGCGCGCATGACGATGCTGATGGGCAAGGGCGAGGCAGCCGCGCGGCGCGGCTGGCTCGAGGAAAAGGGCAACGACGTCGAAGCGGATATCTAAGCCGAGCGCCCGCGCGGCCGGGGATGACACCCGGCCCGGCCTCACGCCACTTACGAATACGGAATTCAGATGGACGACAACACTTCCGATCTCTTCGCCGGTTCCGATGCACCGGACGCCGAAGCGCTGACGCTCGGCAACTACGCGGAGCAGGCGTATCTCAGCTACGCGGTCAGCGTCGTGAAGAGCCGCGCGCTGCCCGACGTCTGCGACGGCCAGAAGCCGGTGCAGCGCCGGATTCTCTACGCGATGAACGAAATGGGCCTCGGCCCGGACGCGAAGCCGGTGAAGTCGGCGCGCGTGGTCGGCGACGTGCTCGGTAAATACCACCCGCACGGCGACCAGTCGGCGTACGACGCACTGGTGCGTCTCGCGCAGGATTTCTCGCTGCGCTACCCGCTGATCGACGGGCAGGGCAACTTCGGCTCGCGCGACGGCGACGGCGCGGCGGCGATGCGATACACCGAAGCACGCCTCACGCCGATCGCGAAGCTGCTGCTCGACGAGATCGACCAGGGCACGGTCGACTTCATGCCGAACTACGACGGCTCGTTCGAGGAGCCGAAGACGCTGCCGAGCCGCATGCCGTTCGTGCTGCTGAACGGCGCGTCGGGCATCGCAGTCGGTCTTGCGACCGAAATCCCTTCGCACAACCTGCGCGAAGTCGCGGCGGCGGCGGTCGCGCTGATCCGCAATCCGAAGCTCACGCACGCGGAGCTGATGAACCTGATTCCCGGCCCGGATTTCCCGGGCGGCGGCCAGATCATCTCGAGCGACACGGAAATCGCGGCGGCCTATGAAACCGGCCGCGGCAGCCTGAAGGTGCGCGCGAAATGGAAGATCGAGGAGCTTGCGCGCGGCCAGTGGCAGCTCGTCGTCACCGAGCTGCCGCCGAGCACGTCGGGCCAGAAGGTGCTCGAGGAAATCGAGGAGCTGACGAACCCGAAGCTCAAGCTCGGCAAGAAGACGCTCACGCCCGAGCAGCTCAACACGAAGAAGGCGATGCTCGACCTGCTCGACGCAGTGCGCGACGAGTCGGGCAAGGAAGCGGCGGTGCGGCTCGTGTTCGAGCCGAAGTCGCGCACGATCGACCAGACGGAATTCGTGAATACGCTGCTCGCGTATACGAGCCTCGAATCGAACGCGACGCTGAACCTCGTGATGATCGGCGCCGACGGCCGGCCGGGCCAGAAGGGGCTGCTGACGATCCTCGACGAATGGGTGAAGTTCCGCCAGCTGACGATGACGCGGCGCACGCGCCATCGTCTCGCGAAGGTCGACGACCGCATCCACATCCTCGAAGGGCGGATGATCGTCTTCCTGAACATCGACGAGGTGATCCGCATCATCCGCGAGTCGGACGAGCCGAAGGCCGCGCTGATGAGCGCGTTCGGCCTCAGCGAACGGCAGGCGGAAGACATTCTCGAAATCCGCCTGCGCCAGCTCGCGCGTCTCGAGAAGATCAAGATCGAGAAGGAACTCGAAGCGCTGCGCGACGAAAAGGCGAAGCTCGAGGAACTGCTCGCGAACGAAAGCGCGATGAAGCGGCTGATGATCAAGGAGATCGAGGCCGACGCAAAGCAGTACGGCGACGATCGCCGTACGCTGATCCAGCAGGAAAAGCGCGCGACGTTCGAGGCGAAGGTGGTCGACGAACCGGTGACGGTCGTCGTGTCGCAGAAGGGCTGGGTGCGCGCATTGAAGGGCCACGGGCTCGACCCGGCCGGCTTCACGTTCAAGGCGGGCGACCACCTGTACGCGGCGTTCCAGTGCCGCACGCCCGACCGCCTGATCGCATGGGGCAGCAGCGGGCGCGTGTACTCGGTGGACGTGTCGGTGCTGCCGGGCGGGCGCGGCGACGGCGTGCCCGTCACGTCGCTGATCGAGCTCGAATCGGGCTCGCACCTGATGCATTACTTCGCGGCGCCGGCCGACCAGCAACTGCTGCTCGCGTCGAGCAACGGCTTCGGCTTCCTCGCGAAGGTCGGCGACATGGTGAGCCGCGTGAAGGCCGGTAAGGCATTCATGACGATCGACGCAGGCGCGGTGCCGCTCGCGCCGATGCCGGTGCTGCCGCATGCAACGCAGGTTGCGTGCCTGTCGAGCGGCGGCCGGCTGCTCGTGTTCGGGATGGACGAGATGAAGACGCTGTCCGGCGGCGGGCGCGGCGTGATCCTGATGGCGCTCGACGACAAGGAAACGCTCGTTCAGGCGCTCGCGATCGATCCGGCGGGCGTCGTGCTGATCGGCACCGGCCGCGGCGGCAAGGCGATGGACGAGACGCTGTCGTATGCGGGGCTGGCGCCGCACGTCGGCAAGCGCGCACGCAAGGGCCGCGCGCCGGACACGAAGCTCAAGGTCGTCAGCGAACTGCGTCCGCTACTCGGCTGACGCTGCGCACGTTCGATCGTCCGGCTCGGCCGCGATCGAAGGCCGCACCTCCGCTTCGGCGGGCGTGCGGTCTTTTCTTTTGGTTCATCGCGGAAAATCGTGGAGGGTTTGAGAGCGATTGCGTAACCTGACGCCTGACTTTAAGGAGGTCAGGAGGAAGAATTGCTCGATCGCAAGGCGCTTCAGGCACTGGGTTGCTGGACGGGTTATCGGTTAGAGCGTGTGGAATGGCCGGAAGGCGAAGGCCGCACGCTATCGCTGTATCTGAAGCCGGTCAGCAAGGTCATGTACTGCGAGCAATGCGGTGCACGCTGCCAGCAGATCCACGAGACGACGGTTCGCCGAGTGCGTGATCTGCCGCTGTTCGAATACCGGGTGGTGTTGCATGTGCCTCGTCGCCGGGTCTGGTGCGAACACTGCGGTGGTCCTCGACTGGAGAAGCTGGCGTGGCTGGGCCGCTACCAGCGAGTGACGGAGCGCTTCGCCAAGGCGTGCGAGAAGCTGCTGCAGGCCGCCAGCGTGCAGGCTGTGGCGGCCTTCTACGACCTGGGCTGGCACACGGTCAAATCGATCGACAAGATGCGCCTGCGGGCGCGCGTGGCCGAGCCGGACTGGTCGACGATCCGCTATCTGGCGATGGACGAGTTTGCGCTGCATAAGGGCCATCGCTACGCCACGGTGGTAGTCGATCCGATCGGCCGACAAGTGCTCTGGGTGGGCCCTGGACGCTCGCGCGAAACGGCTCGAACCTTCTTCGAACAGTTGCCTGAAGGTGTCGCCGAGCGCATCGAAGCGGTCGCCATCGACATGACCACGGCCTATGAGCTGGAGATCAAGGAGCATTGCCCGCAAGCGGAAATCGTCTTTGACCTGTACCACGTCGTGGCCAAGTACGGCCGCGAAGTGATCGACCGGGTACGTGTGGATCAGGCCAATCAACTCCGGCATGACAAGCCGGCCCGGAAGGTTCTGAAGTCCAGCCGCTGGCTGTTACTGCGCAACCGGCACAATCTGAAGCCAGAACAGGCCGTGCAGTTGAAGGAGTTGCTGGCCGCCAATCAGTCGCTGTTATGCGTCTACGTGCTACGCGACGAGCTCAAACGGCTCTGGTTCTACCGAAAGCCAGCCTGGGCGGGCAAGGCTTGGGGGCAATGGTTCGAACAGGCTCAGCAAAGCGGGATCGCCGCCCTGCAAAAGTTCGCCGAGCGCTTGCAGGGCTACTGGCACGGGATCGTGACCCGCTGCCGCCATCCGCTCAATACCAGCGTTGTCGAAGGCATCAACAACACCATCAAGGTTATCAAGCGCAGGGCTTATGGGTATCGCGACGAGGAGTATTTCTTCCTCAAGATCCGCGCCGCGTTCCCCGGAATTCCGCGTTGAACCTTTCTTTTGGCGGGGGGATTCGGGTAAGCAAGCGTGGCGATGTCGCGCGGAACTTGCAAAATAGTGTGAAATCGCGCCTGGGGTCTGAACCGTGCGGCGACAATCCGGTCGAACGTCGCTTGAGCCGCGTACGACGCGGCCGTTCGCCGCACCCAACTCCTCACAGGATCGCCGTCATGTCCCATGCTGTCTCCGTCGCGCTGTTTCTTCATCTGCTGGCCGTCGCCGTGTGGGTGGGCGGGATGGTCTTCGCCAACTTCTGCCTGCGTCCGGCGCTGTCCGACCTGTCGCCGCAGCTTCGGTTGCCGCTGATCGAAGGCGTGTTCGGCCGCTTCTTCAACTGGGTTTCGGGTTCCGTGATCGTGATCCTGCTGTCCGGCGGCTTCCTGCTCGTGGAATTCGGCGGCGCGCATGCGACCTGGTCGCTGCACGCGATGGCCGGGCTCGGCGTCGTGATGATGCTGATCTTCGGGCATATCCGGTTCGCGCTGTTCCCGCGCATCCGCCGTGCCGTGCAGGCGCAGAAGTGGCCGGACGGCGCACGCGCGGTGAATACGGTGCGCTTGCTCGTCCTCGTGAACCTCGTGCTCGGTGTCGTCACGATCGGCGCGGCGGTGTTGTCGCGCGGGTTCTGATCGACCGGGGCCCGCCGGCCCGCGTCCAGCCGCCGGCGCACCGGCAAGCGCCGTTACGCGGCCAGCATCGCATCGAGCAGCCATGAGCCGACCGGGCCGAGCGGCCGGTTGCGCGACCAGACCGCATCGACCCGTACGCGGCGCGGCCAGCCGCGTGCGCGCAGCTCGCACAGGCGATCGCGCGCAAAGTGGTCGACCATCCAGCGCGGCAGTTCGGCCCAGCCGAAGCCCAGCACGGCCATCTCCAGCAGCATCAGGTAGCTCGGTGCCAGCCAGTGCTGCGTGCCGACGACGATCCGGTCGTCGGCGCCGCGGCCTTCCGTTTTCACATAGGTATTGAGGCGCAGTTCGCGCACGTCGCGCAGCGCGGCGTGCGGCACGTCGGCGTCGCCGTAGTCGGCGAGCGCGTGCGTGCGGCCGACGAACAGCCCGATCTCCGACTCCTCCGCGATCGTCGCCGCGCCGATATCGGCCGGGTAGCTCGCCCGCGCGGCCATCAGCCCGAGCTGCGCGCGCCCCTGCTGGATCAGGTCGAGCACGTCCTCGTGCTCGGCGATCTGGCATTCGAGCTCGAGCGCCGGAAAGCGCTGTTCGAGCGCCATCAACGTTTCCTCGTAGCGCTTCGACTGGTACGTATCGGACACGACCAGCGTCAGCCGCGCTTCTTCGCCACGCGCCAGCCGCGCGGCCATGCGGTCGATCGCCGCGCCGGCTTCGAGCGCGCGCTGCACTTGCGGCAACAGTGCGCGCCCGGCGTCGGTCAGCGTCGGCGCGCGCGTCGAGCGGTCGAACAACTGCACGCCGAGATCGATCTCGAGGTTCGCGATCGCCTCCGACACGGTCGACTGGCGCTTGCCGAGCTTGCGCGCAGCGGCCGTGAACGAGCCGAGCGAGGCGGCTTCGGCGAATGCGAGCAGGGCTTCGGGTGTGTGGCGCATGCGGCGCTCCGGATGGCGATATATCGGTAAAACCGATGATATCAAACTGGATTCATACGGTTTCGCCGATCAAAATGGCTGCCATCAGTGAAGTACACGAATCGGAGGGCATCATGAAACAGGTCAACAAAACGGTGACGGAACGGCTGCTGCATGCACTGACGTTCGAACTGGTTGCGATCGCGCTGTGCGCGCCGATCGGCGCGTGGCTGCTCGACATGCCGGTGGCGCACGTCGGCGTGCTGACGGTGATGGTGTCGCTGATCGCGATGGCGTGGAACATGGCGTTCAACACGCTGTTCGACCGCTTCGAGCGGCGGGCGGGATTGACGCGCACGCTCGGCATGCGGATCGCGCATGCGGTCATGTTCGAGCTCGGCCTCGTCGCGATGGTGGTGCCGGTAGCCGCGTGGTGGCTGAACGTGAGCCTCGTCGAGGCGCTGCTGCTCGACCTCGGCATCGTGCTGTTCTTCCTGCCTTACACGTTCTGCTTCAACCTCGCGTACGACGCGCTGCGCGCCCGCTGGATGGCGCGCCGGGTCGCGGTGCAGGCAGGTTGAGGACGAACAGGACGGGCGAGAGGGGCGACAGGGGCGAATACCGGTAGCACAACCGGCGGGGCGGCGGCGGTCGCCCGTCAGCGCGCGCCGGCCACCAGCCACACGCCGCATGCAACCGCGACCGTGCCGTACACGGCATAGACGGGCATCTTGAAGCGCGCAAAGCACAGCGTCGCGAAGGCGCCCGTCAGCCAGTAAACGGGGTCGGCCGGTTCGCGGTACAGGATCCTCACGACGGCGACGACCAGAAAACCCGTCGTCGCGGCACGCAGCAGGCGCATCCCGTGCTCGAAGCGCGAATGGCGCTTGAGCCGGAACAGGTGGTTCTGCGCAAACACGACGAGGCACCCCGACGGAATGAACAGCGCGGCCGTCGCGAGCAGCGCGCCGACCCAGCCGTCGGTCAGGTAGCCGAGAAACGGCACGACGTTCAGCAGCGGTCCCGGCGAGACAGGGGACAGGGCGAACGCAAGCGTGAAGTCGTGATCGGAGATGCCCGTTGCGGGCGTGACGAACAGCGTCTTGAGCACGGGCAGCGCGGAAAAGCCGCCGCCGAACAGCGTCATGCCGGCGCCGGCGAGGCGAGGCCACAGCAGCGTCGCCTGGTAATCGCCGGGCAGCGGCACCGCGAACAGCGTGACGAGCACGCCGAGCAGCACGAGCAGGTTGCGGTCGCGGGTCGACAGCGTGAAATCGACGGCGTCGCGTTGCGGCGGCCCGGTCAGCCAGCCCGCCGCGAATGCTGCGAAGAGAATCCCGACGAAGGCGGCCGCATTATGCGCGAAAGCGAGCAGAATCGTCGACAGCGCGGCGATCAGTTGTTCGCGCCGTGTGCGCGCGAGCGAGCGCAGCTGCTTGGCCCACGTGACGCCGATCAGCGCGGCGAGCACCATCCCGAAGTGATTGATCAGCATCGGCGCGGCCAGCGAGCGCACGAGCGGCGTGCGATAGAAGATCGCGAACAGCGTCATCAGGATGGAGAACGGCAGCACGCTGGCGATGCCGGCGACCCACGCGCCGGCGCGGCCGTGCAGGATCTGGCCGACCTGCACCGCCACGTTGCAGCCGACGGGACCCGGCACCAGCCAGGCAAGCGCGACGAGATCGCCGAATACGTTGGGCTCGATGCGCCGCAGCCGTTCCACGTAGTGGCGTTCGAGCTGCGCCATCATCGACAGCCCGCCCCACGAGACCGCCGAAATGCTGGCGACGACCTTGAACAGGTCCCACAGGGACGCCTGCGCCTGTTCGACATCAGCGGTCGCTTCGATTTCGACGGTGGTCATGTTGGTGGTGTGGGCGCGGAGCCCGATCTCTCGCGTGTGGCCATGCCGGCGGCCCGCCGACACGTTGGCCCTCCCGATTGTCCGCCGTGCACCGTGACACTGCCATGCGCGAAAACGCTAGTTCATGAACCAGACAATCGGATCGGAAAACGAAACAATGACGGCGCGCCACGGCCGCGGGGCGCTTACGCGCCCGTGCTGCCGGTCGCGCGGTGCGCGATCACGTTGGGCGAGTCGCCGCGCACGCCGAAGCGTGCGATCAGCGCAGGAATCGCGTCGGCCGGCACCGGTCGCGAGAACAGGAAGCCTTGCGCCTCGATCTCGCCGAGCGCGGCCAGCCACGTGATCTGCTCCTCGGTTTCCGTGCCTTCGACGACGACGGTCAGGCCAAGCGAGCGCGCGAGATGCACGATCGACGACACCATCACGCACACGCTGCGATCGTTCGGGATGGCCTGCACGAACGAGCGGTCGACCTTCAGCGTGTCGACGGAGAAGCGGTGCAGGTACGACAGCGACGAATAGCCGGTGCCGAAATCGTCGAGTGCGATCCGGATACCGAGCTTCTTCAGTGCGACGATCTTCTCGGACACGAGCTCCGGATATTCCATCATCGCGGTTTCGGTGATCTCGATTTCGAGCCGGTTCGCGTCGATGCCGGTTTCCTGCAGCGTGCGCGAGATCGTCTCGATCAGGTCGCCGCGCCAGAACTGCACGGGCGAGATGTTGACCGCGAGCGTCAGCGTGTCGTGGCCCTCGTCGCGCCAGCGCGCGATCTGCTCGCATGCGGTGCGGATCACGAAGTCGCCGATCGGCACGATCAGGCCGGTCGATTCGGCAATCGAAATGAATTCGTTCGCGGAGATGATCCCGTGCTCGGGGTGATCCCAGCGCGCGAGCGCCTCGAAGCCGGTGATGTGGCGGTGCGTGAGGTCGATCTTCGGCTGGTACGCGAGGAACAGCTGCCCCTCGGCGAGCGCGACGCGCAGTTGCTGTTCCCAGCGCATCAGGTGGTCGGCGCGGTGCGACAGGTGCGGCGCATAGAACTGGTAACAGTTCTTGCCGGCGTCCTTCGCGCTGTACATCGCCAGGTCGGCCTTCTTCAGCAGGTCGATCTCGCTTTCGTTCGCGACGGAGTGCAGCGCGATGCCGATGCTCGCATGCAGCACGAACGAGCTGCCGCGCACGTCGAACGGGTCGCCGAACATCCGGATGATCGCTTCCGCGAGCCGCACCGCGCGCCGCTCGACGTCGTCGCCCTTCATCACCACGACAAATTCGTCGCCGCCGATGCGCGCGAGCGAGCCTTCGTCGCCGACCGCATCGGACAGGCGCGACGCGGTCATCTGCAGCACGATGTCGCCGGCGTTGTGGCCGAGCGTGTCGTTGACGGTCTTGAAGTTGTCGAGATCGATGAACAGCAGCCCGAGCCGCGACAGGCTCGTCGGCATCGACACGTCGTTGCGCAACCCGCGCAGCGTCGCGTAGCGGTTCGCGAGGCCGGTGAGCAGGTCGTATTCGGCGAGCTGCGTCATTTCGCGCTCACGGCCGAGCAGCTTGCCGATCAGGCCCGTTGCGACGCCGAAGAACGCGAGCATCGCGAGCGTGATGAAGCTCGTCATCAGCAGGTAGACGTTGCGCGTGTGGTAGTAGTCCGCGAATTCCTCGGTTTGCGACAGCCCGACCATCACCGCGAGCGGGTAGCCGTCGAGGTGGCGGTACGACACGATGCGCGTCACGCCGTCGATCGGGTCGATGATCGTGCCCGTCACGCGCTCGGCGATCGGGTAGACGCCCGACGCCGAAAACGCGCCGGGCGCGTTGCTGAGCGAGCCCGTGCGCCGCGCGAGCACGGCGCCCGTATCGGACACGACCGCGATCACGCCTTCCTTGCCGATCGCCGCGTTGTTGTAGAAGTCGTTCGTGAAGTAGCTCGGGTCTTCCGACACGACGACGATGCCCGCGAAGCTGCCGTCCGGGTTGTTCAGGCGCCGCGTCATCTGCAGCGTCCAGTGGCTCGACACGCGGCCGAGCACGGGCTTGCTGATGAACAGGCGGTCGTCGTTGTGCGCGAGGTGGACCTTGAAGTGCTCGCGGTCGGACAGGTTGATCGGCTGCGGGTGAAGTTCGGCCGTGTTGGCGAACAGGATGCCCTTCGCGTTGACGAGCGACACCTGGATCAGCGTGTCGCTCGGCACGACGCCTTTCTCGACGGCGCTGGCGAGGTTGAAGTGCGCGGGCGACTTCTCGAATTCGAACTTGACGAAGCGGGTGATCTGGTCGACCTGGTGGATCGCCTTGACCGTATGCTGCTCAAGCGCGGAGGACAGGATCGCCGCGGAAGCCGCTGCTTCCTTGTACGCGCTGTCCTTTTCCACCGACAGACGCGCGATGATCACGGCCCACAGCAGCGCAAGCGCCAGCATCCCCAGCAGCGGGATCGCAAATAGCGCACGCCGGCGCGATCTGCGCGGCGCGCGTAGCGGCCGGGTCGGCGGCGTGTGGTTGGACCGGGCGGAGCTCATCGAAGAGGGTGGCGTCCTGCTCGCGTGCGCCATCCGTCCGGATGGCTGGCTATGGTTCGGGTTGTCCCGACGTCTGTTCGTTCGCGGGACACGCAACCATGGACAGACCTCCGAAACAACGGATTAGGCCCGATATTACTGGCTGGAACGTTTTTGCGATAGCCGGGCGAATCGTAGGCGGCGCCGGACGGCGCCGGCGCCGTCGCACATCGCGAAATGTCAGACGGGTGACAGGAAGGTGCCGTCGACGACCGTGACGACATGGCCGCCGACCCACGTGGTGCCGTCTTCGTCGTAGCTGACGAAAATGCGGCCGTCGCGGCCGATCGCCGTACCCTGGCGGGCCGTATACGACTGGCCGGGGCGGCGTTCCTGCCGCGTCAGCAGCCCGGCGAGCGCGGCGTTTGCGCTGCCGGTGACGGGATCCTCGCCGAAGCCGAAGTTGCCGCCCGTCATCAGGCAGCGGATTTCGAACGTCGCGGGGCCGCCTTCGGCGTGCGGCGCGTAGAGCGCGACGCCGTCCGTGCCGTAGCGGTGCGTGAGCGCCGCCAGCGCGGCCGGATCGGGCGTCAGGCCGATGCAGGCGTCTGCCGACTTCAGCCGCACGACCAGCCACGGTGCGCCGTTGTCGACCGCGCAAGGCTCGGCATCCAGATCGAGCGCGTCGCTGCGCAACGCGGCAGCCAGCGCCGCGTAGTCCGACCGGTCGAGCGGCGTGACGCGGGCCGGCGGCGCGGCGAACGCCCAACTGTCGGCCTGCTCGCGCAGCGCGACCCGGCCGACCCCGCACTGCTGGATCAGCCGGCCCGGCGTGCGCGGCTGTGCGCCGCTTTCCAGGAACGCGTGCGCGGTGCCCAGCGTCGGGTGGCCGGCGAACGGCAGCTCGCCCTCCGTCGTGAAGATCCGGACGCGGTAGTCGGCTTCCGGATCGGTCGGCGTGCAGACGAACGTCGTTTCCGACAGGTTCGTCCAGCGGGCGATCGCGAGCATGTCGGCGTCGCCGAGCGAATCGGCGTCGAACACCACGGCGAGCGCGTTGCCCTTGAACGGCACCGACGTGAACACGTCGACCTGCTTGAAGCGCACGAGCTGAGTGGGCATCGCGGCGCGCCCGTTACGCGACTTCGGCGATCAGCTCGATTTCGACGCACGCGCCGAGCGGGATCTGCGCCACGCCGAATGCCGAGCGCGCGTGCTTGCCTGCGTCGCCGAACACTTCCGCGATCAGTTCCGACGCGCCGTTCGTCACGACGTGCTGTTCGGTGAAGTCGAGCGTCGAGTTGACGAGGCTCATCAGCTTGACGATGCGCGTGACCTTGTTCAGGTCGCCGGTGTGGGCGTGCAGCGTCGCGAGCAGGTCGATCGCGATCGAGCGGGCGGCGGCCTTGCCGTCTTCCGTCTGCAGATCCGCGCCGAGCTTGCCGGCCCAGACCTTGCCGTCCTTCTTCGCGATGTGGCCCGACAGGTAGACCGTGTTGCCGCTTTGTGCGCTCATCACGTAGGCGGCGGCCGGTGCGCCGGCGGTCGGGAGCTCGATGCCGAGCGACTTCAGCTTGTCGTAGACGTTAGCCATGTGTTCGATTCCTCGTAAAGGGTCGTGACAGGAAAAAGGGGATCAGAGGCGCTCTCGCAGCAGCTTGCCGAGGCGCGCGACGCCTTCCTCGATCTTCTCGGGCGGCACCGTCACGAACGACAGGCGCAGCGTGTTCTGCTGCGCGTTGTCTGCGAAGAACGGCGCGCCCGGCACGAACGCAACGTGGTTGTCGACGGCCGTGGCGAGCAGCTTCATGCTGTCGATCTGCCCGGGCAGGTTCACCCAGATGAACATCCCGCCTTCCGGGCGGTTCCACGTGACGCCTTCCGGCATGTGGCGCTCGAGCGCGCCGAGCATCGCGTCGCACTGCGCGCTGTACAGCTCGCGGATCGTCGGGATGTGCTCGTCGAGGAAACCGTCCTTGATCACTTCGTGCGCGATGCGCTGCGTGAGCGTCGGCGTGTGCAGGTCGGTGGCCTGCTTGGCCTGCACGAGCTTGAAGTGGAGTTCCTCGGGCGCAATGATGTAGCCGATCCGCAGGCCCGGCGCGAGCACCTTCGAGAACGTACCGAGGTGCACGATGTGGTCGGGCGCCATCGACAGCATCGTCGGCAGCGGCTCGCCGCGGTAGTTCAGCGCGCCGTACGGATCGTCTTCCAGCACCGGGAACGGGCTCGACTGCGCGAACGCGGCAAGCGCGCGGCGGCGCTCGACGGGCAGGCGGCGGCCGGTCGGGTTCTGGAAGTTCGGCTGCGCGTACAGCAGGCGCGCGCCTTGCGTGAGTTCGGGCGTGAGGCCGTCCGGCAGCAGGCCCTGTTCGTCGGTCGGCACCTGCACGTAGCGCGGCTCGTACAGCGAGAACGACTGCAGCGCGCCGAGGTAGGTCGGGGTTTCGACGAGGATCGGGCTGCCCGGATCGACGAGCGCCTTGCCGAGCAGGTCGAGCGCCTGCTGCGAGCCGGTCGTGATCAGCACCTGCGACACCCGCACGCTGTAGCGCTCGGCGATCCATTCGCGCAGCGGCAGGTAGCCTTCAGTCGCGCTGTACTGGAGCGCGGCGGCCGGCGCGTCGCGCAGCACGCGATCGGCGGCCGCGCGCATGCGCTCGGCCGGGAACGTGGCAGGGGCGGGCAGGCCGCCGGCGAACGAGATGACCTCGGGGCGTTCCGTGACCTTCAGGATTTCGCGGATGGCAGAGCTCGTCAGCTTGCGTGCGCGTTCGGAAAGCTGCCAGTGCGGCGGATGCAGGTCGCTCGGATTCATAGTCTCCTCGTTCGGATATCGTGGTCAGTCAAGAAAGGTCGTTCGGGCAAATCGCTTCGACGCCGCCGGGTGGGCAGGCACGAGCGCGATCGAGCCTTCGCGGCCGGGTGGGCAAACCGATCAGGCAAAACGTCCATTATGGCGCAGCTGTTCAGCCGGCGCGAGCCGGTTGCGGCGCGGCGGCGACCGCCGAGCGGCGCCCGAGCACCACGGTGGCGATCACCGCGGCGGCGAACAGCCACGTCGACGGCGTCACCGTTTCGCCGAACAGCAGCGCGGAAAAGGCGATCGTGAAGAAAATCTGCAGTAGTTGCACCTGGCCGACGCGCGCGATGCCGCCCATCGCGAGCCCCGCATACCACGCGAAAAAGCCGATGAATTGCGAAAAGAGGGTCACGTAGCCGAATGCGAGCCACGTGCGCAGCGCGAGCGGGCCCGGATGCGCGGCATGCTGCATCCACGCGAGCCAGCCGACCGGCAGCACGAGGAACGGCGCGGACACGACGAGCGCCCAGCAGATCACCTGCCAGCCGCCGATCTGGCGCGCGAGGCGCGCGCCTTCCGCATAGCCGAGCGCGCCGATGCCGACCGCGACGAGCATCAGCGCGTCGCCGGCCTGCACGGTGCCGCCGCCGTCGCGCAGCGCGAACGCGATCACGAGCGCGCTGCCGGCCACCGCGCTGACCCAGAACGCCTTCGACGGCCGCTCGTGCGACAGCCAGGCCGCGTACAGCGCGACGAACAGCGGCTGCAGGCCGTTGACCACCGCGCCGTGCGAGGCCGGAACCGTTTTCATCGCCCAGGCGGAGAACACCGGGTACGCGATGATCACGCCCGCCGACGTGATCGCGAGGCTTTTCAGCTGCGCGCGGGTCGGCAGCGGCTCGCGGCGCCACCACAGAAGCAGGCCGGCCGGCACCGCGGCGGCGAGCGCGCGGCCGAGCCCGTTGAGCAGCGGATGGAGTTCGGAGACGACGATGCGCGTCATCGGCAGCGTCAGGCTGAAGATCATCACGCCGATGAGGCCGAGCAGCATGCCCCGGGTTTCGCGCGAATTCATGTCGTGGGTGTCTCCGTGTTGCAGTGTCGGTGTAGTCGAAGGGGCGGCGGGGCGCTCAGCGCAGCGTGCGCGCGCCTTGCGGCGTGTCGAATTCGGCGACCAGCGCGGGCGGGCCGTCGGCGGCTTCGAGGTCGAGCAGGTGGGCGGCGCAGAGCCAGTCGAGCTGCTCGCGGATCGCGTCCGCATGCGGGTGGGTGCCCTTGAGCGCCGTCAGCGCGACGCCGTCTCCCGGCAGCGATTCGGCCGGGTGGCGCGCGCTGTCCCACTGGATCAGCGACGGCAGGAGGCCGTCGCCTGCGCCTTGCCACGCGGGGAACGTGCCGTCGTCGGGCACCGTGAGGCCCCAGCTCAGGTCGCCGCGCCGCATCGCGACGACCGGCGGGATGCGCGCCGGATACTGGCGCTGCCACAGCCCGAGCTGGCGCGGACGGTCGACGCGCGCGACCCAGTGCGCGAGAAACGGGCCCTGCGCGAGCCGCGCGTGCATGGCCGGGTCGTCGAGCCCGAACAGCCGCGCGCGCGGCGGCGCCGCGCCGTCGTTCGGCGCCGGCGCATCGGGATCGATCGCGATCACTTCGAGGTAGAGCCCGCCCCACGCGCCGAACAGCGCATTGTGGGTCCGCATCAACTGGTGGCGGCCGCCGCCGGCCGGTTCGATGCCGAGCGCGTCGGCGACATGGCGTACGCCTTCGTCGAGCGTGCGCGCGGCGATCACGAGATGGTCGAGTGTCAGGGAGCGGGCTGGCATGAACGTCGGTCGGGAAGCGAAAGTGTCATGGTAGGCAGGCGGGGCGGTGGCCGGACCGGCCGGCGTACCGGCCGCAATGCAGGCCGGTGGGCGCGGTGCCAGGTGCGGCGGGGCCGAAACGGTGGCCGCACCGTCGCCATTCCGGTCAACTGTAATCGTCGCTACCGGCACAGTAACGGTACAATCGGTGCGATAGCCTTCGGTACAGTTGGAGCTGCCGCCCATGTCCACCGTCCCACTCGCCCAGATTCCCGTGCCGCACGACACGGCCACGCTCACGCTCGTCGACCAGCTTGTCCAGTGGGCGCGGCGGCGCATCGACGAACGCGTGTTCCGGCCCGGCATGCGGATGCCGTCGATCCGCAAGCTCGCGCTCGACAAAAGCGTGTCGCGCTTCACCGTCGTCGAGGCGTACGAGCGCCTCGTCGCGCAGGGCTACCTCGACTCGCGGCGCGGCTCGGGTTTCTACGTGCGCGAGCGCACGGCCGCCGGCCCGCAACTGGCTGACAGCGTCGCACGCGTGGCCGAGGCCGCGCCGGTGCACAACACGATCGACGTCGTCTGGCTGCTGCGCAACATGCTGCACACCGTCAGCCCGGAAAAAGGGCCGGGTCTCGGCTATTTGCCGGGCCGCTGGCTCGACGGCGAGCTGATCACCGGCGCGCTGCGCGCGCTGGGGCGCCAGTCCGGCGCGCAGATGCTCGGTTTCGGCACCGCGCAGGGCTTCCTGCCGCTGCGCCAGCAACTGCAGACGCGCCTCGCCGAAGTGGAGATCGGCGCGAAGCCCGAACAGATCGTGCTGGTGTCGGGGATCACGCAGGCGATCGACCTGATCTCGCGGATCTATGTGAAGCCCGGCGATGCGGTGATCGTTGGCGATCCTGCGTGGTTCCAGATGTTCGGCCGTTTCGCGGCGCAGGGCGCGCAACTCGTCGGGATGCCGTACACGCCGGACGGCCCCGATCTCGACGCGCTCGAGACGCTCGTGCAGATGTGGCGGCCGAAGATGCTCGTGATCAACTCGGTGCTGCAGAACCCGACCGGCACGTCGCTGTCGGCCGCGCAGGCGTTCCGGATCCTGAAGCTCGCGGAGGCGTACGACTTCCTCGTCGTCGAGGACGACGTGTACGGCGACCTGTGCCCGCCGAGCTATCCGGCCACGCGCCTCGCGAGCCTCGACCAGCTCAAGCGTGTGATCTACCTCGGCAGCTATTCGAAGACGCTCGCGGCGAACCTGCGGGTCGGCTACGTCGCGTGCGCGCCGGAGATCGCGAAGGCGATCACCGACCAGAAGATGCTGGTCGGGATGACGACGCCCGAGCTCAACGAGCGCGTGCTGTACAAGATCCTGACCGAAGGGCATTACCGGCGCCATGTCGAGCGGCTGCGCGCGCGGCTCGACGGCGTGCGCGACAAGACTGCGCGGATGCTGGAGCGCACCGGGCTGGGGCTGTTCACGATGCCGGCGGCCGGGATGTTCCTGTGGGCCGACACGGGTGTCGATTCGGACGCACTCGCGGCCGCCGCGCACGAAGCGGGGTTCCTGCTGACACCCGGCAGCCTGTTTTCGCCGCAGCAGTCGTCGTCGACGTGGACGCGCTTCAACGTCGCGAACTGCGGCGATCCGGCGTTGCCGGGGTTTCTCGCGCGCTATATCGACTCGGCCGTGCGGCGCGCGTCGTGACGCGGCGCCGCACGCCGGCCCTTGAAATCGCACGCGCCACCCCCAGATAGGCGCGCGAACCGCCGGCGCCGGGCGGTCGCCCGTTCGCGGGCCTCGCGGCATCGCGCGCCGGCCGCCTGCGCCACACCATCCAAGTTCAAGTAAGAGGAAACAGCATCCATGGCACATGAAACGATGAGCTTTCAGGCAGAGGTCAAGCAACTCCTCCACCTGATGATCCATTCGCTCTACAGCAACAAGGAAATCTTCCTGCGCGAACTGGTGTCGAACGCGTCCGACGCGGCCGACAAGCTGCGTTTCGAGGGGCTCGCGGACAACGCGCTGTACGAGAACGATCCGAACCTGCGCATCCGCATCGGCTACGACAAGGCCGCGCGCACGATCACCATCGACGACAACGGCATCGGCATGAGCCGCGACGAAGCGATCGCGAACCTCGGCACGATCGCGCGCTCGGGCACCAAGGAATTCTTCACGAAGCTGTCCGGCGACCAGCAGAAGGATGCGGCGCTGATCGGCCAGTTCGGCGTCGGCTTCTACTCGGGCTTCATCGTCGCCGACAAGATCACCGTCGAGACGCGCCGCGCGGGCCTGCCGGCGAGCGAAGCCGTGCGCTGGGAAAGCGCGGGCGAGGGCGATTTCACGATCGACGCGATCGAGCGCGCGCAGCGCGGCACGACGATCACGCTGCACCTGCGCGAAGGCGAGGATGAACTGCTGTCGTCGCATCGCCTGAAGTCGATCATCCAGAAGTATTCCGACCACATCGCGCTGCCGATCCTGATGCAGAAGGAAGAATGGGATCAGGAAAAGGGCGAGATGGTCCTGAAGGACGAGGACGAGACCGTCAACCAGGCTAGCGCACTGTGGACGCGTTCGAAGGGCGACGTCACCGACGAGCAGTACACGCAGTTCTACCAGCACATCGCGCACGACCACCAGGATCCGCTCACGTGGACGCATAACCGCGTCGAGGGCCGCAGCGAGTACACGCAGCTGCTGTTCGTGCCGTCGCACGCGCCGTTCGACCTGTGGAACCGCGACTATCGCGGCGGCCTGAAGCTGTACGTGAAGCGCGTGTTCATCATGGACGACGCCGAGCAGCTGCTGCCGCAATACCTGCGCTTCGTGAAGGGCGTCGTCGATTCGGCCGACCTGCCGTTGAACGTGTCGCGCGAGATCCTGCAGGAAAGCCGCGACGTGAAGGCGATCCGCGAAGGCGTGACGAAGCGCGCGCTGTCGATGCTCGAAGAGCTCGCGAATGCGGAAGAGGATGCCGGCAAGGAAAAGTACAAGACGTTCTGGGGCGCATTCGGCCAGGTGCTGAAGGAAGGCCTCGGCGAAGATCACGCGAACCGCGAGCGCATCGCGAAGCTGCTGCGCTTCGCGTCCACGCACGGCGATACCGACGCGCAGGACGTGTCGCTTGCCGATTACGTGTCGCGCATGAAGCCGGAGCAGAGCAAGATCTACTACGTGACGGCCGATACGTGGCAAGCGGCGAAGAACAGCCCGCATCTCGAAGTGTTCCGCAAGAAGGGCGTCGAGGTGCTGCTGCTGACCGACCGCGTCGACGAATGGATGCTGTCGTTCCTGCATGAATTCGACGGCAAGCCGCTCGCGAGCGTCGCGCGCGGCGACCTCGATCTCGGCGAGCTGAACGACGAAGAGAAGAAGGCGCAGGAACAGGCCGGCGAGGCGATCAAGCCCGTCGTCGAGAAGATGAAGGAAGCGCTCGGCGACAAGGTGAAGGAAGTGCGCGTCACGTTCCGCCTGACCGATTCGCCGTCGTGCCTCGTCGCGGACGACAACGACATGAGCGGTTACCTGCAGCGGATGCTGAAGGCGGCCGGCCAGAACGCGCCGGCGATGCAGCCGATCCTCGAGATCAATCCGGAGCACGCGCTCGTGAAGCAGTTGAACGCCGACAGCGCCGATTTCGGCGACTGGTGCCATCTGCTGTTCGATCAGGCGCTGCTGGCCGAAGGCGGCATGCTCGACGATCCGGCGAGCTTCGTGAAGCGGACCAACGCGCTGCTGCTGTCGCGCGCCGCGTGAAGACGCGCCTGCGATTCGACGGCGGTCAGGCCGGCTGGCGCGAGACGCCGCGGCCTGGCTGCACGCTCGACCAGCGCGACTGGCTGACGCGCGGCGGATCGCTGACCGCGCACCTCGCGCGGCTCGGCCGCGTGAACGTGCGCGTGACGCGCGAGGCCGTCGACTGTCCATGGTTCGACGAGCCGGACGCGGTCGCCAGTGCGCCGCGCGCGCCGATGTGGGTGCGCGAGGTGATCCTCTCGGTCGACGGCTTGCCGTTCGTCGCCGCGCACAGCATCGCGCCGCTTTCCGCCAGCAAGGGTGTGTGGCAGGCCATGCGGCGGCTGCGCACGCGGCCGCTCGCGGAGCTGCTGTACAGCGATCCGCAGGTCGAGCGTTCGGCGCTCGTCAGCCGGCGCGTGATCGCCGGCCATCCGCTGTATGCGCTGGCGACCCATGCGCTTGGCGGTGCGCGAGCGCCGCATTCGTTCGTCGCGCGACGCTCGGTGTTCCAGCGTCACGGCAAGCCGTTGATGGTCACCGAGTGCATGCTGCCCGCGCTGTGGCGCCATCTCGATGCGCACGGCGACGGGCCGCGCTCGGGCGGGCCGGGCGGAGGCGCGTAATGTTGCGGGGTTTCCCGCCGGTCGTCACGGCGAATACGCACACGATGATCCTCGGCAGCTTTCCTGGCGAGGCGTCGCTGGATGCCGCGCAGTACTACGCGCATCCGCGCAACCAGTTCTGGCGGCTGCTCGGCACGGTGCTCGGCGAGCACGGGCTGCACGAGCTCGCGTACGACGCGCGGCTCGAGCGCGTGCTGTCGCACGGGATCGGAATCTGGGACGTACTGGCCGCGTGCCATCGCGAGGGCAGTCTCGATTCGGCGATCCGCCACGCGAAGCCGAATGATTTCGATGCGTTGAAAGCCCATGCGCCGCTGCTGAAGAAGGTCTGCTTCAACGGCAAGACGGCGGGGCGGTTTGCGGAGGTGATCGGCGCGGCGGGGTACGACACGCTCGTGCTGCCTTCGTCGAGCCCGGCGAACGCGATGCTGACGTTCGAGCAGAAGCTGGTGCAGTGGCACGGGATTCGCGCCTGACGCATTGGCGGATCGTCGCTCATTCGTCCTTGCCCCAGCGCCACTTCGGCTTGTCGCCTTTCAGCCAGCACACGACCGTGAGCACAGCCACCAGCGCCACGATGCATGCCGCGAACGCCAGCGGTGACCGGGCGGGCGAGACGTGCGTCGCAACCGCGACGATCCCGAGCACAAAGAGCAGCAGGACGACCCAGCCTTGCCACGCGACCGGCAACCCCCATCCCCAGCCGTAGCGTTTCGCCGGGAACCAGATCTTCTTGTTGGCCGACTCCATGGAACCTCCTCGACGCCGCGCGGACACCCGATCGCATTGTGCGCCGATTCCGATCCAGGCACGGCGCGCCGGCGGCTACCTCCAGGTCCCTTCGTGCGAAGGGTGACGAATCCGACGGCAATGGTGCCGACGTGGCGAAGGCGTGCCGGTCCGGCGGCGGGATCCCCGCCAATGCTATCCTCTCGTCCGCTAAAACCAGCTTCACCCAGCGAGATTCACACATGACCCGACTGATCAAGCGCGCGTCCGCTGAGGCGCGCGCGTCCAAGCGCAGCAAGCCGTCCGCCTACAACTGCTCCGAGAAACTCCAGCCGCCGCGCGTGAAGCGCCGCCCGGACATCGACGAACACGACGATGTGCCCGTGCTCGAAGCGCCGCGCAAGCCGCGCTTCGCGCCTGTCACGTTCTCCGAAGAGGGCGGCGTGCGCTTCCTGCACTTCGGCACCGAATGGGTGCAGGGCGCGATGCGGATCTCGAAGCCGCTGCATATCGAGCTCGAGTACGCACAGCAGATGATGGCGTGGCTGCTGTTCCTCGAAACGCCCGGGCGGATCGTCCAGCTCGGGCTCGGCACCGGCGCGCTGACCAAGTTCTCGCATCGCTTCCTGCCGCACGCGAAGGTCGAGGCCGTCGAGCTGAACCCGGCCGTGATCGTCGCCGCGCGCACGATGTTCGCGCTGCCGCCCGACGATGCACGTCTCGCCGTGCACGAAGCCGACGCTTGGGATTTCGTCAACGATGCGGCCAACCGCGGCACGACGGGCGCGATCCAGATCGACCTGTACGACGCGACCGCGCGCGGCCCCGTGCTCGACAGCGTCGCGTTCTACCGCGCGGTGCGCGGTTGTCTCGCCGACGCGGGCATCGCGACGATCAACCTGTTCGGCGATCATCCGAGCTTCGTGCGCAACATGAAGCACCTGAACGCGGCGTTCGATCATCGCGTGATCGCGCTGCCGGAAGTGCATGACGGCAACCGGATCGCGATCGCGTTCTCGGGCCCCGCGCTCGACGTGTCGTTCGCGCAGCTCGACGAACGGGCGAAGCTGATCGAGGACACGCTGAAGCTGCCCGCCCGCAAGTGGGTGAAAGCTTTGAAAGAAACGACCGGCGCACGCGACACCTCGTTCGCGATCTGACGCTTCATGCACCGGCGGCATGCCGGTGCAACCTCGCGACAAGGGGCGGATCACCTCGGGTTCGCCCCCGCTTGACCGCGTGCTGGCGGCTCCTATACTGGCGCGAAGCCAGGGGAGCCGCAGCCTACCCGTTTTGCGCTCCTCTCGGCGCCGTACCCGCTCAACAAGATCGATAACCGGGATAGAAGAGGAGACGTCATGGCTCACGATGCCGACGCCAACCGGGCCGCCAAGCGCTGGCTCTGGCTGCTGGTGCTGCCGCTGATTGCGATGGTCTGGGTACCGTCGTACAGCAAGATCGAACCGCAATGGTTGGGTTTTCCGTTTTTCTACTGGTACCAGCTGCTTTGGGTCTTCATCAGCGCGGTGATCACCGCGTTCGTGTACTTCAAGACCAAGAACGCGTGGAAGGCGAGCGGCCCGCAGGGAGGCGCGCGATGAATCTCGGTGCAACCTTCGTCTTCGTCCTGTTGTTCATCGGCGTCACGATCATCGGTTTCCTGGCCGCGAACTGGCGCCGCGGCGATCTCGCCCATCTCGACGAATGGGGCCTCGGCGGCCGCCGCTTCGGCACGATCGTCACGTGGTTCCTGCTCGGCGGCGACCTTTACACGGCCTATACGTTCGTCGCGGTGCCCGCGCTCGTATTCGGCGCCGGCGCGATGGGCTTCTTCGCGCTGCCGTACACGATCCTGATCTATCCGTTCGCGTTCGTCGTGTTCCCGAAGCTGTGGAGCATCGCGAAGCGGTACGGCTACGTGACGGCCGCCGACTTCGTCAACGCGCGCTACGGCAGCCGGATGCTCGCGCTCGCGATCGCGGTGACGGGCATTCTCGCGACGATGCCGTACATCGCGCTGCAGCTCGTCGGCATCGAAGTGGTGATCGGCGCGCTCGGCTTCGATACGACCGGTTTCGTCGGCGACCTGCCGCTGATCATCGCGTTCGCGATCCTCGCCGCGTACACGTACACGTCGGGCCTGCGCGCGCCCGCGATGATCGCGATCGTCAAGGACGTCCTGATCTACATCACGATCGCCGCGGCGGTCATCGTGATCCCGGCGAAGCTCGGCGGCTTCGGGCACATCTTCGCGAGCGTGCCGCCCGCGAAGCTGCTGCTGAAGGCGCCCGACGCGACGAGCCTGAACGGCTACAGTGCGTACGCGACGCTTGCGATCGGCTCGGCGCTTGCGCTGTTCCTGTATCCGCATTCGGTGACGGCGATCCTGTCGTCGTCGTCCGGCAACTCGATCCGCCGCAACATGGCGATGCTGCCGGCGTATTCGTTCGTGCTCGGACTGCTCGCGCTGCTCGGCTACATGGCGCTCGCTTCCGGCGTGAAGGACATGCCGCAGTACGCGCCGTACTTCAAGGCGTTCGGCCCGAACTTCGCGGTGCCCGCGTTGTTCCTCCAGTATTTCCCGTCGTGGTTCGTCGGCGTCGCGTTCGCGGCGATCGGCATCGGCGCGCTGGTGCCGGCAGCCATCATGTCGATCGCGGCCGCGAACCTGTACACGCGCAACATTCACCGCGAGTTCGTGAACCGCAACATGTCGCACGAGCAGGAAACGCACGTCGCGAAGCTCGTGTCGCTGATCGTGAAGGTCGGCGCCGTCGCGTTCATTCTCGGGCTGCCGCTGACCTATGCGATCCAGTTGCAGCTGCTCGGCGGGATCTGGATCATCCAGACGCTGCCCGCGATCGTGCTCGGCCTGTACACGCGCGTGCTCGACCATCGCGGCCTGCTGGCCGGCTGGGCGGCCGGCATCGTATGCGGCACGTGGATGGCGATCTCGCTGAAGCTGGCAGGATCGATCTTCACGATCCACCTGTTCGGTCTCGCGATTCCCGGCTATGCCGCCGTGTGGTCGCTGATCGTGAACCTGGTGGTGGCCGTGGCGGTGAGCGTGCTGGTGCGCGTGATGGGCATGGCGCATGCGGAGGATCGCACGCGGCCGGAGGACTATCTCGACGTCGTCGAGGGCTGATTCCCCGGAGCTTCTGTTGCAGTTTCGACACGACGCCCGCGATGCAAATCGCGGGCGTTTTGCATGGTGCCCGCGAACGCCGCGTGTGGCCGTGTGCTCGTTTCGCGGCCGACGATGCGTCCTGCACGTCAAAGGGTGGCGCCGCATCGCGCATCGTGATCGGCGATCGCAAGTACGACGAAGTGTGGGCGGCGGTTGCGCAGGTCCATGCGGCCGGCAAGCAGAAGAGCGCGCGTCGCGTGCCGCTCGAACGGCACGCTCGAGCAGGCGCTGGCGGAGGTGCTGCGCAAGTAACGGTCCCGCCCGGATCGCCGCGGCTGCGCGGCGGTCCGGGTGGCTGACGCGTGCGTTACTGGCCCGCGCGTTGCGCGAGGTCTTCGCGCTGAGACAGGTCCTCGACGTTGACCATCCAGTGCACGCCGAAACGATCCTTCGCCATCCCGAAGCCGAGCGCCCAGAACGTCTTGCCAAACGGCATCGTCACTTCGCCGCCGTCGGCGAGCGCATTGAACAGCCTCTGGCCTTCCTCGACCGTCGCCGGGTTCAGCGACAGCGAATAGCCGGCATGCGTGCCGCCGCCGGGCTGATTGCAGTCGCCGTCCGAGCACATGATCATCGAGTCGCCGATCGTGAAGCTCGCGTGCATCACCTTGTCGGCCATCTCCGGCTTCATCGGGTAGTCGGGATTCGGCGGCGCGTCCTTGAAGTGCATCTTGAACATCGTCTTCGCACCGAGCGCCTTTTCGTAGAACTGAAGGGCTTCGTCGGCGCGACCGTAGAACGTCAGGTACGGTTGGACTTGCATCGTTGTCTCCTGTAGCGGGGAGCCGGCCTGCACAGCTGCGCGGGTCCGGCGTCGTGCAAGACTGACTGGGAAAGGGCGCCTCGGGAGGCGGCCGACGCACCCGTGACGTGGATTGTAGTGCGCGGGCTTGACGATGGAATGAAAAATAAAAACGGCCGCGAACATGACGTTCGCGGCCGTATGCGGCGTGCGTGCCGACGGCTGTTGCCAGTGTTGCTGACAGCCGCTGACGCGTGTCGCGGCTCAGCGCAGCGAGTCGATCAGCTTCTCGAGCTTCACCGCATCGGCGGCGAATACGCGGATGCCTTCGGCGAGCTTTTCGGTCGCCATCGCGTCGTCGTTCAGCTGGAAGCGGAACGCGGCCTCGTCGATCGCGACGCGCGCGGCGGGCTTGTCCTGCAGCGCTTCCGGCGACAGCTTGCGCGTGACGGTCTCGTTGCTGTCCTGCAGCTTCTGCAGCAAATCGGGACTGATCGTCAGCAGGTCGCAACCGGCGAGTTCGGTGATCTGGCTGGTCGTGCGAAAGCTCGCGCCCATCACTTCGGTCTTGTAGCCGAACGTCTTGTAGTACGTGTAGATGCGGCGTACCGACTGCACGCCCGGATCGTTCGCACCACCGTCCTTCTCTTCATTCCACTCCGCGCCGGCCTGCTTCTTGTACCAGTCGTAGATGCGGCCGACGAACGGCGAGATCAGCTGCGCGCCGGCTTCCGCGCACGCGGCGGCCTGCACGAGCGAGAAAAGCAGGGTCATGTTGCACTTGATCCCTTCCTTCTGCAGCACTTCGGCCGCGCGGATGCCTTCCCACGTCGACGCGAGCTTGATCAGGATGCGCTCGCGGCCGATGCCGGCTGCTTCGTACAGCTTGATGAGCTCGCGGCCCTTGTCGATCGAGCGCTGCGTGTCGAACGACAGGCGCGCGTCGACCTCGGTCGACACGCGGCCCGGGATCAGCTTCAGGATCTCGGTGCCGAATGCGATCAGCAGGCGGTCGATGATGAAATCGGTGCTTTCGTTGCGATGATCGCGGACGGTTTTCTCGAGGATCGGCTTGTACGCATCCTTCTGGACGGCCTTCAGGATCAGCGACGGGTTCGTGGTCGCGTCGCGCGGCTGGTATTGCGCAAGCTGCTGGAAATCGCCCGTGTCGGCGACGACGGTCGTGTACTGCTTCAGCTGGTCGAGTGCGGTAGTCATGGCGATTCGGAAGAAGGGCGCAACGCGCCGGGTTCTCACGGGCCGCGCGAACGCGGCGGCGAAGCGAGGCGGCGCCGGGCACCGCCTCCGATCCGCTATTCTAGGCCCGATTCGTGTCGCGCACGTTCTGGCGTGCCCGATGGCCGCAGCGGCGGGCGCCGTGCCGCGTCACCCGGGTCGGCGCGCGTTCAGGATCACCTGCGTGACGATCCCCGCGACGAGCCCCCAGAATGCCGAGCCGATCGACAGCAGCGTGAGGCCCGACGCGGTGACCATGAACGTGACGAGCGCGGCTTCGCGCTGCTTGACGTCCTGCATCGCGTTCGCGAGGCCGCTCATGATCGAGCCGAACAGCGCGAGCGCGGCGACCGAGACGACGAGCGCCTTCGGCAGCGCCGCGAACAGCGCGGCGATCGTCGCGCCGAAGATCCCCGCGATCAGGTAGAACGTGCCGCACCACACGGCGGCCGTGTAGCGCTTCGCGCGATCCTCGTGCGCTTCCGGGCCCGTGCAGATCGCGGCCGTGATCGCCGCGAGGTTGACGCCGTGCGAGCCGAACGGCGCGAGCAGCAGCGACGCGAGGCCGGTGGTCGCGATCAGCGGCGACGACGGGGTCTGATAGCCGTCCGCGCGCAGCACCGCGATGCCCGGCACGTTCTGCGACGCCATCGCGACGACGAACAGCGGAATGCCGATGCTGACGATCGACGCGATCGAGAACGCGGGCATCGTGAACACGGGTTTCGCGAACGCGATGTGAAAGCCACTGAAGTCGAGCAGGCCGAGCCCGCCGGCGACCGCGGTGCCGACGATCAGCGTCGTCGGAATCGCATAGCGCGGCGCGAGCCGCTTGACGATCAGGTACGTGAAGAACATCGCGAGCACGAGCGCCGTCTGGAACTGCGCGGCGCGGAAGATCTCGATGCCGATCTCGAACAGGATGCCCGCGAGCAGCGCAGCGGCGATGCCGGCCGGAATCTTGCGCATCAGCGTGTCGAACAGGCCGCTCACGCCGACGGCCGTCAGCAGCACCGCGCAGACGACGAACGCACCGATCGCCTCGGGATAGGGCACGCCCGGCAGCGACGCGATCAGCAGCGCGGCGCCGGGCGTCGACCACGCGACGACGACGGGCGCGCGAAAGCGCAGCGACAGGCCGATCGTCGTCAGCGCCATGCCGATCGACAGCGCCCAGATCCACGACGAGATCTGCGCATCGGTGAGGTGGGCGGCGCGGCCGGCCTGGAACATCAGCACGAGCGAGCTCGTGTAGCCCGTCATCATCGCGACGAAGCCGGCGACGAGCGCCGAGACGGAAGTATCGGCGAAAAAGCGGCGGCCGCCGGCGCGGCTGGCGCTCGCGGTGGGCGAGGGGTTCATGCTATCTCCGGGGGAAGCCGCTCGGACGCGGCCTTTGAGTCTTGGGGGGCTGTGGTTACTTGCTGAGTGCGCGCATCGCAGTTTCGAGGCCCGCGAGCGTGAGCGGATACATGCGATGGCCGAGCAGGTCGCGGATCACCGCGACCGACTGCCGGTATTCCCATAGCCGCTCGGGCTCCGGGTTCAGCCATGCATGGTGGGGGAACTGGTCGGCGAGGCGACGCAGCCACACGGCGCCGGCTTCCGGGTTGTTGTACTCGACCGAGCCGCCGGGCTGCAGCACTTCGTACGGGCTCATCGTTGCATCGCCGACGAAGATCAGCTTGTAGTCGGGCGTGAACTTGTGCAGCACGTCCCACGTCGCGGTGCGTTCCGAGTGGCGGCGGCGGTTGTTCTTCCACAGGTGGTCGTACACGCAGTTGTGGAAGTAGTAGAACTCGAGGTGCTTGAATTCGGCCTTCGCGGCCGAGAACAGCTCTTCGGTGCGCTTGATGTGATCGTCCATCGAGCCGCCGACGTCGAGCAGCATCAGCACTTTCACGTTGTTGTGGCGCTCGGGCACCATCCGCAGGTCGAGCCAGCCCGCGTTCGCGGCGGTGCTGCGGATCGTGCCGGGCAGGTCGAGCTCCTCGGCGGCGCCTTCACGCGCGAAGCGGCGCAGCCGCCGCAGCGCGACCTTGATGTTGCGCGTGCCGATCTCGACGGAATCGTCGTAGTCGCGATACGCGCGTGCTTCCCACACCTTCACCGCGGTGCGGTTGCCGTTCGACGGGCCGCCGATGCGTACGCCTTCCGGGTTGTAGCCGCCGTGCCCGAACGGCGACGTGCCGCCGGTGCCGATCCACTTGTTGCCGCCTTCGTGGCGCTCCTTCTGCTCGTCGAGCAGTTCCTTCAAGCGCTCCATCAGCTTGTCGAGCCCGCCCATCGCCTCGATCTGCGCCTTTTCCTCCGGCGACAGCTCGCGCTCGAGGCGCTTCTCGAGCCAGTCGAGCGGAATGTCGAATGCTTCGGACGGCAGGGCGGACACGCCGTGGAAATACGCGCCGAACGCCTGGTCGAACTTGTCGAAGTACTGCTCGTCCTTGACGAGCGTCATCCGCGCGAGGAAGTAGAACGCGTCGATCGACGGCGAGATCAGCCCGGCCTTCAGCGATTCGAGCAGCGTCAGGTATTCCTTCACCGAGACGGGCAGCTTGGCTGCGCGCAGCGCGTAGAAGAAATTGAGCAGCATGGCCGGGCCTTCGCGGGTGGGAGAGGATTACCGGTTGTGCCGGTTCATGTAGACGAGCCGTTCGAGCAGGCTCAGGTCCTGCTCGTTCTTCAGCAGCGCGCCCGCGAGCGGCGGCACGATCTGCTTCGCGTCCACGCCGCGCAACTGGTCGGCCGGGATGTTCTCGGCGAGCAGCAGCTTCAGCCAGTCGAGCAGCTCGGACGTCGACGGCTTCTTCTTCAGGCCCGACACGCCGCGCAATTCGAAGAAACTCTCAAGGGCCGCGCGCAGCAGCTCCTCGCGGATGTCCGGGAAATGGACCGCGACGATCTTCTGCATCGTCGCCGGATCGGGAAACTGGATGTAGTGGAAGAAGCAGCGCCGCAGGAATGCGTCGGGCAGCTCTTTCTCGTTGTTCGACGTGATGATGACGAGCGGGCGATGCTTCGCGCGGACCGTTTCCCGTGTTTCGTACACGTGGAATTCCATCCGGTCGAGCTCGCGCAGCAGGTCGTTCGGGAATTCGATGTCGGCCTTGTCGATCTCGTCGATCAGCAGCACGCTCGGGTGCTCGGCATCGAACGCCTGCCACAGCACGCCCTTGACGATGTAGTTCGAGATGTCCTTCACGCGCTCGTCGCCGAGCTGCGAATCGCGCAGCCGCGACACGGCGTCGTATTCGTACAGGCCCTGCTGTGCCTTCGTGGTCGACTTGATGTGCCACTGCAGCAGCGGCATGTCGAGCGCGGCGGCCACTTCCTCGGCGAGCATGGTCTTGCCGGTGCCGGGCTCGCCCTTGATCAGCAGCGGGCGTTGCAGCGTCAGCGCGGCATTGACCGCGAGCTTCAGATCGTCGGTGGCGACGTAGTGCGAGGACCCTTCGAAACGCATGGCGGCGCTCTTATCAATCGGGGAAAAAAACCCAGTATAAGTCAGAAGGGCTGTCCGGTTGGGCCGTGCCCGCGTATCGTGGCGGGACTGCGGCGGGGCGAACCGGGGCGCCTTATGGACGCGTTCCCCGCCGACGCGGTACAATCTGGCCGTTTTTTTTGGCCTGCGTGGCGATCCGATAAGCAAAACGGCGCGGGCCGTTGCCGCTTCGGCGCCAGTTTCCCCTCAAGCTAGGTTACAAGAGCTATGAACAAATTCGTCGGCAAACACGTCGTTGTCGCAGCGCTCGTGGCGCTCGCGGGCAGCGCGCAGGCGGCCGGTGTGGTCGGCAACCCGAAGGACGGGGCGAGCAAGGTCGCCATGTGCATCGGTTGCCACGGCATCCAGGACTACCGCGCGGCGTATCCGGAGGTCTACCGGGTGCCTGTCCTCGGCGGCCAGAACCAGCAATACCTCGAGAACGCGCTGAAGGCTTACCGCAAGAAGGATCGTCACTTCCCGTCGATGAATGCGATTGCCGGTTCGCTGACGGACCAGGACATCGCGGATCTGGCGGCGTACTACGCCGCCCAGAAGGCCGACTCGAAGGACAACCCCTACAAGTAAGCGCGCGCCGCCGATCTCTCCGGCGGGACAGGAGCATTCATGAACAACGCATTCAAGACGGCGGCGGTTGCACTGGCGGCCGGCCTCGCGATCGGTACCGCGCACGCGGCGGACATCACGAAGGGCAAGGAACTGGTCGAATCGCACAACTGCGCCGCCTGCCACGGCGCGCAGATGAACAAGCCGATCAACGCCGAATATCCGCGCCTCGCCGGCCAGCATGCCGACTACCTCGTGTGGGCGATGCGCCAGTACCAGATGGGCCTGACGAATCCGCTGCTCGGTCGCAACAACGCGATCATGCAGGCACAGGTGCAGAGCCTGTCGGTCAGCGACATGAAGGACATCGCGGCCTACATCGAGTCGCTGAAAGAAACCGATCTGGTGTTCAAGAAGTAAGCGCGACAGGCCCGACGGGCCCGCGCAGCAAAAATACCCTGCCGAGGCGGGGTATTTTTTTGTCCGCGCTCCGGCGCCCGTGGGCTGGAGCCGCGGCGCTCAGTCGCGCGACGCGCGGCGCAGGATGCGCTGCAGGTACGCGTCGGTATCGGGCGGCGTGCCGGTGCGCTGGGCTTCCCAGATCGTCTCGCCGAGACATTCCATGATCACGTGCTGCGCGTCGTGGGTCGAGTCGAGCTTGGCCGCGAGCTTGTCGTGCGCGGCACGGATGCCGGGCGGCTGGTCGATCGACAACTGCTCGCTGATCGCGAGATGCATCGACAGGTGCAGGAACGGGTTCGTGCGGCCTTCCTCGGGCGTGTACTCGCGCGCGGTGGCGCCATCGGCGTCGGCGAGTGCGTCGTGGTATTCGGGGTGCTCGACGATCCAGTCGGCTGCCATCGCTTCCAGCGGCGTCAGGATCTCGCCCGCGCGCTGCTTGCGCCAGGTCTCGGTGAAAAAGCGACGCACTTCGTCGCGACTTGGATTGAACATGGTGGGGAAACGTCGTGATTCGAACGGCGTGATGCCGCGTCGCGCATTGTACGCCGGGTCGGCGGACGGCGCTGGCCGTGGGCGGGAGCGGATCGCGCTCGCGCTGGCCGCCGCGGTGATCTATTCGCTGTACGTCGTCGGCGGCACGAAGGCGACGCGCGGCGTCGATCGGCTCGCGACCACCGCGATCATCTGCCTGTCGGCGACCGCGACGCTCGTGGCGATCGCCGTCGTGCGGACCACCGCGTCCGGCGCGCCGCCGCGCTGGCCCGCGACGGCGGGCGGCTGGGCGGCGATGCTCGCGCTCGTGTCGACGGTCGCGGCGATGCGCGCATGCTTTGCCGGACTCGAACGGCGCGGGGCTGCACGCACGTCGATGCTGTCGACGCTCGAACCGGTCGCGACGGTCGCGCTTGCGGCGCTGCTGTTCGGTGAAGCGCTGTCGCCGCTGCAGTGGGCGGGCGGCGTCGCGATTCCGGCAGCCGTGCGGGCGGTGCGGCGGCAGACGATGCGACGGTGACGTCCAACGCGTAGTTTGAAAGGGGACGCGGGATCGATGGTGCGGGTGGCGACGCGTTGTCGCGGCTGCGGCTTGCCGGCCGAACAACGACCGACGCGGCGTGCGTCCGACCGCATGGCGCCGGACGGCTGCGGCACGTCAGCCGCGGTTGCGCGTCACTCGTTCGGCGGTGGCGTCTTTGGCCTGAATTCGCACAGCGGCTCGATCGCGCAGTGCCAGCATTCGGGCTTGCGGGCCTTGCACACGTAGCGCCCGTGCAGGATCAGCCAGTGATGCGCATCCTGCAGGAATTCCTTAGGCGTGAACTTCTCGAGCGCGGCCTCGACGGCGCGCACGTCCTTGCCCGGCGCGAGCCCGGTGCGGTTCGCGACGCGAAAGATATGCGTGTCGACCGCGATGGTCGGCTGGCCGAACGCGGTGTTCAGCACGACGTTCGCGGTCTTGCGGCCGACGCCAGGCAGCCCTTCGAGCGCTTCGCGATCGGCCGGCACCTCGCCGTCGTAGCGGTCCAGCAGGATCCGGCACGTCGCGACCACGTTCTTCGCCTTGGTCCGGTACAGGCCGATCGTCTTGATGTACTCGGTGACGCCTTCTTCGCCGAGTGCGACGATTTGTCGCGGTGTGTTCGCGACCGGAAACATCTTCCGCATCGCCTTGTTGACCGATACGTCAGTCGCCTGTGCGGACAGCATCACGGCGATCAGCAGCTCGAACGGCGTCGAGTATTCGAGCTCGGTGGTCGGATGCGGATTGAGGCTCTGCAGCGTTTCGTAGATCGCGCGTCGTTTGCTGGCGTTCATGGAGCGTTCTGGTCGGGCGGTGCGGACGGCCCGCCTGGGCCGTCGTTGCCTGCGTCGTTCTCTTCGTCGGTGCCGCTCGCGGCTGCCGCTTCGGCGTCGCGCTGGGCCTGTTGTTCGGCGAGCCGTTTGCGGCGTGCCTCGGCCGCGTCGATCTGCGCCTGGACGGCCGCACTCACGCTTTCGGTGTTCTTCGGCCCGGCGCCTTGCCCGGACAGCTCTTCCTTCTTCTTGCGCGCCCGTTCGAGCGCGGCGGCGATGATCGCGCGCTTCTTCGCTTCGGCGTCGTCCGCAGCCGGGGCGGCGGATTGCGCTTCCGCTGGTGCCGCCGCCGGCTTCGCGGCACTGGCCGCACGGCGTGCGGCCGCGCGCGCTTCGGCGGCCTCGCGTTCGCGGCGCTGGCGCGCGAGCCGCAGATCGTGGCGTTCGCGCGCGGCATCGGCCTGTTCCTGCGACCACGCGTCCCAGCCGGTGCGTTCGCCGGTCACCGGCAGCATCGCGATGCAGTCGACCGGGCAGGGCGGCACGCACAGGTCGCAGCCCGTGCACAGCGATTCGATGATCGTGTGCATCTGCTTCGGCGCGCCGACGATCGCGTCGACCGGGCACGCCTGCATGCACAGCGTGCAGCCGATGCACAGGCTTTCGTCGATGAAGGCGACCGCGCGCGGATGCTCGCTGCCGTTGACGGGGTTCAGCGGAATCACCGGTTTGCCGAGCAGGCTCGACAGGCGCACGATGCCTTCGGCGCCGCCGGGCGGGCACTGGTTGTAGTTCGCGTCGCCGGCGGCGATCGCCTCGGCGTACGGGCGGCAGCCGTTATAGCCGCACTTCGTGCATTGCGTCTGGGGAAGCAGATCTTCGATGCGATCTGCGAGTGTTTTGGAATCGGTCACGGTGACAACGGGCGCAGCGGCGCCGAATGGCTCTCGGCCACGTCGGGCGCGGCCGGAAAGGTTTGCCAAAGCTCGATTATCGCCGATTTCCCGCATTGCGCTGGACGCCGTCTGTGCGCATAATCGAACCGCTTTTTTGCAGGGGCTCAGCAGGAGGGCGGCCGCCCGCGGCGCGCCAGTTCCACGGCGGCCGGCGCCGAGGCGGTGGGGGTGCCGGTCCGGATCACGCGGCTCACATAGCAAAACGCCACCATGAATCAGCCAAAAATCAAAAGAGATCCTGAAGGTACGCGGCGCCGCATCCTGATGGCGGCAGCCGAAGAGTTCGCGAGTGGAGGGCTGTTCGGCGCACGCGTCGACCAGATCGCGCGCCGTGCCGAAACCAACGAGCGCATGCTCTATTACTACTTCGGCAGCAAGGAGCAGTTGTTCACGGCCGTGCTCGAACACGCGTTCTCCGCGCTGACCGAGGCCGAGCGCGAGCTCGATCTCGACGGCGTCGCGCCGGTCGAAGCCGTCACGCGGCTTGCGCATTTCGTTTGGGACTACTACCGCGACCATCCGGAACTGCTCAGGCTCATCAACAACGAGAACCTGCACGAAGCGCGCTACCTGCACAAGTCGACGCGGATCCGCGAGATGATGTCGCCGATCGTCGCGAAGCTCGGCAACGTGCTGACGCGCGGCCAGAAGGCCGGGCTGTTCCGCACCGACGTCGATCCGCTGCGCTTCTACGTGACGCTGTCGGGGCTCGGCTACTACATCGTGTCGAACCGCTTCACGCTCGCCGCGACGCTCGGCCGCGATTTCACCGATGCCGACGAGCGGGCCGAGATGGTCCGGATGAACACCGAAGTGCTGCTCGCGTATCTGCTGCGGCGCTGATGCGCCGCCAGATGTGAAAACGCCGCCGTGCGCAGGCAACGGCGGCGTTTTTTCGTCGGAACGCGGTGCGTCAGGCGGCCTTGCGCGGGCGCACGGCCTTTGCGCGTGGGCTGCCGGCGGAAGCGCGTTTCGTGGCCGGTGCTGCCGATGCGGCCTTGGCGGGGGCGGCGGCTTTCGCCGGCGCCTTCGCGCGCGTGCGCTTCACCGTGGCAGCGCGCGTCGTTTCGGCCGGCGCGTTGCTGGCCGGCACGGCCACGAGCGTCTTGGCCGCCGGTGCTGCCGGGACATCCTTCGTCGCGCCGTGCTTCGGCTCCGGTGCATGCTCGCGGATGAAGTCGCGCAGTTGCGGATAGATGATCGTGCGCCAGCGGCGGCCCGAGAAAATCCCGTAGTGACCGCACTTCTCGGCGGTCAGGCTGCGGCGCTGGTCCTGCGGGATACCCGTGCACAGCTCGTGCGCGACGTGCGTCTGGCCGCTGCCGGAGATGTCGTCGAGTTCGCCCTCGATCGTCATCAGCGCGGTGTGCTTGATGTCCTGCGGACGCACGCGCTCGCCTTCGACATCCCACGTGCCTTCCGCCAGGCGGAATTCCTGGAACACGATGCGGATCGTCTCGAGGTAATACTCGGCGGCCATGTCGAGCACCGCGTTGTACTCGTCGTAGAAGCGGCGGTGCGCTTCGGCGTCATCCTCGTCGCCGCGCAGCAGGCTCTGGTAGAAATCCCAGTGCGATTGCGCGTGCCGCTCCGGGTTCATCGCGACGAAGCCCGTGTGCTGAAGGAAGCCCGGATAGACCTGGCGGCCTTCGCCCGGATAGTTGGCGGGCACCGTGTGGATCACGTTGTTCTCGAACCACGCGGTCGAATGCTGCGTGGCGAGCGAATTCACCGACGTCGGGCTGCGGCGTGCGTCGATCGGGCCGCCCATCATCGTCATCGTGAGCGGCGTGTCCTCGCCGCGGCTCGCCATCAGCGAGATCGCCGCGAGCACCGGCACCGTCGGCTGGCACACCGAGATCACGTGCAGGTTGCGCGCGCCGATGTGACGGATGAACTCCTGGATGTACGCGATGTAGTCGTGCAGGTGGAACGGGCCGGTTTCGACCGGCACCATCCGCGCGTCGATCCAGTCGGTGATGTAGACCTTGTGATCCTGCAGCAGCGTGCGCACCGTATCGCGCAGCAGCGTCGAATGGTGGCCCGACAGCGGCGCGCAGACCAGCACGACCGGCTCGTCCTTCAGTTGCGTGACGGCGTCGGCGTCGTCCGAATAGCGCTTGAAACGCAGCAGCCGGCAGAACGGCTTCTCGACGATCGTCTGCTCGACGATCGGAATGTTGTGGCCGTCCTTGACGATCTGATGAATGTTGAATTCGGGCTTCTCGTAATCCTTGCCGAGCCGGTACATCAGTTCGTACGCGGCGGCCATCCGCGTCGCGCCGGGCATCAGCGAGAACGGGCTGGACGGATTGGCGAACGACTTGGACGCGGCCTGGGCCCAGGCCGTGAGCGGGCTCAGCATCGCCCGCTGGAATTCGTGCAATTGGTAAAGCATGCAGGCTACTCCCGCGTGGGGGACGGTGCGCAAGGGCGGCGTGGGGCGTCGCGGCGTGCCGTGTGGGTCAGCGCCCGGCCATGGTGCACTGCAGCCGGACAATCGCGTCGATCATATCGGACAACGATGGGTGGTGCAATGCAACATTTCCCCGATTTTTCATCAAAGTTTTGCGATTTGACGTTCTCTGACCAAGTCGCTCGCGCCCCCGTTCAGCGCCCCGTCGCGACCGCCGGCGCGGGCTGGCCGGCTGCGCGCGCCATCGCGTCCTCGTGGTGCATCAGGTTCATCGCGGTATGCACGAGCGCCACATGGGAAAACGCCTGCGGGAAGTTGCCGACGAGCCGTCCGGCGACCGGGTCGTACTCCTCCGCGAGCAGCCCGAGGTCGTTCGACAGCGCGAGCAGCCGGCTGAACAGGCGGTGCGCGTCGTCGATCCGGCCGAGCAGCGCATAGTTGTCGACCAGCCAGAAGCTGCACGCGAGAAACGTGCCTTCGCCGGGCGGCAGGCCGTCGTCGTAGTCGGTCGTGCGGTAGCGCATCACGAGCCCGTCGTGCAGCAATTCCCGCTCGATCGCTTCGACCGTGCCGACGATGCGCGGATCTTCCGGCGGCAGGAAGCCGAGCAGCGGCATCAGCAGCACGCTCGCGTCGAGCTCGTCGCTGCCGTAGCTCTGCGCAAACGCCTGTTTGCTTTCGTGCCACGCGTTGTTGCACACGTCGGCATGGATCTCGTCGCGCAGCGCGCGCCAGCGGTCGAGCGAGCCGGGCAGCCGGAACATCTCCGCCGACTTGATCGCGCGGTCGAACGCGACCCACGCCATCACCTTCGAGAACGTGAAATGACGGCGGCCGCCGCGCGTTTCCCAGATGCCTTCGTCGGGTTCCTGCCAGATTTTCTCGAGATGGTCGAGTAGCGCGCACTGCACGGACCAGACCGTGTCGTCGGCCTGCAGGCCGCCCACCCGTGCGAGGTGCAGCGCGGCCATCACCTCGCCGAACACGTCGAGCTGCAACTGGTTCGCGGCGCCGTTGCCGATGCGTACCGGCTTCGAGTCCTGGTAGCCGGGCAGCCAGTCGAGCTCCATTTCCGGCAGCCGGCGCTCGCCGGCGATCCCGTACATGATCTGGATCTGCTCGGGCGAGCCGGCCATCACCCGGCCCAGCCACGTGCGCCACGCGCGCGCCTCGTCGTAGTAGCCGCCGCGCATCAGCGCGAGCAGCGTGATCGTCGCGTCGCGCAGCCAGCAGTAGCGGTAGTCCCAGTTGCGGTTGCCGCCGATTTTCTCGGGCAGCGACGTGGTCGGCGCCGCGACGATGCCGCCGGTCGGCTCGTACGCGAGCGCCTTCAGCGTGATCAGCGAGCGGCGCACCGCGGCGGCGTAGCGGCCCTGCACCTGGCAGCGGCCCGACCATTCGAGCCAGTAGTTCTCGGTGCGCGCGAGCATCGACAGCGGATCGCGCGCGGGCGGCAGCCGCAGGTGCGATGCCGCATAGCTCAGCGAGAACGGCACGCGCTCGTCCGCGTTCACCGTGAATTCCGCGAGCGTATGGAGGTTTTTGCCGGCGAGCGGCACCGGCGTACGCAGCACGACGGTGTCGGGGCCCGCGATCGCCTTCATGCCGTCCTCGCGGGTTAGCTGCGTGACCCACGGGACCGAGAAGCCGTAGTCGAAGCGCAACACCAGCTCCATGCGCATCTTCATCGTGCCGTGGCGGCCGACGACGATCCGCACCAGTTCGGACCAGCCGTTGCCGGGCGGCATGAAGTCGATCACGGTGACGGCACCGTCGGCGCTTTCGTAGTCGGTTTCGAGAATCAGCGTGTCGCCGCGATAGCGGCGCGTCGTGTGCGTGATCGCGGCGTCGGCGGCCGGCGCGAGCAGCCAGCGGCCGTGCTCGGGCGTGCCGAGAAGCGCCGCGAAGCAGGCGCCCGAATCGAAGCGGGGCCAGCACAGCCAGTCGACGGAGCCGTCTTTGGCGATCAGCGCGGCGGTGTGGCCGTCGCCGACGAGGGCGTAGTCTTCGATCAGGGCAGGCATGGGCAGGCGATCCTTGGGTATTCGAGTTCACAATGCGGGCGGCGGTGGCCAAGGCTTCACGCGCTGGCGCCGCGCCCCGTATACTCGGCCGGGCGGCGGAGCGCATGAACGGCCGGCGTTTCGTCCTATCTCAACACTTGAAGCGACTCGATGCAAGGAGGATTCAATGCCCAACCGTTTACGCGAGCGTGACGCACGCGCTTCGACACGAGGGTTCCCGCTTAGGCTCGCTCACTGGATGAAAGGTTTCGCGATCGTGCTCTCCCTTTCCGCGACCCACGCATTTGCGCAGCAATCGCCCGCCCCGGCTGACGGCGTCTACAACCTGCTCGTCGGCACCTATACGGGTGGCGGCAGCGACGGCATCTATGTTTACCGCTTCGATACGAAAACCGGCAGCGTCGCGCCCGTGTCGTCGGCGAAGACCGTGAATCCGTCGTACCTGTTGCCGAGCCGCGACGGTCGCACCGTCTACGCGGTCAACGAACTGCCCGGCGACGACGGCCCGGCGACGCAGCGCGGCGGCGTCAGCGCATTCCGCTTCGACGCGAAGACGGGCGCGCTGAGCTTCATCGACCGCGTGTCGTCGGAAGGGAACGATCCTTGCTATCTCGCGCTGTCGCCGGACGGCAAATACCTCGTGACGGCCAACTACTCGGTCGCGAAGGATCCGGGCGGCAGCTTCGCGGTGTTTCCGCTGCGCGACGACGGCGCGGTCGGTCAGGCCGTGCTGACGGTGCACCATGAAGGCACGGGGCCCGTGAAGGGCCGCCAGGACGGCGCGCACGTGCATTCGACGGTGTTTTCGCCGGACGGCCGTTACCTGTTCGTGCAGGATCTCGGCACGGACAAGATCTACGGCTACCGCTACACGGTGGACGGCAGCCGCGGGCTGATCAGCCCGACCGACACGCGCTACACGCCGGTGAAGGCGGGCTCGGGCCCGCGTCACATGGTGTTCGGCGCTGATGGCCGGTACGCGTACGTGACGAGCGAGCTCAATGCGTCGGTCGAGGTGTTCGGCTACCACGACGGCAAGCTGACGCCGGTCGAGACCGTGTCGATGACCGCGCCGGGCTTCAAGGGCAAGGTCGGCGGCGGTGCGATCCACCTGTCGCCGGATGGCCGCTTCCTGTACGTGAGCAACCGCGGCGATGCGAACGACCTCGTGATCTACGCGGTGAACCAGGCGGACGGCCGGTTGAAGCTGGTCGGCCGCCAGTCGAGCCTCGGCAAGACGCCGCGCGAGTTCCTGATCGATCCGACCGGCAAGTGGCTGATCGTTGGCAACCAGGACAGCGATACGTTCTACGTGTTCAGCCGCAATGTCGAAACGGGGCAGCTCGGCCCGAATCCGCAGAAGGTGGCGGTCGGCAAGCCGGTCGACTTCAAGCTGGTGCCGGTGCAGTAAAGGAAAAGGGCGCTGCCGATGCAGCGCCCTTTCTTGGGGCGGCCGGTTTCCCGGTGCGCCCGTATCGGTTGCCGGTGGACGACCGGCCGCCGCGCTCAGTCGGCCGCTGCCGGCACGAGCACCTCGCGGCTGCCGTTGATGCCCATCGCCGACACGAGCCCGGCCGTCTCCATCTGCTCGACGAGGCGCGCCGCGCGGTTGTAGCCGATGCGCAACTGCCGCTGTACCGACGAGATCGACGCGCGCCGCGTGCGCACGACGAACGCGACGGCTTCGTCGTACAGCGGATCGGCTTCCGCTTCCGGCGCATCGCCGAACAGGTCCTGCGTCGCGCCGTCGGCAGCCGGGCCGTCGAGGATCCCTTCCTCGTACTGCGGTTCGCCGAACTGCTTCAGGTATTCGACGATCCGGTGCACTTCCTCGTCGGCGACGAACGCGCCGTGCACGCGCTGCGGATAACCGGTGCCCGGCGGCAGGAACAGCATGTCGCCCATCCCGAGCAGCGACTCGGCACCCATCTGGTCGAGAATCGTGCGCGAGTCGATCTTCGACGACACCTGGAACGCGACGCGCGTCGGGATGTTCGCCTTGATCAGGCCCGTGATCACGTCGACGGACGGACGCTGCGTCGCGAGAATCAGGTGGATGCCGGCCGCACGCGCCTTCTGCGCGAGGCGCGCGATCAGTTCCTCGATCTTTTTGCCTGCGACCATCATCAGGTCGGCCAGCTCATCGATCACGACGACGATCAGCGGCAGCGTCGACAGCGGCTCCGGATCCTCGGGCGTCAGCGAGAACGGATTGCCGATCTTCTTTTCCTTCGCTTCGGCGTCGCGGATCTTCTGGTTGAAGCCCGCGAGGTTGCGCACGCCGACGGCCGACATCAGCCGGTAGCGTTTCTCCATCTCGCCGACGCACCAGTTCAGCGCGTTCGCCGCGAGCTTCATGTCGGTGACGACCGGCGCGAGCAGGTGCGGGATGCCTTCGTAGACCGACAGCTCCAGCATCTTCGGGTCGATCATGATGAGCCGCACGTCTTCCGGCGTCGCCTTGTACAGCAGCGACAGGATCATCGCGTTGATCGCGACCGACTTGCCCGAGCCCGTCGTGCCGGCGACGAGCATGTGCGGCGCCTTCGCGAGATCGGTGACGACCGGGTGGCCGGTGATGTCCTTGCCCATCGCGATCGTCAGCTGCGAGGCCGAGTGCTGGTACTGGCGCGACTCGAGAATTTCCGACAGGCGGATCATCTGGCGCTTCGCGTTCGGCAGTTCGAGGCCCATGCAGGTCTTGCCGGGAATCGTCTCGACGACGCGGATCGACGTGAGGCCGAGGCCGCGCGACAGGTCCTTCATCAACCCGACGATCTGGCTGCCGCGCACGCCGAGCGCGGGTTCGATCTCGAAGCGCGTGATCACGGGGCCGGCCGAAGCGCCGACGACCGTCACCGGCACCTTGAATTCCTGCAGCCGCTGTTCGATCACCTGCGCCGTTTGCGCGAGGTGTTCCTCGGTGATCATTTCGACGTCGTCGGACGCGGGCTCGAGCAGGTCGAGCGTCGGCAGTTCGACGTTGAACGACGCGGGCGCGTGGAATTCGAACGCGTTCGGGCGCGGTGGGCGCGCGGGGGTGTCGGCGGGCGGCGGCGATGCGGCTTCGATCGGCACGGCCGGTGCGGTCGCCGCCGCGGTCGCCGCTTCGGCCGGGTGGCCGACGGGCATCGCCGGTACGGGCGCGACCGCCGCCGGTGCGGACAGGCTCGCGCCGGGGATCGTTGCCGGGGGTTGCGGCACCGCGGCCAATGGGGCTGCCGGTGCTGCGGAGACATTCGACGCGGACCAGCTTGCCGGCGACGAGGCCGAGGCGGGCGGGGTTGCAAACGTCGTGGCTGCGATTGCCGCAGGTGCGGAAGCGATCGACGGAGCCAGCGTCGCGGTGGTCATGCCGAAGGACGTCAGCGAGCCGGCCGGAGCGGTGGGCGAATTGGCGATCGGTTGCGCTGGCGTCGCTGCCGCCGTGGCGATCGATGCGATCGGGGCGGAGGTCGGTGCAGTTGTGTCGGAAGCGGCCGGTGGTACGGGCAGGCTTGCGGTCGGCTGCGGTGCGAATGCGCCGAATGTCGTACCCGTCGACGAGGTTGCCGGGTTGGCCTGAAGCGTCGGGGCGGGCGCGGACGGTGCAGTGATCAGGCCCGACGCGACATTGACGGGTGTCGTGGCAGCGATCGCCGGCATGGCGGGCGCAGGCACGGTCGAACCGGAAGTCGAAGCCGACGTGCCGGCCGTCGACGGCGTCACGGCGGGCGCGACGGACGACGCGGGCGTCGATGCGCGGAGGGGCGAACCGTCAGTCGTGCCCGCTACGCTGACCGGAGGCGCCGGCGCGATGGATACAGCGTTCGACGCCGAAGTGGCCGGCTGCGAAAGCGGAGCCGACGCAGTGCCGGTCACGCCGATCGGGGATGCCGGCGCGACGGATGCCGCGTTCGACTCGGCCGGTTGAGCAAGCGAACCGCGAGCCGTGCCGATCACACCGTCCGACAAAGCGGTGACGGCGACAGGCGCAATGTCCGATGCGGATGCAGACGCTTGCGCGGTCGAACCGTGGGCGGTGCCGACGAGCGGCGACGCAGTACTCGCCGACTGAGCTTGCGCGGCGGCAAACGGTTGAGCCGTAACCGGCGATTTCGGCAATTCCGAGGTGACGGGCGTATGCGTCGTGGCCGGTTGCGCCGTCGCAGGCGTCCACGTCCATGCCGCCGCCGGTGCGGCGCGTTGAGCGATTGCCGTCAGCGGCGCTGCAGGTTCCACCGTGTCCGACTTGGCTGCTTCCAGTGCGGCACTCGATGCCGACGGTGCCGACGCTGCCGCAAACGGCCGGGTTTCGGCACTTGTGCGCGATGTCGTTTCGGCGATCGGAGAGGCGGGAAGGGCCGCGAACGGCGCGACGTTCCCGGCGGGCTTCACGTCGGCGTGCGCGTCGGCGATGCCCTGCGGCATGCGGGCCGAGGCCGTGCGATCGATTGCAGCAGCCGGTCGCGCCGTGTCCTTGTCGTCAGTGTCGAACGATGCCGGCGGGTTGCTCGCGGCGATGTCGTGAGCCGCGTCGGTCGTCGGTTGCGCGGAGGCGGCGTTGGCCGGTTCCGATCCCGTCACAGCCGTCGACGGCGCGGCGACCGGGTGCCACGCGGACGCGTCGAACCCGGAAACCGGCTGGCTGGCGAGGTCTTCCCACGGCGCGAGGTCGACGGGCGCGTCGAACGCCGGCGCGGGCGTGATGCCCGATGCCGGTGCGGCAGCGGCATCGTCGGCGTGCCGGATTTCGTCATCGGCGTGATGCGAGAACGCGGCGGCGTCGATGACGGCATTCGACACCGCGTGCGGTGCGGCGGCGTCGAACGCCACGGCGCCTGCATCGTCAACCGGTGCATGGACAGCGGGTGCAGCCGGCACGAACGCGTCGAGCATGATCGGTGCGTTGTCGTCGTACGCGGGCGTCGCATCGTGTGCGAACGGAACACTGGCGTCATGCGCCGCGAGGCCGTGGGCCGCGGAGGCGAACCCGGTCGGCACGGTCGCTGCTGCCGCCGCTGCCGTGCCGGCTGCTGCCGCAGCCACACCGGCCACGGTTGCGGCTGCCGCCGCGCGCCCGGCACCGTCCGACTGCGCACCACCCAGCGTCGCCCATTGCGCGGTGCTGGCCTCGATCGAGCGCAGCGTGTCGTGCACGCTCGGCGCCGGCGTGATCGGTGCGGCGGGTTTTTCCGTCCACGCATATAGCGGTGGGCGCGCTGGCGTTTGCTGCACCGGGCGACGTCGTGCCGCATCCGACGGCAGGCCGGCCGAACCGGCTCCTGCGACGGGGCGTACCGGCGGGCGCTGCGGCTGCGTGGTGGCCGGCCGCGGCGTGACCGTGGTGCGCGGCGGGGTCGGCTTCAACGCGGCGGTGGCCGGTCGCGCGGCAGTCGGACGCGGGCGGACGGGTTGGAATCCGGCAGGAAGCGGGGCCGGATCGGGGCGCGGGACTTGTGAGTTTGCCGCTGCGCGCGCGAGGCTGGCGGTGCTGCCGGTCGTCGGCGGCGGCATCGCGCTGGCCGGGGGGATCGGCGCGGGCGGTGTCGGCATGCTGCGCTGGGGCGCGGCCGGCTTCAACCAGCCCGACGGCGCAACAGGTTCCACGTGCGGACGCGCAGGCGTGCTGCTGCGCAGCTTCGGGCGCGCCTGCGGGTCGGGTTTCCACAGCGTCGGGCGCGAATACCGGCCGTTCTGGCGCGGCGCCATCGAATTGACGGTATGTGCGGTGCTCGGCTGGACGACATCGTCGTCGCGATGCAACGCGCTGCGCGGCAGGTCGGCGATGCCGCGCGCTTCGTCGTCACCACTGTCGCGCGCCAGCTTGACGCCGAACGACGTATCGACCCACGCGGCGAACTGCCGCCAGCCGATGCCGGTCAGCCAGGGCAACCCGGCGAAGAACAGCACGACCATCGCGACCGGCGTGCCGATCGGGCCCAGCACGTGGGCGAAGCCTGCGGAGAACGCATGGCCGAGCGCGTTCGTGTCGGGGCCCGACAGTGGGCTCGTCAGCGTGCAGCTGGCCACGAACACGGCGGCGAAGCCGAGCCACAGGCGGATCGAGCCGCGGCCGGCGAGCCCGCCGCCGCCGGGCAGCATCGCCTGCACGAGACGCCAGAAGAGAAGGAGGAACCAGACGGCGGAGATGCCGAACCAGCCGAAGACAACCGTGTGCATGCTTTGAAACAGGAGTGGGGAGGGGCGCGCGAGGCGCGACCCGCCGAGTTTAACCGGCCGGCGAACAAGACTCTAACGCGGCGTGCATTCGATTCACGCCGTGCGACGCGTGTGCGCGGCACACGCGCGTGGCGCGCGGCGCGAAGGCGGTCGGTCGGCCTTCGCGCGCGCCGTGCATCAGGGGCTCCGGTGCGTGAAGGTCAGCGTTGCCCCGGAAGTGGTCACGATCTGCAATTGCTGCGGCTCGCGCATCTGCACGCCGGTCTTGTCGACGTGGGCGAGTGCGTCGAGGTACGCGGTTTCGAGCTGGCCGCCGAGCGTATTCGGGCAGGCCATCCGCGTGCCGGCGAGCGGACCGAAGCTCAACAGGCCGTTCTTGATCGCGTAGGTGCCCATGTAGCGATTGCAGCCCGAGAACCCGCTGGCGCGCCGGATGCCCGAATCGGTCGACAGCGCGAGCTTTATCGGCTCGCCGTTGTCGCCGTGCGGGATCGCGCGCTGCGTGCCGTCGGCATTCAGCCAGCTGGTGAGTTCCCAGCTCGTGTCGTCTAGCAGCTGGACGGCGGCCGGATTGTACGGGTCGGGCGCGGGTGCGGCGGAATCGGGGTGGGTCGGCATCGCGCAGGCGGCGAGAAGCGTGGCAAGCGTCAACGCGCAAAGCGGCGCGCACAGCGGACGAAGCAGGCCGGTGCGTGCGCGTGCGGCGGCGGACAGGTGGGACATGAGCCTCGTTCCTCATCGGATTCTGATCAAGGCGTAAGAGTAACGCACCCGCCCCGCGGCAGGCGAGCCGACACTTCGCGCGTGAAAACGTTCGCAGCCCGCTTGCGAGCGGCCCGCGGCCGGGCGCCGGCGCGGCGAAACGCGCAAAACCGGTGCCGTGGCGCGTGTTAACATCGGAGCCGTTTTCGTCCTCCACCAGAAGCGGGTAATCACATGCAGATCGGTCAGCGGCTCGGTACGCCGCTCTCACCCTCGGCCACGCGCGTCATGCTGCTCGGCGCCGGCGAACTCGGCAAGGAAGTCATCATCGCGTTGCAGCGGCTCGGCGTCGAAGTCGTCGCGGTCGACCGCTATCCGGACGCACCGGGCCACCAGGTCGCGCATCGCGCGCACGTGATCGACATGACGGACGCCGCCGCGCTGCGGGCGATCGTCGAAGCCGAACGCCCGCACCTGATCGTGCCCGAGATCGAGGCGATCGCGACCGACGCGCTCGCGGCGATCGAGGCGGCCGGCCTTGCCGAGGCGATCCCGACCGCACGCGCGACGCAGCTCACGATGAACCGCGAAGGGATCCGCCGGCTCGCGGCCGAGGAGCTCGGCCTGCCGACCTCGCCGTATGCGTTCGCGGATTCGTTCGAGGCGTTCAGCGCGGCGATCGCGAAGATCGGCATGCCGTGCGTCGTGAAGCCCGTGATGTCGTCGTCGGGCAAAGGGCAGTCGGTCGTGAAGACCGAAGCCGACGTGAAGCCGGCGTGGGACTACGCGATGGCGGGCGGACGGGTGAACCACGGCCGCGTGATCGTCGAGGGCTTCATCGATTTCGACTACGAGATCACGCAACTCACCGTGCGCGCGATCGATCCGGCGACGGACGCCACGCGCACCTACTTCTGCGAGCCGGTCGGCCACGTGCAGGTCGCGGGCGACTACGTCGAGTCGTGGCAGCCGCAGCCGATGAGCGCGGTGGCGCTCGAGAAGTCGCGCGAGATCGCGCACAAGGTCACCGAGGCGCTCGGCGGGCGCGGGATGTTCGGCGTCGAGCTGTTCGTGCGCGGCGACGACGTCTGGTTCTCCGAGGTGAGCCCGCGGCCGCACGATACGGGCCTCGTCACGCTTGCGTCGCAGCGCCAGTCGGAATTCGAGCTGCACGCGCGTGCGATTCTCGGGCTGCCGGTCGATCCGGCGCTGGGTACGCCGGCCGCGTCGGCCGTGATCTACGGCGGGCTCGACGAGCGCGGGATCGCGTTCGAGGGCGTGCGCGACGCGCTCGCGGTGCCGGGCGCGGACCTGCGCCTGTTCGGCAAGCCGGAAAGTTTTGCGAAGCGGCGCATGGGCGTCGCGCTGGCGACCGGCGCGACCGTCGACGAAGCGCGCGAGCGCGCGAAGCGTGCCGCCGCGGCCGTCCGGCCCGTGTCGGCCCGCTGACGCAACCAGGAGAGGACGATGACGCCGAAGTGGCTGCGTATCGGAAAGCTGGCCGCCGCGCTGGCGCTTGCAGCGAACCTCGCCGGTTGCGGCCTCGCGGCCGCACCGTGCCGGGTCGCCTCGGCCGGGCTCAAGATCGTGCCGCTCGTCGGCCATGTCGCGGCCGCACCGACCGACGCGTGTGCCGACGTCATCGATCCCTGATCACCATACCCGTCCCGATCGCCCGCAATAATCGCGCGCCCCGCGAGGGCGCGTTTTCACCCGTCTCGTGAGAGGACCTGCATGATTCGCCAAACCCTCGCCGCGCTCGCGCTCGCCGGCACGGCCGTTTCCGTCGCGCATGCCGCGCAACTGACCGTCGAAGAGATCGACGCCGATTCGCGCCAGTTCGCCGTCTACCAGTGCGCGAACCAGAAGCAACCGGTGCGCGTGTCGTACTGGCTCGCGGGCAACGGCCAGAGCTTCGCGCTCGTGCCGGTCAACGGAAGGCAGATGCTGTTCGTCGATACCGTGTCGGCGTCGGGCGCGCGCTACCAGGCCGGCCGCTATACGTGGTGGACGAAGGGCAAGGAAGCGACGCTGCGCGACGAGATCGCCGACCCGAACGCGCCGCCGCTGCTGGGTGACTGCGTACAGGTCGAGAAGAAAAAGAAGAAGGGCTGAGCGCCGGGCGGGAATGTGGATCGTGCGGCCGGTGCCTGCCGGCGGCCGGCTCCCGGGCCTGACAGCCCGGCAAGCGGGCTGGCAGCGGGCGACCGCGCAAGACGATCCGGGATCAGCCCCCTGAAATCACCCGCAGGCCGATCGGGTCGTTCGTCTGCCGCACGGGCCTGCCCGGGCCCGCCGCGCGAACCGCCGTTGCGGCCGTTCGCGGCGTTGTCACGGACAGATGGCTGCGCAGTGCTACAATACGACCCTTTCCGTCGGCATTCGCGCCGAACGGAGTCCGCACGGCCTGGCGTCCAGCGTTCGCATTGAACCGGTCCCAAGCGCCAGAGCGGCGCCGCGCGGCGCGCCGCGGCTCCGTCTAATTCCGAATTGTGATGAGCGCAGGCCCGGCTGGCCTGACGCACGATGTCCCCGCCGCGCCTTTTGAGCGAAACGCCACCATGTCCGATTCTGTCGCCAAGCCCGTCGACGCAACCTTCGATCAATTCGGCCTTGCCGCCGATATCCTGAAAGCCATTGCGGAGCAGGGTTATACGACGCCGACGCCGATCCAGGCGCAGGCCATTCCGGTCGTGCTCGCCGGCCGCGACGTCATGGGCGCCGCGCAAACAGGCACCGGCAAGACCGCGAGTTTCTCGCTGCCGATCATCCAGCGGCTGCTGCCGCAGGCCAACACGAGCGCGTCTCCGGCGCGCCACCCGGTGCGTGCGCTGATCCTCACGCCGACCCGCGAACTCGCCGACCAGGTCGCCGCGAACGTGCACGCGTATGCGAAGCACACGCCGCTGCGCAGCGCGGTCGTGTTCGGCGGTGTCGACATGAACCCGCAGATGGCCGAACTGCGCCGCGGCGTCGAGATCCTGATCGCGACGCCCGGCCGTCTGCTCGACCACGTGCAGCAGAAAACGGCGAATCTCGGCCAGGTGCAGATCCTCGTGCTCGACGAAGCCGACCGGATGCTCGACATGGGCTTCCTGCCCGATCTGCAGCGCATCCTGAACCTGCTGCCGAAGGAGCGCCAGACGCTGCTGTTCTCGGCCACCTTCTCGCCGGAAATCAAGAAGCTTGCGTCGACCTACCTGCGCAACCCGCAGACGATCGAAGTCGCACGCAGCAACTCGACGAACGCGAACGTCACGCAGATCGTCTACGACGTCGCCGAAGGCGACAAGCAGGCGGCCGTCGTGCAGTTGCTGCGCGATCGCGGCCTCAAGCAGGTCATCGTGTTCTGCAACAGCAAGATCGGCGCAAGCCGCCTTGCGCGCAATCTCGAGCGCGACGGCGTGGTCGCGTCGGCGATCCACGGCGACAAGACGCAGATCGAGCGGATGCAGGCACTCGACGCGTTCAAGCGCGGCGAGATCGAGGCGCTGGTCGCGACCGACGTGGCCGCGCGCGGCCTCGACATTGCCGAACTGCCGGCCGTGATCAACTTCGACCTGCCGTTCAGTGCGGAAGACTATGTGCACCGGATCGGCCGTACCGGCCGTGCGGGTGCGACGGGCGACGCGCTGTCGCTGTGCAGCCCGAACGAGCGCAAGCAGCTTGCCGATATCGAGAAGCTGATCAAGCGTCCGCTCGAAGTGCAGACGCTCGCGCTCGACAAGCCCGCACGCCATCGTCACGACGAGCGCGGCAACGACCGCGGCGGCGATCGCAACAGCGAGCGCGGTGCCGAGCGGGGCGGCGAACGAGGCGGCCGTCGCGATCGCGACGAGCATCGCGGCGCGTCGGGGCGCCGGCCGGGCGGTTCCGAGCGCGGTCATCACCGTCGCCACGAAGCGCCGGTCGACGATTTTTTCCTGAAGCCGTACGAGCCGTCGGCGTCGGCGAAGCAGCACGACGACGCGCAGCCTGCGCAGCAGCCCGAGAAGAAGGGGCCGAAGCGTCAGGTCGCCGCACTGCTCGGCGGGTTCGGGATGCCGCGCAAGCCGTCGGTGTAAGCCGGGCCGATGTGACACGCAGCGCGCGAGCGCTGCAGGAAAAGCGGGTGCATGCGATGAGCATGTGCCCGTTTTTCATTGGGGCTGCGGTTTGATTGGGGGAGGGGCGGGGCGCAGGCGGCGGGCGATGCAAGCGGCATCCGGCCGCTGCCCGATCGCCGCGGCCGCCGCCAGCTGCCGTGCGCTAGCCGTCCTGCCGCCCGAAGCGCGTCGCCCATGCGGCCGTTGCGGCTGCGTAGAACGCATCGAGGGTCGTGCATGCGAGCGCGCCGCCGGGCGCGAGGCCCAGGTGCGCGGCCGCGGCCTGCAGCGCCGGCAGCGGATCGTCGCGTTCGAGCGCGGCCGCGCCGGTCTGCTTGCTGAGCTTTTCGCCGTTCGCATCGACGACGACGGGCACATGCAGGTATTGCGGCGTCGGCACGCCGAGGCAGTGCTGCAGGTGGATCTGGCGCGCGGTCGAGTCGAGCAGGTCGGCGCCGCGCACGACGTGCGTGACGTGCGCATCGGCATCGTCGACGACGACGGCGAGCTGATAGGCCCATTGTCCGTCCGCGCGCTTCAGCACGAAATCGCCGACCTCGGTCGCGAGGTTCTGCGATTGCGTGTGCTGCCAGCGATCGTCGAACGTGACGATCGCATCGTCGCCGTCCGGCACGCGCAGCCGCCACGCGCGCGCGGGCTTGCCGTGCAGGCCGGTGCGGCAGGTGCCGGGGTAGGCGAGCGTCGTGTGGCGCTCGTGCGCGGCACGCAGCGAATCGGCGATTTCCTTGCGCGTGCAGCCGCACGGATAGACGAGCCCGGCCGCGACGAGCCGTTCGAGCGCGGCCGTGTACGCGGCATCGCGCGTGCTTTGCCAGACGGGCGGCTCGTCGGGCGTCATGCCGAAATGCGCGAGCGTCGCGAGGATGTCCTCGGCGGCGCCGGGCACCGTGCGCGGGCCGTCGAGATCCTCGATGCGCACGAGCCATGTGCCGCCGTGCGCGCGCGCGTCGAGCCAGCTCGCGAGCGCGCCGACCAGCGATCCGAAATGCAGCGGGCCGGTGGGCGACGGCGCGAAGCGGCCGCGATAGGCGCTCATCGGGGCGCGGGGCCGCGCGCGCTTACGCGGCGCTGGCTGCCGGTGCGCAGGCCGGGCACGACTTGCCGGGCACGTAGCTTGGCGACTGTTGCGCGTCCGGCGTGACGACCGCGCGGCACGCGAAGCACGTGACGTTCTCGGTGGGCTGGAGTTGCGGATTCAGCGCGGTGCGGTAGTCGAACACGAAGCAGTCGCCGTGATAGTGCGCGCCGCCGACTTCCTCGAAATACTTCAGGATCCCGCCTTCGAGCTGGTACACGTTCTCGATGCCGATTTCCTTCATGTGGATCGCGGCTTTCTCGCAGCGGATGCCGCCCGTGCAGAACGACACGACCGTCTTGCCTTCGAGGTCGGCGCGGTTCGCGTCGATCACTTCCGGGAATTCGCTGAACTTGTTGATCCGGTAGTCGAGCGCGTCGTCGAACGTGCCGACGTCGACTTCGAATGCGTTGCGCGTGTCGAGCATCACGACCGGGCGCCCCGTGTCGTCGTGGCCGCGGTCGAGCCACGTCTTCAGCGTCTGCGCGTCGACGAACGGCGCGCGGCCGAGTTCCGGCTTGATCGCCGGCTTCTTCATCGTGATGATCTCGCGCTTCAGGCGCACGAGCATGCGGCGGAACGGCTGCGAGTCGGACAGGCTTTCCTTGAACTGCAGCGACGCGAACTTGCCTTCGAACAGCGGATCGTGGCGGAGGTACGCGATGAACGCGTCGGTGGCTTCGCGCGTGCCGGCGACGAACAGGTTGATGCCTTCCGGCGCGAGCAGGATCGTGCCGCGCAGGCCGAGTTCGTTGCAGCGGGCGGTGACGAGCGGGCGCCAGTGCTCGTTCGCGTCGAGCGACACGAAGTGGTAGGCGGCGAGGTTGACGATGGTCATGATGGTCCGACGGGAAAACGGCCGCACGGCGGCCCGCAAAAAAGGGGTGCGAAGCCGGGGCGTTGATTCGAAAAACCGTATTATCCCGCAAACCGCGCGCAGGCCGGCATCCAGCCGTTTGGCCAGCCGCGCGACGTGCGGTCGCGTGCATCGGCCGAATGGCCGGCGTGGGGATTTTTTGGGCAGGCTGCGCGGCGGGGCGGCTACAATAGCGCCCATGTCAGATCCCCGCTTCGTCCATCTTCGCGTTCACTCCGAATTCTCGATTGCCGACGGCATCGTGCGTATTGACGACATCGTCAAGGCGGCGGCCGCAGACGGTCAGGGCGCGCTCGCGCTCACCGATCTCGGCAACGCATTCGGCCTCGTCCGTTTCTACCAGGAAGCCCGCGGCAAGGGCATCAAGCCGATCGCCGGCTGCGACGTCTGGATCGCCAATCCGGACGACCGCGACAAGCCGTCGCGGCTGCTGCTGCTCGTCAAGGACAAGGTCGGCTACCTGAATCTCTGCGAGCTGCTGTCGAAGGCGTGGCTCACGAACCAGTATCGCGGCCGTGCGGAACTCGACGCGAGCTGGCTCGACGGCGAGCTCGCCCAAGGGCTGCTCGCGCTGTCGGGCGCGCAACAGGGCGACATCGGGCTCGCGCTTGCCGCGGGCAACGAAGAAGCCGCGCGCCGTCACGCCGAGCGCTGGGCGAAGGTGTTCCCGGGCGGCTTCTACATCGAGCTGCAGCGTTACGGCCAGCCGGGCGCCGAGGCGTACATCCAGCAGGCCGCGACGCTCGCCGCGGCGCTGAAGCTGCCGGTCATCGCGACGCACCCGACGCAGTTCATGACCGACGACGATTTCACCGCGCACGAGGCGCGCGTGTGTATCTCGGAAGGCGACATCCTCGCGAACCCGCGGCGCCAGAAGCGCTTCACGACCGACCAGTATTTCCGCACGCAGGCCGACATGGTTGCGCTGTTCGCCGACCTGCCGTCGGCGATCGCGAACACGGTCGAAGTCGCGAAGCGCTGCAACCTGAAGCTCGAGCTCGGCAAGCCGAAACTGCCGCTGTTCCCGACGCCCGACGGCATGTCGCTCGACGACTACCTGGTCCAGCTGTCGAAGGAAGGGCTCGAGACCCGTCTCGCGCAGCTGTATCCGGCCGAAGCCGAACGCGAAGCGCAGCGCGACACGTATTACAAGCGCCTCGAATTCGAGTGCGGGACCATCACGAAGATGGGCTTCCCCGGCTACTTCCTGATCGTCGCGGACTTCATCAACTGGGCAAAGAACAACGGCGTGCCCGTCGGCCCGGGCCGCGGCTCGGGCGCCGGTTCTCTGGTCGCGTATGCGCTCGGTATTACCGACCTCGACCCGCTGCGCTACAACCTGCTGTTCGAGCGCTTCCTGAACCCGGAACGCGTGTCGATGCCCGACTTCGACATCGACTTCTGCCAGCACGGCCGCGACCGCGTGATCCAGTACGTGAAGGAGAAGTACGGCGCGGACGCCGTGTCGCAGATCGCCACCTTCGGCACGATGGCCGCGAAGGCGGCCGTGCGCGACATCGGCCGCGTGCTCGACCTCGGCTACATGTTCACCGACGGCGTCGCGAAGCTGATCCCGTTCAAGCCGGGCAAGCACGTGACGATCGCCGACGCGATGAAGGAGGAGCCGCAGCTGCAGGAGCGCTACGACCACGAGGACGAGGTGCACCAGCTGCTCGATCTCGCGCAGCGCGTCGAGGGCCTCACGCGTAACGTCGGGATGCACGCGGGCGGCGTGCTGATCGCGCCCGGCAAGCTGACCGATTTCTGTCCGCTGTATACGCAGGGCGACGACGGCGGCGTCGTCAGCCAGTACGACAAGGACGACGTCGAAGCCGTCGGCCTCGTGAAGTTCGACTTTCTGGGTCTCACGACCCTGACGATCCTCGACTGGGCCGAGCGCTACATCCGCCGCCTCGATCCGTCGAAGGCCGACTGGTCGCTCGCGCAGGTGCCGCTCGACGATCCCGCCTCGTTCCAGATCCTGAAAAAGGCCAATACGGTCGCGGTGTTCCAGCTGGAAAGCCGCGGGATGCAGGGCATGCTGAAGGATGCGCAGCCCGACCGCTTCGAGGACATCATCGCGCTCGTGTCGTTGTACCGTCCGGGCCCGATGGACCTGATCCCGAGCTTCTGCGCACGGAAGCACGGCCGCGAGAAGGTCGAGTATCCGGATCCGCGCGTCGAGCCCGTCCTGAAAGAGACCTACGGCATCATGGTCTATCAGGAGCAGGTGATGCAGATGGCGCAGATCATCGGCGGCTACTCGCTCGGCGGCGCGGACTTGCTGCGTCGCGCGATGGGCAAGAAGAAGCCCGAGGAGATGGTCAAGCACCGCGAGATCTTCGCCGAGGGTGCGGCGAAGAACGGCCTCACGCGCGAGAAGTCCGACGAGATCTTCGACTTGATGGAGAAGTTCGCGGGCTACGGCTTCAACAAGTCGCACGCGGCCGCCTATGCGCTGCTCGCGTACTACACGGCATGGCTGAAGGCGCACCATCCGGCCGAATTCATGGCGGCCAACATGACGCTCGCGATGGACGACACCGACAAGGTGAAGATCCTGTTCGACGATTGCGTCGTGAACAACCTCGCCGTGCTGCCGCCCGACATCAACCAGTCGCATTACCGCTTCGAGCCGGTCGCCGAAGCCGATGGCAAGCGTTCGCGCACGATCCGCTACGGTCTCGGCGCGGTGAAGGGCAGCGGCCAGAACGCGATCGAGGAAATCCTGCGCGCCCGCGAGGAAAAGCCGTTCACCGACCTGTTCGACTTCTGCGAGCGGATCGATCGGCGCGTGGTCAACCGCCGCACGGTCGAGGCGCTGATCCGTGCCGGCGCGTTCGATTCGCTGAACACGAACCGTGCGCAGCTGATCGCGTCGGTGCCGCTGGCGATGGAAGCGGCCGACCAGGCCGAGGCGAACGCGATGCAGGCCGGCCTGTTCGACATGGGTGCCGAGTCGCCGCACGCGCATGCGCTCGTCGACGAGCCCGCATGGGACGACAAGCGCCGCCTGCAGGAAGAAAAGGGCGCGCTCGGCTTCTACCTGTCCGGCCACCTGTTCGACGCGTATCGCGACGAGGTCCGCCGCTTCGTGCGGCAGAAGGTCGGCGACCTGAAGGAGGGGCGCGACAAGCTCGTGGCCGGCATCATCGCGTCGCTGCGCACGCAGATGACCCAGCGCGGCAAGATGTTGATCGCGCTGCTCGACGATGGTTCGGGCCAGTGCGAGATCACGATCTTCAACGAGCAGTTCGAGGCGAACAAGGCGCTGTTCAAGGAAGATGAGCTGCTGATCGTGCAGGGGCAGGCACGCAACGATGCGTTCACGGGCGGCATCCGCTTCACGGCCGATACCGTGATGGATCTCGAACGCGCGCGCAGCCGCTATGCGCAGGCCGTGCGGCTGACGATGAACGGCAACGCCGACGCGGCCGCGCTGCGACGCGTGCTCGAGCCGCACGTGTCGAAGGACGATCCGGCGGCGGTGAACGTGGTCGAAGCGCCGGCGCCGCGCGGCGGCGGGCGCGATGGCGGTCGTCGCCCGCAGGCGCCGCTGCCGAACGGGCTCGCGGTCCAGATCCACTACAGCAACGCGCGGGCACAGGGTGAAATGCGCCTCGGCGACGCATGGCGCGTGAAGCCGAGCGACGTGCTGCTCGCGGAGTTGCGTGCGACGTTCGACGGCAGCGTCGTCGAAATCACGTACTGATCGCGCCTTAGCCGGGCGGCTGTCGCACCATGCGGCCCGTCGCATCGCCATCGTGCGGTGCGACGGGCCGTTTGCATGTTCACGCAGACGGGTCTTGGGCTGGCCATCCGGACGCTATACAATCCGGCGCTGGCCGCACGAACGCGGCGCTGACAGCCGGCTGTCCGGCGGGTGGCGCCGGTATCGCGCACATAAACGGGGGCGGATCCGCGCGGCGATCGGCGACATGCGACCAGGCCATCCCGGAACCGGATGCGGTGGAATGGCCCGTCGCGACGACAAAAAACTGACAGTCACCACATGACCATGGCCAATGGGAACCCGACGCAGCGGATCCTCGTGATCCGGATTGATTTTCTGGGCGACATGCTTTGCACAACGGCGTTTCTCCGCGCGCTGAAGGAGCGCTGGCCCGGCGCGGAACTCCATGTGGTCGCGAACCGCTACAACGCGGCCGCGCTGGCCGGAAACCCGGACGTGGACCTGATCCACACCTACGTCTATAGCCGTCAATGCGAGCGTAACGACCGTCCCGGGCGGATGCGCGCGTTCTTCGACCGGCTGCGGCTCGTGCGCCGCCTGCGTCGCTTGCGGTTCGACCTCGTGGTCGTGCCGAACGGCGGCATGCATCGCAGCAGCGTGCAGCTCGCGCGCCAGATCGGTGCGAAGGATTGCCGCTGGCACGATGCAGAGACCGAATTCGACGATCGCAAGCCCGATCATGTCGCGCAGCGGCCGATGTGCCACGAGGCGCTGTCGGGTTTCCGGCTGGTACCCGAACTCGGCCGCGCCGACGTCGACCGCCTCGCGTTGTCGGTTCATCCGGACCGTGCGCTGCAGGACGCGTGGCATCGGCTGCTCGGCGCGCGCACGAAGCCGCGCGTCGGACTGTTCGTGACGAACAAGGCGGCCGAGCGTCGCTGGCCGGCGGATCGCTGGCGTGACCTCGCCGAGCGGCTTGCGCCGCGCGCCGACGTGATCGTGTTCCGCGACCCGGCCGTCGGCCATGCCCCCGAGGACGACTCGTGGCGCGACGTGCGCGCGCGCCATGTCGCGCCGTCGTCGGTCTCCGAGCTGGTGGCCGCGGCGAGCCTGCTCGATGTGATCGTCTCCGCCGATAGCGCCCCCGTGCATCTCGCATCGGCGCTCGGCGTGCCCGTCGCCGCGCTGTTCGAGGACCGTCCCGAGAAATACCTGCGCTGGCATCCGCTCGGTGTGCCGCATGTGATCCTGCGCGCCGGTGCGACCGTCGACGCGATCGGCGTCGACGCGGTCGAGCGTGCGGCAAATCATTTGCTGCCGCAGGCCACCCATCGCGACGAACCGTTGGCTGACGCGGCACACGCGCGGCCGGCTGCTGCCGCTGCGACGCCGGTGATCATGACCGTCGCTTCGTAGCACCACGGGCATTGCAAGCACCGCGTACGCCACGGGCGCGCGGTGCGCCTGCCGCGCCGCAGCTCGCGAGCGGGGCCGTATCAGGGCAACCGCGCGGCCGATTCGCCATGTCGCGCCGGCTGCTGCAAAATCCTGTACATTGCCAGCCTTGTTCAGCCAGACACACCCATCGCCGTGGCCCTGTTTTCTTCCGCCCGCCCGCCCAGAACCATCCTCGTCGCCGCGCCGCGTCGTATCGGCGACGTGCTGCTGACGACGCCGCTCGTTCGTTCGCTGAAGGCCCGCTGGCCGGAAGCGCAGATCGACATGCTGGTGTTTCGCGGCACCGAAGGCGTGCTCGAGCACAATCCGGACGTGCGGCGCGTGATCGTCGTCGCGCAGCGCGCGGGGTTCCGCGAGCGACTGCGCGACGCGCTGTCGATGTGGCGACGCTACGATCTCGCATGCGCGGCGCTGAGTTCCGACCGGCCGCGTTTCTACAGCTGGTTCGCGGGCCGCAAGCGGGTGGGCCTCGTCGATCCGAACCGCGTGACGTGGCTCACGCGAATGATGCTGAACGGGATCGCGATCAATCACCACGAATCCGCGCATACGGTCGTCAGCACGCTCGCGCTTGCCCCCGTGATCGGCATCGAGCCGGTGTCCGAGGTCGTTGCGCCCGGCATCGGCGACGATCCGGCGCGGCGCGCGCGCTTCGACGCGTGGCTTGCCGAATCGCCGGCGATCCGCGCCGGCAAGCCGCTGGTCGTCCTGCATCCGTATCCGATGTTCCGTTACAAGCAATGGCGGCTCGACGGCTGGGTCGAGATGATCGGCTGGCTGCGCGAGCACGGCTTCGCGATCGCGCTGTCGGGTGGCCCGGCGGACAGCGAGCGCGAGTATGCGGAGCAGATTGCGGCCGAAGCGGGCGGCGACGTGCTGAACCTGGTCGGCCGCCTGACGTTCGGCGAAAGCGCCGAACTCGTGCGGCGCGCACGGCTTTTCATCGGGCCCGACACCGGCGCGACGCACGTCGCGGCCGCGACCGGCACCGACACGATCGCGCTGTTCGGCCCGTCCGACCCCGTCCGCTGGGGGCCGTGGCCGCAGCACTGGCCGGCCGCCGAAAATCCGTGGCCGCTGCGCGGCTCGGGTCGGCACGGGAACGTGTGGCTGTTGCAGGGGGAGGGCGATTGCGTGCCGTGCCGGCACGAGGGCTGCGAGCGCAAGGTCGACAGCCGCAGCGACTGCCTCGTCAATCTCGGTGCGCAGCGCGTGAAAATCGCGGCGGCCGAGATGCTCGGGCTGCATCCGCCGGGCCCGTCCGAAGTCGTCGTCGATACGTCGCGACTGCATCGCACGGGATCCGACTGACGCGCGGGCAACGCGCGTTTCCTGCCGGTTACAGGCGGCTTGTCTTGCGACGAGCCGGCCGCACGGCCGGTTTCCTTCGAAGATGGCGAACGCCGAGGTGGCCGAAGCCGTCCGCCGGCGAAGCGTAGGCCGCTGCGCGTTACGCGCTGCGCCGGATCGCCGACGTTTCGCGCGGCAGCGCCTCGGTGCGCTCGCCGCAGCCGAGCAGGATGCCGGTCAGCAGCACGATCAGGTGCCCTTCTGCGAAATCGAGCAAGAGCGAATTGGCGAGACTGCCGATCGCGAAGATCGCGAGCCAGCCGAGCAGCAGATGTCGCGAGCGCGGATCGAGCGTGCGGCTGCCGCGTGCGATCTGCACGATCAGGTTGATGTACAGCAGCAGGCCGACCGAGCCGAGCTGCACGGCCATCAGCAGGTATTCATTGTGCGGGTTCGACGTGAGCTGGCCTTCGGCTGCCGTCTTGCCGGCCGTGAGCTTCTCGAACTCCGTCTCGAGGCCGCCCGCGCCATAGCCGATCACCGGGTGCTGGCGATACAGCTCGAGCCCCTTCTTGTACCACTCGAGGCGCAGCCCGGTGGACGTCGCCGCGTCGCTCTGCCGGTATTGCTGGACTTCCGTCACGACCTTCACGAGCCGGCCGTTGTGGACCGTGCACGCGGCGACCACGAGCGCGATGCCTGCCAGCGCGAACACGGCGGCGGCGAGCCCTGCGCGCAGCGCCGACTGCTGGCGCAACAACAGCACGAAACGCACGGCGACGACGAGGATCAGCAGCAGCGCGATGACCTGCCCGGTGCGTCCCTGCAGCATCACGAACACGTTGACGAGCGACCACGCGGCGACGCCCGCATACGCGGCGCGTGACAGCGTCGTGCGGGCCGCCAGCGCGAGATCGGCCGCCTGGTAGAACAGCAGCGCGCCGAACATGCCGGCGGCGATGTGGTTCTTGAACACCCACGCGCGTGACAGCGGCAGTTCGGTTGCGTGCGCGGGCCCGATCGCGGTCAGGCCGAGATAATTGGTGGTCGACAGCAGCAGGATCACGCATAGCGTGCCGAACCAGCAACGGCGCACGATCGGCGCCCAGTTCGAATGGCGGAAGGCGAGCACGGCGAACGGCAGCAGCAGCAGCTTGTCGTACTTGGCGACCCAGTTCCACGCCTTGTTGTGCGGTGCAACCGTATAGGTGACGCTGGCGGCCAGCGCGGCCAGGATCAGCAGCGCCGCGAGCGAGGCCGGGTCGGTGACGAACGAGCGCAGGTCGCGCCAGAATTCGGGGGAAATCACGAGCGCGGCGGCGAACAGCCCGCAGAACACATTGGTCAACGCGGTCGAGACGGGCACCATGCAGAGTGCGGCAACGGCGAATGCACGGGCGGCGGTCAGGCGCCGCGAGGCGGGAGCGGAAAACGAAAGCATCGGAACCTGTCGAATGGACGAATGCGGCTTGCGTACATCGTGCCGCGCGTCCCGGCAGGAGATCCGGGACGAACGGCGCAGAGTATACGCGAAGCAGCGCGCGTTTCCGTGTCGTTTTTGGGGCTCGATCAGCTGAGCGCGCGCTTGATCCGCGAGCGCAGCAGCGCGCGCTTCAGGCGCCCTTCGACGGCCGGCGTGTCGAGCGCGACGCGCGTGCCGGCCAGCTCGCCGCGATGCAGGTAGTAGCGGTCGAACGTCGCCTGGGTCATGCCCCATTTGTTCAGAAACTGGCGGCGACCGTCGTTCTTGACGATCTTGCCCGTGCTTTTCTGCTGGAAGTGGTAAACGAGGCTGTCGCCGGCCCCGATGAAGATCCGGCAGCCGGCGTCCCAGAATTTCATCGAGAAGTCGTTGTCGCTGCTCATGCCGGGCGACAGCTCGCTGCTGTAGCCGCCGATCCGGTTCCACCAGTCGCGGTGCACGAGCGTCGGCGGCCAGGTCGAGCCGAGCCAGTCCGCGCGTACGAGCTTCGGGGCCGCCGCGACGAGGCCCGCCGCGTCGAAATGTGCGGCGTCGCGGCCGAAATTGCTGACCACGACGCACGGGTTGCGCGTGTCGACCGGCTCGACCATCGTGCCCGACAGCATGAAGAGATCGGTCGGCATCTGTTCGATGCGGCGCACGAGCGCCGTGTCCCAGCCGGGGCAGCAGAACATGTCGTCGTTCATGTAAACGACGTAGTCGCGCGTTGCGCGCGCGGCGGCCCAGTTCACTGCGTGGCAGATGCCGATGTTGGTCGGCGACGCGGTGTGCTCGATGCTTTCGCTCCGCACCCAGTCGAGCGTGCCGTCCGAGCCGTCGTTCACGTGCACGATGATCTGGTGGTCGTACGCGGAGTGGCGGCGCAGGCTGTCGACGACGAGCTTGAGGTACGGCAGGTTGTTCCAGGTCGGAATGATGATGGAGAACATGGCGGTCGGATTCGGTAGTCGTCGTGGCGGGCGGCGCGTGGCGCCGCCGGTCGGGCGGGCGCGCGCGGCGCGGGCAGCCCGGCATTGTAACGCCGGGCCGGCCGCGCGCCGGGCGGGCGCTCAGCGCGGCCGTTGGTCGCCGAGCTTCAGGAAGCGGTAGTACACGGTTTCCGCATTGAACACGGCGATCATGAAGCCGGCGCGGCCGTCGAGGAAGCCGCGGCGCAGCACGTAGGTGCGCACGAACGCCCAGGCGCCGCGCGCGAGCGCCTTGCCGAAGCCGCCGCGCTGGCCGGCCGCGCGGCGCTGGCGCGCACCGGCCGTCGAATACGCGTCGAGCTTGCGCAGCACCGTTTCGAAATCCTCGTACGAGTAGTGCATCAGCTTGCCGGACAGGCGTTGCGCGGCGCCATCGAACACGAGGCGTTCGTGCACGAGATCGTCCGAGAAGCGCGCGGCGCCGCGCCGGAACAGGCGCGGGATCCAGTCCGGATACCAGCCGCTGTGATGGATCCACCGGCCGCAGAAGCTCGACAGCCGGTCGACCGCATAGATCTGCGCGGCCGGCGCGCGGATCGTGTCTCGGATCGACCGCGCGAGCTCCGGAGTGACGACTTCGTCGGTATCGAGGGACAGGATCCAGTCGGTGTCGAGCGCGTCGAGCGCGCGGTTCTTCTGCGGGCCGAAGCCCGGCCAGTCGCGCTCGACGATCACGCGCGCGCCGTGCGCCTGCGCGATCGCGACGGTATCGTCGGTGCTGCCGCCGTCGATGACGACGACGTCGTCGGCGAACGACAGCGCGACAAGGCACTGGGCAAGCCGCGCGGACGCGTTGAGGGCGATGAGGGCGACGCCGAGGGAGGGTTCAGCCATGAAATCGTCGGAAAGGCGGAGAAAACGGTGAGCGGCAGTATACCCGCGGCTCGGCCGCCGCCCGTATCGGCCATGACCGTGCCGGTCGGGGCGGTGCGGCTATAATGTTGAGCCCTTTTCGGCACCCGCCCGACAGGGCGAAATCCCGGGCGGTCACGTCCGGGCGCCGCTTCGCGGCTCAAGAAGGATTGCCTTGGAAACCCAGAACACTCTTCGCAAACCGATGGACGGCACGGGCACCTCGCCCGTGACGGTCCTCAAGCGCCTGTGGCCGTACATCCGGCCGCTGATCGGCATCGTGGTGCTCGCCGTGATGACGATGGGCGTCGTCGCGGCCACCGAGGCCGGTATCCCGGCGCTGCTCAAGCCGCTCCTCGACCACGGCTTCGGCTCGCACGGCAGCGATCGCGCGAAATGGTACGTGCCGATGGCCGTGATCGGGCTCGCGCTCGTGCGCGGTGTGTCGCAGTACGCGTCGAATTACCTGCTCAACTACGTGTCGAACCGCATCCTGCTGCAACTGCGGCTCGAGATGTTCCAGCGGATGCTGCACACTGGCGCGTCGTTTTTCCAGCGCGAGACGGCGAGCACGGTGATCAACGCGATCGTGTTCGAGGTCAACCAGATCCTGTCGGTGCTGACCGGCGTGATGGTCACGCTCGTGCGCGATTCGCTGACGGTGATCTTCCTGCTCGGCTACCTGTTCTACCTGAACTGGCGGCTCACGCTGATCGTCGCGGTGATCCTGCCGGGCATCGGCTGGCTCGTCAGCAAGATCAACCGCCGCCTGCGCCGCCTGAACCGCGAGCACCAGACGCTGACCAACGAGCTGTCGTACATCGTCGAGGAGACGGTCGGCGGCTACAAGGTCGTCAAGGTGCACAACGGCGAAGCGTACGAGATGGGCCGCTTCACGCAGATGAGCAAGCGTCTGCGCGGCTACGCGATGCGCATGACGATCTCCGGCGGCCTCGCGCAGCCGCTTACGCAGTTCCTCGCGTCGATCGCGCTCGCGGTCGTGATCACGATCGCGGTCGTGCAGTCGTCGAACGACCAGACGACGGTCGGCGGCTTTGTCGCGTTCGTCACGTCGATGCTGCTGGTGATCTCGCCGCTCAAGCACCTGATCGACGTCAACCAACCGCTCCAGCGCGGGATGACGGCCGCCGAGCTGATCTTCGGGCTGATCGACGAACCGGCCGAACCGCAGGGCGGCGGCCGGCCGCTGGCGCAGGCGCGCGGCGACATCGAGTTCCGCAACGTGTCGTTCGACTACGGCGCGGCCGAGCGGCCGACGCTCGACCGCATCTCGTTCAAGGTCGCGCCGGGTGAAATGATCGCGCTCGCGGGCCCGTCCGGCAGCGGCAAGACGACGCTCGTGAACCTGCTGCCGCGCTTCTTCGACCCGACCGACGGTGCGATCCTGGTCGACGGCGTGCCGGTTGCCGACTACGACCTCCACGCGTTGCGCGGCCAGATGGCGATGGTCAGCCAGGACGTCGTGCTGTTCAACGACACGATTGCCGCGAACGTTGCGTACGGGCAGACGCCCGATCGCGCGCGCGTGCAGGCCGCGCTCGAGGCTGCGAACCTCGCCGATGCGGTCGCCGCGATGCCCGACGGGCTCGACACGCTCGTCGGCGGCAACGGGATGCGGCTGTCCGGCGGCCAGCGCCAGCGGCTCGCGATCGCGCGCGCGATCTACAAGGACGCGCCGATCCTGATCCTCGACGAAGCGACGTCGGCGCTCGACTCGGAATCGGAGCGCCACGTGCAGGCCGCGCTCGAACGGCTGATGGAAGGCCGCACGACGCTCGTGATCGCGCACCGGCTGTCGACGATCGAGCGTGCGGACCGCATCCTCGTGCTCGAGGCCGGCAAGATCGTCGAAGAGGGTAGCCACGACGAATTGCTGCGCCGCGGCGGCCTTTACGCGCACCTGCACCGGATCCAGTACCAGCAGCAAGCGGCGTAACACCCGGTCACGCGGCCGCGCGATGCCGTGTGCTAGTCTTCATCGGGTAGTCCGAGTGGTTTCGTTCGACGTGACAACACGGAGGGAAGGCACGATGAAGAAGATGCACGGGATGATGCTGGCGGTGCTGATCGCGGCGGGTTTCGCCGCGCCGGCCGCGATGGCACAGGATCACGACAACCGCGACGACCACGGCATGCAGCACGGCCATGGTCCGAAACGCATGCCGCCGGGCCAGATGCACCACGAGGAAGACGTGCCGCCGCGCTGGGCCGACCAGCCGCGCCGCGAGTGGCACAAGGGCGACCGGCTTCCCCCCGAGTTCCGCGATCGCCAGTATGTGATCGACGATTGGCGCGGCTATCACCTGAGTCCGCCGCCGCGCGGCTATCAATGGGTCGGCGTCGGCGGGGATCACCTGCTGGTGCAGATCGGCTCCGGTATCGTGCTGCGGATCGGTGACTGACCTGGCCGGCTGCCCGACACGGATCGCGATGCCGCGATCCGTGCCGGGCAGCCGGTTCACCGTGTCACTTTGCCGCTGCGTGGCGGAACCAGCGGCGCTCGATTTTCGACATCACCCAGCACACGCCCAGCGCACACACGGTGCCGAGCGTCACCTCGCCGAGCCGCATCAGCGGAATGTCCCACAGCGGGCCGTTGCCCGGAAACAGCAGCACGATCGTCGCGGTCACGCCGCCGAGCCGTGCCGCGCTGCCGACGTTCAGGCACCAGCAGCAGACGATCACGACCGCGACGGTGATCGCATACGCGACGAGGCGGTCGCCGCCGAGCGCCGCGCCGGCGAAGCCGAGCACGCCGCCGACCATCGCGCCGATGAACTGGTCGCGCGACAGCGACATCGTGTCCGAGTAGTTGTGCTGCGTCACGGCGATCGCCGTGATCGACGCCCACACGGCCTGCTCGGTGTGCAGCGCGCGGCCGATCGCGTACGCGAGGCATGCGCCGCACACGGCCTGCAGCGCCATCCACGCGCCTTGCGCGAGCCGTTCGCTGAATGACAGGCCCTTGAACAGATCGAAGATCGACTGCTGGATCTGCTGGCGGGCTTCATTGAGTGTCCTGATCGTATCCATCATGCGTTGGCCAAGAAGCGGGTAACGGCGGCGCGCCGGTGTCAGCGCGCCTGTTCGGGCGATGCGGCGGCCGGTTCGTCGGCGGCTGCGTCACCGTTCTCGACGCGCGTTTCGGGCATCACGAGCCAGACCAGCAGCACCGCGAGCGCCCCGGCGCCGGCGAGCCCGAAGAAGCTCACGGCGTTGCCGAAGTGATCGGCGACGTAGCCGGCCGCGGCCGTGCTGAGCGTCGCGCCGATCCCGGCCGCGAGCCCGAACAGCCCGATGCACAGGTTGTAGCGTCCCTTGCCGCCCGCGACGTCGGCCGCGATCAGCGGCAGCATCACGCCGAACACGGCCGCGCTGATGCCGTCGAGCATCTGCACCGGCACCAGCAGGTAGGGGCTGCTCACGCCGGCGAACAGCAGCGCGCGCACCGGTAGCGCCGAGAACCCGAGCAGCAGGATCGGCCTGCGCCCCCAGCGTTGCGCGGAGCGGCCGACCCACGGCGACAGCATCGCGACGATCGCCTGCGGCACGATGATGCACGCGGCGATCACGAGCTGTACGTTCTCGCCCATCCCGGCCGTGACTTCGCCGGCCGCGAGGTTCAGCATCGCCGCGTTCGACAGGTGGAACAGCACGACGCACGCCGCGAAGATCAGCATCCGGCGATCGCGCAGCAGCTCGAGCAGCGTTTCGCGCTCGCCGGCTTCGTCGTGGTCGTCGGGCTTCGACGACTGCGGGATCACCTCGTGTGTCGGCTGGATCATCGCGAGTGCGAACAGCGCGGGCAGCGCGAGCACGGCGGTTAGCCAGAACACCGCGCGTGCGGAGAAGTATTCGCCGGTGAGCCCCATCAGGCCCGCCGCGACCGCGCTGCCGATCGACGCCCAGCGCGCGTTGCGGCCGAGCCGGTCGCCGAGGTCGGCGCGGCCGACGAGCGAGAACGAGATCGCGGCCATTGCCGGCACGAGCATGCAGCTCGCGAAGCCGTGGAACACCTCGGCGGCGATCACCGGCACGATCGTCGGGCTCGACGCGAGCAGCACCGCGGACAGGATGATGGCCGCGATCGCCCACGCGGCCGCGCCTTTCTTGTTCTTCAGCGCATCGACGGCCGCGCCGCCCGGCACCTGGCTGACCATCGCGCTGATCGTGCCGATCGACAGCACCATGCCGATCTCGCCCTGCGTCCACTTGTGCGACGCGAGGTAGGACGCGATGAACGGACCGAACCCGGTTTGAACGTTTGCAACGAAGAAGTTGAGCCAGTCGAGGGACCGCAGACTGCGTACGCTGACGGAATGCTTGATCGTCATCGGGTCGCGCTCGCAGAGGAAGCCGGTGCCGGGGCAACGGGCGGGAAAACCGCGACGATCGGCTTGTCGGCCGCGTAGGGCGGCGACGCCTTGATCTGCGCGTCGTTCAGGTCGAGCTGCGGACGCAGCGCCTTGTCGCGCGTGACGAAGCGCAGCGCACCCCAGCTCGCGGCGATCGAACGGCGGTCGGTATTGACGAGGCCGCCGAGGTCGAGCACGACCGCCTGCGGCTGCGATGCGCGGTCGATCAGCACGTCGACGATACGGCCGATCTTCGTGCCGTTCGGGCGCTCGACGTCGCTGTCGAGCAACGGCAGTCGCGTCGCCGGTGAGGCAGCGGCCGAACCCGACAGCGGCACGGCCTTGGGCCGCGCGGCCGGCGGCAGGTCACCCGACGGCACGTCGAGCACGATCGGCTCCTGTTTGCCGCCCGGCGTGAAGCGGAACACGTTCCACGGGAAGATGACCTTGCGGTCGCCGACACCCATGAAGCCCTGCAGGTTGACGACCATCTCGCGCGGCTTGCCGCTCGCGTCGGTCACCATGTCGACCGCGCGGCCGATCACCTTGCCGTTGCGGCGCGCGACTTCGCTGTCGAGCAACGCATGGATCTGGGTGCGGTCGAGCGGGCGCGTCGCGACGATCGGCGGGGGCGGCGGCGGTGGCGGTGTCGGCGATTCGGGGCGCTGCACGGGCTTCGGCCGCGCGACTTCGCGGTGCGGCTTCTTCGGCGCCTCCGGTTCCCCCGGGTGCGTCGGTGCGGGCACGGGCGGCATCGTCAGCGGTTCGCCGGCGGTTTCCTCGATGGGCTCGACGAGCGCCTCGCTGATCGGCGCAGGCGGATTCTGGACCGGCAGCAGGCCGCAGCCGGACAGCAGCGCGGCGGCGGCGAGAATCAGGAAGACCGTCGAGGACGGCAACGACTTGCGGGATGCGGGAAACGGAAGTCCGCCGCTCATTGACACTCACTCCATGGGTCGGGGGCGGCACGAGGGCACGCGGCTGGCGATGGATGGCGGGTGCGGGCGGCGCACCACGCGAGGTGAGAGTTTAACGTGTCTTGCTTTCAGGACCGATTTCGATGGCTTGCTGGAGGCGGACTGTCGGGAAAAGGAAGGGATCGCGGCGCGAATCGTGTGAGTGGGTGGCGGGGGGCGCGCGACGGCGGAGGGGGAGGGAACGGGGCGGCGCCGGCCTCGCCCGCCGTGGCGGCGGGCAGGCGCGGGCGCTGCGCGAGGGGCGTGAAACCGGAAGCTCAGGCTTCCGGGTACCACGCGTCGGTGAATTCGCTGACCTTGACGTCGGTCAGTTCCGGCCGTGCGGCCAGCCAGCCGCGCACGAGTTCGCGGTCGGCGTCGGTCGTCGTGCCGCGCGGTGCGCCGGAAATCACGTAAGCGCCGATTCCTTCGTCTGCCGACGCGACCGTCAGCAGTCCGTTCGCTTCGACGAAGTCGATGAACGCGTCGATCAGCTGGCCGCGTTCGAGGTCCGACATCTCGTTGCGGTAATGCGCGGTGGCGTTGAACGCGAGTTCCTGGAATTCGCCGATGTGGAGTTTCTTGCGCTGGCGGCGGTTGTGGCCTTGGCTCATGGTGTGCGTTGAATGCGAAAAGGGTAGTAGAAAAAGGCGGCAGCGGGTGCCGTCGCGGGCGGCCCGGGTGCCGCATCGAAGCGCCGCGCGGCGATGCCGGCGGCGGATGGACGGAACGTTACATCAGCACGATATCGTACTGCTCCTGGCTCAGGTTCGACTCGACCTGCAGCGACACCGGCTTGCCGATGAAGTCGATCAGCATCGCGAGATGCTGCGATTCCTCGTCGAGGAACAAATCGATCACCTGTTGCGCGGCGATCACGCGGAATTCGCGCGGGTTGAACTGCCGCGACTCGCGCAGGATCTCGCGCAGGATGTCGTAGCACACGGTGCGCGACGTCTTCACCTGGCCCTTGCCCTGGCAGGTCGGGCACGGCTCGCACAGCACGTGCGCGAGCGATTCGCGCGTGCGCTTGCGCGTCATCTCGACGAGCCCGAGCTGCGAGAACGTGTTGACCGTCACGCGCGTGCGGTCGCGCGACAGTGCCTTCTTCAGTTCGGACAGCACCGCGTCGCGATGCTCGGCGTTCTCCATGTCGATGAAGTCGATGATGATGATCCCGCCGAGGTTGCGCAGCCGCAACTGCCGCGCGATCGTGTGCGCGGCCTCGAGGTTGGTCTTGAAGATCGTGTCGTCGAAGTTGCGCGCGCCGACATAGCCGCCCGTGTTCACGTCGATCGTCGTCATCGCCTCGGTCTGGTCGATCATCAGGTAACCGCCCGACTTCAGGTCGACGCGGCGCGACAGCGCGCGCTGGATCTCCGTCTCGATGTTGTACAGGTCGAACAGCGGCCGCTCGCCCGTGTAGTGGTGCAGCTTCGCGCTCACGGCCGGCGTGAACTCGGACGCGAATTCGGAGAGGCGCTGGTACGTCTCGCGCGAATCGACCTGGATGCGCGTCGTGTCGTCGTTCGCGAAATCGCGCAGCACGCGCTGCGCGAGATCGAGATCCTGGTACAGCAGGCTCGTCGCCGGCAACCGCTGCGCCTGCGCGACGATCGTCGCCCAGGTCTTGCGCAGGTACGTGACATCGCCGGCCAGCTCGTCGGAGGTTGCGTCCTCGGCGATCGTGCGCACGATGTAGCCGCCTTTCTCGTCTGGCGGGATCACGGCCGTCAGGCGCGCGCGCACGGCCTCGCGCTCGGCCTCGCTCTCGATCTTCTGCGAGATGCCGATATGCGGCTCCTGCGGCAGGTAGACGAGCGTGCGGCCCGCGATGCTGACCTGCGTCGACAGCCGCGCGCCCTTCGTGCCGATCGGATCCTTGATCACCTGGACCATCAGCGTCTGGCCTTCGAACACGGTCTTCTCGATCGGCTGGTGCGGCGTGTTCGATTGCGGCTCGCCGGCGAGGCGCGGGTGCCAGATGTCGGCCACGTGCAGGAACGCCGCGCGCTCGAGGCCGATGTCGATGAACGCCGACTGCATGCCCGGCAGCACACGCACGACCTTGCCGAGATAGATGTTGCCGACCCGCCCGCGCGACAGCGTGCGCTCGACGTGAAGCTCCTGCACCGCGCCTTGCTGGACGAGTGCGACCCGCGTTTCCTGCGGCGTGAGGTTGATCAGGATTTCTTCGTTCATGGTGGGATTCAGAAGGCGACACGCGCGGCGCGCAATAGCGCCGCGGTCTCAAAAAGGGGCAGACCCATGATACCTGAATGGGAACCGTCGATTCGCTCGATGAACTCGGCGGCGCGCCCCTGGATCGCGTACGCGCCGGCCTTGCCGAACGGCTCCCCCGATTCGACATAGCGTGCGTACGCGTCGCGCGACGCTGCCGCGAAGCGCACCGACGAGCGCGACAGCGCGGGCGGCAGCAGTTCGCCGCTCGCGTCGATCACGGCGACGGCGGTCAGCACCGCATGTTCGCGGCCCGCGAGGCGCGTGAGCATCGCGAGCGCGTCGGCGGCATCGGCGGGCTTGCCGAGGATCGCGCCGTCGATCGTCACGGTTGTGTCGGCAACCAGCACGGGGGCGGCGGGCTTGCCGCTCGCGACGAGGCGCGCACGCGCGGCTTCGGCCTTCGCGACGGTCACCCGCCGCACGTAAGCATCGGCGGCCTCGCCGGGCAGTTCGGCTTCGAGCGCCTCGGCGTCCTCGTCGGGGCGCGGCAGCAGCAGTTCGAAGCGTACGCCGATCTGCTGCAGCAGCTCCTGGCGGCGCGGACTTTGCGAAGCGAGGTAAAGGAACGGGAAAAGCGCGGGGGGCGTGCTGGACGGCATGGTGTCGTTATCTCGGTGTGCGCACGTGGCGTGCGTCTCGAGGACGACACGTCATGCGCGGTGGTAGGGGTGATTCTGCGTGATGCTCCACGCCCGGTAAAGCTGTTCGGCGAGCAGCACGCGCACCATCCCGTGCGGCAGCGTCATGCTCGAGATGCGCAGCAGCGTATCGGCACGCGCTTTCAGCTCCGGATCGAGCCCGTCGGCGCCGCCGATCACGAACGCGACGTCGCGGCCGTCCTGCTGCCAACCGGGCAGCGCCTGAGCGAGCTGCATCGTGGTCCAGTCGCGGCCGCGCTCGTCGAGCGCGACGAGGCGCGCGCCCTTCGGCAACGCGGCCTCGATCTTCTGCCGCTCGGCCGCCATCACGCTTTCGGCGCTGCGGCCGCCCGAACGCAGTTCGGGCTTGATCTCGCGCAACTCGATGCGCAGCTCGGGCGGCATCCGCTTCGTGTATTCGTCGAAGCCGGACGCGATCCAGCCCGGCATCTTGTGGCCGACCGCAAGGATGAAAAGCTTCATCGGGAGAGGCGTAGCGACTCGGGGCTCAACGGCGGCGGGCGGCCGTCTTGCGCGCCGGGCGTGCGGGCGCGGCTTCCTCTTCCTCTTCGTCTTCGCCGCCTTCGCTGGCCGTGGCGAAGCCGTTCCCCTTGCCGCCGCCGAGCTTCATCCGCACGGGCTTGTCGCCCCAGATTTCCTCGAGGTTGTAGTACTGGCGCAGGGCCGGTTGCAGGATGTGCACGACCGCGTCGCCGCAGTCGACGAGCACCCATTCGCCGGTGTCTTCGCCTTCGGAGCTGACGATGTCGCCGCCGGCTTCCTTGACCTTGTCACGCACGCTCGACGCGAGCGCCTTGGTCTGGCGGTTGGAGGTGCCCGAAGCGACGACCACGCGGTCGAACAGTTCGGTCAGGTGGCTGGTGTTGAACACCTTGATGTCTTGCGCCTTGACGTCTTCGAGGGCGTCGACGATCACGCGCTGCAGTTTGCGAATATCCATGGATTCAGGAATGGTAGAGGCGATGTTGAAGAATATAGGCCCATACGGCGGCCGGTACATGCTCGGCCGATGCGTCGGGCATTTGCGCGTGGCGCGCGATGCATTCGCGCAGGTGGGCGCGGATGTCGGTCGCGGCAATGTCGAACGAAAGGGTCGTATCGATCAGCAGACGGCCTGCCGGCGTGGCCTTCAGCACGTCGGCGCCGGCCTGCCGCGCGGCGATTTCCTGCGCGACGTCCGGCGGCGCCGCGCCGAGGTCGAAACCCGGGCGCGTCGACACGCAGATGTGCGCGTAGTCGAACAGCTTGCGCCAGTCGCGCCACGTGTCGAGGCGCACGAGCTGGTCGGCGCCGATCAGCAGCGACAGCGACGCGTCCGGGCCGATCCGCTCGCGCCAGCGCGCGAGCGTCTCGACCGTGTAGGTCGGGCCGGCGTGCTCGATCTCGTCGGTGGCGACGGTCACGCTCACGCCCGGCACGGACAGCGAGCCGGCGGCCGCGCGCGTCATCGCGAGCCGATGCTCGGCGGCCGACACGTCGCGCTTCTGGTACGGCTGCCCGGCGGGCAGCAGTACGAGTTCGGTCAGGCCGAGCAGTTCGGCGAACCGGCGCGCGAGCGCGAGATGGCCGTCGTGGATCGGGTCGAAAGTGCCGCCCAGCAAGCCGATACGACGCGGCAGCGGGGCGGGGCGGGCGGTGGTGTCCAGAAACGCGTCCTTTTCTTGAAGCAGCACGCGTGCGGGTCAGACCCAGTCGCGCGGCACGATGAAGTCGCTGTACAGGCGCGCTTCAGGCGTTCCCGGCTCGGGCTGCCAGTTGTAGCGCCAGTTCGCGACCGGCGGCATCGACATCAGGATCGACTCGGTCCGGCCGCCGCTTTGCAGGCCGAACAGCGTGCCGCGGTCGAACACGAGGTTGAATTCGACGTAGCGGCCGCGGCGGTAGGCCTGGAAGTCGCGCTCGCGCTCGCCGTACGGCAGCTCGGCGCGCCGTTCGACGATCGGCAGGTAGGCCTGCAGGAACGCGTCGCCGACGCTTTGCATCATGTCAAACGAGCGTTCGAAACCGGGCTCCGAGAAATCGTCGAAGAAGATCCCGCCGATGCCGCGCATCTCGTTGCGGTGCTTCAGGAAGAAATACTCGTCGCACCATTTCTTGAAGCGCGGATAGAGTTCGACGCCGAACGGGTCGAGCGCATCCTTGCAGGTCTGGTGGAAATGCCGGGCGTCGTCCTCGAAACCGTAAACCGGTGTCAGATCCATGCCGCCGCCGAACCAGAACACGGGCTCCTCGCCCGGTTTCGTCGCGATCAGCATCCGCACGTTCATGTGCACGGTCGGGCAATACGGATTGCGCGGGTGCAGCACCAGCGACACGCCGAGCGCCTCGAAGCCGCGGCCCGCGAGCTGCGGGCGCGCCGCGCTCGCCGACGGCGGCAGCGCATCGCCCGCGACGTCGGAAAAGCCGATCCCCGCGCGTTCGAACACGCGGCCGCCTTCGAGAATCCGCGTGCAGCCGCCGCCGCGCAGGCGTTCGGCCGGCCCGCGCTGCCATGCGTCGGTCGCGAGCGGCGTGCCGTCGAGCGCGCCGAGCGCGTCGGCGATGCGTGTCTGCAGGCCCTGGAGGTACGTGCGCACGCGCGCTACGTCGTAGGTCGAATCGGTCATGTCTGGACTGGGTGCCCCCACCCGAAGCGGGGGCCGTAAAAAAGGCCCCTGCCGGGCATTCTAACGAACCCCGGCAGAGGAGCCGCCGCCGCACGAGGGCGGGGCGGCGATCGCGACGTCAAGCGTTCTTGCGGTTGAGCGCGCGGAAGCCGATGTCGCGGCGGTACTGCATGCCTTCGAAATTGATCTGGTTGATCGTCTCGTACGCATGCTGCTGCGCTTCGCGCACCGAATCGGCGAGACCGACCACGCACAGCACGCGGCCGCCGGACGTCGTCAGCTTGTCGCCGTCGAGCGTCGTGCCTGCATGGAACGTGACGGCCTGTTCGGTCTCGGCCGGGATCCCGTTGATGCGGTCGCCCTTGCGCGGCGCGTCCGGATAACCGTGCGCGGCCAGCACGACGCCCAGCGCGGTGCGGCGGTCCCAATCGAGCTCGACCGTGTCGAGCGTGCCCGCGATCGCCTGCTCGACGACCTTCGAGAAATCGCTCTTCAGGCGCGCCATGATCGGCTGCGTTTCCGGGTCGCCCATCCGGCAGTTGAACTCGAGCGTGCGCGGATTGCCTTCCTTGTCGATCATCAGGCCCGCATACAGGAAGCCCGTGAAGCGGATGCCGTCCTTCTCCATCCCGCGCACGGTCGGCATGATGATCTCGCGCATCACGCGTGCATGCATCTGCGGCGTGACGATCGGCGCGGGCGAATACGCACCCATGCCGCCGGTGTTCGGGCCGCGATCCTCGTCGAGCAGGCGCTTGTGGTCCTGGCTGGAAGCCAGCGCCAGCGCGTGCTTGCCGTCGACCATCACGATGAAGCTCGCTTCCTCGCCATCGAGGAATTCCTCGATCACGACGCGCGCGCCGGCGTCGCCGAGCTTGTTGCCCGACAGCATCATGTCGACGGCTTCGTGCGCTTCTTCCAGCGTCATCGCGACGACGACACCCTTGCCGGCCGCGAGGCCGTCGGCCTTCACGACGATCGGCGCACCCTTCGCGTCGATGTACGCATGTGCGGCGGCCACGTCGGAGAACGTTTCGTACTCGGCGGTCGGGATGCCGTGGCGCTTCATGAACGCCTTCGCGAAATCCTTCGAGCTCTCGAGCTGCGCGGCTTCGCGGGTCGGGCCGAAGACCTTCAGGCCGCGCGCGCGGAACAGGTTGACGATGCCGGCCGCGAGCGGCGCTTCCGGCCCGACGAGCGTGAACGCGACGCCTTCGCGTTCCGCGAAATCGGCGAGTTCGTCGAGCGCCGTGATGTCGACGTTCTTCAGGCGCTCGTCCTGCGCCGTGCCGCCATTGCCGGGTGCGACGTAGACCATCTGGACGCGCGGCGACTGCGCGAGCTTCCACGCCAGCGCATGTTCGCGGCCGCCGGAACCGACGACGAGTAGTTTCATGGGATTCCCCGCAGACTAGAAAACAGGGCGGCCGGCACGCTCAGGCGCGCCGGCCGCGGATTCGGTCGGGCCGCCGCCGCGACAGGAGCACGGCGGCCGGCACATCATTCCTCGACGATGACGGCGTTCGTATACACGTCCTGCACGTCGTCGAGGTTCTCGAGCGCGTCCAGGAGCTTCTGCATCTTCGCCGCGTCGTCGCCGGTGAATTCGACTTCGTTCTGCGGCTTCATCGTCACTTCGGCGAGTTCGGCCTTGAAGCCGGCGGCTTCGAGCGCGTCCTTCACCGCCGAGAATGCCTGCCAGTCGCACAGCACTTCGATCGAACCGTCGTCGTTCGTGTTCACGTCGTTCGCGCCGGCTTCGAGCGCGGCTTCCATCAGCGCGTCTTCCGACGTGCCCGGTGCGAACAGGAACTGGCCGACGTGATCGAACATGAACGCGACCGAGCCGTCGGTGCCCATGTTGCCGCCGAACTTCGAGAACGCATGGCGGACTTCCGCGACCGTGCGGGTGCGGTTGTCGGTCAGCGTGTCGACGATGACAGCCGCGCCGCTGATGCCGTAGCCTTCGTAACGGATTTCCTCGTAGTTCGCGCCATCCGCGCCGCCAACGCCGCGATCGATCGCGCGCTTGACGTTGTCCTTCGGCATGTTCGCGTCGGCCGCCTTGTCGACCGCGAGACGCAGGCGCGGGTTCGAGCTGACGTCGCCGCCGCCGAGGCGCGCCGCGACCTGGATTTCCTTGATGAGGCGGGTCCAGATCTTGCCGCGCTTCGCGTCGGCCGCTGCCTTCTTATGCTTGATGTTGGCCCATTTCGAATGACCAGCCATACCTTTCTCCGTGCCCGGGCGCGCTGCGCGGGCGATTGTTTCAATGTGTCGTTGAATCGGCGGCCGTTTCGGCGGGCATGAAGCCGCGGGGCCGCGCGTGTCGAGTGGATCGAGATTTTATCACGCGGCGACCGCCTGATCGGGGCCGCCGCGCATGGCCGGACGGCCAGGCAGGCCGCCGCGAGCCGGGCCGCGCGCCGCGCGGCCGTGCCGGTGCTCAGTTCTTGGTGCCGAACAGGCGGTCGCCCGCGTCGCCGAGGCCCGGCACGATGTACGCATGCTCGTTCAGGTGCGAATCGAGCGACGCGACGAACAGCTTCACGTCCGGGTGCGCGTCCTGGAACACCTGCACGCCCTCGGGGGCGGCGACCAGCGCGACGAACATGATGTTCGCGGCCGGCACGTTGCGGCGCTTGAGCACGTCGACCGCGTGCACGGCCGAGTAGCCGGTCGCGACCATCGGGTCGCACAGGATGAAGATGCGGTCTTCCAGGTCCGGCAGGCGCACCAGGTATTCGACCGGGCGGTGGTCGTCGGCGCGGTACACGCCGATGTGGCCGACGCGCGCCGACGGAACCAGGTCGAGCAGGCCGTCCGACATCCCGATGCCCGCGCGCAGCACCGGCACGATCGCCAGTTTCTTGCCCGCGATCACCGGCGCGTCGACCTCGACGAGCGGGGTTTCGACCCGCTTGGTCGTGATCGGCAGGTTGCGGGTGATCTCGTAACCCATCAGCAGCGTGATTTCGCGCAGCAGTTCGCGGAACGTGCGCGTGGACGTGTCCTTGTCGCGCATGTGCGTGAGCTTGTGCTGGATCAGCGGGTGATCGGTGATGAAGAGATTCGGGAAACGGCTGTCCTGTTTCATGGCGGGGGCGCCTTGGCGGCAAAAGAGGATCGGGGGCGGCGGCGGGCGCAAGCCGGCCGCGCGCTTATGCCCGCAATTTTACCAAGGCGCGCCGCACGATCCGGATAATATCGACGTCTCACGACAATCCGCGCACCCGTGCCCGCCCGATTGCCCGCCTGACCCGCCCGGGGTCCATGCGCCGGCGCGACGGGGCCGAGCCGGCGTGTGTCGCCACCAAGGAGTCGACGATGGATCTCGGTATCGAAGGAAAGACCGCGCTCGTGTGCGCGGCAAGCAAGGGGCTCGGCCGTGGCTGCGCGCAAGCGCTGGCCGCCGAGGGCGTGAACCTCGTGATCGTCGCGCGCACGCGCGCCACGCTGGAGGAAACCGCGGAGGAGATCCGCGCCGGCGCGAACGTGTCGGTGACCGCGGTCGCCTGCGACATCACGACGCCGGACGGGCGCGCGGCCGCGCTCGCCGCGTGCCCGCAGCCGGACATTCTCGTGACGAATGCCGGCGGCCCGCCGCCCGGCGACTTCCGCGACTTCTCGCACGACGACTGGATCCGCGCGCTCGAATCGAACATGCTGACGCCGATCGAGCTGATCCGCGCGACCCTCGACGGGATGATCGCGCGCGGTTTCGGCCGGATCGTCAACATCACGAGCTCGGCCGTGAAGGCGCCGATCGACGTGCTCGCGCTGTCGAACGGCGCGCGCTCGGGGCTGACCGGCTTCGTCGCGGGGCTGTCGCGCAAGGTCGCGGGGCAGGGCGTGACGATCAACAACCTGCTGCCGGGCCTGTTCGACACCGACCGGATCGCGACCACGCTCGCCGCGTCGGCGAAGGCGCAGGGCGTGAGCGTCGACGAGATGCGTGCGCGGCGCACGAAGGACATCCCGGCCGGCCGCCTCGGCACGCGCGAAGAGTTCGGCGCGGCGTGCGCGTTCCTGTGCAGCGTGCATGCCGGCTACATCACCGGGCAGAACTGGCTGCTCGACGGCGGCGCGTATCCGGGCACGTTCTGACGCGCCCCCTCGCATCACGATCACGACCACAACCGAACGACGAAGGAACCGGAGATGAGCAAACCCCGCATCGCACTGATTGCGCACGACGCGAAGAAGGACGAGATCGTCGCGCTCGTGGGTCAATTTCGCGCGACGCTCGCGCAATGCCGGCTGGTCGCGACGGGCACGACGGGCGGCCGCATCGCGGCCGCGCATGGGCTGGAGGTCGAGCGCAAGCTGTCGGGGCCGCTCGGCGGCGACCTGCAGATCGGCGCCGAGCTGGCCGAAGGCCGCGTCGACATCGTCGTGTTCCTGCGCGACCCGATGACCGCTCAGCCGCACGATCCCGACATCACCGCGCTCGTGCGCGCGTGCGACGTGCACGACGTGCCGATCGCGACCAACGTCGCGACCGCGCGGATGCTGCTCGACGATCTGGCTCGGAACATGGAGGACGTTTGCTAGGCGCCGGCCTCGCCGCCCGCTGCTCGAACGATCGCGACGATGCGGTCGTCGGCTGCCGTTCGTACGTTTTCAGGGTTGAATCGCCGCGGGTGAATCAGTTGACCGTCTGGATCAGCAGGGTGGCTTGCCCGGTATTGTCAGAGCAGGCGTCGTCGGTAACGAAGCCCCAAAGGGTGAGGACGCTCGCTACGGGGGGCACGTCGACGATGATCGGCTGCTTCGTCACCGACACGCCCCATCGCGAAGTGCCCATGCCGCCGACCACATGCAGGCTGTCGATCAGGCAACCGCTTCCGCCTGTGCAACTCATGGTGTTCGCCGACAGCGACATTACGTAGCGGCCGGGGGCGAGCTGAAAGGCAGCTGAATTTCCGTATGACGGGCCTGGCGTGATCGCGTTTTGAAGGCAGTTCTGCTTCGCGTCGATCATGACCGAAGTGGCGGCTTGCGCGGTGTTGGAGACCAGGGCAAGCAAGATGGATGCAACGACGGGAATGCGCATGACTCGGATCCTCGATTTGATTGTGATTGAAGTTGGACGGCACATTTGCACATCGGCGTGATTGGCCGATCTCTTTCTTTACGGCATACATAAGCCTGTCTTTATGCTTTCATGCGGATTTTTTGGGCGGGCCTGTTTGATGGATCGCAGCTAGCCGCCTCGCTGCCTTTCCGACGCGAGCAAGGAATTCGCCGACGCGCGACAATCATGTGTTCCGTCCTCAGACGGTCGACTCTCCCTTGAACATCCCATCCAGGAGTACGACGCATGCCGAAAGCAATCCGTTACGCCCAGCCGGGCGGCCCCGACGTGATGAAGTGGGTCGATGTCGAGGTCGGCGAACCGAAGGCGGGTGAAGTCCGTATCCGGCAGCACGCGGTCGGCCTCAACTACATCGACGTCTATTTCCGCACCGGCCTTTACCCGCAAGCGCTGCCCGGCGGCCTCGGGATGGAGGCGGCGGGCGAGGTGACGGCCGTCGGCGAAGGCGTGACCGCGCTCAAGGCGGGCGACCGCGTCGCGTACGTCGGGCAGCCGCCGGGCGCGTATGCGCAGGAGCGCGTGATGCCGGCCGAGCGGCTCGTGAAGCTGCCCGACGGCATCAGCTACGACGACGCGGCGTCGGTGATGCTGCAGGGCCTGACCGCGCACTACCTGCTGCGCCGCACGTATCCGGTGAAAGCCGGCGACGCGATCCTGATCCACGCGGCGGCCGGCGGCGTCGGCCTGCTCGTGTGCCAGTGGGCGAAGGCGCTCGGCGCGACCGTGATCGGGACGGTCGGCTCCGACGAGAAAGCCGCGCTCGCGAAGGCGCACGGTTGCGACCATCCGATCGTGTACACGCGCGAGAACTTCACGCAGCGCGTGAAGGCGATCACGAACGGCGCGGGCGTGCCGGTCGTCTACGACTCGATCGGCAAGGACACCTACATCGGCTCGCTCGACAGCCTCGCGCCGCTCGGGATGTTCGTCAGCTTCGGCAATGCGTCGGGCCCGCTGCCGCCGATCGATTCGAAGGAATTCTCGTCGCGCGGCTCGCTGTTCTTTACGCGGCCCACGCTGTTCTCGTACATCGCGAAGCGCGCCGATCTCGAATCCGCCGCCGCCGAGCTGTTCGACGTGCTGCTGTCGGGCAAGGTGAAGACGAGCATCAACCAGCGCTATCCGCTCGCGGAAGTCGGCCGCGCGCATGAGGATCTCGAAGCGCGCAAGACCACCGGCTCGACGATCCTCGTTCCCTGAGCTGCCTTTTCGTGCCGGCGCCCCGCCGGCACGCGCTTCTCCGGACGGCGCCACGGCGCCGTCCGTCCTGCCTCACGGTTCCTGCCGTTCTCCCCTGGATTCCGCGTTTACGCGTTTTTTATACGCGCCCCGATACCTTTGACCCGTCCTTTACGTGCGTTCCCATAAGGTTCTAGTCGTCTGACTTCGACGACGGAGAACACAAAAATGGATGGGGTTTTTATCGGCGCCCTGGTGCTTTTCACCGCGCTGATCCTCGGTTTGATTGCCGGTTGCGAGAAGCTCGTGCAATACGGTCGCGGGGGGCGAGCATGACCTGGATGCTTTGGCTGGCGGGCGCCTCGACGGCCCTGCTGTTCGCGTACCTCGTCTTTGCGCTGCTGCGCGCGGAGGACATCGAATGAACGCGAACAACCTGTTGCAATCGCTGCTGTTCATCGTCGTGCTGCTGGCGGCGGCCGTTCCGGTCTCCCGCTACCTGACGGCGGTGATGGATGGCAGTTCGCGCGTCGTGCGCGTGTTCGGGCCGCTCGAACGCGCGCTGTACCGCATCGCCGGTGTCGATGCCGGCAGCGAGATGAACTGGAAGCAGTACGCGGTCGCGACGATCGCGTTCAACGCGCTCGGCGCGTTGTTCCTCTATGGCTTGCTGCGCCTGCAGGGCTTCCTGCCCGGCAACCCGCAGCAATTCGGCGCGATGACGGTCGATGGCGCGTTCAACACGGCCATCAGCTTCGTCACCAACACGAACTGGCAGGACTACACGCCGGAGCAGACCGTCAGCTATCTGGCGCAGATGCTCGGCTTCACCGTGCAGAACTTCCTGTCGGCAGCGACTGCCATCGCGGTCGTGGTTGCACTGATCCGCGGCTTCGCGCGACATACGTCGCAGACCATCGGCAACTTCTGGGTCGACCTCACGCGCGTGACGATGTACGTGCTCGTGCCGATGTCGATGATCATCGCCGCGCTGCTGATGAGCCAGGGCGTGATCCAGAACATGAAGGCGTACCAGGACGTGCCGGTGCTGCAGGCGAGCACCTATGCGGCGCCGAAGCTCGACGCGCAGGGCAACCCGGTGAAGGACGACAAGGGCAACCCGGTGACGGTGCCGACCCCGCTCACGAAGCAGACGCTCGCGATGGGCCCGGTCGCGTCGCAGGAAGCGATCAAGATGCTCGGCACCAACGGTGGCGGCTTCTTCAACGCGAACTCCGCGCACCCGTACGAGAACCCGACGCCGTTCGCGAACTTCCTGCAGATCTTCTCGATCCTGATCATCCCGGCCGCGCTGTGCCTCGTGTTCGGCCGCGTGATCGGCGACCGCCGGCAGGGCATCGCGGTGCTCGCGGCGATGACGGTTGCGTTCGCGGTCGCGGTCGGCGTCGAGGTCAACGCCGAGCAGGGCGGCAACCCGACGCTCGCCGCGCTGCACGTCGACCAGTCGGCGAGCGCGCTGCAGCCGGGCGGCAACATGGAAGGCAAGGAAACGCGTTTCGGGATCGCGCAGAGCGGCATCTTCACGGTCGCGACGACGGCCGCGTCGTGCGGCGCGGTCGACACGATGCACGATTCGCTGACGCCGCTCGGCGGCCTCGTGCCGATGCTGCTGATGCAGCTCGGCGAGGTGGTCTACGGCGGGGTCGGCTCGGGGCTCTACGGGATGCTCGTGTTCGCGCTGCTCGCGGTGTTCGTCGCCGGCCTGATGATCGGCCGCACGCCGGAATACGTCGGCAAGAAGATCGAGTCCTACGAGATGAAGATGGTGTCGATCGTCGTGCTGCTCACGCCGCTGCTGGTGCTGGTCGGCACGTCGGTCGCCGTGCTCGCCGATGCGGGCAAGGCCGGCATCGCGAACCCGGGGCCGCACGGCTTCTCGGAAATCCTGTACGCGTTCAGCTCGGCCGCCAACAACAACGGCAGCGCGTTCGCGGGCCTGACGGTCGGCACGCCGTTCTACAACTGGACGACCGCGATCGCGATGTGGTTCGGCCGCTTCGGCACGATCGTGCCGGTGCTGGCGATCGCCGGCTCGCTGGCCGCGAAGAAGCGCATCGCGGCGACGAGCGGCACGCTGCCGACGCACGGTCCGCTGTTCGTCGTGCTGCTGCTCGGCACCGTGCTGCTGGTGGGCGCGCTGACCTACGTGCCGGCGCTTGCGCTCGGCCCGGGCGTCGAGCACCTGATGATGTGGCTGGGCGCGTGATGCGCGCCCGCATGGCGACACCTTGAAAAGACTGAAGAGATTGAAGAGATCGCAATGACTCAACATTCCGCAACACGGTCCATGTTCGATCCGGCGCTGCTGCGCCCGGCGATCGTGGACTCGTTCAAGAAACTCACGCCGCGCACGCAGTTCCGCAACCCGGTGATGTTCTGCGTGTACGTCGGCAGCATCCTGACCACGATCCTGTGGATCGCGGCGCTCGCCGGCCAGGCCGAGGCGCCCGCGGGCTTCATCCTCGCGATCGCGCTGTGGCTGTGGTTCACGGTGCTGTTCGCGAACTTCGCCGAGGCGCTCGCCGAAGGGCGCTCGAAGGCGCAGGCCGCGTCGCTGCGCAGCGCGAAGAAAGACGTGATGGCGAAGAAGCTCAACGAGCCGCACCCGAAGTCGCCGATCCGCATCACGACCGCGACCGAGCTGCGCCGTGGCGACGTCGTGCTCGTCGAGGCCGGCGACGTGATCCCGGCCGACGGCGAGGTGGTCGACGGCGTCGCATCGGTCGACGAATCGGCGATCACCGGCGAATCCGCACCGGTGATCCGCGAATCGGGCGGCGACTTCTCGTCGGTGACGGGCGGCACGCGCGTGCTGTCCGACTGGATCGTCGTGAAGGTCACCGCGAACCCGGGCGAGGCGTTCCTCGACCGGATGATCGCGATGGTCGAAGGCGCGAAGCGCAAGAAGACGCCGAACGAAATCGCGCTGACGATCCTGCTCGTCGCGTTGACTATCGTGATGCTGCTCGCGACCGCGACGCTGCTGCCGTTCTCGATGTTCTCGGTCGAAGCGATGAAGGCCGGCCACGTGGTGACGATCACCGCGCTCGTCGCGCTGCTCGTGTGCCTGATCCCGACGACGATCGGCGGCCTCCTGTCCGCGATCGGCGTGGCCGGGATGAGCCGGATGATGCAGGCGAACGTGATCGCGACGTCGGGCCGTGCGGTCGAAGCGGCCGGCGACGTCGACGTGCTGCTGCTCGACAAGACCGGCACGATCACGCTCGGCAACCGCCAGGCATCGACGTTCGTGCCGGCGCCGGGCGTGACCGAGGAAGCGCTGGCCGATGCCGCGCAGCTGTCGTCGCTCGCCGACGAAACGCCGGAAGGCCGCAGCATCGTCGTGCTCGCGAAGGAGCGCTTCAACATTCGCCAGCGCGACATGGGGCAGTTGCACGCGACGTTCATCGGCTTCTCCGCGCAGACGCGGATGAGCGGCGTCGACTTGCCTGGCCGCGAGATCCGCAAGGGTGCGGCCGATGCGATCCGCAACTACGTCGAGACACACGGCAGCCGCTTCCCGGAAGAAGTGCGCCGCGCGGTCGACGAAGTCGCGCGCCGCGGCAGCACGCCGCTCGTCGTGGCCGACCTGCATGAGGGTGCGGCTCGCGTGCTCGGCGTGATCGAGCTGAAGGACATCGTGAAGGGCGGGATCAAGGAGCGCTTCGCGGAACTGCGCAAGATGGGCATCAAGACCGTGATGGTGACGGGCGACAACCGGCTGACGGCCGCGGCGATCGCGGCGGAAGCAGGAGTCGACGATTTCCTCGCGGAAGCGACGCCGGAAACTAAGCTCGCGACGATCCGCGAGCACCAGGCGGCCGGGCGCCTCGTCGCGATGACGGGCGACGGCACCAACGACGCGCCGGCGCTTGCGCAGGCCGACGTGGCGGTCGCGATGAACACCGGGACGCAGGCGGCGAAGGAAGCCGGCAACATGGTCGACCTCGACTCGAACCCGACGAAGCTGATCGAGATCGTCGAGATCGGCAAGCAGATGCTGATGACGCGCGGTTCGCTGACGACATTCTCGATCGCGAACGACATCGCGAAGTATTTCGCGATCATCCCGGCCGCGTTCGTGACCACCTATCCGCAGCTGCGCGTGCTCGACATCATGCACCTGACGTCGCCGGCGTCGGCGATCCTGTCGGCGGTGATCTTCAACGCGCTGATCATCGTCGCGCTGATCCCGCTGGCGCTGAAGGGCGTGACGTACCGTCCGCTCGGCGCGGCATCGCTGCTGCGCCGCAACCTGCTGGTGTACGGCCTCGGCGGCGTGCTGCTGCCGTTCCCGTTCATCAAGCTGATCGACATGACGCTCGCGGCGCTCGGCTGGGCCTGAGCTGGTCGTATTTGAAGGAAACATCATGAAAACGTTGATTCGTCCGCTCGTCGTGATCTTTGCCGTGCTGGCCGCGGTGACGGGGCTCGCCTACCCGGCCGTGATGACCGTGTTCGGCCAGGCCGTGTTCCCGTCGCAGGCGAACGGCAGCCTGATCGAGAAGGACGGCAAGGCAGTCGGCTCCGCGCTGATCGGCCAGCAGTTCGATGCGCCGAAGTACTTCTGGGGCCGGCTGTCGGCTACCGCGCCGATGCCGTACAACGCGACAGGCTCCGGCGGCTCGAACCTTGGCCCGCTGAACCCGTCGCTCGCCGACCAGGTGAAGGGGCGCATCGCCGCGCTGCGTGACGCGGGCACCGACATGTCGAAGCCCGTGCCGGTCGACCTCGTGACGGCGTCGGCGAGCGGCCTCGATCCGGAGATCACGCCGGCCGCCGCCGCGTACCAGGTCGAGCGCGTCGCGAAGGCGCGCAACCTGGCGCCCGACGCGGTTGCGCAGCTCGTCGCCGCGAACACGACGGGCCGCCAGCTGGGCGTGCTCGGCGAACCGCGCGTGAACGTGCTGAAGCTGAACCTCGCGCTCGACGCGGCCCAGGCCGCGCACTGACCGCGCGTCCAGGCTTGCGGCGGCAAGCGGCGTCCGGCGCGGCCCGATTCGCGCCGGACGCGCTTTTTCCCGACGGCGCATGCGCCGTCTTTGCCTTTTGCGGCGATTTGGAACAACAATGCTGGTACTCGCGCGCATCCGGGCGCTCCGCCTTTCTGACGCATGAATCGTCCCGATCCAGACCAACTCCTCGACAAGCTGCAGCGTGACGAAGAAAAGCAGCGGCGCGGCCAGCTCAAGATCTTCTTCGGCGCATCGGCCGGTGTCGGCAAGACCTACGCGATGCTGCAGGCCGCGCGCCAGCGCCTGCAGGAAGGCGTCGACGTCGTCGTCGGCATCGTCGAGACCCACGGCCGCAGCGAAACCGCCGCGCTGCTCGACGGCTTCGACGTGCTGCCGCTCGCGCGCATCGACTATCGCGGCCGCACGCTCACCGAATTCGATCTCGACGGCGCGCTCGCGCGCCAGCCGCAACTGATCCTCGTCGACGAACTCGCACACTCGAACGTGCAGGGCGCCCGGCACCTGAAGCGCTGGCAGGATGTGTACGAGTTGCTCGACGCGGGCATCGACGTCTACACGACCGTCAACGTCCAGCACCTGGAAAGCCTGAACGACGTGGTCGGCGCGATCACCGGCATCCGCGTGTGGGAGACGGTGCCCGACCGCGTGTTCGACGCGGCCGACGAAGTCACGCTCGTCGACCTGCCGGCCGAGGAACTGCTCGAGCGGATGCGCGACGGCAAGGTCTATCTCGCGCAGCAGGCCGAGCGTGCGGTGCGCAACTTCTTCCGCAAGGGCAACCTGATCGCGCTGCGCGAACTGGCGCTGCGGCGCACGGCCGACCGGGTCGACGCGCAGATGCGCGAATACCGCGCCGACCGTTCGATCCAGCGCATCTGGCAGGCGCGCGAGCGGCTGCTCGTGTGCGTCGGGCCGGGCCCCGAGGCGCCGACGCTCGTGCGGGCGGCCGCGCGGCTCGCGGCGAGCCTGAAGGCCGACTGGATCGCAGTCTATGTGGAGACGCCGCGCCTGCAGCGGCTGCCCGATGCGCGGCGGCAACGCACGCTCGACGCGCTGAAGCTCGCGGCCGAACTCGGTGCGGAGACGGCCACGCTCGCCGGCGCCGACGCGGTTGCCGCGCTGATCGGCTATGCGAAGGTGCGCAACGTGTCGAAGATCGTCGCGGGCGGCTCGCCGAAGGTCGGACTCATGCGTCGCTTCGTGCGGCCGTTCGGCGAGAAGCTCGCCGAACGCGCGGGCGACGTCGACCTGATGCTGATCCGTGCGTCCGCGAGCGACGAGGCGCGCGCCGCACCGCTCGACGCGCGTGCGCGCGACTGGCGCGATGCGTTCGCGCAGTTCGGCACGCATCGTTCGCCGCCGCGGCACTACGTGTATGCGGCCGCGATCTGCGCGGCGATCACGGTCGTCGCGAGCCTCGTCTCCGAGCGGCTCGACCTCACGAACCTCGTGATGCTGTACCTGCTCGGCGTCGTGTTCTCGGCCGTGCGGCTCGGGCGCGGCCCGGGCGTGCTGCAGTCGTTCCTGTCGGTGGCCGCGTTCGATTATTTCTTCGTGCCGCCGCGCATGTCGTTCTCGGTCAGCGACACGCAATACCTGCTGACTTTCTTCGGGATGCTGCTGACGTCGCTCGTGATCAGCCACCTGACCTCGACGCTGACGCGCCAGGCGAGCGTCGCGCAGCGCCGCGAGCGCCGCACCGGCGCGATCTATGCGATGGCGCGCGAGCTGGGCGCGGCGCTGACGACCGAGCAGATCGTCGAGATCGGCAGCCGCCACGTGGGCGAGGTGTTCCGCGCGCGCGTCGCGTTCCTGCTGCCCGACAGCGCGGACAAGGTGCGGCAGAAGATCGAGGACCCCGACGCGGCCGTCACGCTGACGGGCGCCGATCTCGACAGCGACGTCGGCCAGTGGGTGTACGACCAGCAGAAGCCGGCCGGCCGCGGCACCGATACGTTGCCTGCGACGGTCGCGCTGTACTTGCCGCTGAAGGCGCCGATGCGCACGCGCGGGGTGCTCGCGGTTGCGTCGCGCGAGCCGCGCGAACTCGAGGTGCCGGAGCAGCAGCGGATGCTTGACGCATTCGCCGCGCAGATCGCGCTCGCGCTCGAGCGCGTGCACTACGTGGAGATCGCGCGCGACGCGCTGGTGAGCATGGAGTCCGAGCGGCTGCGCAACTCGCTGCTGTCGGCGATCTCGCACGACCTGCGCACGCCGCTCACGACGATCGTCGGCTTCTCGTCGATGCTCGCGAACGGGCGCGCGGCCGCGCAGGGCGGCGACGCGGCGGCGGCCGAGCGCTTCGCGCAGCGCGAGGGCGAACTCGTCGACGCGATCCACGACGAGGCGCTGCGGATGACGGGCATCGTCACGAACCTGCTCGACATGGCGCGGCTGCAGGCCGGCAGCCTGCAGTTGAAGCGCCAGTGGTCGCTGCTCGAGGAAACCGTCGGCGCGGCACTCGCCGCATGCAAGCGCGTGCTTGCGCGTCATTCCGCGCGCGTCGTGCTGCCGGCCGACCTGCCGCTGCTGCAGATGGACGCGGTGCTGATGGAGCGCCTGTTCACCAACCTGTTCGAGAACGCGGCGAAGTACACGCCGCCCGATACGCCGCTCGACATCGGCGCCGAGCGCGTGACCGAAGACGGGCTGCCGTTCGTGCGCGTGCTCGTCGACGACTACGGCCCCGGCCTGCCGGCCGGGATGGAAACGCGGATCTTCGACAAGTTCACGCGCGGCGAGAAGGAATCGGCGACGCCGGGCATCGGCCTCGGCCTCGCGATCTGCCGCGCGATCGTCGAGGCGCACGGCGGTAAAATCGGCGCGCTCAACCGCACCGCGCCCGACGGCCACGTGACGGGCGCGCGCTTCTGGTTCACGTTGCCGGTCGAGACGCCGCCTGCCGCGCCTGCCGTACCCGACGACGAACCCGACGTGCCGGGCGCGTCGTCCCCATCCGAATCATTGCCAGACCATGAGTGAACCCAGCCTGACCGTCGTCCTGATCGAGGACGAAAAGCAGATCCGCCGTTTCGTGCGCGCCGCGCTCGAGGAGGAGGACATCGCGGTGTTCGAGGCCGAGACGGGCAAGCAGGGGCTGATCGACGCGGCGACGCGCAAGCCCGACCTCGTGATCGTCGACCTCGGTCTGCCCGATACCGACGGCCTCGACGTGATCCGGGAATTGCGCGGCTGGTCCGAGGTGCCGGTGATCGTGCTGTCCGCGCGCACGCAGGAGGAAGAGAAGGTCGCGGCGCTCGACGCCGGCGCCGACGATTACCTGACCAAGCCGTTCGGCGTGTCCGAACTGCGTGCGCGGATCCGCGCGCAACTGCGCCGGCGCAACCAGGGCGGTGCGAACGAATCGCCGAAGGTGAGCTTCGGCACCGTGAGCGTCGATCTCGCGCTGCGCCAGGTGTGGCGCGACAACGAGATCGTGCACCTGACGCCGCTCGAGTACCGGTTGCTCGCGACGCTCGTGCGGCACGCGGGGCGCGTGCTCACGCACCGCCAGCTGCTGCGCGACGTGTGGGGGCCGTCGCACGTCGAGAGCCACCATTATCTGCGGATTTACATGGCGCACCTGCGCCAGAAGCTCGAGCGCGATCCGGCGCAGCCCGAGTACATCGTGACCGAGACGGGCGTCGGCTACCGGCTCGTCGGCGCCGCATGACGGGCCCGGCCGGGTCGCGGCGGCGCACGTGCGCGTGACGTCGCGCGCCCGCACGGTTGCGCTGGCGCGACAGTCTCGCGGCCGACGCGTGCGTTGTACACCCGGCGCTCATTCCCCGTTATCCTGACCGTTCCGCGAACGAAAACGAGGAGCGTGCAATGTCCGTCCGTCTGGTCGTCATCTGTGCGCTGGCGCTTGCTGCGTCTGGCGCGTTCGCCCAACCGCTGCCGCCCGGGCAGCAACCGTCGTCGTCCCAGCAGGCGATGGCCAATCCCGCGTCGGTCAATTGCGCCAAGCTCGGCGGTCGCCACACGATCCGCAACCTGTCGAGCGGGCAGGTCGGCATGTGCGTGTTCAAGGACGGTCGCGTGTGCGAGGAGTGGGCGCTGTACCGCGATGACCGCTGCGTCGGCGGCGCCGCGCCGAAGCGCGTATCGAACTGACCGGGCCCGGCCGGTCGCGCCCCCGATCGGCCGCCGGCCGCGCGCCGCGTCCGTAAGCATCTTGTTATACTCGGCGCCGCCCGGGGACGACCCCGGGTCATTCGTTTCAACGGGGACGGCCCCATCCGATACGGAGTACGTCGAGATGGCGTGGGTATGGTTGTTCATTGCCGGTTTGCTGGAAGTGGCCTGGGCGGCCGGCATGAAATCGTCGGACGGCTTTACGAGGCTCGGTCCGTCGGTGTTTACGATTGTGACTGCGCTGGCCAGCTTCGGGCTGCTCGCGGTCGCGATGCGCCAGTTGCCGCTCGGCACCGCGTACGCGGTGTGGACGGGCATCGGCGCGGTCGGTGCGTTCGTGTTCGGCATCGTGATGATGGGCGAGGCGCTGACCGTCGCGCGCGTCGCGAGCGCTGTGCTGATCGTCGCGGGGCTGATCGGCCTCAAGCTGTCGTCGGCTGCCTGACGAAGGCACCCGGGTGCCTTCGCGCCCGGGCGCCGCACTGCGGAATTGCGCCGGCCGCCCGTCCAGCCTGTCTATAATGGAATGCATTCGGGCCTGAATACCGTCGTGCTTTTTGCGGCACGCGGTGCCGGTCGCCACGCGCCGCGCGGCTGGTCTGTCCGCCTCGATCCGATCAATCGGCAAAGCGCACGGAAAGTGCAAGGAGAGGGCCATGATCGAAGCCATTTCGCTCGGCGCGGGGCTCGCGTGGGCGAGCGGCCTGCGCCTGTACCTGACGGTGCTGATCGCCGGCGTGCTGGCGCGGTTCGGCTGGCTCCACCTGCCCGACACGCTGGCCGTCCTGACGTCGCCGTGGGTCATCGGCGCCGCAGCCGTGCTCACCGTCACTGAATTTCTTGCCGACAAGATCCCCGCGTTCGACTCGCTGTGGGATGCCGTGCACACCTTCATCCGCATTCCGGCCGGTGCCGTGCTCGCAGCCGGCGCGCTCGGCCATGCGGATCCGACCGTGCTCGCGGTCGCGGGGCTCGCGGGCGGCTCGCTCGCCGGTGCCGCACATGTGGCGAAGGCCGGCACGCGCGCGATGATCAACCTGTCGCCCGAACCGATTTCGAACTGGATCGCCTCGTCGACCGAGGACGGCCTCGTGGTCGGCGGGCTCGTGCTCGCGTTCTTCGTTCCGCTCGCGTTCCTCGTGCTGCTGGCCGCCTTCATCGCGGCCTCCGCGTGGGCGCTCCCGCGCCTGTGGCGCGGCGTCTCCGGCGGCTTTCGCGGCATGGCGAACCACATGGTGTCGCGGCTGAACTCGATCGGGGGAAAGCGCGATTGAAGGAGCGGCAACATGCGGCACTGCCGCCGGCCGGGCAACCTGGTCATGAGGTGAGCGCGCATGCCGGCCGCTTCGGCCTGCACGACCTGGTCCGCCAGGCCGCACGCATGACCGCGCGCGACTGGCGCGCGGGCGAGTTGACGCTGCTCGTTCTTGCATTGGTGCTCGCGGTCGCGGCGCTGACGAGCGTCGGCTTCCTCGCCGACCGGCTGCGCCAGGGGCTCGAGCGCGACGCGCGCCAGATGCTGGGCGCCGATTTCGTCGTGCGGGCCGATCGCCCCGTCGATCCGTCGTTCGACGGGCAGGCCCGCGCGCTCGGCCTGCGTACCGCGACGACCGCGATCTTCCCGAGCATGATCGCGTCCGCCACCGGCGGGCAGGCGGCCGACGCTGCGCCCTCGCGCCTCGCGGCCGTGAAGGCCGTGTCCCCCGGCTATCCGTTGCGCGGCGCGGTCGAGATCCTGCCGGCCGGCGCTGCCGCCGCGCAGAAGGCCGCCGGGATTCCCGCGCCCGGCACCGTGTGGGCCGATCCGGCGCTGCTCGATGCGCTGCACCTGAAAGCGGGCGATACGGTGCGCGTCGGGCTGCGCGTGTTCAAGGTCGCCGCATCGATCTCCCGCGAACTCGATCGCGGTTTTTCCTTCGTCAATTTTTCGCCGCGGCTGATGATGCGCGCGGACGAGCTGGCCGCGACGGGGCTCACGGGCTATGGCAGCCGTGTCACGTACCGGCTGCTGGTTGCCGGCGACCAGCAGGCCGTCGCGCGCTTCGAAGCGTATGCGCACGCACGTGTCGACGGCGGGAAACTGCGCGGCGTCGGTCTGGAGTCGTTGCAGGAAGGCCAGCCGCAAGTGCGGCAGACGCTGGATCGTGCGCGTCACTTCCTGACGCTCGTCGCACTGCTCACCGCGCTGCTCGCGGCGGTCGCGATCGCGATGGCCGCGCAGCGCTACATGCGGCGCCATCTCGACGGCTGCGCGACGATGCGCTGCCTTGGCGTGAGCCGCCGCACGCTCGGCGCGCTGTTCGCACTCGAATTCGCCTGCATCGGGATCGTGTCCGGCGCCGCAGGCGCGGTGCTCGGCTACGGCGGCCACTGGGCGTTGCTGGCCGCGCTTGGCGGCCTGATCGACGTGGTGCTGCCGCCGCCCACGCTGTGGCCGGCGCTGATCGGCGTGGGTGTCGCGCTCGTGCTGCTGCTCGGCTTCGCGCTGCCGCCGCTCGTGCCGCTCACGCGCGTGCCGCCGGTGCGCGTGCTGCGGCGCGAGTGGGGCGACGCGTCGCGCACGGCATGGGCCGCGTATGCGATCGGTGTCGTGCTGTTCGCGGGGCTGCTGATCGCGGCCGCCGGCAACCTGAAACTCGGGCTGATCGTCACGGGCGGTTTCGCCGGCGCGCTGGTCGGTTTCGCGCTGATCGCGCGGCTCGTGCTGTTCGCCGCCGCGCGCGCGGTGCGCAATGCACGCGTGGCCGCGGGCATCGGCTGGCGCTACGCACTCGCGTCGCTGCACCGGCGCGGCACGGCCAGCGCGCTGCAGATCACCGCGCTCGCGCTTGGCCTGATGTGCCTGCTGCTGATCGCGATCACGCGCAACGACCTCGTCGCGGGCTGGCGGCAGTCGACACCGCCCGATGCACCGAATCAATTCCTGATCGACATCCAGCCGGACCAGCGCGCTGACGTCGCGGCCTACCTGAGCGCGCACGGTGTGCGCGACGCGGTGCCCGCGCCGATGGTGCGCGGCCGTCTCGTCGCGATCAACGGCAAGCCGGTGAATCCGGACGCGTATCCGTCCGAGGAGGCGCGCCGGCTCGTTGACCGCGAGTTCAACCTGTCTTATACGACCGAGCTGCCGTCCGACAACCGGATTGTCGAAGGCGGCTGGTTCGGCACCGCGGCCACGCCGCAGATGTCGATCGAGGCGGGCCTCGCGAAGACGCTGAACGTGAAGCCGGGCGACGTGCTGCGTTTCGACGTGACGGGGCTGACGGTCGACGCGCCGATCACGAGTGTGCGCAAGCTCGACTGGGGTTCGTTCCGCGTCAATTTCTTCGTGCTGATGCCGCCGCCGGTGCTGAAGGATTTCCCGGCCGTGTACCTGACGAGCTTCCATTTGCCGGCATCGGACGCCGCGCTGCTCGATCCGCTGATCGCGCGCTACCCGAACCTGACCGCGATCGACGTCGCGCCGATCCTCGCGCAGTTGCAGCGGATGATGCTGCAGGTGGTCGGCGCGGTGCAGTTCCTGTTCGCGTTCACGCTCGCGGCCGGCGTGCTCGTGCTGTACACGGCGCTGGCCGGCACGCGCGACGAGCGGGTGCGCGAAGCTGCGCTGCTGCGCGCGCTCGGCGCGTCACGGGCGCAGGTCAACGCGGTGCAGCGCGCGGAGTTCGTCGTGGTCGGCGCGCTGGCCGGTGCGCTGGCATCCGCAGGTGCGATCGCGGTCGGCTGGGTGCTTGCGTCGCGCGTGTTCGACTTCCAGCTCGCCGTCGATCCGTGGCTCGTGCCGGCCGGCATCGTGGCCGGCGTCGCGTGCGCCGGTGCGGCCGGCTGGTTGAGCCTGCATAATGTGTTGCGGCGCCCCGCGCTGCAGTCGCTGCGCGACGCATGAGCGTCGCCGGCGCCCCCGAAGATCCCGTTTTCCGACTATCCGTATGACCGATGTGAATGACGATGCGCCGTCGCAGCCGACGGCGTTCGAACTCGTGGGCGGTGAAGCCCGCGTGCGCGAGATGGTGGACCGCTTTTACGACCTGATGGACCTCGAGCCCGAGTTCGCGCAGATTCGCGCGCTGCATCCGGTATCGCTCGACGGTTCGCGCGACAAGCTGTTCTGGTTCCTGTGCGGGTGGCTCGGCGGCCCGGACCACTACATCAGCCGGTTCGGCCATCCGCGGCTGCGCGCGCGGCACCTGCCGTTCCCGATCGCGTCGGTCGAGCGCGACCAGTGGCTGCGCTGCATGGCGTGGGCGATGGACGACATCGGGCTGCCCGAGCCGCTGCGCGAGCGGCTCATGCATTCGTTCTACGACACGGCCGACTGGATGCGCAACCGGCCCGGTTGATCGACCGGTACGCCGCCGCCCGCGCGCCGGACGATCTGCGTCTGGGCGCGCGCGCCGAGCGGCGCGACACTGGCTGCTTCCCCTCAATCGATACGAGGCTCGCCCGATGACGACACCAGCGCTGTTTCGCGAAGACGCGTACCTCACCCAATGCGACGCGGTCGTCCTGGCCGTCGGCGACGACGGCATCCGGCTCGACCGCACCGTGTTCTATCCGCTTGGCGGCGGCCAGGCCGGCGACACCGGCACGCTGACGTTGCCCGACGGCAGCGCGATCGCAATTGCCGATACACGCAAGGCCAGGTTCGACGGCGCGACGCCCGACGACGCCGTGCACGTGCCCGCACCGGGGCAGGAGGCGAGTGTCGCGGCGCTCGTACCGGGTACGCGCGTGGTCGCGGAGATCGACTGGCTGCGCCGCTACCGCCACATGCGGCTGCATACGGCGGCACACCTGATGTGCGCGGTGCTGCCGTACGCGGTCGACGGCTGCAGCGTGACGGCCGACTACGTGCGGCTCGATTTCGCGACTTCCGACCCGATCGATCGCGATGACGTCGAGCGGCGCCTCGCCGGCCTGGTGGCCGGCGCACACCCGGTCACGACCGAATGGATCACCGACGACGAGATGGCCGCACGGCCGGACCTCGTGCGCACGATGAGCGTGAAGCCGCCGATGGGTCTCGGCCGTGTGCGGCTGCTGCGCATCGAGCAGGTCGACCTGCAGCCGTGCGGTGGCACGCATGTACGCAACACGTCCGAAATCGGCGCGCTGCGGGTCGCGAAACTGGAAAAGAAGAGTGCGCGCACCCGGCGCCTCGTGCTGGAGTTTGCATGACGGTTGATGCCACCCACGCGGGCGCGGCGGTGCTCGATCCGCAAGCGCGCGAGATTCTGGATTTCTGGTTCGGCGAGCCGGGTTCGGCCGAATTCGGGCAGAACCGCAAGGTCTGGTTCAACGGCGGCGCGGCGTTCGACGACGTGCTGCGCACGCGCTACGGCGCATTGCTCGACGCCGCGTGCGACGGCGCCTGCGATCACTGGGCAGGCTCGCCGTCGGGGGCGCTTGCGTTGATCGTCGTGCTCGACCAGTTCTCGCGCAATATCCATCGCGGCACCCCGCGCGCGTTTGCCGCCGATCCGAAGGCACTCGCGCTCGCGCGCCGCGTCGTTGCGGCCGGCTGGGACGCGCAGTTGCCGAGCGGGCATCACCGCGCGTTTGCGTATCTGCCGTTCGAGCACGACGAGTCGGTCGAGAGCCAGCGCGAGGCCGTGCGCCTGTGCGCGAGCATCCGGGACGAGGCAGGGTGCGAGCGCTATCACCGCTTCGCGTTGCTGCACGCGGCCGTCGTCGAGCGCTTCGGCCGTTTTCCGCACCGGAACGCGATTCTCGGTCGGGCATCGAGTGACGAGGAGACGGCGTTTCTTCGCGAGCCCGGTTCCTCGTTCTGACGATCCGGGCCGGCGGCGTGACGCGGGGGAGGGGACAGGCCCGCGGAGTCGTGCGGGCACAGTGTTAGCCGGGGCGCTGGGCGGCGGCGCGCACTTCCAAGTGGCTGTTCGTTGCTCAGGCGGTGGTGCCGGTTCTTCCACGCCCGGCATGAGGGCAAGCACGACGCCGTGCCTCCCCGCATTACTCCAAGTGCTGTTCGGGCGTGCGTACGTACACGCGCAGCAGTTCCTCGTTGTCGCCCGGGCGTGCGCCCGTCCAGAACAGTTTCCATTCGTTGCCGGGCGCCGGATCGACGGCCCGCACACCCTGGACGATCATCCAGGTGCAGCGCGTCGTCTTCGCGTCGGCGATCGGCGTGTGCTGGATGCCCGAGAAGTAGTACAGCATTGGCGCTTCCGATTCACCGAGCCCGTGCAGGCTCGCCATGCAGTCGCCGTCGTTCCATTCGAGCGCGAGGTGCGCGTTCAGGTCGTCGAACACCGAGCGGTAGCTCTTCGCGATGTCGAGCCACGGCAGCAGCAGCGTGTAAATGAGCCCCCATGCGACGAGTGCGCCGGCGCCCCACGACAGCGCGCCGCGCCAGACGCCCGTCGCGCGCAGCTTCGGCAGCAGCGTCAGCCAGCCGACCGTCAGCGCGAGTGCACCGATCACGAGCGCGGGTTCGATCGGCATCGTCCAGTCGAGCGGCAGCCAGCGGCCAAGCAGCGCGAGATCCTTGCGCGACGAGGCCGGATTGGCCATCACCGCCCAGATTGCCCATGCGAGCGCGGCGGCCGTGCCGAACAGGATGCGGCTCAGGTAGTCCCACGCGAGATGCAGTTGGCGCGGCAGGCGTTCGATCGCCTGCGCAGCCACCAGCGCGAGCGGGGCGAAGAATGGCAGGATGTAGAGCTGGCGCGACGTTGCGGACACTTGTAGCACGGCGAGCCCGATGCCCGCAAACATCACGGGCAGCGCGATGCGCGGTGTGCGCCAGTCACGCCACGCACCGCGTGCGAGCGCGGCGATCGCGAGCGGCGCGACCGGGAAGCCGACGAGCAGGAACGCGCGCAGGATGAAGAACGGCTTGTCGTTTTCCGCGCCCAGTTCGGGGACGGAGAAACCGAAGAAGCGGCCGACGTTGTTATCCCAGAACCACGTCATGAACAGCGTCTCGGAGCGCAGGAACAGCGCGGTCGGCCAGATGAGCGCGAACGGCGCGAACACCAGTGCGGCGACGCCGAGCGCGCGCGCGAACGAGCGGGTGCGGCAGGCCGGATAGAGCACCAGTGTGCCGAGGAGCGTGGCCGCAAACACGAGCGGCACGAACAGCCCCTTCGCCATCAGCGCGATGCCGACGCCCGCGCCGAAGAGCGGCGCGGCCCAGCGGCCCGACGGTCGGACCGGCAGCCCGTGCCGCATCTGCTGCGCGCGGGCGAGGTGCTGCATCACGAGTTCGAGCAACCCGCAGAAGCCGATTGCCGTGCCGGCGAACAGCGCGACGTCGGTCATCATGTCGTGTACGTGCTTGATGACGACGAGCGTGCCCGCGCTCAGCACGACGGGACCGATCACGCGCAGATCGAACCAGGAGTCTGCGCGGCTGGCGACGCGCGCCGCGCGCGCGATGAAGCCGAACGCCAGTGCGGCGAACAGCGCGCTCGCGAGCCGTGCCGCGTCGTGCAGCGGCATCACGCGCTGCAGCAGCCATGCGAGGCTGGTCGCGACCCACGCGTAAAGCGGCGGCTTTTCCATGAACGGCTGGCCGGCATTGGTCGGCACGACGAAGTCGCCGGTCTCGAGCATGTGCTGGATGATGCCGAACGTGTAGGTTTCGTCCTGCTTCCACGGATCGTGGCCGAGCACGCCCGGCAGCGTATAGGCGCAGATCAGCGCGGCAACGAACAGCCACGTGCGCCAGCCGAGCAGGAGCGAGCGTTCGCGCGTGGCGCTGGCTGCGGCGGTCGAGGCGGCGACGGGCGTGCCGGCGGCGTCGAGCATTGCAGTGAGGCCGGCGTCGGCGGTCGAGCGGGTGTGCTGGGCCGGGGCGGGCACGGACGTGCGTCGCCGGCTGGGCGCTGCGGTTCCAGGCATGGAAGGAATCTCGGGTCGAGTCGAGCCGGTCCGGCGACATGGGCAGGACCGATTAGGGCCATATCAAGGGGGTGGCGGACAGGTGTTTATGACATCTGTCTGAATGTCCGCTAGTAGACCACGGAATTGTTACGGAGGTTTACCGTTCGTGTCACGGAATTGTGGAGATTTGTGGTGTCGTGACGACGGATTGTTTCGGGCGGCGATTTTGAAGCGCCCGCTGGGCGGAATTACCGGCCGCCTCCGACGTCGAGCAGGGCGCCCGTCGTGTAAGACGCCGCGTCGCCCAGCAGCCAGATGATCGCTTCGGCGATCTCCTGCGCTTCGCCCGCGCGGCCGAGCGGCGTCGTTGCGCCGAGGCGGGCCGCACGGCCCGGCTGGCCGCCGCTCGCGTGAATGTCGGTCTCGATCAGGCCGGGGCGTACCGCGTTGACACGCACGCCGTACGGGCCAAGCTCCTTCGCCAGGCCGATCGTCAGCGAGTCGACCGCGCCTTTCGACCCCGCATAGTCGACGTACTCGTTCGGCGAGCCGAGCCGGGAGGCAATCGACGATACGTTGACGATCGCGCCGCCGTGGCCGCCGCGGTCGGTGGACAGCCGGCGCGCGGCTTCGCGCGCACACAGGTACGTGCCGAGCACGTTGGTGTCGAACATCCGCCGCAGCCGGTCGGCCGGCATGTCGGCGAGCGGCATCGACGGCGCGACGATGCCCGCGTTGTTGACGAGCGCGTCGACGCGGCCGAACGCAGCCGTCACGGTGTCGAACATCGCGACGACATCGGCTTCGTTCGCGACGTCGCCCGCGACGACGCACGCACGGCCGCCCGCGTCGCGGACGGCCTGCGCGGTGAGTTCGGCCGCCGCCGCGTCGCGCGCGTAGTTGATGCCGACGTCCCAGCCGCGTTCGGCCGCGAGTACGGCGGTCGCGCGGCCGATGCCACGGCTCGCGCCGGTGATGAGGACGGCCTTGCGGTCGGACGGTGCGGTCATCGCGTGCGGGTTCCGGTGACGATTATTTGGCTGCGTCGGGCGCCCACTTGTCGCGGGCGGGCGGCTGGTAGCGTCGCAGTCGCTCGATCAGTTCGACGGGTTCCGATTCGACGCACAGGGCGTCGAAATAGGCCGGACGCATGAAGCCCTCGTCGACCGTATGGCGCAGCAGCGCGATCAGCGGATCGTAGAACGAATCGATGTTGTAGAGCGCGACGGGCTTGCGGTGATAGCCGAGCTGCGCCCACGTGTAGACCTCGAAGAGCTCCTCGAGCGTGCCGGCGCCGCCGGGCATCGCGACGAACGCGTCGGACAGGTCGGCCATCATTTTCTTGCGGTGGTGCATGTCGGGCACGACGTGCAGTTCCGACAACCCCGTATGACCGACTTCCTTGTCGACGAGCAGTTCGGGGATCACGCCGACCGCACGGCCGCCGGCCGCCATCACTTCGTCGGCGATCACGCCCATCAGGCCGACCCGGCCGCCGCCATAGACGAGCGTGAGATCCGCATCCACGAGCGCGCGGCCGAATGCGCGCGCGGCGTCTGCATAGACGGGCCGCACGCCGGATGACGAGCCGCAGTAAACACACACTGCCTTCATTGCTTGGGATCCTTGGCGGGGGCTTGCCCAACGACGACCGGGCTGCCGGCGGGGCGCGGCGAGCCGTCGCGCGGCGGCAGGTAGTCGGTGAACTGGCGCTTCGGCAGCTTGCCGGAGACCAGGTCGTCGAACAACTGGCGCGAACGGCCGCGCAGGTAAGGTGCCATCACGGAGATCACGTGCATGCTGACCTGGTGCAGTTCCTCGCGGATCGCGTCCTGGTCGTTGTATTTGCGCGGATGCATCACGTACTGATACGACAGCCAGTACGTCGAAATGACGGCCATGTTGGTGGCGATGACCTCGATCTCGGCGGGCGTCGCGACCATCTCGGCATCGGACACGAGCAGTTCGCACATGTCGCGCGCGAAGCGCACCTTGTGGCTGATGATCTGCTTGAAGTGCGTCTCGAGCGTGCGGTTGCGGGCAAGCAGGTCGTTGAGGTCGCGATACAGGAACCGGTAGGTCCACATGAAATCGGCCATGTACTGCAGGTATGACCAGGTTTCGTCGATTGTCGGACGATGATCTTCGGGAAAGCGCAGCCGCCGTTCGATCTGCTGCTCGAACTGCGCGAAGATGCTGTTGATGATGTCGTCCTTGTTGCGGAAATGGTAGTACAGGTTGCCTGGACTGATTTCCATTTCCTCGGCGATCGTCGTGGTCGTGACGTTCGGCTCGCCGATCTCGTTGAAGAGTTTCAACGACAACTCGAGAATCCGTTCGCGGGTGCGGCGGGGAGGTTTCGCTTCCATGTCGTCCGGCCCTGTGTGTGCCGGACTGGCGGGCGCTGCAATCGATGCTGCGTGATTCGTCCGGCGCGGGTTGCTGTTCTATGTCTAGCGGACGATTATAAACCGGGGTTTCGCCACATCGGGGCATTTCGTGAGCGCAGCCCCGTGCGGCGCATGTTGCAGCGCCGCACGCTGGCGGTACATCAAGTACCCGCCGGGCAGTGCCTAGAAGCCGAGCCAGTGTGCGACGACCGGTCCGAGCACGAAGCCCCACGTCGTCACGCACGCGAACAGCGCGACCGTCACGGCTGCGCTGCCGAGGTCCTTCGCGCGCTTCGAGAGTTCGTGGCGCTCGAGCGAGATGCGGTCGATCGCGGCCTCGACGCTCGAGTTCAGCAACTCGACGATCAGCACGAGCAGCACCGACGCGATCAGCAATGCACGCGATGCGGCCGGCACCGGCGCGAACGCGCCGATCGGGAGCATCAGCGCGGCGAGCGTGAGCTCCTGGCGAAACGCGCTTTCCTCGCGGATCGCGACACGAAAGCCGTTCAGCGAATGCTTGAGGGCGTACCAGGCGCGCGTGATGCCGCGGTGGCGCTTGTACGGGTTCGGCGGCAGCGGCGCGAGCCGATCGTCGGGGCCGAGCGGCTCGTGCGCGTGCACGTCGGCGTCGGCGTGCGGCTCTTCCTCGTCGAACGGGCGGTGCCGTTGCGGCGTTGCGTCGGGGGGCGGGGTCTTGTCGTTCAGGTCTCGTTTCAAACGGCGGCACCTTCTGCTGGCGAGTACGCGGTCTTCGGCAGCGGCTTCAGATGCGACGCGAACTGCTCGGACGCCGCGCGCCACGAGAAGCGTTCGGCCCACGCGCGCGCAGTGGTGCGTTCGATCTTCAGCGCCTCGAGGCAGGCTTCCTGCAGGTCTTCGTGCATTGCGCCGGCGTCGCCATCGCCGAGCACGTCGATCGGGCCCGTCACGGGATACGCGGCAACCGGCGTGCCGCAGGCGAGCGCCTCGAGCAGCACGAGGCCGAACGTGTCGGTGCGACTCGGGAATACGAACACGTCGGCCGCAGCATACACCTTCGCGAGCTCGGCCTGTGACAGCACGCCGAGATAGTTTGCTTCCGGGTAGCGCGACTTCAGTTCCGCAAGCGCGGGGCCTTCGCCCGCGACCCACTTCGAGCCGGGCAGGTCGAGGCGCAGGAAGGCCTCGACGTTCTTCTCGATCGCAACGCGGCCCACGTACAGGAAGATCGGCCGCGCGGTATTGAGCACCTTCGATTCCATCGGCCGGAACACGTCGAGATCGACGCCGCGCGTCCACAGCACGACGTTCGTAAAGCCGAATTTCTCGAGATCCTGCTTGACGACCGGCGTCGGCGCCATCACCGCGAGCGACGGGCCGTGGAACCAGTGCAGGAAGCGGTAGGTGGCGGCGAGCGGGATGCCGAAGCGCGCCTGCACGTATTCCGGAAAGCGCGTGTGGTACGCGGTCGTGTACGGCAGTTTGCGCGAACGCGCGTAGCGTCGCGCGGCGAGGCCGAGCGGGCCTTCGGTCGCGATGTGCAGTGCGTCGGGCGCGAACGCATCGATCCGCGCGCGCAGCTTGCGGTACGGCAGGATCGACAGGCGGATCTCGGGGTAGGTCGGGCAGGGCACCGTGCGGAATTCCAGCGGCGTCAGCAGTTCGACGCGGTGGCCGAGCGCGGTGAGTTCGCGCGACGTGCTCTTCAGCGTGCGCACGACGCCGTTGACCTGCGGTTCCCACGCGTCGGTGACGATCATGATCTTCATCGCGGCTTTGTCCTGTAAGTAGGGGGTGTCAGGCAGTGGCCTTGGCCTTGCGCGACGTGGTCTCTGTCGGTGCGGTGCGCATCACCGTCCAGTAGACGATCTTCAGTTCGCCTTCCATCGTTTCGACGAGCGCGGACAGGCTTTCGACCCAGTCGCCGTCGTTGCAGTACAGCACGCCGTCGATGTCGCGGATCTCCGCCTTGTGGATGTGGCCGCACACGACGCCGTCGCAGCCGCGGCGGCGCGCCTCGTCGGTCATCACGGTCTCGAACTGCGAGATGAAGTTGACGGCGTTCTTGACCTGGTGCTTCAGGTACTGCGACAGCGACCAGTACTGGAAGCCGAGCCGGCTGCGGATCCGGTTGAACCAGCGGTTCAGCACGAGGATCAGCGTGTAGAGCGTGTCGCCGAGGTACGCGAGCCATTTAGCGTGCTGGATCACGCCGTCGAACAGGTCGCCGTGCACGATCCACAAACGTTTGCCCGCGAGCGTCGTGTGGAATGCCTCGCCGCGCACCTGGATGTCGCCGAACGCGAGGTCGCAGAACTGCCGCGCGCCTTCGTCGTGGTTGCCCGGGATGTAGACGACCTGCGTCCCCTTGCGTGCCTTGCGCAGGATCTTCTGCACGACGTCGTTGTGTGCCTGCGGCCAGTACCAGCCCTTCTTCAGCTGCCAGCCGTCGATAATGTCGCCGACGAGGTACAGGTACTCCGAATCGTTGTGGCGCAGGAAGTCGAGCAGGTACGGCGCCTGGCAACCGCTTGAGCCGAGGTGGATGTCGGACAGCCAGATGGTGCGGTAGTGGTGGGCAGACGAATCGGGATCGTCATGCTGCGTGGCGTGCCCGGCAGGCGGGTCTTGCGACACCAGCCCGTCGGTTGCGGCAGAACCGGACAGGAAAGCCGTGGCGGCGCGGGCGCCGATGGGGTGACGGAACAGTGAGGTCGCGGACGTTTTCTGGCCCATGCATGACTCGCGCCGGTTGACATTACCGGCATTCCGCCATGCGGGCGTGACTGTGCCGTGACAGTCACGAGACGTTCTTATTACGACTGCCGCAGGGTGTTTAGCAGTGAATGACGGGGCGTTGTGCAATCTGCCGTACGGAACGGCCGGCCGTTGTCCGGCACGGCTGTCAGGCCGGGCGGGAGTCGCCTCGGCGAGGTGTTTTCGTCTGGCGAATGCGGCGTGTCAACGTGGCATCGCAACGACGCGTGTGCGGGCGATCCGGTCGTGCGGAAACTGGCGGCCGGCATGCAGCCGCGCGGCGCCGGCCCACACGACGATCCATGCGGCGGTGAGCGCGAGCGTGACGGGGACCGATAGGCCGAGGAGCGGATGCAGCGCGAGCGGCGGCAGGAACCACAGCCAGCCGAGCGCATAGCGGATGAGCGCGTGACCCGCGCTCAGCGGCTGGCCGCTCGACGATTCGAGCCGCAGCCGCCAGGTCTTCATCGGCAGCGTCTGGCCGCCGTGGGTCCAGAACCAGACGAAGTACGCGCCGACCACGAGCGCGATCCAGGCGGCGAGCAGGTTGTGATGGACGAGGCCGTTGCGTTGCTGCGTGGCGAGGCTGAACGCGAGTCCGGCGAAGAACACCACGCCGAACAGCAGCACACCTTCGTAGAGCAGCGCGGCGAGGCGCCGCCGCACGGACGGCGCGGCGGCCGGGGTTTCGGGTGCGCGGGCGTTCGCCACGGCCGCTCAGGAGCCCTTGAACAGCGAGGGTGCGTCGGCTGGCGACACCGGCGCCACGGCAGCCGGTGCGGATGCGGCGCCGGCCGTCGACGACGCGGGCACCGGCGGCGCGACGGCGGCCGAGACGGGCGCCGGTGCGGTGGCCGGGCCGCTTGCCGGGTGTTCGTGCGAATTGACGAGGCGGCGGACATCCCGGTCGGCAACGGTCGGCGGCGCACTGACGACGCTCGGCCGGCGGCGGCGCTCGGCGGCCGCGAGACGTTCCTTCTGCTCTTCGGGGAGTTGCTGGTACGCCTTCCACGCACGCTCGCGCGCCTGTGCGGAAAGCTCCTTCGCACTCTGGTAATTCTCGCGCGCGACGCGGCGCTGCTCGGGCGTCATCCGCGCCCATTCGGTCATCCGGTCCTGCAGGCGTTTTTGGTCATCGGGCGTCAACTTCGAGAAACGCGACGCGATCTTCAGCCATTTTCGCTTGCGGGCGTCGCTGAAGCCGTCCCACTGGTCGGCGAACGGCGCGAGTGCCGCGTGCTGTGCCGGCGTGAGGCGCGCCCACGACAGCGGGCCGGTAGCGGCCGGCAGCGGCAGGGGGAGCGGGGGGAGTTCGGTGGTCAGCCCGGTCGCGGCCGACGCGGGCGTGGCAGCGCTGCTGGCCGCGGCGGTGGTCGTCGCGGGGGCCGGGTGGAATCGTGGGTAAGTGGCGACGTAGGAAACGGCGATCGCGATTACGCATCCGAAAAATACGGCCAGGCCGCGCTTCTGACTCACCCGTGCGATCCCCTCGTTATTGTCTGTTAGTGAGCGCGCGACAGATACGCGTTGAACCCATGATCGAGATATGCGTTGAGCGGCAGGTCGTCGCTGAGCATCGCCGCGTCGATGTCGGCGAGTTCGGCGGTGCGCTGCATGTCTTCCCAGTAGGCGATGCCGACGAGTCCCGCGAGCAGCAGCGCCAGCGGCCACGCGCGCAGCAGGCGGCGCGCGAGCGACGCCTGCGGGCGGCTCGCGGGCGCCGTGCCGTACGCACCGGCCGCGCCGGCGAAGGCCGGCACGAACACCGGCACGGTCGCGGCCTCGGGCTTCTTGCGCGCGAGCGCAGCCCGGCGGGCGACGGCCAGACGGTCGGTGGTCGCGGCAGGCAGGTCGGCCGCGCGCTCGTCCAGCGCGCGGCGCACCTTCAGCGCGAATTCGTATTCTCGATTTGCGGGAGCGGAGCTCATAGCGTGATTCCTTTGGCCTTGAGCGCGTGCGCCAGCGTGTGGGTGGCCCGTGAGCAGTGCGTCTTCACGCTGCCCTCGGAGCACCCCATTGCGGCGGCAGTCTCGGCGACATCCATATCTTCCCAATAACGCATCAGGAACGCTTCCCGTTGACGCGCCGGAAGCTTCTGGATTTCTTCGTCGATCAGGGCCAGAACCTGCTCTCGTTCGAGGCGGTGCTCGCTGCTCTCGACGCCCGCGTTGTCGTCCGCGGATTCGAGTGTTTCGAGCGGGTCGAAGTCGTCGTCGTCGGCGTTGTTCAGCGACGAGAAGAGCGTGACCCACGTGTTGCGGACTTTCTGCCGGCGGAACCAGTCGTGGATCGCGTTCTGCAGGATTCGCTGAAAAAGCAGCGGCAACTCGGCCGCCGGCCGGTCGCCGTACTTCTCCGCAAGCTTGATCATCGCGTCCTGCACGATGTCGAGCGACGCATCGTCGTCACGCACGGCGTACGCAGCCTGCTTGAACGCGCGCCTTTCGACGCCCGCCAGAAAGTCGGCGAGTTCCTTGTCTGATGCCATTCCGTGAAGGTATGCGCTGCGGGCCGCTGCGTGGTGTAAAAGGTCGAAAAATTTCGTAAAACCCGCGGATGCTATCAAATTTTCGCGCCGCTTGGCACCGGGTTGGGCGCCGCACGTTGCGCGCGAGCCGCGGCGGCGGGGTGCCGGGCGGCGCCCATGATGCGCTGCGGGATATTTTGCTTGACGACCCATTCGCGACCCGCTATCGTCAATGATTCGCAACATGAAGTGATAGTCACATTTGAGGCCGGCCCAAGAAGCCTGCCCTTCAAACTGGACGCGCCGCTTGAACCCGAGCCACAAGCCCGGCAGAGAGCACCCGATCAATTTTTTGCCGAAAATTCGAAAGGTCAACATGAACATGCCCAGCGCGGAATTCTCCACGTCGGAACCCCATTCCCCTCCCGATAGCGACTCCATCGGCGGCACCGTGCTCATGAAGGCACTGGCCGACGAAAACGTCGAATTCATCTGGGGCTACCCCGGCGGCTCGGTACTCTACATCTACGACGAGCTTTACAAGCAGGACAAGATTCAGCACGTGCTGGTGCGCCACGAACAGGCGGCCGTGCACGCAGCCGATGCGTATGCGCGTTCCACCGGCAAGGTCGGCGTCTGTCTCGTGACGTCGGGCCCCGGTGTCACCAACGCGGTGACCGGCATCGCCACGGCGTACATGGATTCGATCCCGATGGTCGTGATCAGCGGCCAGGTGCCCACGGCCGCGATCGGCCAGGATGCATTCCAGGAGTGCGACACCGTCGGCATCACGCGTCCGTGCGTGAAGCACAACTTCCTCGTGAAGGACGTGCGCGACCTCGCGGAAACCGTCAAGAAGGCGTTCTATATCGCCCGCACCGGCCGTCCGGGCCCGGTGCTGATCGACATCCCGAAGGACATCTCGAAGACGCCGTGCGAGTACGAGCCCGTCAAGAGCGTGTCGCTGCGTTCGTACAACCCGGTCACGAAGGGCCATTCGGGCCAGATCCGCAAGGCCGTGTCGCTGCTGCTGACGGCGAAGCGTCCGTACATCTATACGGGTGGCGGCATCATCCTCGCCGACGCGTCGCGCGAACTGAACCAGTTCGCGGACCTGCTCGGCTATCCGGTCACGAACACGCTGATGGGCCTCGGCGGCTATCGCGCGTCGGACAAGAAATTCCTTGGCATGCTCGGCATGCACGGCACTTACGAAGCGAACATGGCGATGCAGCACTGCGACGTGCTGATCGCGATCGGTGCCCGCTTCGACGACCGCGTGATCGGCGACCCGGCGCACTTCGCGTCGCGTCCGCGCAAGATCATCCACATCGATATCGACCCGTCGTCGATCTCGAAGCGTGTGAAGGTCGACATCCCGATCGTCGGCGACGTGAAGGAAGTGCTGAAGGAACTGATCGAGCAGCTGCAGACGGCCGAGCATGGCCCCGACACCGAGGCGCTCGCGCAATGGTGGAAGGACATCGAGGGCTGGCGCTCGAAGGACTGCCTGAAATACGACCGCGAAAGCGAGATCATCAAGCCGCAGTACGTGGTCGAGAAGGCGTGGGAGCTGACGGACGGCAATGCGTTCGTGTGCTCGGACGTCGGCCAGCACCAGATGTGGGCGGCGCAGTTCTACCGTTTCAACAAGCCGCGTCGCTGGATCAACTCCGGCGGCCTCGGCACGATGGGCTTCGGCCTGCCGGCAGCGATGGGCGTCAAGATGGCGCACCCGGACGACGACGTGCTGTGCATCACGGGCGAAGGCTCGATCCAGATGTGCATCCAGGAACTGTCGACCTGCCTGCAGTACGACACGCCCGTGAAGATCATTTCGCTGAACAACCGCTATCTCGGCATGGTTCGCCAGTGGCAGCAGATCGAATACAGCAAGCGCTATTCGCATTCGTACATGGATGCGCTGCCTGATTTCGTCAAGCTTGCCGAAGCGTACGGCCATGTCGGCATGCGGATCGAAAAGACCTCGGATGTGGAGCCGGCGCTGAAGGAAGCGCTGCGCCTGAAGGACCGCACCGTGTTTCTCGACTTCCAGACCGATCCGACCGAAAACGTCTGGCCGATGGTACAGGCCGGCAAGGGCATCACCGAGATGCTGCTCGGATCGGAAGATCTGTAACGGCGCGACGCGCGCCTGAGCCCGATGCGGCCGCCTTCACGAAGGGCGGTGCGGCACGCGGCAGCGCGCGGCGCGAGTGAATCGACACGGACACATTCTGGAAGAAGCGAACATGAGACACATCATTTCCGTCCTGCTGGAGAACGAACCGGGCGCGCTGTCGCGCGTGGTCGGTCTGTTTTCCGCACGCGGCTACAACATTGAAACCTTGACGGTGGCGCCGACCGAAGACCAATCGCTGTCGCGGCTCACCATCGTTTCCATTGGCTCCGACGACGTGATCGAACAGATCACGAAGCATCTGAACCGCCTGATCGAGGTGGTGAAAGTGGTGGACCTGACCGACGGTGCACACATCGAACGCGAGCTGATGCTGATCAAGGTACGTGCAGTGGGCAAGGAGCGCGAAGAAATGAAGCGGATGGCGGACATTTTCCGCGGCCGCATCATCGACGTGACCGAAAAGACCTACACGATCGAATTGACGGGCGCGAGCGACAAGCTCGACGCGTTCATCCAGGGGCTGGACGCGGGCGCGATCCTGGAGACCGTGCGCACCGGCAGCTCCGGCATCGGACGCGGCGAGCGCATCCTGAAGGTGTGATGCCAGGCAGGCACGCCGGGTGCGCCGTCAAGTCCCGGCCCGCAGTACTCCATCCGAACAAATTGTTGAATTTTTGAATTAGCGAAGGAACCATCATGAACGTTTTCTACGACAAAGACGCTGACCTCTCCCTCATCAAGGGCAAGCAAGTCACGATCATCGGCTACGGCTCGCAAGGCCATGCGCACGCGCTGAACCTGAAGGACAGCGGCGTCAACGTGACGGTCGGCCTGCGCAAGGGCGGCGCGTCGTGGAGCAAGGCCGAGAACGCCGGCCTGTCGGTCAAGGAAGTCGCGGAAGCGGTGAAGGGCGCCGACGTCGTGATGATGCTGCTGCCTGACGAGCAGATCGCCGACGTGTACGCGAAGGAAGTGCACGCGAACATCAAGCAGGGCGCGGCACTGGCATTTGCGCACGGCTTCAACGTCCACTACGGCGCGGTGATCCCGCGCGCCGACCTCGACGTGATCATGATCGCGCCGAAGGCGCCGGGCCACACGGTTCGCGGCACGTACTCGCAAGGTGGCGGCGTGCCGCACCTGATCGCGGTTGCGCAGAACAAGTCGGGCGCGGCACGCGACATCGCGCTGTCGTACGCGGCAGCGAACGGCGGCGGTCGTGCCGGCATCATCGAAACCAACTTCCGTGAAGAAACCGAAACCGACCTGTTCGGCGAGCAGGCCGTGCTGTGCGGCGGTACCGTCGAGCTGATCAAGGCGGGTTTCGAGACGCTGGTCGAAGCAGGTTACGCGCCGGAAATGGCGTACTTCGAGTGCCTGCACGAACTGAAGCTGATCGTCGACCTGATCTACGAAGGCGGCATCGCGAACATGAACTACTCGATCTCGAACAACGCCGAGTACGGCGAGTACGTGACGGGCCCGCGCATCGTCACGGAAGAGACGAAGAAGGCGATGAAGCAGTGCCTGACCGACATCCAGACGGGCGAGTACGCGAAGAGCTTCATTCTCGAGAACAAGGCGGGCGCGCCGACGCTGCAGTCGCGCCGTCGCCTGACGGCCGAGCACCAGATCGAGCAAGTGGGTGCGAAGCTGCGCGCGATGATGCCGTGGATCGCGAAGAACAAGCTGGTCGACCAGTCGAAGAACTAAGCACCGCGTGCTGTTCCGGCCCCTCGAATAGAGGGCCGGTACCAAAAAGCCGCCCGAAGGCAGCAGTGCCACGGGCGGCTTTTGCTATCCTACGGGCTTTGCAATTCACCGAACACAGAACGAATCCATGAACTATCCTCATCCGATCATCGCGCGCGAAGGCTGGCCGTTCATCGCGATTGCAGCCGTCATCGCGCTGTTGATCCATGCCGTCGGGGGCTTCGGCTTCGCGTGGCCGTTCTGGCTGCTGCTCGTCTTCGTCGTCCAGTTCTTCCGCGATCCGCAGCGCCCGATCCCGGCGCAGCCGAACGCGGTGCTGTGCCCGGCGGACGGCCGCATCGTCGCGGTCGAGACCGCGCAAGACCCGTACGCGAACCGCGAAGCGCTGAAGATCAGCGTGTTCATGAATGTCTTCAACGTCCATTCGCAACGTTCGCCGGTCGATGGCGCGATCTCCAAGGTCGAGTACTTCCCGGGCGCGTTCCTGAACGCGGCGATCGACAAGGCGTCGACCGAGAACGAGCGCAACGCGGTCGTGATCCAGACGGCGAGCGGCAAGACCGTCACCGCCGTGCAGATCGCCGGCCTCGTCGCACGCCGGATCCTCTGCTACGTGCGCGCCGGCGAGCCGCTGTCGCGCGGCCAGCGCTACGGCTTCATCCGCTTCGGTTCGCGCGTCGACGTGTATCTGCCGCTCGGCAGCCGCGCGAAGGTGTCGATCGGCGAGAAGGTCTACGCGTCGTCGACGATCCTCGCCGAGCTCGAACAGTAAGCGGCGGGGCGCACGATGGCCGCATTCAAACCACGCCGGCCGCGCAACGGCTCCGGCCAGACGCCACGCCCGTTCCGCCGCAACAAGGGGATGGCCGCCGATCCGGTACCCATCGAGAGCCGCCGCGCCGCGCGCCAGCGGTTTCTGAAGACGCGCGGCATCTACCTGCTGCCGAACGCGTTCACGACCGCCGCGCTGTTCTGCGGCTTCTTTGCGGTCGTGCAGGCGATGAACGTGCGTTTCGAGATCGCCGCGATCGCGATTTTCGTCGCGATGGTGCTCGACGGAATGGACGGGCGTGTCGCGCGCATGACGCATACGCAGAGTGCGTTCGGCGAGCAGTTCGACAGCCTGTCGGACATGGTGTCGTTCGGCGTCGCGCCCGCGCTCGTGATGTACGAGTGGGTGCTGAAGGATCTCGGCCGCTGGGGCTGGCTCGCCGCGTTCGTCTATTGCTCGGGCGCGGCGCTGCGGCTCGCGCGCTTCAATACGAACATCGGCGTCGTCGACAAGCGCTTCTTCCAGGGGCTGCCGAGTCCGGCCGCCGCCGCGCTGATCGCGGGCTTCGTGTGGCTCGCCACCGACAACCGCGTGCCGATGAAGCTCGGCTGGCTGCCGTGGGTCGCGTTCGTGCTGACGATCTACGCGGGCGTGACGATGGTGTCGAACGCGCCGTTCTACAGCGGCAAGGCGCTCGACGTGCGGCACCGCGTGCCGTTCGCGGCGATCCTGCTCGTCGTCGTCGCGTTCGTGCTCGTGTCGTCCGATCCGCCGCTGATGCTGTTCTGCCTGTTCGTGCTGTACGGGCTGTCGGGCTACGTGTTCTGGGCCTACATGGCTATCCGCGGGCGCGCGAATCCGGCCCGCTCGTCGCAGCGCGATCACTGACGCGCGCTTTTTTGCCCGGAAACGGCGGCCTGGGGCCGCCGTTTTCTTTTGCCCCTTTTTCGAACCGGGCCGCTGGAAGCCCCGGGTGCCGTCCGATTGCGCACCTAACGGAATGCCGCTATAGTCATCGGCATGACTGCATTTTCCCGCCTCTCCCTCCTTCTAGCCGGTGCGCCGCTACGCGCGCTAGCCTCGGCGCGCCTGCCGCGCTGACCGTTCTCGCTCCCCGTCAAGCCTCGTCTGTTGTTGAGCGTCGCCAGCGGTGGCGCGATCTCGTTACGTTTGACTTCCGTATAAAGAGCCCTGGAGCCCCCCATGACAGACAAGCTGATCATTTTCGATACGACGTTGCGTGACGGCGAGCAATCGCCCGGTGCGTCGATGACGAAGGAAGAGAAAATCCGCATTGCGAAGCACCTCGAGCGGATGAAGGTCGACGTGATCGAGGCTGGTTTCGCGGCCAGCTCGAACGGCGATTTCGACGCGATCCACACGATCGCCGGTCTCGTGAAGGACAGCACCATCTGCTCGCTGGCCCGGGCCAACGACAAGGATATCCAGCGCGCGGCCGACGCACTGAAGCCGGCCGAGAGCTTCCGGATCCACACGTTCATCGCGACGTCGCCGCTGCACATGGAAAAGAAGCTGCGGATGACGCCCGACCAGGTGTTCGAGCAGGCGCGCCTCGCGGTGCGTTTCGCGCGCAAGTTCACCGACAACGTCGAGTTTTCGCCGGAAGACGGCAGCCGCTCCGACCTGGACTTCCTGTGTCGCGTGCTGGAGGCCGTGATTGCCGAAGGTGCGACGACGATCAACATCGCCGACACGGTCGGCTACGGCGTACCGGAGCTGTACGGCAACCTCGTGAAGACGCTGCGCGAACGCATTCCGAATTCGGACAAGGCGATCTTCTCGGTGCACTGCCACAACGACCTCGGGATGGCCGTCGCGAACTCGCTCGCCGGCGTGAAGATCGGCGGCGCGCGTCAGATCGAGTGCACGATCAACGGTCTCGGCGAGCGTGCGGGCAATACGTCGCTCGAGGAAATCGTGATGGCCGTGAAGACCCGCAAGGACTACTTCGGCCTCGACGTCGGCATCGACACGACACAGATCGTGCCGACGTCGAAGCTCGTGTCGCAGATTACCGGTTTCGTCGTGCAGCCGAACAAGGCGGTGGTTGGCGCGAACGCGTTCGCGCACGCATCGGGCATCCACCAGGACGGCGTGCTGAAGGCGCGCGACACCTACGAGATCATGCGCGCGGAAGACGTGGGCTGGACCGCGAACAAGATCGTGCTCGGCAAGCTGTCGGGCCGCAATGCGTTCAAGCAGCGGCTGCAGGAGCTCGGCGTGTCGCTCGACAGCGAGAGCGAACTGAATGCCGCGTTCATGCGCTTCAAGGATCTGGCCGACCGCAAGGCCGAGATCTTCGACGAAGACATCATCGCGATCGTGTCCGAGGAATCGGCGCTCGCGCACGAGCAGGAGCACTTCAAGTTCGTGTCGCTGTCGCAGCACTCGGAAACGGGCGAGCAGCCGCACGCGAAGGTCGTGTTCGGGGTCGAAGGCAAGGAAGTGACCGGCGAGGCGCGCGGCAACGGTCCGGTCGACGCGACGTTCAACGCGATCGAGGGCGAAGTCGGCAGCGGCTCCGAGCTGCTGCTGTACTCGGTGAACGCGATCACGACCGGCACGCAGGCGCAGGGCGAAGTGACGGTTCGTCTGTCGAAGAGCGGGCGGATCGTCAACGGCGTCGGCACCGATCCGGACATCGTCGCCGCATCCGCGAAGGCGTACATCTCCGCACTGAACAAGCTGCATTCGAAGGACGACAAGGTCAATCCGCAGCGCTCGTAATCGCCGCGCGCTGCGCATCACCGAAACGCCCCGTGCGGCCCTGCGCCGCCGGGGCGTTTTTCATGCGTCGCTCATTCGGCGGCCGGCGCGCGGAACAGCCAGCGGCGCGTGGCCGTGCGCGGCGCCGGGCTGCGCCGCCGGAACTCGACTGTGATGCCGCGTCGCGGCGCATCGGCGACGAACGCGTCGAGCAGTTCGAGCACGTCGTGGTCGATGTAGTCGGCGCGCGTCGCGTCGATGATCACCGCGGCCCGGTCGGGAATGTGCCGCAGGTGGTGCTTGACCTGGACCTTGCCGAGAAACGACACGTCCTTGCGGAACGACAGCAGGAAGTGGTCGTCGTGCTGCGCGAGCGTGACGGGGCTCTTCAGGTTCGCGACGGCGACCGCCAGCACGCTGCAGGCAAGGCCGAGCGCGATGCCGAACAGCAGGTCGACCGCGAGCACGCCGGCAATCGTCGCGGCGAACGGGACGAACGCGGCCGGGCCCTGTTTCATTACCGAACGGAACAGCGCCGGTTTCGCGAGCTTGAAACCGGTGTGGATCAGGATCGCGGCCAGGCTCGCGAGCGGGATCAGGTTGATCAGGCCGGTGAGCGCGAACACGCTCGCGAGCAGCAGCATCCCGTGCACGATTGCCGACATCCGGCTTTGCGCGCCCGCATTGACGTTCACCGAGCTGCGCACGATCACCGAAGTGATCGGCAGCCCACCGACCACACCCGCGACAAGATTGCCGACGCCCTGAGCCTTGAGCTCGCGGTCGGGCTGGGTCGGCCGGCGCTTCGGATCGATCTGCTCGACTGCTTCGAGGCTCAGCAGCGTCTCGAGGCTTGCGACGACCGCAAGCGTGATCGCGACGCGCCACACGTCCGGATTGACGAGCTGCGCGAAGTTCGGGCCGAGCTCCGCATGCTTGAGCGACGCCGCGAAGGCCGCGAACGACCCGAGCTCGGGCAGCGTCACGCGATGGGCGGCACCCGGCGCAACCGACGGTGCGACGACGCTCAGCGCGAGCGTGGCGCCGATACCCAGCACGACCACGGCGAGCGGGGCCGGCACCGAGCGCACCAGCGCGAAGCGGCGCAGCGCGGGCGTGTCCCATGCGACCAGCAGTGCGAGTGACGCGAGCGCGATGGCTGTCGCGGCCCACGCGACCGGCAGGCCTGGCCAATTCGCAAACGATTGCGCGGCGGAGCCGCCGATGCCGAGTGCGAACGGAATCTGCTTCAGGATCAGCAGGAGCCCGATCGCGGCGAGCATGCCTTTGATGACGGGCGACGGCACATAGGCGGCGAAACGGCCGGCGCGCAGCATGCCGAACCCGAACTGCAGTACGCCGGACAGCAGGACCGCGAGCAGGAACGCGGAAAAGCTGCCGAGTTGCGCAATCCCTTCGACGACGATCACGACGAGGCCGGCGGCCGGCCCGCTGACGGACAGCGACGAGCCGCTCAGCAGCGCGACGACGATGCCGCCGACGATGCCGGACACGAGCCCGGCGAATGGCTCGACGCCGGAAGCATTGGCGATGCCGAGACAGAGCGGCAGCGCGACGAGGAAAACGACGACGCCGGCGACGATGTCGCGCGGCAGGGTGGACAGGCGCTCGTTCAGTTTCATGGTTGGGGCGATTTCATTGGCTTGGGGCGGGGTAGGTCAACCGAGCGCGCCGGCCGTCGCGGCCTGCACGGATTCGACGTCGACGGCCGGCGTGGTGTAGCCGGAATCGAGTTCCTGCAGGCGGCCGTCGGCGAGCGAAAAGATCCAGCCGTGCACGAGCGGCGGCCGTTCGCGGCCGTGCACGATCGGGGACGCGCGCAGCAGCCGCACCTGTTCGAGCACGTTGAGTTCGGCGAGGCGGTCTGCGGCGGCCGTGTCGTCGAGCCCGTCCAGCGCGTCGCGATGGCGCCGCGCGAGCGCGCACAGCGGCGCGATGCGGCGTGCGACGTGCGGCAGGTCGGCTGGTGGCGGCAGCAGCGATGCGCGTACGCCGCCGCATCCGTAGTGCCCGCACACGATCACGTGGTCGACCTGCAACACGCGCACCGCGTACTCGAGCACGCTGGCGGAATTGTCGTCGTCGGGATGGAACAGGTTCGCGATGTTGCGATGGACGAACAGCTCGCCGGGCGCGCAGTGCGTGATGGTTTCGGCCGGCACGCGGCTGTCGGCGCAGCCGATCCATAGCACGCGCGGGTTCTGGCCGCGCGCGAGCGCGTCGAAGAAGCCGGGCGTGTATTCACGCGTTTCGCGGGCCCAGGCGATGTTGGCAACCAGCATGCTCTTGGGGCGATTCATGAGGACTCCTTTTTGATAAAGGCAAACGGATATCGGCAGAAATGACGCAATGATATTCTTTCTAAATTGAAAGGTTTGGTTTTGACTGATATTAGGGGTATGCCCTAGTGCTTCGGGTGGGTTGAAACAATTTGTTTCAAATTGATTGGGCGTAGCGCATTGCGTGCACCAATTCGCCGCATGACATGCCCCGCGCGTGCCTGTTTTCGCGCAAAGGCCCGCATGACGGGGATGTCAGCGTGGTGCCATCGGAATGTCATCGATCGGAAAAGATTTCCGCCGAATTTTCCGAATTAATAGAGAGACGGGAAAAAGGAAATGGCCATTCACGCAATGATTCGTGAATGGCCACGGTGAAAGTTGCGCGTAAATGCGTAATCGGTCAGAACAGGTTGCGGCGGTCGGGGTCGTGCAGCGGGTCGGGCGTTTTCTGCGTGATACGCAGGATGCCCTGCGGATCGAAGTAGAAGCTGTACATCATGTACCAGACGTTGTCCTCGAGATACCGGTAGGTCCACACCTCGCGCTTCATCAGCGGGAAGTAGGACGTCTCGACGGGGCGTCCGAAGTTGACGAGGACGTCGGTCTTCGTCCATTTGCCGATCTCTGCGCGATAGAACTCGTTCGGCTGCAGGACCTGGCGCACGTTGACGATCTTGTGGGCCGCATCGACGTCGGCCGCGACGGTGATTTCTCCCATCGGCTGGGTCGGCCACATCAGGCGCTTGCCGCCGCCGGGCAGGTCGTAGATCTCGCGCGGCGGGCCCATGCGTGCGACGATCGCCGACTCGTCCTGGCCGGCCTGGTATTGCTGCCACGGTTGCGCGCAACCGGCCAGCAGCGCGGCGGCGCTGGCGAGCAGCACCGGCAGGCGCGCGGAAATGCGAATGCGCATGGGGATTCTCCAGAACACGGAAACAACAAGTCCCGTTTTATCACGGACGGCGCGCGACCGCGCATCGTGCGAAAAAAATTCGGTGCGGATCGCCGGGCGTGCCGCGCTTGCGGGCGGCGGGGGCGACGGCCTATGATCCGCGCTTCTCGGGCAGATTGAAGGGCAGGTGGCCGATGCAGGGATGGAAGCGATGTGCGCTCGCGTTGAGCGCGGGGTGGATGCTGGCGTCGTCCGCGTTTGCCGGCGGCGAGCCGGTGCGGATCGCGCTGATCGAAGGGATGTCGGGCCCGTTCGCGAATGCGGGCGCGGCGGTCGAGCGCAACCTGCGCTTCGGCGTCGAGCAGGTCAATGCGGCGGGCGGCGTGAAGCTGCGCGACGGCGCGCATCCGCTCGAACTCGTCGTGCTCGACAGCAAGGGCAGCCCCGAGGAAGCACTCGTGCAGTTGCGCGCGGCCGCGGACCGCCATATTGGCTTCATCGCGCAGGGCAACAGCTCGGCCGTCGCAGCCGCGCTGGTCGCGGCGCTCGACAAGCTGAACGCGCGCGATCCGGACAGCCGGATGCTGTTCCTCAACTATTCGGCCGACGATCCGGCGCTGACCGGGGCGCGCTGCAGTTTCTGGCATTTCCGCTTCGATGCGCACGCGGGCATGCGGATGGCCGCGCTCGCGGACGTGATGGCGCGCGACCGCGCGCTCCGCAAGGTCTACCTGCTGAACCAGGATTACAGTTTCGGCCACGACGTCAGCGCGCTCGCGCGGCAGGCGCTGGCCGCGCGGCGCCCGGACGTGGCGATCGCCGGCAACGAATTCCACCCGATCGGGCGAATCAAGGATTTCTCGCCGTACATCGCGAAGATCCGCGCGAGCGGCGCCGACGCCGTCGTGACCGGGAACTGGGGCAACGACCTCACGCTGCTCGTGAAGGCGGCGCGCGAGCAGGGGCTGAATGCGAAGTTCTATACCTTCTACGGCAACAGCCTGGGCGCGCCGGCCGCACTCGGCGATGCCGGCGTCGGGCGGGTCGTGGCCGTGGCGGACTGGCACCCGAACGCGGGCGGCGCGAAATCCGACGCGTTCTACCGCGCGTTCCGGAACCGTTTTCCGGCCGCCCAGGACGACTACCCGGTGCGACGGATGAGCCTGATGATCGAGATGCTGGCCGCCGCGATGAACCGCGCGGGTTCGGCCGACCCCGCCGCGGTCGCGCGCGCGCTGGAGGGCCTGTCGTTCGACGACGGCTTCCACGCGTCGCGCATGCGGGCGCAGGATCACCAATTGATCCAGCCCCTTTACGTGATGGAGATGGACAAGGTCGGCACGCCGGGCGTGCGCTTCGACAACGAGGGTTCGGGCTACGGCTTCCGGACGGTGCTCGCGGTGCCGGCGCAGCGCACCGAGATGCCGTCCGCCTGCTCGATGACGCGCCCGTGACAGGAGGCGGTAAGAACGGCGCGGAGTTGTGCTACAATGCGCGCCGGTTGTAAGTCACGGCACGGCCATTCTTCCGTGTCCGCCTGTTCAGTTAGAAAGGAAATCACATGTCTGTTGCAGATATCAAGAAGTCGGAAGTTGTTGCTCAGTTCGCCCGCGGTACCAACGACACGGGGTCGCCCGAAGTCCAGGTCGCACTGCTGACCGCACGTATCGTCGAACTGACGGGTCACTTCAAGACCCACGCGAAGGATCACCACAGCCGCCGCGGCCTGCTGCGCATGGTGAGCCGCCGCCGCAAGCTGCTCGACTACCTCAAGGGCAAGGATGCCGACCGTTACCGCGCACTGATCGAGAAGCTGGGTCTGCGTAAGTAATCGAGGCGATTGCCGCCAGCAAGATGCCTGTGTCAGTCCGCTGATACAGGCATTTTGTTTTTGCGCGGTGCGTAGCGTCACGCGCACCGCAGGCTGTCCGGCACGTAGGTGCGGGGCCGCCGCAACGACCGATACCGGGGCAGGATTTGTGTCATTCCAGCGCGTCGCTGCACGAGCGCCGCGCTGGAATGGCATAAAAAACACACCTTGCTCCGGGTGATTCGGTCGGGACGCCGCCGCGCGGGATGGCCGGCGCGGCGAATGAAATGCATGAATTCAAAGGAGCAACCATGTCCATGTTCAACAAGGTCGTGAAGGAATTCCAGTGGGGCCAGCACAAGGTGCGCCTCGAAACCGGTGAAGTCGCTCGCCAGGCAAGTGGTGCCGTGATCGTCGACGTCGAAGACACCGTCGTACTGGCAACCGTCGTCGGCGCGAAGTCGGCGAAGCCGGGTCAGGATTTCTTCCCGCTGACCGTCGACTACCTCGAGAAGACCTACTCGGCCGGCAAGATCCCGGGCGGCTTCTTCCGTCGCGAAGGCCGTCCGTCGGAGCACGAGACGCTGACGTCGCGCCTGATCGACCGTCCGCTGCGCCCGCTGTTCCCGGAAGGCTTCTACAACGAAGTCCAGGTCGTGATCCACGTGCTGTCCGTGAATCCGGAAATCCCGGCGGACATCCCCGCGCTGATCGGCGCATCGGCTGCGCTCGCCGTGTCGGGCCTGCCGTTCAACGGCCCGGTCGGCGCCGCACGCGTTGCCTACATCGACAATGCATACGTGCTGAACCCGACGCGTGACCAGATCAAGGCATCGAGCCTCGACCTCGTCGTCGCGGGTACGGAACGTGCCGTGCTGATGGTCGAATCGGAAGCCGATCAACTGTCGGAAGACGTGATGCTGGGCGCCGTGGTGTTCGGCCACGAGCAAATGCAGGTCGCGATCGACGCGATCCACGAACTGGTGCGCGAAGGCGGCAAGCCCGAGTGGGACTGGCAGCCGGCACCGAAGAACGAAGCGCTGATCGCGCGCGTGACCGAGCTGGCACAGAACGACCTGCTCGCTGCTTACCAGCTCCGCGACAAGCAGGCACGCTCGGCGAAGCTGAAGGAAGTCTACGCAGCAACCTCGGCGAAGCTCGAGGAAGACGCGCAGGCGGCCGGTACGGTCGCGGCAGACAAGGCAACCGTCGGCAACGTGCTGTTCGACATCGAAGCCAAGATCGTCCGTTCGCAGATCCTGAACGGCGAGCCGCGCATCGACGGCCGCGACACGCGCACCGTGCGCCCGATCGAAATCCGCACCGGCGTGCTGCCGCGTACCCACGGCTCGGCGCTGTTCACGCGCGGCGAGACGCAGGCGCTGGTCGTCGCGACGCTCGGCACGAAGGGCGACGAGCAGATCATCGATGCGCTCGAAGGCGAGTATCGCGAGCGCTTCATGCTCCACTACAACATGCCCCCGTTCGCGACCGGCGAAACGGGCCGCGTCGGCTCGCCGAAGCGCCGCGAAATCGGCCACGGCCGCCTCGCGAAGCGTGCGCTGGTCAAGTGCCTGCCGAGCGCCGATGAATTCGGCTACTCGATCCGCGTCGTGTCGGAAATCACCGAATCGAACGGTTCGTCGTCGATGGCATCGGTGTGCGGCGGCTGTCTCGCGCTGATGGACGCCGGCGTGCCGATGAAGGCGCACGTCGCGGGTATCGCGATGGGCCTGATCCTCGAAGGCAACAAGTTTGCGGTGCTGACCGACATCCTCGGCGACGAAGATCACCTCGGCGACATGGACTTCAAGGTGGCCGGCACGGAGCAAGGCGTGACGGCGCTGCAGATGGACATCAAGATCCAGGGCATCACGAAGGAAATCATGCAGGTCGCGCTCGCACAGGCGAAGGAAGGCCGCATGCACATCCTCGGCAAGATGACGCAAGCCGTTTCCGGCGCGAACACGCAACTGTCGGAATTCGCTCCGCGCATGATCACGATCAAGATCAACCCGGAAAAGATCCGCGACGTGATCGGCAAGGGCGGTTCGGTGATCCGTGCGCTGACGGAAGAAACCGGCACGACCATCGACATCTCCGACGACGGCGTCGTGACGATCGCAAGCACGAACAGCGACGGCATGGCCGAAGCGAAGAAGCGCATCGAGAACATCACGGCCGAAATCGAAGTCGGCCAGGTGTACGAAGGCACGGTTCTGAAGCTGCTCGATTTCGGCGCGATCGTGAACCTGCTGCCGGGCAAGGATGGTCTGCTGCACATCTCGGAAATCGTCAACGAGCGTGTGAAGGACATCAACGACTACCTGAAGGAAGGCCAGCAAGTGAAGGTCAAGGTCATCCAGACGGACGAAAAGGGTCGCGTGCGTCTGTCGGCGAAGGCGCTGCTGAATGAAGCAGCGGCGGCGCCGCAGTCGGACACGCCGCCGCAGCAGTAAGCGGGCAGGCGGATCAACGGCCGGCAGTGCGAAAGCGTGCCGGCCGTTTTTTCTGTAGCATCGTTGTGCGGCGCAGCAGCGCCGGCCGGGCGCCCGTGCCGCGTGCGGGCGCGTCATCCGATTCCGACCTGATCCTGGAGCGACCACCACCATGAAAGCCATCGAAATCACCGAATTCGGTGCCCCCGACGTGCTGAAGCTTGCGGAGCGTTCGCGCCCCGAACCGAAGCGCGGCGAAGTGCTGATCAAGGTGGCGGCTTCCGGTGTGAACCGGCCCGACGTGTTCCAGCGCAAGGGCGCGTATGCGCCGCCGCCGGGTGCGTCGGATCTGCCGGGCCTCGAGGTCGCGGGCGAGATCGTCGGCGGCGATCTGTCGGACGCCGCGCTGAATCCGTTCGGCCTGAAGCTCGGCGATCGCGTGTGCGCGTTGCTCGCGGGCGGCGGCTATGCCGAGTATGCGGTCGCGCCGCTGCCGCAATGTCTGCCGGTGCCCGGCGGGCTCACCGATATCGAGGCCGCGTCGCTGCCCGAAACGTTTTTCACGGTGTGGAGCAACGTGTTCGACCGCGCGCAGCTCGGCGCGGGAGAGGGGGGCGAGCAGGAAACGCTGCTCGTGCAGGGCGGCTCGAGCGGCATCGGCGTGACGGCAATCCAGATCGCGCATGCGCTCGGTTTTCGCGTGTTCGCGACGGCCGGCACCGCCGACAAATGCCGCGCGTGCGAGGCGCTCGGTGCCGAACGCGCGATCAACTACAAGACCGAAGACTTCGTCGAGGTCGTGAAGTCGCTGACGCACGATCGCGGCGTCGACGTGATCCTCGACATGGTGGCGGGCTCGTACGTGCCGCGCGAACTGTCCGCGCTCGCGGATGGCGGCCGTCTCGTGCTGATCGCGCTGCTCGGCGGCGCGAAGGCCGATGTCAACCTGGGCGAGATCCTGCGTCGCCGGCTGACGATCACGGGTTCGACGCTGCGCCCGCGTCCGGTCGAGTTCAAGGCGCAGATCGCCGCGCAACTGAAGGCGCGCGTGTGGCCGCTGCTTGCCGACGGCCGCATCAAGCCGGTGATCTATCGCGTATTGCCGGCTGCGGACGCCGCGCAGGCGCACGCGCTGATGGAAAGCAGCGAGCACACCGGCAAGATCGTGCTCGATTGGGGTACGAACGCCTGACGGCCCGTGCGGCCGGGCTTGACATGCGCGGTTTGACCGGTTCAAGCCGCGCGCAGTAAAATCGCCGGTTTGCTTCGCCAGATCAAACCTGACGGCCGGATTCCGGCACGTTAATGACCAAGCGGTGACGAGACAGACACGATGTCGAAACAGAGAACTAAGCGTGTGATCGGCAACTGGAAGATGCACGGCCGGCTGGCCGGCAACCGGGCGTTGCTGAACGAAGTGGTGCAGGGCGCGGGCGCGGTGGCGGCCGAAACGTCGGTCGGCGTGTGCGTGCCGTTCCCGTATCTCGCGCAGGTTCAGGCGCAACTCGACGGCGGCCGTGTCGCGTGGGGTGCGCAGGACGTGTCGGCGCACGAGCAGGGCGCGTTCACCGGTGAAGTGGCGGCCGCGATGGTCGCGGAGTTCGGCGCACGCTATGCGATCGTCGGTCACTCGGAGCGCCGCGCGTATCACGGAGAACGCAACGAGACGGTCGCGGCGAAGACGCAGCGCGCGCTCGCAGCCGGGCTCACGCCTGTCGTGTGCGTTGGCGAGACGCTCGACGAGCGCGAGTCGGGGGCGACCGAGCAGGTGGTCGGTGCGCAGCTCGACGCGGTGCTGGCCGTGCTGACGGCCGATGAAGCTGCACGGATCGTCGTCGCGTACGAGCCGGTCTGGGCGATCGGCACGGGCAAGAGCGCGACGTCGGCGCAGGCACAGGACGTGCACGCGTTCCTGCGCGCGCGTCTCGCGGCAAAGGGCGCGGCGGACGTGTCCGTGCTGTACGGCGGCAGTGTGAAGCCGGACAACGCGGAAGAGCTGTTTGCGCAGCCGGACATCGACGGTGGCCTGATCGGCGGCGCGTCGCTGAAGGCGGAAGATTTCCTGGCGATCTGCCGGGCCGCACGTTGAGCGGTCTGCGATCGAATTGAACCATGACGGCGGCCGGTCGGTCCGGTCGCCTGATCCATTCGGGTGGGTGTGATGCTGTTATTCAAGACGCTGATTATTGTGGTGCAGGTGCTGTCTGCACTCGGTGTGATTGGTCTCGTGCTGTTGCAGCACGGCAAGGGTGCCGACATGGGCGCCGCGTTCGGCAGCGGCGCGTCGGGCAGCCTGTTCGGCGCAACGGGCTCGGCGAACTTCCTGTCGCGTACGACGGGCATTCTTGCGACGATCTTCTTCGTCGCGACGCTCGCGCTGACGTACCTCGGTTCGTACAAGTCGACGCCGTCGGCGGGCGTGCTGGGTGGGGTCGCGACCGCACCGGCATCCGCGCCTGCAGCATCGGCGCCGGCCGTTGCGGCATCCGCTGCCGCGGGTTCGGCTGCAAGCGCGCCGGGCCAGGACGTCCCGAAATAAAAAGTTAAAATTTTTGCGGTTGTGCGTTGAACAATTCTGGAAGTCAGGTTAGAATTTAATTCTTGAAGCGATTCGCGGGAAACAAGTAGTTACAACCCCGGTTGCATGCAGTGCCGACGTGGTGAAATTGGTAGACACGCTATCTTGAGGGGGTAGTGGCGAAAGCTGTGCGAGTTCGAGTCTCGCCGTCGGCACCAAAGTTACTCAATGCCAGCCGCTTCTAGTGGCTGGCATTTTTCATTTCTGGGGTGTGCTTGCGGTTGTCTTGCGATCGCATGCACTCCGAAATGATTCCTTCCGCCGGATGGTGGTATTCTCCGGACGCTCAGAACCAACCGATAGAGGATTGCCTTGAACCTCGCAGCCTATTACCCCGTCTTGTTGTTCCTCCTCGTGGGCACTGGTTTAGGTATAGCGCTGGTCAGCATCGGCAAGCTCCTGGGTCCCAACAAGCCGGACGTCGAGAAGAATGCACCGTACGAGTGCGGCTTCGAGGCCTTTGAAGACGCCCGGATGAAATTCGACGTCCGGTACTACCTCGTCGCTATCCTGTTCATCATCTTCGATCTCGAAACCGCATTCCTGTTTCCGTGGGGCGTCGCGCTCCGGGATATCGGCTGGCCGGGTTTCATCGCAATGATGATTTTTCTGCTCGAATTCCTGCTGGGCTTTGCCTATATCTGGAAGAAAGGCGGCCTCGACTGGGAGTGATGGGTTAATCGCCGGTTTGCATGGGCGGCCACGCTCGGTCGCTCGTCTGGAGTGGAAAGCAAATGAGTATCGAAGGGGTCTTGAAGGAAGGGTTTGTCACCACGACGGCTGACAAGCTGATCAACTGGACGCGTACCGGCTCGCTGTGGCCGATGACGTTCGGGCTCGCGTGTTGCGCCGTCGAAATGATGCATGCGGGCGCGGCCCGTTACGACCTGGACCGGTTCGGCGTCGTGTTCCGCCCGAGCCCGCGTCAGTCGGACGTGATGATCGTCGCTGGCACGCTCTGCAACAAGATGGCGCCCGCGCTGCGCCGCGTGTACGACCAGATGGCCGAGCCGCGCTGGGTGATCTCGATGGGATCGTGCGCGAACGGCGGTGGCTACTACCATTACTCGTACTCGGTGGTCCGTGGCTGTGACCGGATCGTGCCGGTCGACGTCTACGTGCCGGGCTGTCCGCCCACGGCCGAGGCGTTGGTCTACGGCGTGATCCAGCTTCAGGCGAAGATCCGCCGCACCAATACCATCGCCCGTCAATAAAGCCCCGAGCGTCCCCTCAATATGGCAAGCAAAATCGAGACTCTCAAGGCAAACCTCGAAGCCGCGCTCGGCGCGCGCGTGGTGAGCCTCACCGAAGCGATCGGTGAACTGACGCTCGTCGTGAAGGCGAGCGATTACCTCGAAGTCGCAAAGACACTGCGCGACGATCCGAAGCTCCGTTTCGAGCAGCTGATCGACCTGTGCGGCGTCGACTACCAGACCTTCGGCGACGGCGCCTACGACGGCCCGCGTTTCGCGGCCGTGTCGCACCTACTGTCGGTCACGAACAACTGGCGCCTGCGCCTGCGCGCATTCGCACCGGACGACGACCTGCCGATCGTGGCATCGCTGGTCGACATCTGGACCTCCGCGAACTGGTACGAGCGCGAAGCGTTCGACCTGTACGGCATCGTGTTCGAAGGCCACCCCGACCTGCGCCGCATCCTCACCGACTACGGCTTCATCGGCCACCCGTTCCGCAAGGACTTCCCGGTGTCGGGTTATGTCGAAATGCGTTACGACCCGGAAGAGAAGCGGGTCGTGTACCAGCCGGTGACGATCGAGCCGCGCGAAATCACGCCGCGCGTGATCCGCGAGGATCGCTATGGCGGTCTGAAACATTAAGGGGGCGTCATGGCAGAAATCAAGAACTACACGCTCAACTTCGGCCCGCAGCACCCGGCAGCGCACGGCGTGCTGCGCCTCGTGCTCGAGCTCGACGGCGAAGTCATCCAGCGCGCCGATCCGCATATCGGCCTGCTGCACCGCGCGACCGAAAAGCTCGCGGAATCCAAGACGTTCATCCAGTCCGTGCCGTACATGGACCGTCTCGACTACGTGTCGATGATGGTCAACGAGCACGGCTACGTGCTCGCGATCGAAAAGCTGCTCGGCATCGACGTGCCGGAGCGTGCGCAGTACATCCGCGTGCTGTTCGACGAAATCACGCGTGTGCTGAACCACCTGATGTGGATCGGTGCGCACGCGCTCGACGTCGGCGCGATGGCCGTGTTCCTGTACGCATTCCGCGAACGCGAAGACCTGATGGACGTGTACGAAGCGGTGTCCGGCGCCCGGATGCACGCGGCGTACTACCGTCCGGGCGGCGTCTACCGCGACCTGCCTGACGCAATGCCGCAATACAAGGCGTCGAAGATTCGCAACGAGAAGGCGCTCGCGAAGATGAACGAAGCGCGCAGCGGCTCGGTGCTCGACTTCATCGACGACTTCTTCACGCGCTTCCCGAAGTGCGTCGACGAATACGAAACGCTGCTCACCGACAACCGGATCTGGAAACAGCGTCTGGTCGGGATCGGCGTGGTCAGCCCGGAACGTGCGCTGCAGATGGGCCTGACGGGCCCGATGCTGCGCGGCTCGGGCATCGCCTGGGACCTGCGCAAGAAGCAGCCGTACGAAGTGTACGATCGCTTGGATTTCGACGTGCCGGTCGGCGTGAACGGCGATTGCTACGACCGCTATCTGGTGCGTGTCGAAGAAATGCGCCAGTCGATCCGCATCGCGAAACAGTGTATTGAGTGGCTCCGCAAGAATCCGGGCCCGGTGATGACGGACAATCACAAGGTTGCACCGCCGTCGCGCGTTGGCATGAAGACCAACATGGAAGACTTGATTCACCACTTCAAGCTCTTCACCGAAGGTTTCCATGTGCCGGAAGGCGAAGCGTACGCGGCGGTCGAGCATCCGAAGGGTGAGTTCGGCATCTACCTCGTGTCGGATGGTGCGAACAAGCCGTATCGCCTCAAGATTCGCGCACCGGGTTTCGCTCACCTGGCGTCGCTCGACGAAATGGCGCGCGGTCACATGATCGCCGACGCCGTCACGATCATCGGTACGCAGGACATCGTGTTCGGCGAAATCGATCGCTAATGGTTGCGCTGCCCGCGCGAGCGGGCGGCGAGCAGTAAGTCACACGCGATGCGCGCTGAACCGGCGCGGCTTCGCAAGCTGTCAACAGAGTGAGCGCCAGGTCTGCCGTCCATGCACCCCAGTGTGCGGCAGGTTGTTCGTTCGGTAGGAATTGAAAGAGTCGTGTCTGAAAATGATCTCAGCTGAAGGCCTGAAGGAAATCGATCGAGCGTTGACGAAGTATCCCGCCGATCAGAAACAGTCCGCCGTGATGTCGGCGTTGGCCGTTGCTCAGGAAGAGCACGGCTGGCTGTCGCCCGAACTGATGCAGTTCGTTGCGGACTATCTCGGCATGCCGGCCGTTGCCGTGCAGGAAGTCGCGACGTTCTACACGATGTACGAGCTCAACCCGGTCGGCAAGCACAAGATCACGCTCTGCACGAACCTGCCGTGCCAGCTGGGTCCGGACGGTGGCGCTGAAGCGACTGCCGACTACCTGAAACAGAAGCTGGGCATCGGCTTCGGCGAGACCACGCCCGACGGCAAGTTCACGTTGAAGGAAGGCGAATGCATGGGCTCGTGCGGCGATGCACCGGTGCTGCTGGTGAACAATCACAGAATGTGCAGCTTCATGAGCCGCGACAAGATCGACCAGCTGCTTGAGGAGCTCTCGAAATGACGTCCCTCCACGACCGTCACATCAAACCGCTGATCCTCGCTGGTCTGAACGGCGAGAACTGGCATCTCGAAGATTACGTCGCGCGCGGCGGCTACAAGCAGCTGCGCCGCATTCTCGAGGAAAAGATTCCGCCCGAGCAGGTGATTGCCGACGTCAAGGCGTCGGGCCTGCGTGGCCGTGGCGGTGCAGGCTTCCCGACCGGCCTGAAGTGGAGCTTCATGCCGCGCCAGTTCCCGGGGCAGAAGTATCTCGTCTGCAACTCGGACGAAGGCGAGCCGGGCACGTTCAAGGATCGCGACATCCTGCGCTGGAACCCGCACGCGCTGATCGAAGGCATGGCCATCGGCGCGTACGCGATGGGCATCACCGTCGGCTACAACTACATCCACGGCGAAATCTTCGAAGTGTATCGACGCTTCGAAGCCGCGCTCGATGAGGCGCGCGCTGCCGGGTTCCTCGGCGACAACATCATGGGCTCGGAATTCTCGTTCCAGCTGCACGCGCACCACGGTTACGGCGCGTACATCTGCGGCGAGGAAACGGCACTGCTCGAGTCGCTCGAAGGAAAGAAGGGCCAGCCGCGCTTCAAGCCGCCGTTCCCGGCGAGCTTCGGCGTGTACGGCAAGCCCACCACGATCAACAACACCGAGACGTTCGCGGCGGTGCCGTTCCTGCTGTCCATCGGGCCGCAGAATTACCTCGAGATCGGCAAGCCGAACAACGGCGGCACGAAGATTTTCTCGGTGTCGGGCGACGTCGAGCGTCCGGGCAACTATGAAGTGCCGCTCGGCACGCCGTTCGCGACGCTGATGGAGCTTGCCGGCGGGATGCGCGGCGGCAAGAAGATCAAGGCCGTGATTCCGGGCGGTTCGTCGGCGCCGGTGATCCCGGGCGACATCATGATGCAGACGGATCTCGACTACGATTCGATCGCGAAGGCGGGCTCGATGCTCGGTTCCGGCGCGGTGATCGTGATGGACGAGACGCGCTGCATGGTGCGCTCGCTGCTGCGCCTGTCGTACTTCTACTACGAGGAATCGTGCGGCCAGTGCACGCCGTGCCGTGAAGGCACCGGCTGGCTGTATCGCGTCGTGAACCGTATCGAGCACGGCGAAGGCCGCCAGGAAGATCTGGACCTGCTGAACTCGGTTGCCGAGAACATCATGGGCCGCACGATCTGTGCACTCGGCGATGCGGCGGCGATGCCGGTACGCGGGATGCTCAAGCACTACTGGGACGAATTCGCGTACCACGTCGAGCACAAGCACTGCATGGTCGGCGGCCACGCGCACGCGGCGGCTGCCTGAAGCGAACCCGGTTGCGGAATTTGAGCGCACGGTCGGGCGAAGGCGCGAACGGGCGGAAATAGGTTAAGGACCATTCACCATCATGGTTGAACTTGAAATAGACGGCAAGAAGGTCGAGGTGCCCGAAGGCAGCATGGTGATCCAGGCTGCGCACAAGGCGGATACGTACATTCCTCACTTCTGCTATCACAAGAAACTGTCGGTTGCGGCCAACTGCCGGATGTGTCTCGTCGAAGTCGAGAAGATGCCGAAGGCCGTGCCTGCCTGCGCGACCCCCGTGTCGGCCGGCATGATCGTCCATACGCAATCCGACAAGGCCGTGAAGGCGCAGCAGTCGGTGATGGAATTCCTCCTCATCAACCACCCGCTCGACTGCCCGATCTGCGATCAGGGCGGCGAATGCCAGCTGCAGGATCTGGCGGTCGGTTACGGCAAGTCGTCGTCGCGCTACTCGGAAGAGAAGCGCGTGGTGTTCCACAAGAACGTGGGCCCGCTGATCTCGATGGAAGAAATGTCGCGCTGCATCCATTGCACGCGCTGCGTCCGCTTCGGTCAGGAAGTCGCCGGCGTGATGGAGTTCGGCATGCTGGGCCGCGGCGAGCACTCGGAAATCACGACGTTCGTCGGCAAGACGGTCGATTCCGAAATGTCGGGCAACATGATCGACCTGTGCCCGGTCGGCGCGCTGACCAGCAAGCCGTTCCGCTACAGCGCCCGTACGTGGGAACTGTCGCGCCGCAAGTCGGTGAGCCCGCACGATTCCGTCGGCGCGAACCTCGTCGTCCAAGTGAAGAACAACCGCGTGATGCGCGTGCTGCCGTTCGAGAACGAAGCCATCAACGAATGCTGGATCTCGGACAAGGATCGCTTCTCGTATGAAGGCCTCAACAGCGAAGAGCGCCTGACGAAGCCGATGCTGAAGCAGGGCGGCCAGTGGATCGAAACCGATTGGCAGACCGCACTCGAATACGTCGCGAAGGGCCTGAAGGGCATCGCCGCGGATCACGGCGCGAACGCGCTGGCGATGCTCGCGAGCGCGCACAGCACCGCTGAAGAGCTGTTCCTCGTGAAGCAGCTCGCCAACGAACTGAAGACGCCGAACGTCGACTTCCGTCTGCGTCAGCAGGATTTCTCGGCGCCGGTTCAGGGCGCACCGTGGCTCGGCATGCCGATCGCCGACCTGTCGAACGTGGACGCCGCGTTCGTCGTCGGTTCGTTCCTGCGCCGCGACCACCCGCTGTTCGCCGCCCGCCTGCGTCAGGCCGCGAAGAACGGCGCGAAGCTGCACTTCCTGCACGCGACCGGTGACGACGCACTGATCCCGACCGCGCAGCGCATCGTTGCCGCACCGTCGGCATGGCTCGACCAGCTGGCCGGTATCGCAGCGGCCGTCGCGCAACTACGCGGCGTCGCACTGCCCGACACGCTCGCGGGCGTCACGGCATCGTCGGCCGCGCAGGCTGTCGCCCAGTCGCTCGCGAACGGCGAACGCCGCGCGGTGCTGCTCGGCAACGTCGCGGTCCGCCATCCGGAATTCGCAAAGCTGCACGCCGTCGCCAAGTGGATCGCCGATAACACCGGCGCCACGTTCGGCTTCCTGACGGAAGCGGCGAACACGGTTGGCGCGCACGTCGTCGGCGCGCTGCCGGGCGAAGGCGGCCTGAACGCACGCGAAGCATTCGCGCAGCCGCGCAAGGGCTACGTGCTGCTGAACGTCGAACCGGAATTCGACACCGCAGATCCGGCACAGGCGCTTGCCGCGCTGAACCAGGCGGAAATGGTCGTCGTGATGTCGCCGTTCAAGCACGGCCTCGACTACGCCGACGTGCTGCTGCCGGTTGCGCCGTTCACGGAAACGGCCGGTACGTACGTGAATGCGGAAGGCACCGTGCAGAGCTTCAACGGCGTCGTGCGCCCGCTCGGCGACACGCGTCCGGGCTGGAAGGTGCTGCGCGTGCTCGGCAGCCTGCTCGGCCTGCCGAACTTCGAATACGAGACCGTGGAAGACGTGCGTGTCGCGGCACTCGGCGACGCCGGCGTCGCGGGCCGCCTGTCGAACCAGACGTCGGTCGCGCCGGTGCGCGTTGCGGCGAATGCCGCGAACGGCGGTTTCGAGCGCCTGGCCGATGTGCCGATCTATCACGCCGACGCACTCGTGCGCCGCGCAGGTGCGTTGCACCTGACGGCCGCCGCGAAGGCGGCGAATGCCGCAGCCCTGCCGGCCGCGCTGTTCGACAAGCTGGGCTTGAAGGAAGGCGACGCGGTGCGCGTGCGCCAGGGCGAGCGTGCGGTGCAGTTGCCGGCCGTGCGCGACGCGAATCTTGCGGAGACCGTCGTTCGCGTGTCGGCGGCGACGCCTGCCGGCGCAGCGCTCGGCAGCCTGTCCGGTGAACTGGTGGTGGAGAAGGCGTAAATGAGCTTGTTCGATACGATCAACGCGGGCGGGTCCCAGCTTCTCGGCTTCGCGTGGCCGACGGTGTGGGCAATCGTGCGCATCCTCGTCGTCTCCGTCGTCATCCTGCTGTGCGTCGCGTACCTGATTCTCTGGGAACGCAAGCTGATCGGCTGGATGCACGTGCGTCTCGGCCCGAACCGCGTCGGCCCCGGCGGCCTGCTGCAGCCGATCGCCGACGTGCTGAAGCTGCTGCTGAAGGAAGTCATTCAGCCGAGCGCCGCCAGCCGCTGGCTGTACCTGATCGCGCCGGTGATGACCGTCGTGCCGGCGTTTGCCGTGTGGGCCGTGATCCCGTTCCAGGCCGAAGCGGTCCTCGCGAACGTGAACGCGGGCCTGCTGTACGCGATGGCGATCTCGTCGATCGGCGTGTACGCGGTGATTCTCGCGGGCTGGGCGTCGAACTCGAAGTACGCGTTCCTCGGCGCGATGCGCGCCGCGGCGCAGATGGTGTCGTACGAAATCTCGATGGGCTTCGCGCTGGTGCTGGTGCTGATGACGGCCGGCAGCCTGAACCTGTCGGAAATCGTCGGTTCGCAGCAGCACGGCTTCTTCGCGGGCCACGGCGTGAACTTCCTGTCGTGGAACTGGCTGCCGCTCCTGCCCGCGTTCGTCGTGTACTTCATCTCGGGCATCGCCGAAACGAACCGCCACCCGTTCGACGTGGTGGAAGGGGAGTCGGAAATCGTTGCCGGTCACATGATCGATTACTCGGGTATGGCGTTCGCGCTGTTCTTCCTCGCCGAGTACATCAACATGATCGTGATCTCGGCACTGGCCTCCACGCTGTTCCTCGGCGGCTGGGATGCACCGTTCGAATTCCTGTCGTTCATTCCGGGCATCTTCTGGCTGGTGCTGAAGATATTCGCGCTGCTGTCGGTGTTCATCTGGGTTCGCGCGACGTTCCCGCGTTTCCGTTACGACCAGATCATGCGCTTGGGCTGGAAGGTGTTCCTGCCCGTCACGGTGATCTGGGTGGTCGTGGTCGGCTTCTGGATGATGTCGCCGCTCAACATCTGGGTGAAGTAATCGGACGAAATCATGACGGCAATCCAACACTTCTTTAAGACCTTCTTCCTGACCGAGCTCCTGCAGGGGCTCGCGCTGACCGGCCGTTACACGTTCAAGCGCAAGGTCACCGTGCAGTTCCCGGAAGAAAAGACTCCGATTTCGCCGCGTTTTCGCGGGCTGCATGCGCTGCGCCGCTACGAAAACGGCGAAGAGCGATGCATCGCGTGCAAGCTGTGCGAGGCCGTGTGCCCCGCGATGGCGATCACGATCGAGTCGGAAACGCGCGCGGACAACACGCGCCGCACGACGCGCTACGACATCGACCTGACGAAGTGCATCTTCTGCGGTTTCTGCGAAGAGAGCTGCCCGGTCGATTCGATCGTCGAGACGCAGATTCTCGAGTACCACGGCGAAAAGCGCGGCGACCTGTATTTCACGAAGGAAATGCTGCTCGCGGTGGGCGATCGCTACGAGAAGGACATCGCCGCGGCGAAGGCTGCCGACGCGCCGTATCGTTGATTGTGTTTGCAGTGCCGGCCCGAAGCCAGGGCCGAGCCGCCGCGACGGGTGCGGCACGCGAGTGCGTCCCGCAAGCCGCGCCTGACTATGGCCTAACGATGAACCGGTAATCATGGAATTCACGACCGTACTGTTCTACATCTTCGCGCTGCTCCTGGTGGTATCAGGGCTGAAGGTGATCACTTCGCGCAACCCGGTGGCGTCTGCGCTTTTCCTTGTGCTGGCGTTCTTCAACGCCGCCGCGATCTGGATGCTGCTGGAAGCGGAGTTCCTCGCGATCCTGCTGGTGCTGGTCTACGTGGGCGCCGTGATGGTGCTGTTCCTGTTCGTCGTGATGATGCTGGACATCAACATCGACTACCTGCGCCGCGACTTCAAGCGCTTCGTCCCGATGGCGACCGTGGTCGGCGCGATCATCGTGATCGAAACCGCGCTGATCCTGTGGCGCGGCTACGGTGACACGCAGACGGTGCACGCGATGGCGACGGGCGAGATGGCCAACTGGTCGAACACGCGCCTGATCGGCAAGGTGATCTACACCGACTACATCTTCGCGTTTGAAATCGCCGGCCTCGTGCTGCTGGTCGCGATCATTGCCGCAATCGGGCTGACCGAGCGCAAGGGCAAGGACAGCAAGCGCCAGCGCGTGTCGGATCAGGTCAAGGTGCGCCGCAACGATCGCGTGCGCCTCGTGAAGATGGACGCGGAAAAGCCGCAGCCGGAAACGGCGCAGAGCGAAGCCGGTTCGAGCACCAACGGCTAAGCGGAGGAAAAGAAAACCATGCTGACTCTTGCTCACTACCTCGTGCTCGGCGCGATCCTCTTTGCGATCGCGATCGTCGGGATCTTTCTGAACCGCCGCAACGTCATCATCATCCTGATGTCGATCGAGCTGATGCTGCTGGCGGTGAATACCAACTTCGTCGCGTTTTCGCACTACCTCGGCGATGTGCACGGCCAGATCTTCGTGTTCTTCGTGCTGACTGTCGCGGCAGCGGAAGCCGCGATCGGTCTTGCGATTCTGGTGACCCTGTTCCGTAAGCTCGACACGATCAATGTCGAGGATCTCGATCAGCTCAAAGGTTAATTTCAGGCAACGCTGTTATGTCAACGACACTCAATGAAAACCTGCTGCTGGCGATTCCGCTCGCTCCGCTGGCCGGCTCGCTGATTGCGGGGCTGTTCGGGAACGCAGTCGGGCGCAAGGGCGCACACCGGATCACGATCCTCGGCGTCATGATCGCGTTCCTCCTGTCGGCGAAAGTCTTCTTCGACGTGATGGGCGGCGCAAGCTTCAACGCGACCGTCTACGAATGGATGAACGTCGGCTCGCTGAAGCTCGAAATCGGCTTCCTCGTCGATTCGCTGACCGCGATGATGATGGTCGTCGTGACCTTCGTCTCGCTGATGGTGCACGTGTACACGATCGGCTACATGGCGGAAGAAGACGGCTATCAGCGCTTCTTCTCGTACATCTCGCTGTTCACGTTCTCGATGCTGATGCTCGTGATGAGCAACAACTTCCTGCAGCTGTTCTTCGGCTGGGAAGCGGTGGGTCTGGTGTCGTACCTGCTGATCGGCTTCTACTTCACGCGTGAGAGCGCGATCTACGCGAACATGAAGGCGTTCCTCGTGAACCGCGTGGGCGACTTCGGCTTCCTGCTCGGCATCGGCCTGCTGCTCGCATTCGCCGGCTCGATGAACTACGGCGAAGTGTTCGCGAAGCGCGCTGAGCTCGCGAGCCTGCACTTCCCGGGCACCGACTGGGGCCTGCTGACCGTCGCCTGTATCTGCCTGTTCATCGGCGCGATGGGTAAGTCGGCACAGTTCCCGCTGCACGTGTGGCTGCCGGACTCGATGGAAGGCCCGACCCCGATCTCCGCGCTGATTCACGCGGCGACGATGGTGACCGCCGGCATCTTCATGGTGTCGCGCATGTCGCCGCTGTTCGAGCTGTCGGATACCGCGCTGTCGTTCATCACGGTGATCGGTGCGATCACGGCGCTCTTCATGGGCTTCCTCGGTATCGTCCAGAACGACATCAAGCGCGTGGTCGCGTACTCGACGCTGTCGCAGCTCGGCTACATGACCGTCGCGCTCGGCGTGTCCGCTTACCCGGTCGCCGTGTTCCACCTGATGACGCACGCGTTCTTCAAGGCGCTGCTGTTCCTCGGCGCAGGTTCGGTCATCATGGGCATGCACCACGACCAGGACATGCGCAACATGGGCGGCCTGCGCAAGTACATGCCGATCACGTGGATCACGTCGCTCGTCGGTTCGCTCGCGCTGATCGGCACGCCGTTCTTCTCGGGCTTCTACTCGAAGGACTCGATCATCGACGCGGTGAAGCTGTCGCACCTGCCGGGTTCGGGCTTCGCATACTTCGCGGTCGTCGCGAGCGTGTTCGTCACCGCGCTGTACTCGTTCCGCATGTACTTCCTGGTGTTCCACGGCGAAGAGCGCTTCCGCAAGCCGAAGCATCCGGAATCGCCGATGGGCATGGCAGCCGCGCACGGTCATGACGACCACGGCCATGGCCACGGTCATGACGATCACGCGCACGAACCGCACGAGACCCCGTGGGTCGTGTGGGTGCCGCTGGTCCTGCTGGCGATCCCGTCGGTCATCATCGGCGCGCTCGCGATCAGCCCGATGCTGTTCGGTGACTTCTTCCAGCACGGCGTTGCATTCGACAAGGTGATCTTCATCGGCGAAAACCATCCGGCGCTCGAGGAAATGGGCCATGAATTCACCAACTGGTGGAGCATGGGCCTGCACTCGGTGTCGGGCCTGCCGGTCTGGCTCGCGCTCGCCGGTGTCGTTGTCGCCTGGTTCCTGTACCTGAAGCGTCCGGAGCTGCCGGCGTCGATCCGCCGCGCGTTCGGCCCGATCTACACGCTGCTGGACAACAAGTACTACATGGACAAGATCAACGAAGTGGTGTTCGCCCGAGGTTCGGTGGCGATCGGCCGCGGCCTGTGGAAGGAGGGTGACGTCGTGGTGATCGACGGCCTCGTCAACGGTAGCGCCCGGTTCATCGGCTGGTTCGCCGGCGTGATCCGCTTCCTCCAATCCGGTTACATCTATCACTACGCGTTCGCCATGATCATCGGCATGCTGGGGCTCCTGACCCTGTTTGTAACGCTCGGCGGCAAATAAGGCGGGGGGACAACTTAATGCACGCTTTTCCGATTCTCAGTACCGCGATCTGGCTGCCGATCGTTTTCGGCCTCCTCGTGCTTGCGGTGGGTAACGACAAAAATCCGGGGACGGCCCGCTGGATCGCGCTGATCGGTTCGCTGCTCGGCCTGGCGGTCACGATTCCGCTGATCACCGGCTTCGATTCGAGCACGGCTGCGCTGCAGTTCGTCGAGAAGTCGACCTGGATCGAGCGCTTCGACATCGCGTATCACCTCGGCGTCGACGGCATCTCGATGTGGTTCGTCGTGCTGACCGCGCTGATCACGGTGATCGTCGTGATCGCCGCATGGGAAGTGATCACCGAGAACGTCGCGCAGTACCTCGCGGCGTTCCTGATCCTGTCCGGGATCATGATCGGCGTATTCTCGGCGGCCGACGGCCTGCTGTTCTACGTGTTCTTCGAAGCGACCCTGATCCCGATGTACATCATCATCGGCGTGTGGGGCGGCCCGAACCGCGTGTATGCGGCATTCAAGTTCTTCCTGTACACGCTGGCCGGCTCGCTGCTGATGCTGGTCGCGCTGATCTACCTGTACACGGAAACGCATTCGTTCGACCTCGCGACGTGGCAGAACGCCAAGATCGCGATGACGCCGCAGATCCTGCTGTTCATCGCGTTCTTCCTTGCGTTCGCGGTGAAGGTGCCGATGTGGCCGGTCCACACCTGGCTGCCGGACGCGCACGTGGAAGCGCCGACGGGCGGCTCGGTCGTGCTGGCTGCGATCATGCTGAAGCTCGGCGCGTACGGTTTCCTGCGCTTCTCGCTGCCGATCACGCCTGACGCGAGCCACTTCCTGGCGCCCGTCGTGATCACGCTGTCGCTGATCGCGGTGATCTACATCGGCCTCGTCGCGATGGTGCAGGCCGACATGAAGAAGCTGGTCGCGTATTCGTCGATCGCGCACATGGGCTTCGTCACGCTCGGCTTCTTCATCTTCAACCAGCTCGGCGTCGAAGGCGCGATCATCCAGATGATCTCGCACGGCTTCGTGTCGGGCGCGATGTTCCTCTGCATCGGCGTGCTGTACGACCGCGTGCACTCGCGTCAGATCGCCGACTACGGTGGCGTCGTCAACGTGATGCCGAAGTTTGCGGCTTTCGCGATGCTGTTCTCGATGGCCAACTGCGGCCTGCCGGGTACGTCGGGTTTCGTCGGCGAGTTCATGGTGATTCTCGCGGCCGTCCAGTACAACTTCTGGATCGCATTCGGCGCGGCATTCACGCTGATCCTCGGCGCTGCCTACACGCTGTGGATGTACAAGCGCGTGTACTTCGGCGCGGTCGCGAACGATCACGTCGCCAAGCTGAAGGACATCGGCCGTCGCGAATTCCTGATGCTGGCCGTGCTCGCCGCGTTCACGCTGCTGATGGGCCTTTATCCGAAGCCTTTCACCGACGTGATGCACGTTTCCGTGGAAAACCTCCTCTCCCATGTCGCGCAGTCCAAGCTGCCGCTGGCGCAGTAATCGCGAGCGGAGGAACTCAAGATCATGCAAAACGCTCCTATGAATGTCCTGTTGCCTGACGCGCTGGTGATGGCCGCCATCGTCGTCGCATGGCTGAACGACACCTTTACCGGCGCCTCCGGCCGCCGCCTGACCTATCTGATCGCGGTCGTATCGTCGGTCGTCGCCGGCGTGTGGTTCGCGGTGCAGGCGCTCGACCCGCAGCAGTACTACTTCTTCTCGAAGATGGTCGTCGTCGACTCGTTCGCGAGCATGATGAAGGCTGTCGTGTCGTTCGGTTTCGCGGTCTCGCTCGTCTATTCGCGCAAGTACCTCGAAGATCGCGACATGTTCCGCGGGGACGTGTTCCTGCTCGGCATGTTCTCGCTGCTCGGTCAGCTGGTCATGGTGTCGGGCAACAATTTCCTGACGCTGTACCTCGGTCTCGAACTGATGTCGCTGTCGCTGTACGCAGTCATTGCGCTGCGCCGTGACGCCGCGCAGTCGAGCGAAGCCGCGATGAAGTACTACGTGCTGGGTGCGCTCGCATCGGGCTTCGTGCTGTACGGCATCTCGATGCTGTACGGCGCGACCGGCTCGCTCGAGCTGGGCGAGGTGTACAAGGCGGTCGGCGGCAACACCGACGCAGCCGTGCTGATGTTCGGCGTGGTCTTCATCGTCGCGGGTATCGCGTTCAAGCTCGGCGCCGTGCCGTTCCACATGTGGGTGCCGGACGTCTACCAGGGCGCACCGACCGCGATGACGCTGTTCGTCGGCGGCGGCCCGAAGGTTGCGGCGTTCGCATGGGGCCTGCGCTTCCTGGTGATGGGCCTGCTGCCGCTCGCACAGAACTGGCAGACCGCGCTCGTGATCCTCGCCGCGCTGTCGCTGATCGTCGGCAACATCACGGGTATCGTCCAGCGCAACATCAAGCGGATGCTCGCGTACTCGGCGATCTCGAACATGGGCTTCGTGCTGCTCGGCCTGCTCGCGGGCATCGTGAAGGGCGACGCGACGGCGCCGGCGAACGCATACAGCTCGGCGATGTTCTACGCGATCGTCTACCTGATCACGACGCTCGGCTCGTTCGGCGTGGTGATGCTGCTCGCCCGCCGCGATTTCGAAGCCGAGACGATCGACGACTTCAAGGGCCTCAACAAGCGCAGCCCGGTGTTTGCGTTCGTGATGATGGTCATGATGTTCTCGCTGGCCGGTATTCCGCCGACCGTCGGCTTCTACGCGAAGCTCGCCGTGCTCGAGGCGACCGTCAACGCGGGCCTCACGTGGCTGGCCGTGCTGGCCGTGGTCACGTCGCTGTTCGGCGCGTTCTACTACCTGCGCATCGTGAAGCTGATGTACTTCGATGCACCGCAGGATACGACGCCGATCTCGGGCGATTTCTGCAAGCGCACGATCCTCGTGCTGAACGGCCTGGCGGTCGTCGCGCTCGGCCTGATCCCGAGCCCGCTGCTGACGGCCTGCCTGCAGGCAATTCGTCACACGCTGCCGCTGTAATGTCGGCAGCCGGCTGGTTTATCGTGCTGTTGGCGCTCGTCTGCGCCAACCTGCCGTTCCTCAACCAACGCCTCTTCGCCGTCGTGCCGTTCGGCACGGCGAAGAAGAGCGGGTGGGTGCGGATCGGCGAGCTGATCGTGCTGTACTTCATCGTCGGCGCACTCGGCTTCTGGCTCGAGTCGCGCGCCGGCAACCGCTTCGAACAAGGCTGGCAGTTCTACGCGATCACGTTCAGTCTTTTCGTCGTGTTCGCGTTTCCCGGCTTCACGTTCCAGTATCTCGTCAAACGACGCTGACGGCTTCGGCCGTCGCGCTCATTCCCGGAGCCGCCGATGGCCGAACTACCCAATCACGACGCCGCACTGACCGAAACCTGCCTCGAAAGCGAGGCAATCTTCGAAGGCGCGTTCCTCAAGCTCAAGCGTGATACCGTCCGTCTTCCGGACGGCAAGAAGGCCACGCGCGAATACGTCCAGCATCCGGGCGCGGTGATGGTGATCCCGCTGTTCGACGACGGCAGCGTGCTGATGGAAAGCCAGTATCGCTACCCGATCGGCAAGGTGATGGCCGAATTCCCGGCCGGCAAGCTCGATCCGGACGAAGGCGCGCTCGCATGCGCGGTGCGCGAACTGCGCGAAGAAACCGGCTACACGGCACGCGAGTACGTGTTCCTGGCCCGGATTCACCCGATCATTTCCTATTCGACCGAATTCATCGACCTGTACCTGGCGCGCGGGCTGACGGCCGGCGAGCGCAAGCTCGACGAAGGCGAATTCCTCGAGACCTTCATCGCGACGCAGGCCGATCTGCAGGAATGGGTGCGTACGGGCCAGATTTCCGATGTGAAGACGATCATCGGCGCGATGTGGCTCGACAAGGTGCTGTCCGGTACATGGCCGCTCGGGCCGGTCCTGACGCCCTGAGCGCGGCGTCAGCGGCGGGTGGGGCACCGCGTTACAATCGGGTGACGCGGCGCCGCCGCGTCGCGCGACCGGTATTTAGCACGACCGTTCACAAAACTGCTTTTTGCGCTACACTCGCTACACGCCCTGATTCAGCATGAAGGTCCTCGATTTACAGTGCCCGCACGATCATCGGTTCGAAGGCTGGTTCGCTTCCGCCGATGAATTCGAAGCGCAGTTGTCCCGCAAGCTGGTCGAATGTCCGGTGTGCGGAACGACCGAGGTCAGCCGTCTGCCGTCGGCGCCGCGCCTGAACTTGTCGGGCGCGACGCAGGCACAGCCGGCCGATCCGCGTGCGCTGCAGGCGCAGGTGATGCGTGCGCTGCGCGAGGTGCTGGAGAAAACCGAGAACGTGGGCGAGCGCTTCGCCGAGGAAGCGCGGCGCATCCATTACAACGAGGCGCCGGCACGCAGCATTCGTGGCGTTACGACCGCCGAAGATGCGCAATCCTTGGCCGAAGAAGGCATCGACGTGATGCCGCTGCCGATTCCTGCCGCGCTGAAAGAACCGCTGCAATAACGTATGCAGTGATTCCTTGCCGGGCCGGACGGCTGCGGACAGCCTTGCACGGGACCGGACTAACCGCTGAAGCGCTAACTCCGGTCAACAGGAGACACTGCGCATGGATCTGGATTATTCCCCCTCGGACGACGCGTTCCGCGTCGACGTCCGCGCCTGGCTCGAGGCCAACCTGCCTCACGCACTGCGCGCCAAAGTACTCGATCACAAACGACTCGGCCGCGAGGATTTCGCAAGCTGGCACCGGATTCTCGGCCAGCGCGGCTGGTCCGCGCCCGCGTGGCCGGTTGAATATGGCGGCCCGGGCTGGAACGCGACGCAACGGCACATATGGGACGAGGAGTGCGCGCGGATCGGCGCGCCGACCGTGCTGCCGTTCGGCGTATCGATGGTCGCGCCCGTGTTGATGAAATACGGCAGCGAAGCGCAGAAACGTCATTATCTGCCGCGCATTCTCGACGGCTCCGACTGGTGGTGCCAGGGCTACTCGGAGCCGGGTTCGGGATCCGACCTCGCGTCGTTGCGCACGCGTGCCGAGCGCCGGGGCGACCACTACGTCGTCAATGGCCAGAAGACCTGGACGACGCTCGGCCAGTACGCCGACATGATGTTCTGCCTCGTGCGTACCGATCCGGCCGCGAAGAAACAGGAGGGCATCTCGTTCCTGCTGATCGACATGAAGACGCCCGGTATCACCGTGCGCCCGATCGTCATGCTCGACGAGGACCACGAGGTCAACGAGGTGTTCTTCGAGGATGTGAAGGTGCCGGTCGACAATCTCGTCGGCGACGAGAACCGCGGCTGGACCTACGCGAAATACCTGCTTGGCCATGAGCGCACCGGCATCGCGCGAGTCGGTGCGTCGAAGCGCGAGCTCGCGTTCCTGAAGCGCGTGGCGTCGAACCAGCGCAAGAACGGCAAGCCGTTGCTCGCCGATCCCGTGTTTGCCGCGAAGGTCGCGGCGCTCGAGGTCGAGCTGATGGCGCTCGAGGTGACGGTGCTGCGCGTCGTCAGCCGCGAGACGAGCGGGAAGGGGCCGGGCCCCGAGGCGTCGATGCTGAAGATCAAGGGCACGGAAGTGCAGCAGGCGCTCACCGAGTTGATGGTCGACGCGATCGGCCCGCTCGCCGCACCGTTCGACGTACCGTTCCTCGACGGCCAGCGTGAGCACAGCGCCGCGGGCGACGACGATGCGGCACCGCTTGCCGCGTACTACTTCAATTACCGGAAGACGTCGATCTACGGCGGTTCGAACGAGATCCAGAAGAACATCATCGCGCAGATGATTCTGGGGCTGTGATCAGGGAACGGAGACAACCATGGATTTCAGCTTTACCGATGAGCAGCAGCAGTTCGCCGACGCGCTACGTCGTTATCTCGGCGAGCAATACGGCTTCGAAGCGCGCCAGGCCATCGTGCGCAGCGACGCGGGCGTGTCGGACACGCAATGGCGCGCGTTCACCGAACTGGGGTTGACCGCGCTGCCCGTGCCGGACGCGCAGGGCGGCTTCGGCGGCGGTCCGGTCGACATGCTGGTCGTGATGCAGGAGCTCGGCCGCGCGCTCGTGATCGAGCCGTACTGGGCAACGACGGTGGGCGTCGAGGCCTTGCGCATCGCCGGCGGCGGCGCCGGTGAGGATGCGGCGCTGCTGGAGGCGATCGCGCAGGGGCAGAAGCGCGTGGCGGTTGCGTTCCACGAACCGCATGCGCGCTACGACCTGTTCGAAATCGACACGCATGCGCGCGAGCAGGGCGGCACGTTGCGGCTGACCGGCACGAAGTCGGTCGTTCAGCATGGCGCACAGGCGGATGTGTGGATCGTGCCCGCACGCGTCGACGGCGGCGGCATCGGCCTCTTCGTCGTCGAACGGAATGCCGCGAACGCGAAGGTGGTCGACTACCGGACGATCGACGGTCAGCGTGCTGCGACGATCGAGTTCGATGAAACGCCGGCGCGACTGCTGACGGGCGGTGCGCGCGACGCTGCGGCCCTCGAGCAGGTTGCCGATTATGCGACGTTCCTGCTGTGCGCGGAAGCGGTCGGCGCGCTCGACGAACTGAATCGCGCCACGGTCGAATACACGAAGACGCGCGAGCAGTTCGGCGTGCCGATCGCGCGTTTCCAGGCGCTGCAGCACCGGATGGTCGACATGCTGATCCACGCCGAGCAGGCACGTTCGCTGACCTACCTGGCGGCCGTACGCTACGCGAGCGGCGATGCCGATGCGCGGAGGAAGGCCGTGTCGGCCGCGAAAGCACGTGTCGGCGCCGCCGCTCGCTTCGTCGGCCAGCAGGCCGTTCAACTGCACGGCGGTATGGGCGTGACCAATGAGGTCGCCGCCGCGCACCTGTTCAAGCGGCTGACGATCATCGAGACGACGCTCGGCGACACCGATCATCATCTTGCCCGCATCGCGGCGCTGCCCGATTTCGCGCAGACCGACGCGGCATGACGGCGACGCGAGAGCGCGCCAGACAAGGAGACACCTAGTGGGCATCAGTTACGAAGACCTGGTGGTCGGCAGTACCACCGAAGTGGGCCGTTACACGTTCGAACCCGACGACATCAAGGCGTTCGCGCAACGCTATGATCCACAGCCGTTCCATCTCGACGAAGAGGCCGGGAAGGCATCGCATTTCGGCGGGCTCGTCGCGAGCGGCTGGCATACGTGTTCGGTGTTCATGAGCCTGCTCATCAGGAAGCTCGGGTCGGACTCGACGAGCATGGGCTCGCCCGGCATCGATTCGATCCGCTGGCTCAAGCCGGTGCGCGCCGGCGACACGATCACGATGTATCAGAAGGTCCACGACAAGCGCGTGTCGGAGAGCAAGCCCGACCGCGGCATCGTGTCGACGGAGTGGGTCGGCGTGAACGGCGCCGGCGAGACGGTGATCACCGTGCATACCAAGGTGATCTTCGGGCTGCGCCATCCGGGAGGCACGCAAGCATGACCGACACGACCATGCCGCTGATCGCATCGGCACAAGCGCTGCAGGCACGTGTGGGCGCAGAGCCGCTTGCGAGCGGCTGGATCGCGATCGACCAGCGCCGTGTGGATGGCTTTGCCGATGCGACCGGCGATCATCAATGGATTCACGTCGATCCCGAACGCGCGCGGCGCGAATCTCCGTTCGGCGGCCCGATCGCGCACGGGTTCCTGACGCTGTCGCTGATTCCGGCGTTGATGGCCGATGCGATGCGTTTCGAGCAGAAGATGGGCGTGAACTACGGACTGAACCGCGTGCGGTTCCTGAAGCCGGTGCCGGTCGGCGCGCGCGTGCGTGCGCTGTTTGCGGTAAAGGAAACCGCCGAGGCCGCGCGGGACGGTGTGCAGGTGACGTGGTCGGTGACGATGCAGGTCGAGCGCCCCGACGCGCCACTGCCCGTTTGCGCGGCGGAATTCATCACGCAGCATTACTTCTGAAGCGCGGGCGGCATGCACGGATGCCGCTCCGCTTTTCACATGCGCGTCAATGCTTCGTGTATTGCGTCGCGCCGAACAGCACCTCGCGCGCCTTGTCGTCCTGCAGCGCCTTGCGCAGCGACGCGAGCACTTCGACGCCGCGCTGCACGGCCGGTCGTGCGGCGATCGCGTCGTACCAGCGCTTCACGTTCGGCAATTCGTCGAGCACGATGCCCTGGTTTTGCCACGAGCGCGTCCACGGGAACGTCGCAATGTCCGCGATTGTGTACGCGTCGCCCGCGAGATATTCGGATTCGCCGAGACGCTTGTCCATCACGTTGTACAGGCGCTTCGCTTCGTTCGTGTAGCGGTTGACCGCATAGTCGATCTTCTCAGGCGCATACAGGCGGAAGTGGTGCGCCTGCCCGAGCATCGGGCCGACCCCGCCCATCTGGAACATCAGCCATTCGAGCGTCGCATAGCGTGCGGCTGGATCGGTCGGCAGGAACTTGCCGGTCTTCTCCGCGAGGTAGATCAGGATGGCGCCCGATTCGAACAGCGAGATCGGCTTGCCGCCGGGGCCGTCCGGATCGACGATCGCGGGGATCTTGTTGTTCGGGCTGATCTTCAGGAACTCCGGCTTGAACTGGTCGCCGGCGCCGATATCGATCGGGTGGGCACGGTAAGCGAGGCCCGTTTCCTCGAGCATGATGTGCACCTTGTGGCCGTTCGGGGTCGCCCAGCTATAGACGTCGATCATCGTGAACTCCTTTGTTGCATGCGCGAAAACGGCGCAGGCAGCGCCGCGACAGGCGGTCATTAGAGCATGGATCGATGCGGGCTGCTGGCGACGGAAATGGGCGCGCCGATGCGCGTGCGCGGGTGTCGGGCTACATCGCGTCGGGGGCGCATGTCATCCCGGGTCGTCGAGATGGAGGCGCGGCCGTGCCGCATCGGGTCGATGCGGTGGCGACGTGTCAATTCGAAAGCGGGCGCGACGGTTCAGCGCTTGTAGCGGGGCGGGCGTTTCTCGAGAAATGCGGTGATGCCTTCGAGCCCGTCCGCATGATGCAGCGATGCGACGAAATGATCGCGCTCCGTCGCGAGATGCGCGTCGAGCGGTTGCGACGTTGCGTCGTCGAGCAGTGACTTGATGCGCGTGAGTGCATTCGGCGAGATGCCGGCGAGCGCATCGGCCCATGACAGCGCATCGGCCAGTGCCGCGCCGGGCGCGGCGAGCCGGTTGACGACGCCAAGCGTGTGCAGACGTTCGGCTGCGACGGGCTTGCCTTCGAACAGAATCTCGGCCGCGATCGCACGCGGCAGTGCGCGCGCGATAAACCACGAACCGCCCCCGTCGGGCGTCAGGCCGACGCGCGCGTACGACATCACGAACTTCGCATCGTGCGCGGCAACGATCAGGTCGCACGCGAGCGCGAGCGAGAAGCCCGCGCCGGCCGCGGCGCCTTCGACCGCTGCGATCACCGGCTTCGTCGAAGCGTGGATCGCCGTCACCCATGCGGCGAGCTGATCGATGCTGTCGGCCTGATAGGACGGATCCTTCGAGCGGTTGTCGAGCAGCCGGTTCAGGTTGCCGCCCGCGCAGAAGAAGCGATCGGCGCCGGTGAGCACGACCGCGCGAATCCCGGGATCGCGTTCGGCGGTGGCGAGCGCTTCGATGCCGGCTGCGTACATGTCGGGATGCAGCGCATTGCGTGCGCCGGGATTGGATAGCGTGAGGACGAGCGTCGATTCGCTCTCGGGCGGACGCGAGGCCAGCAGTTCAGCACTCATGCGAGCGTGTCTCCATCGGATGGCGGGCTGCGGCAGCGGGCGCATAGCGTACGCTGATGCGGCCGATGCAGTAGCAGAAATATTGTTGCCGTGACGAACGCAAAACTTGCTTTAGACTAGCACGAACGTGCTTTTCAGCGCGATGAATCCCGAAGCGGCCGGCATCGATACGGCCGCGCTTCAGCAAGGAAGGAGACCCTGATGCTACAGCTGTGCGGTATTCCGTTGTCCAACTACTACAACAAGGTGAAGTTCGTCCTGCTCGAGCACGACATTCCGTTCGAGGAGTCGGTATGCGGATTGCCGATCACCGATCCGGCGCAACTCGCCGATTCGCCGCTCGGCAAGATTCCATTTCTGAAGACCGAAGAAGGCGCGCTGTTCGAGTCGCAGGTGATCATCGAGTACCTGGCCGCGCGCTATCCCGAGAAAGGCATCTTTCCGGCAAGCCCGTTTGCAGGTGCGAAGGTGCGCGAACTGATCGAGACGCTCGAGCTGTATCTCGAATGGGTGGCGCGCGAGGTCTACACCGAAGCGTTTTTCGGCGGCAAGGTCAGCGACGGGACGAAGGCGCACGTCGAGAAGCGCCTGCCGCGCGCGATCGATTCGTTCAGGCAGATGACGCAGTTTTCGCCGTATGTGCTCGGCGAGTCGTTCGGACTCGCCGACATCGCCGCCTGGGTCCATCTGCCGGTCATCGGCATGGCGACGAAAGCCATATTCGGACGCGATTTCCTGCTCGATGCAGGCATCGACTGGAAAGCGCATGCGAAGAAGGTGGGCGAGCGGCCTGCGGCGCAGCGCGTGGCGGCCGAGCGCAAGGCGTATATCGACGCGACGAGCGTCGCGCGTTCGTAAGCGCGGTTCCCGCAGGGCGGCGTGCGACCGCCCGTGCGGGTCTTACAGGCGGGCGAGCCGTTCGAGCGCGGCCGCGAGCGTGCTTTCCTGCTTCGCGAAGCAGAATCGGACGACGCCCGATTCGTGCGGCTCGTGATAGAACGCCGACACCGGAATGGCGGCCACGCCGATCTCCGACGTGAGCCACTTCGAGAATTCCGCTTCCGGCAGGTCGCTGATCGCCGAATAATCGACGCACTGAAAGTACGTGCCCGTGCAGGGCAGCAGCTTGAAGCGCGTGCGTTCGAGGCCGGCCCGGAAAAAGTCGCGCTTCTTCTGGTAGAAGTCGGCAAGCGTCAGGTACGGCGCCGGGTCGCGCAGGTAGTCGGCGAGCCCGATCTGCATTGGCGTATTCACCGTGAATACGTTGAACTGGTGGACCTTGCGGAATTCCGCGGTCAGTGCCGCAGGCGCCGCGACATAGCCGACTTTCCAGCCCGTGACGTGATAGGTCTTGCCGAAGCTCGACACGATGAAGCTGCGCGCGGCGAGTTCCGGATAGCGTGCGACGCTCTCGTGGCGCGCGCCGTCATAGACCATGTGCTCGTAGACCTCGTCGGACAGGATCAGCACGTTGGTGCCACGCACGATCTCTTCGAGCTTGCGCATGTCCGCCTCGCGCCACACGGTACCCGTCGGGTTATGCGGCGTGTTGATCAGGATCATGCGTGTTTTCGGCGTAATCGCGGCCGCCAGACGGTCGAACGGGATTGCGTAGTCGGGCGCCTCCAGCGTGACGAACACGGGCTTGCCGCCCGCGAGTTCGATCGACGGCAGGTAGCTGTCGTAGGTCGGTTCGACGACGATCACTTCATCACCGGGATGCACCGTGCACAGGATCGCCGTCAGCAGTGCCTGCGTCGCGCCGGCCGTGACGGTGATCTCGGTCGCCGGATCGTAACGCCGGCCATAGACCTGCGCGATCTTGTCTGCGATCGCGTCGCGCAGCGGCGCGACACCGGCCATCGGCGGATACTGGTTGTGCCCGTTGCGCATCGCGCCGGCAACCGCATCGACGATGCGCGGATCGCAGTCGAAATCCGGAAAGCCCTGGCCGAGGTTCACCGCGCCTTTTTCTGCGGCAAGCGCGCTCATGACCGTGAAGATCGTCGTGCCGACGTTCGGCAGGCGCGAGGGGAAAACGGGAGTCGTTGGCATGTCTGAAGGAGCGTTCATCGATACGGTCGAAATCGGGTGGTGGTGCGTGCGTCAGGCCGGCGTGGTGTCGAGCGCGCAAGCCTCGGCAAAGGGCGCAGGCTGCGCGATCCTGAAGCCGAAGTCGCGTGCAGTGCGCTTCGCGAGCTTCAGCAGCGCGCGGTCTTTGGACACGAGCCAATCGGCCTGGGCGGCGCGGGCGAGTTCGAGAAACTTCTGGTCGTCGCGGTCCTTGCACTTCGGCAGCGGCGGCGCGTCGGCATCGACGGCCGGCGGCTCCACGAGGCTCGCCAGGCGGGCGACGGTCGCGAGCGCAGCCGCCTTGTCGACAGCGCGCGCCTGGAACTGGGGATAATCGAGTACATACTCGAGTTCGGTCAGGCAGCGGCCGTCGATCACGGCGGCAAGCGTGCCGCGTTCGAGCGCGGCACGGATCGGGCGCGTGGCAGGGTCGTCGAATACGAGGATGTCGATCCAGACGTTCGAGTCGAGCACGACGCGATGTGCGGCATGCGGGGCGAGAGAGCGGGTCATTCGTTACAATCGGTGGTTTTCGTCTGACCGCAAGGCACGGCGTGCCAGCGAGCCTCTATGATAATCGTTCTCTCTCCAGCCAAATCCCTCGACTACGATACGCCCGCGCACGTCCAGTCTTACACGAAGCCTGCATTCGTCGACGACGCGTCGGAGCTGATCGACGGCCTGCGCAAGCTGTCGCCGCAGGACATCGCGACGCTGATGGATATCTCCGATCCGCTCGCACGCCTGAATTTCCAGCGTTACGCCGACTGGTCGCCGATCTTTACACCGGCCAACGCGAAACAGGCCGTGCTCGCGTTCAATGGCGACGTATATGAAGGATTCGACGCCAAATCGCTGTCACCCGCCGATCTCGACTATGCGCAGCAGCACGTGCGCGTGCTGTCGGGCCTGTATGGGCTGTTGCGTCCGCTCGACCTGCTGCAGCCGTACCGGCTCGAGATGGGTACGCGCTTCGCGAACGCGCGCGGCAAGGATCTGTACGCGTTCTGGGGCGACCGCATCACGCAGGCGCTGAACGAACAGCTCGAAACGCGCAACGGCGCGGCGCGCGTGCTGGTCAACTGCGCATCGACCGAATACTTCAAGTCGGTCAAGCCGAAACTCCTGGCCGCGCCCGTCATCACGCCGGTTTTCGAGGACTGGAAGGGCGGCCGCTACAAGATCATCAGCTTCCATGCGAAGCGTGCGCGCGGCCTGATGGCGCGTTTTATCGTCGAGAACCGTATTGCCGACCCGAAGGCGCTGAAGGATTTCGCGACGGAAGGCTATGCGTTCGATGCGGCTGCGTCGAATGATTCGACTTACGTATATCGCCGGCGAGTCGGCGAGTGACCCTGCCGGCCGTTCACGAGACGGCCGGCGCATGCATGAGGCCGGGCAAGCGCTACACCGCCTGTTCCGGTCGTCCAAGGAGAGACAGATGGCCCTTTCGATCACCAGCAATTTCGACGCAGGCGCAATCGACGTCGTGTCGTGCGACAGTCCCGATGCGATTCGGCTGCGCGTGCGCGGCGACACCCGCTCGGAATTCGCGCAATGGTTTTACTACCGCTTGACCGGCGCACGCGGCGAGCGCTGCGTGATGACGTTCGAGAATGCTGCCGAATGCGCGTATCCGTCGGGCTGGCGCAATTACAGCGCGGTGGCGAGCTATGACCGGGTCGACTGGTTCCGCGTGCCGACGACGTTCGACGGCAAGACGATGACCATCGACCATACGCCGGAATTCGACAGCATCTATTACGCGTATTTCGAACCGTACTCGGAAGAGCGTCACGCGGCATTTCTCGGCGCGGTCCAGCAGTTGCCGCAGGCGAGCATCGTTGAACTCGGTCGCACGGTCGAGGGCCGTCCGATGTCGCTGCTGACGCTCGGTACGCCGGAAACCGACGGCACGCCGAAGAAGAAGGTGTGGATCATCGCGCGCCAGCATCCCGGTGAGTCGATGGCCGAATGGTTCGTCGAAGGCCTCGTCAAGCGGCTGGCCGGATGGGGCGACTGGGCCGGCGATCCGGTCGCGCGCAAGCTGTACGATCGTGCGACGTTCCATATCGTCCCGAACATGAATCCGGACGGCAGTGTGCATGGCAACCTGCGCACCAACGCGGCAGGCGCGAACCTGAACCGCGAGTGGATGGCGCCCGATGCCGAGCGCAGTCCCGAGGTGCTGGCCGTGCGCGATGCAATCCACGCGATCGGCTGCGACATGTTCTTCGACATTCACGGCGACGAGGATCTGCCGTACGTGTTCGTTGCAGGGTCGGAGATGCTGCCGAGCTTTACCGAGCAGCAGGGTAAGGAGCAGACCGCGTTCATCGAGGCGTTCAAGGTCGCGAGCCCCGACTTCCAGACTGAGCACGGCTATGCCGCGAGCAAGTACAAGGAGGACGCGCTCAAGCTCGCGTCGAAGTACATCGGCCATCAGTTCGGCTGCCTGTCGCTGACGCTCGAGATGCCGTTCAAGGACAACGCCAACCTGCCCGACGAACGAGTCGGCTGGAACGGCGAGCGCAGCGCGGCGCTTGGCGCGGCGATGCTGGCGGCGATCCTGGTGCACGTCGACACGTTCGCGTAAGCGTAGCGTCGCGACATGAGAAAAAAAGCCGGGGCATCTCAGGATGCCCCGGCTTTTTTGCTTCTGTCGATGACGCTTCGCCGTATCAGGACTTCTTCGCGGTTTTCTTCTTCACGACCTTCTTCTGGCCGCTCGACTTTTTCGTTGCAACGGCCTTCTTGCTGCCGGTGCGGCTCGATGCCTTTGCCTTGCCCTTGCCTCGGTGCGTCTTGCCCTTGAATTTCTTCGTCGAGGACGAGGAGCGCTCGACGCGCGGCTTAAGCGGCGGAACCGGGTCGTTCCAGCTGAACGCGAGCATTTGCTGACCGACATAGCCGCATCGGAATTTCAGCGGCGTCGGGTCGCTGCCGTCGCTGTGGATGCCGAGGCCGTCGACCGTGACGATATTGTCGACCTTCACGCGCTGCTTGCCCTGGTCGAACGAGTCGTTCCATGGTGTGATCGTCGCGTTGCCGCTGTCAAATGCGTTCGGCGCGAAGTCGACGCGGTCGAAGGCAGACGACGTACTGGCAATGAAGCTGCCGTGCGCTGCACAATCGGCGGCGAGCGGATCGGCATGCATTTCGTTGACGAATTTGTTGATCAGTTCGGAGCGCTGGTCGAGCAGATCGGCGAATGCCGGTGTCGGAAGCGCAAGCGACAGGCCCGCAATACAGGCTGCCAGCTTGCCGAGCGCCCGGAAAATCCGGAGCGACGCAGGAGAGCTGTCCATCTGGTTATTGGTGAGGAGCAAATGAGGCATCGGGCACGTATAGATGCCCGATGAAGAACCGGAGTTCAATCTTAGCGTAAAAAAGTTGTGCGGCAGTAGATGTAGCATTCTGCCGTACTGCGCGAGGGGCTGCCGGCACGCGATGACGGTGCCGCCGCCAGAGGGGCAATTCAGGCGCGCGGGCCGCCGAGACGATAGCGCCGGACGTCGAACGTCGTGACCCATGCGGGGCGATAGACGGCGATGAGTGCCGTCGCCATGCCGGTGAACCACGCTTCGCCGAGTGCGAGCAGCGCAGTGTTCAGCAGATAGCCGGCGGGAATCACGACGGGCACGCCGTCCGCGAGCGCGAACTGGACCCCGGCCGCAGCAGCGGCGACCGCGACGATCGCGATGGCCGGCGACAGGAATCCCTGGCCGGTAATGAACGACGCGAGATTGTGCGGCAACCATGCGAGTGCGGCGCGCTGCAGCAATGCCGACACGGCGACCGGCAGCGCGCCGTAGATCAGATAGGTCAGGCCAATGCCCTGCCAGGGCGCGTCGAAGATGATCGCGGCGACCGCCGTGATGGCGCCCATCGCGATCAGTGCGAGTGTCCAGTCGAACAGTGTGACGAGCAGCGTCGCGCCAAGCAGATGCATGACGATGCCATCTTCGAGCCACGCATTCGAGGCCCAGAGGACCGCGATGGCGGTGACGAGCGCGAGCCACACGTGCTGGAGCGTGGCGTCCTGCAGGCGCACGAAGGGACGATTCCAGATCGCGAGCGCGAGCAGGGCCACGGCGGCGATCCAGCCACCGATGCCAACCCAGAGCGGAAGCGGTGTGAAGAGAAAACCCATGCGTCCATATTACTCGTTGAGCATCAAAGGTGGGAATCCGGACACACCGACCGTCGCAATATCGAGACTGTTTGGCTAGCGTTCGCGCCGGAACCGCGCCGACGGCTCGGCGGCGATCGGCAGGTCCTGCGCGCTGTCGATCGAGGACGGCAACGGGTACGGGCGGTCATTCCGTTGTGTACGCAGCGGAACCGGGCCGTGTTCACCGATGGGCGGCTTGCGCGTGCGACTGCGGTTCGCCAGAAGCACCTCGAGGTGGGGCGACAGCCAGCCGTTGTAGATCGCGACCGCGGCGGCGCGGTTGGCGGCGCCGAGCTGCTGGAAGATGCTGGCGAGGTGGATCTTGACGGTGCCTTCGCTGATGCCGAGTGTGCGGGCGATCATCTTGTTGGTGCTGCCCATGTGGACGAAGCGCATGATCTGCGCTTGCCGCGGTGACAAGAGGCCGCTCAGCGGCCGGCGGGGAAGCGATCCGGCGAGTGTCTGGAAATGGGCGTCGTAGCGCGCCGCAGCAGTAGACGGCAGTAGACGGAGCGCGATCGGCGGAATGTAGTGTCCGCCCAGCAGCACGATCTCGAGCGCACGCGCGATCAGGTGCGGCCGCGTGGAATGCGGGATCACGCCGGCGACTCCATAGTTGAAGAAGCGCTGGATGGCTTCCGGCGATGTTTCGTCGACCAGGACGGCGACGGGTGCCGGCGAGCACGCGCTGCAAAGCGCCTGGAGGTCGCTGAGTCGGCCGACGTCGAGCCAGTCGATCGCGACGAGGTCGAATCGCTGGTTGCGCAGCAGCCTGCGCGCCTGGAAACTGTCGGGCGCATCGTTGATGCCGGCGTGACGGTCGATCTGTCGCAACAGGGCCTTCAGTCCGTCACGCCGCTCGGCGTCTGAATTGAGCATCAGGAACCGCATATTCAACCTCCGTAATGTGAGCCATTGATCTGCCGTCTGGCATGCCTTGGGTCTAATGATGACAAAGACCTTACATGATGTCTGCTTGGCTGAAAGGCTTAGGAAAAGTATGAAATTTCGGGCGGCGGGATGGCAGACAAGTAAAAAGCCGCTCCGGCGGGAACCGTGAGCGGCTTCGGGCGGGCAGGCCGTCAGGGCCTGCTGTGCTGCGGGTCAGTGAAAGTGCGGCTGGGCGGGTGACGCGTCTTCCGGCATTTCCGCGTGGACGATTTCACCGAGCGGATCTGCGTAGAGCGGCACGCCGCAGTCATCGCAATATTCTGGTTCGAAGCGGCCCGCGTGCCGCCGGACGTCGGTTACACCGCATTCCTTCAGCAGGCTCACGATTTCCTCGACCGGTCCTTCGATCGGTACTTCACCTTCGAGCGTTGTGCTGTCGATCGACATGTCACCGTTTTCGCGGCCGTAGAGCGGCCATACGACGCCGTAGATTACGTCGTTGCTGGCACGCCGCGTGAAGCCGACACGGTACTCGTCGATACGGCGTTCACCGAAGCCGGCGACCACCGCGCGCAGCTCTTGCGGTGCTGTACCAAGTGTGTCGAAAAGATAACGAATGGCAGTTTTCACCGTGTGCGGACGCACACGTTCGTCCGCATCGCGGCAAGCGGAATAGTACGCGTCCGGAAGTAGGCATTCGAACTCGCAGCCGGGCAGGGCGATCGACAGGTTCGGGCCGCCCTGGGCCGTCCATTGTTCGAGGCACTGGCCGCGTTCGATCCGGCTGCCGCTTTCTTCTTCCTGCCAGCGGAACAGCGGTGCGCCGGCGGGGGCAGCGACGACGGCGAGCAGGAAGCGCGGGTCGGCCAGGATCGGCGAGGTTTCGGGCAGGTCGCCGAAGCTGAGCTTGGGCGGATGCTGGCTGATCGCCGCATGCGCGAGCTGCTGGGCGAGCCGGTAGGTCTCGACGTGGTGTCGCGGCAGCTGGTCGATGCTGTAGAGGAACGGTGCAAGCCCGACGAGGGTGCCGTTCGCAAGGACGTGCGCCTGCAGGTGGGTTCGCAGCGCGTCGGCAACGTCACCCTTGAGCGGGCCCGACGGAATCATGTAGCGCGTCCATGCGAGAACCGGGACGGCGACCAGCAGCGCATCGAACGGTTGGCCGTCGTGCTCGACCACCATCGACTCGCTGTGCGTCTCGGCCATGTCGGCGAGCGCGCCATAAGCGTCGGGATGATTCTGCTGCAGATGGTCGAGCGCTGCGTCGAGTGTAGTCTGGTTGCCGTTGCGGACAATCTTGGCGAGCAGCGCGTCGAGCTTCGCTTCCCAGAAGCGATCCTCGATGCGACTGCCCGAGGCGAAGAGCGCAAGCGACAAACCGACTAGTTTGTCGGCATCGGGGGGGAGGCGTTTGGCGATTCGCTGGCGCATATTAAAGACGTATATAGAAAGAGGCGAAGAACCTCACATTCTAGTCCGTTCTTTGCGCCGTAAGCGGTCTCGTGCCGCGGCACGGCCGGCTGGCCGAATTGCAGCTTTTGTAAAAAAGTTGCTTCAAACCCCTTGCATGAATGCTGCGAGCTGCCTACAATCGCGCCTCTTTCGCGCTAACGGAAACGCGGCGCGGAAGAGGGAAGCAGGGTTGGTGGTGTGCGGCAGTCTGGCGCGTACAACTGGCCCGGGAGTTGAGCCCCGCAGTCGCAACGCTGATGTTAAAAAGTTGTTGACGAGCTGCGAAACACGGTTCATAATCTCGCTTCTCTGCTGCTGAAAACGCAGCGCTGCCGGGAAACACGAAGTTCCTCGCAGAATGCTCTTTAAAAATTAACAGCCGATAAGTGTGGGCGCTTGATGGAAG
>NZ_JAIZRY010000011.1:0-273868 GCF_020420125.1 Burkholderia sp. AU30280
TCAGTGACCACAGTTCGTCATCGAGTATCGGTTTGGCCATGGCCTCCTCGTCAGCGAAACAACGAAGAGGTTAACAAAACGCGCGGCGGGTTAACAGCCCCCGAACACTCATTTTGTTAGAGATTTTAAGCTCGGCAACCTCGGCCAATGGCGGGCAGTCGGCGACGGCGTCAATGAAATGAAGATCGATGTAGGGCCGGGATATCGAGCCTACTTCGTGCGACGCGGGAAAATCATCGTCGTGGTGTTGTGCGGTGGGGACAAGTCGACCCAGAAGAAGGACATCAGGGTGGCGAAGCAAATCGCCGGCGAACTGGAGGATTGAGTATGAAAATAAGCGAACTGGCCGAATTCGACGGCTCGAAGTACCTGAAGGACGAGGAAACGATTCGTCACTACCTGGCGCAAGCGTTCGAAGATGGGGATCCGCGGCTGATCCAGGCCGCGCTCGGGAATGTCGCGAAGGCACGCGGTATGACGGCGCTGGCGCGCGAATCTGGCGTGAAGCGTGAAGCGCTCTACCGCGCACTGTCGGAAGGTGGAAACGCCGAATTCGCAACGATCATGAAGGTTGTCAGCGCGCTGGGATTGCACCTGACCGTAGCTCCGGCCGCGCCGGCGGCCGAATCGGCGCCGGCTCCTGCGCCAACCCGTGCGCGCTCGCGTGCTCGTCCGGCGGCGCACGCATAGCGGTCATTGGCGGCCGGCTGTGCATACCGCACTGTGCCAGCCAATGCGTGCATCCTGCCGGCGTTGCCGGCGGGACGGGAGACCGCACAGAATCTGTGCGAGGCGGGTTAAAGCTCTGGCTCCGACTGATGAAGCCCCATAAGGTAAGGAAACGAGGTATCCAACTGTCGGACGCCGACAATGCAACGCTTCATGACCGGAAGTCCAACGACATGTCGAGCGTGCTGTTGTATCAGCGGGTGAAAATCGTCGAAGATTCGGGGGAAGCTTTTCATTACGTCGACCGCGGCAATCGGGATGTCCTGTACGCCGCAACGTCAGGTCGTTCACCCTCAGCCAGAAATCGCCTTACCGTCTCACGTTTCGATGGGCCTGTTGAAGCGTAACGCCCTTGGGCGTGAGCGGCTCGTCTATCGGAGGCGTGTTCGTTCACGGGACCGGCGACGCAGCGGACAACTCGCATAGCAGCCGCCCCCCAATCCGTCATCCTTTCCTGCTGTATTCATCCCTCCCTGCGCGCGGTTCCCTCTGTCCGACCCAATAATCACCTCACCCTCATCTCCCCTAGGAGCGAATCGTGTTCGTGATCTTCGGTGCATCCGGCAACGTCGGCCAGTCGACCGTGACCGCCTTGCGCAAGGCCGGTCATCCCGTGCGCGCGGTGTTGCGCGACCCACGCCATCGTGAACGTTTCGCGCAGCTCGGCTGCGACATCGTGATGGCAGAGCTGACGGACGCGAACGCGATCGCGTCGGCAATCGACGGCGCACAGGCCGTGCAGATACTGTGCCCGGTGCCCGTCGCCGACCCCGATCCGGCCGCGACGATGACGCGGACGATCGATGTCGCGACCGCCGCGCTCGCCGCCAATCCGCCGCCGGTGCTGCTCGCGCTGTCGGACTACGGCGCGGAACGCGACGGCAATACGGGCATCACCCGCCTGTTTCATGACTTCGAAGCACGGCTGAAGACGATTCCGACGCAACTGACGCTGCTGCGTTCGGCCGAGCATCTGCAGAACTGGACGCGCGTGCTGCCGGTTGCGCTCGGCACCGGCATGCTGCCGAGCTTTCACCATCCGGTCGGCAAGGTGTTCCCGACAGTCTGGGCGCCCGATGTGGGTGCGATCGCGGCGCGGCTGCTGCTCGATGCGCCCGAAGGCGGCAACGGGCCGCGCATCGTCAGTGTCGAAGGGCCGCGAAGGGTGAGCGTGACGGCGATCGCCGATACGCTCGGCACGGCGGCCGGCCGGACCATCGTCGCGCATGAACTGCCGCGCGACACCTGGGCCGCGACGCTGCTGCGTGCGGGCCTCAGCGAACGCCACGCGCAGTTGATCGTCGATCTCTACGACGTGCACAACGCCGGACAGATCGACGTCGAGGCGGGTGTGTCGGAGCGGCTTTACGGCACGACGACGTTGACCGATGCGCTCGCGCAGCTGGTGCGCCAGCACGCGCGGTGACCGAAGCGGCGGCGCGCGATGCGCACCACGTGCATCACGCCTGTCGCCGCACCTTGTTCAGTACCGCATACGAAAGCGATCCGATCACGATCCCCCAGAACGCGGAGCCGAGCCCGAGCCACGTCATGCCCGACGCGGTCGCGAGGAACGTGATCAGCGACGCCTCGCGGTGATTCTCGTCCTCGAAGATCCCGTGCACGTTCGCGCCGATCGCGCCGATCAGCGCGAGCCCCGCGAGGATCGCGACGAACGCCTTCGGCAGCGCGAAGAACACCGTGACGATCGTGCCCGCGAAAAGGCCGCCGATCAGGTAGATCGCCCCGTTCGCGAGCCCGGCGACGTAGCGCCGGTGCGGATCCTCGTGCGCGTCCTTGCCGGTGCAGAGCGCGGCCGTGATCGCCGCGACGACGATCGTGATCCCGCCGAAGCACGCGACCACGAGCGACATCACGCCGGTCGCCGTGATGATCGGGCGCGCGGGCGTGTGATAGCCGGACACGCGCAGGATCGTCATGCCCGGCAGGAACTGGCCGGTGAGGCTGACGACGACGAGCGGCAGCGCGAGGCTGAGCGTCGTGCCGAGCGTCCATTCGGGCGCGATGAAGATCGGGTGCGCGATGCTTGCCGACACGTTGCCGAGATGCGTCATCCCGAGCAGCGTCGCCAGCACGGCGCCCGTCAGCAGGACGAGCACGATGCTGTAGCGCGGCAGCGCGCGCTTGAAGATCACGTAGGCCGCGATCATCCCGAACGCGAGCGCGGGCTGCTCCGACGCCGCAGCGAACGCATGCGTGCCGAACGGCAGCAGGATGCCGGCCATCATTCCGCACGCGATGCCGCGCGGAATGTGGCGCACGAGCCGGTCGAAATAGCCGGTGACGCCGATCAGCAGGATGATCAGCGCGGCCGTGATGTACGCGCCGACGGCCTGGTTGAGCGTCAGTTGCGGAAACAAGCCGACGAGCAGCGCGGTGCCGGGCGCCGACCACGCGGTGATGACCGGCACCTTCAGCTTCCAGCTCGCGAACAGGCCCGAGATGCCCGCGCCGATCGAGATCGCCCAGACCCACGACGACACCATCGCGTCGGATACATGCGCCGCCTGCGCGGCCTGGAAGAAGATCGCGAGCGGGCCCGCATACGAAATCAGGACTGCGAGAAAGCCCGCGGTAATCGCGGAGACGGACCAGTCGTTGCCGATCGCGCGGATTGTGCCGGGCGGGGTGTTCGGTTGCATCGTCGTGGGGGCGTGCGGCGCGTGGCCGGGGCAGAGCCGGGGCGAATGATGGTTGGGAGCCCCGGACGAGCCGTCATTCTGGGCATGGCCGACGCAATTGGCAATGCGCGGACGGGAGTGATGTTGTCGGCGTTTCGTAAGAAAGATGCGGCGGGCGGACGAATCGGCGCCTTCGCCGCACGTCACGTACTGATCTGCAACACCTTGTCGACCACCGCCACCTTGATCCCGCTCCCCGTCGACAACGACGCCGTGCCCTGATCGAACGGGTGCACGGGCGTATCGGTCGGCGTCCACGCATGGCGCGCGAGCAGCTCGCGATACCCGCCGCGAATCACGAAGCCGCCGCATTTCTGCGCATACGCGTCGCGGCGCATCCGGTATGCGCGCGGCAGGTCATACCACGGCAGCTTCGGCAGGTCGTGATGGACGAGGTGATAGTTGTTGTTCAGGTACAGCAGCCGCATTGCGAAGCCGGCTTCATTGATCGCGATGCGCGCCTTCGGATGCGGCGCGGCGCGGTGCTCGTACAGCGAGCGGATCATCGCGATCGACAACGCGGGCCATGTGACCGCGAGCAGGTAATACCACCACGGCACGCCGATCGCCCGTTGCAGCCACGCGAGCAGCGCCACCACGCAGGCGATGTGCGTCGCCCACATCGGCAGATAGCGGAAGTCGGCGCGGCGGAACGCGGCGAATGCGTCGACGCACATCGCGGCGATGCTCAGCGGCGGCCCGGCGACGAAGCGTCCGATGAACGTCTTGCGGGCGACCGTCAGCACGCGCTGCCAGCGCGGCAGCTGCGCCCAGCGTTCGCGCGTGACGTAGTTCGTTTCGGGATCGACGCCCGGCACCGTCAGGTCCTCGTCGCGATGATGGTCGAGATGCGTGTCGCGATACAGCGTGTACGGATACCAGACCGTCAGCGGCGGGTAGCCGAGCAGCTTGTTCACACGCGCGGAGCGCGTCGGATGGCCGTGCAGCAGTTCGTGTTGCAGCGACAGGTGCCACGCGCCGAGCAGGATCAGCGGCGGCGTCGCGGCCGCGAGCGACAGGGTTCCGTCGCGCACGAGCAGCAGCACGGCGAGCCAGCCGCCGTAGATCGCGACGACCAGCAGCCAGGTCGGCCACTCGGTGCGGGCGGTGAAGCGGGTGTCGAGCGCGGCGATCGCACGCGCGTGGTCGACGTCGAAATATTCGGCCATGGCGTTGAGGCGGGATTGAACGGGTAGTGCGGGGAACGAGCGGTTGAACCGGTGCGCTCGGCCCGGGTGCGCAGGTGTCTCGCGGATCACGGTCGGCCTGTCCGCGATCACGCGCGGTGGCGAAGCGCGGGCAGGCATCACGACGGTACCGGGATCGCGCGGTGCGGCCAACCAATCGATTCGCATTTGCTTATCGTCGCGCGGCCGATAAGCTTCGGGCGCGCGGCGCCCCCGTTCGGCCCCCGTTTTGCCGGGATCGAACCGGATTCCGCTGCGCGAGCGGCAATGCGTAGAATGCCCGCATGAGCCCATGGATCGCCGCCCTGCCGATGTACAACGTGACGCCGCGCCACGACGCGCTGTGGCGCGCGCTGCTGCGCGATGCACTCGATGCGTTCGCGCGCGCGGGCGGCGGGCCCGCCGAAGTGGCGCCTCCCGATGAACCCTTCGACGACCTGCACGCGCTTTGGCGGCGCGACGATCTGCTGCTGTCGCAGACCTGCGGCTATCCGTACCGGATGCTGGGCTTGCGCGATGTCGTGCGACTGATCGCGACCCCCGTGTTCGATGCGTACGGTTGCCACGGCGCGCACTACAGCAGCGTGCTGGCCGTGTCGGCGCGCGCGCATGCGGGCGGCGCGACGACGCTCGCCGCATGCCGGGGGCTGCGGGCCGCCTTCAACGGCCGAGATTCGCACAGCGGGATGAACGCGCTCCGGCATGCGGTCGCGCCGTATGCGCGCGACGGACGATTCTTCGGATCGGTTGCCGCGCTCGGCTCGCATCTGAACGTGCTGCGTGCGCTGGCTTCGGCGCAGGCCGATTGCGCGGCGATCGACTGCGTGACGTTCGCGTACGTGCGCGACGCGCTGCCCGGATTGCTGGCGGATATCCGGATCATCGGGATGACGGCATCCGCACCGGGGTTGCCGTTCATCGCATCGCGGGCGCTGGCGGACACACAGGCCGCCGCATTGCAGGATGCGCTCGACCGCGCGGTGTCGGCCGATGCGGAACGGGCGCGCGTGCTGCGGCTGAAGGGATTCGAACGGTTGTCGCCGGCCGATTACGACACGATTGCGCGGTTCGAGCAGCAGGCGGCCGCGTACGGTTATCCCGCGCTGGCCTGAGTGCGGCGCGCAGCGCGCCCGCGCCGACGCCGGACACGTTCTTCAGATCGCCATCGGTTTTCAGCGTGTCGAACGCATGCTCGACGGGCGAGCGCGCCGCGTGGGCGTCACGGCGCGCGCCGGCATCACTCTTCGTCCATCAACCGGACCTTGACCCGCTTGCCCTTGATCTTCCCTGCATTGAGCTTGCGCAGTGCGTCGCGCGCCACGCCACGCTCGATGGCGACATAGGTCGAGAACTCGGTCACATTGATCTTGCCGATCTGCTTGCCGTCGAACCCGGCGTCGCCGGTCAGCGCGCCGAGCACGTCGCCCGGGCGGATCTTGTCCTTGCGCCCGCCGAGGATCTGCAGCGTTTCCATCGGCGGCGTCAGCACGCCGTCGTCGGCCGGCTTCAGTTCCGCGAGCGGGTGCCATTCGACGTCGCGCTTCTGCGCCTGCTCGATCGCGCCCACGCGGCCCATCTCGTCCATGCTCGCGAGGCTCAGCGCCCAGCCGTCCTGATCGGCGCGACCCGTGCGGCCGATGCGGTGCACGTGCACTTCGGGGTCGGGCGTCACGTCGACGTTGATCACCGCTTCGAGCTGCGCGATGTCGAGCCCGCGCGCGGCGACGTCGGTTGCCACCAGCACCGAGCAGCTGCGGTTCGCGAACTGGATCAGCACCTGGTCGCGTTCGCGCTGGTCGAGCTCGCCGTGCAGCGCGAGCGCGTGGAAGCCCTGCGCGTGCAGCACGTCGAGCAGGTCGCGGCACTGCTGCTTCGTGTTGCAGAACGCGATCGTGCTCACCGGCCGGTAGTGGTTCAGCAACTGGCCCACCGCATGCAGCCGCTCGTTTTCCGTCACTTCATAGAAGCGCTGGCGGATCTTGCTGTTGTCGTGGCGCTCTTCGAGCTTCACTTCCTTCGGGTTGCGCAGGAACTGCTGGCTCAGCTTCACGATGCCGTCCGGATAGGTCGCGGAGAACAGCAGCGTCTGGCGCGTGGTCGGGCACATCCGTGCGACCTTCGCGATGTCGTCGAAGAAGCCCATGTCGAGCATCCGGTCGGCTTCGTCGAGCACCAGCGTGTTCAGCGCGTCGAGCTTCAGGTTGCCGCGATCGAGGTGATCCATGATGCGGCCCGGCGTGCCGACGACGATGTGCGCGCCGTGTTCGAGGCTCTGCGCCTGCGGGCGCATCGGCGTGCCGCCGCACAGCGTCAGCACCTTCACGTTTTCCTCGGCGCGCGCGAGGCGGCGCACTTCCTGCGCGACCTGGTCGGCGAGTTCGCGCGTCGGGCACAGGATCATCGCCTGCACGTCGAAGCGGCGCGCATCGAGGCGTGCCAGCAGCGCGAGCGAGAACGCGGCGGTCTTGCCGCTGCCCGTCTTCGCCTGCGCGATCAGGTCCTGGCCGGCCAGCGCGATCGGCAGGCTCGCGGCCTGGATCGGCGTCATGTCGACATAGCCGAGCTGCGCGAGGTTGGCGAGCGCGGCGGGCGTCAACGGCAGTGCGCTGAACGGTGTGGCGGTCGGCTGGGTCATTCGAGGTCTCCGAGGTAAGGCTTGCCTTCCATCTGTTCGTAGACGACGGTGCCGTCGTCGCCCTCGAAGCGTTCGAGATAGTTGCGCGCGCCGCACAGCGGGCAGCGGAACAGCAGCCCCTGGCCTTCGTCCTTGATGACGACGTCGGACTGTTCCCACTGCGTGCCGCAGCTCTGGTTTCGGCAGGTAAACAAGGTCTTTCTCCAGCAGAATTCGGTTGAGGTGGCGCCCGGGCGGGCGCGGCAACGACGGGCGGCGCTCGCGCGGTTCGGGCGCGGGCCGCATCGGGCGTCGCTTGGATTGCGTCGATGCGGATGATGGATCGGGCGGCGACGGGGTCGCGCGTGCCGCAATTCTAGCGGAAGCGGGCGACGCCGCCCGTGCCTGCGGCGCGCGCCATGAAAAATGGCCGCCCCGGAGGGCGGCCATGTCGTGCGGCGCAACGACGCCGCGCGGCGGTCTTATGCGTTACAGCGCCATGTCGGCCGACGCCTTCGCCGGGCGGGCCGGCGTGGTGCCGGTGGCCTGCGACGGGACGTTGACGTCGATCTTCGGCGGCGGCGAGAGCTGCAGCACGTCGCTGGTGTACGTCCATTCCTCGACGACCTTCGCCGGGCTGTCGTTCAGCTTCGTGCCGTAGCTCGGCACGATCTGGCGGATCTTCTGCTGCCACTCGGGCGTCGCGACCTTGTCCTTGAACACCTTCTTCATCAGGTTCAGCATGATCGGCGCGGCCGTCGACGCACCCGGCGATGCGCCGAGCAGGCCCGCGATGCTGCCGTCCTGCGACGCGACGATCTCGGTGCCGAGCTTCAGCACGCCGCCCTTCACCGGGTCGCGCTTGATGATCTGCACGCGCTGGCCGGCCTGCCACAGGCGCCAGTCTTCCTTCTTCGCGTTCGGGAAGTATTCCTTCAGCGCGTTGAAGCGGTCGTCGTCGGACAGCATCAGCTGGCCGGCGAGGTACTGGACCAGCGGGAATTCGTCCACGCCCACGCGCATCATCGGTGCGACGTTGTGCGTGTTGGTGCTCTTGAGCAGGTCGAAGTACGAACCGTTCTTCAGGAACTTGGTCGAGAACGTCGCGAACGGCCCGAACAGGATGATCTTCTTGCCGTCGATGATCCGCGTGTCGAGGTGCGGCACCGACATCGGCGGCGAGCCGACCGACGCCTTGCCGTACGCCTTCGCGAGATGCTGCTTCACGACCTCGGGGTTGTCGGTCACGAGGAACGAGCCGCCGACCGGGAACGCGCCGTAGTCCTTCGCCTCGGGGATGCCCGACGCCTGCAGCAGGTGCAGCGCGCCGCCGCCCGCGCCGATGAACACGAACTTCGCGTCGACCGATTGCGCCGGTTCATCCGAGTGCAGCTTGACCCACGTCACGTGCCACGTGCCGTCGGCGTTGCGCTTGATCTCGCGCACTTCGCTCGACAGCGACAGCGTGAAGTTCGGCTGCGTCTTCAGGTAGCCGACGAACTGGCGCGTGATCTCGCCGAAGTTCACGTCGGTGCCGATCGGCGTCCACGTTGCCGCGACTTTCTGGTTGCGGTCGCGGCCTTCCATCATCAGCGGCACCCACTGCTTGATCTGGTCGTAGTCTTCCGAATACTGCATCCCGCGGAACAGCGGGCTGGCCTGCAGCGCTTCGTAGCGCTTCTTCAGGAAGCGGACGTTGTCGTCACCCCACACGAAGCTCATGTGCGGCGTCGAGTTGATGAACGAGTGCGGATTCTTCAGCACGCCCTGCTTGACCTGCCACGCCCAGAACTGGCGCGAGATCTGGAACGACTCGTTGATCTCGACGGCCTTCGAAATGTCGATCTTGCCGTCCGCCTTTTCCGGCGTGTAGTTGAGTTCGGCGAGCGCCGAGTGCCCGGTGCCGGCGTTGTTCCAGCCGTTCGAGCTTTCCAGCGCGACGCCGTCGAGGCGCTCGACCATCGTCATCGACCAGTCAGGTTGAAGCTCGTGCAGCCAGACGCCGAGCGTCGAGCTCATGATGCCGCCGCCCACCAGCAGGACGTCGACCTTCTTCGTATCGGCGGCATGCGCGGACGACGCGGCGACGCACAGCGCGAGCGCCGACAGTATTACCCGTAACGTTTTGATCACAGCAGATCCCTTTTTCAACTTGGATGCATCGGTTTGCCAAGCCGCCCGGCGCGTGTGTCGATCGCGGTGAATCGCGTATCCGGAGATCCGGATCGCAAATCCGGAATTCCGGATCGACGCGGCGCGCCGTTGCATTTGCGCACGCGAAGCCGTCGGAAGGACACCTTCGGATCGGCTTCCTGCGGGCAGGCAAGCGCCTGCGTCACAGTGGCGCACAACGCGCCCGGGCCCTTGCGGCAAGCCTGAGCGAAAGGCGCTTCAGGCTGCGTGGAAAGAGGCTGCGCGCGACGCGTTTTGCGGGGGCGGGGTGGCAAGGGGCGCGTAATGTAACCGAACTCGTTTGCCGTGTCACAAACGAAAAATACCGTTGTTTTCGTGGGGTTTTTTGTGTGTCCGGGTTTCCGGAACGACGGTCGCGGAAAGCGGGAACGGGGGGAATGACCGAGCGGGATCGGGAGGGAATTTCGGGGGCGTCGCGTCGTGTCGCGGCGGCGGGCCGCGACACGATCGCGTGACGTCACGTCACTTTACTTCGCGGCGCCGTTCCGGCAGAACTGGTCGTACGCTTGCGCCGAATTCGCGAAGCCCTTTTGCTTGGCGAGTTCCCACGGGCGCTCGCATTGTTGCGTTGCTTCGCACCACGAATAGCCGGCCGACGGGATGCAGCCGTGCGCATCGCGATCGCTGCCGACCATCGGCGGTGCGGCCGGCGCCGGCGATTGAGCCGGCGGCGTGGATTGCGCGGCACAGGCGCTCAGTGCCAACGCGCAGGCCAGCGTGGCGGCCAGCGACACGGAAGGGAGGAATCGCGTCATAAAGTAGTGCTCCATGGGATGAGTTTTGGAGTTTCGGGGGGGCTTCCACGTTCGTCGCGCCGTTCAGTCGCCCGGCGCCGGCACGCGCGATGAGAACTTTACCTCGCGCAACGCGAGGCTCGACTGAATCGACGAACCCCCGGCCTGCTTGCGCAGCACGCGCTCGACGAATTCCGCGTACGCGATCGAGATCGGCCGCGACGACCTGCATCGCGCTCGAGATCGCGCTCGAGAAGATGCCGGGCTTCGCGGCCTTCGCCGTTTACAGCGCGCGCGTTTGTGCGCGGTCGGCGCGACGCTCCGTGTCGTGCACGACGTGCAGCTCGCGCGTGCGGATCGGCAGCGCGCAATGCGCGTCGGCGAGCGTCTTGCGCACCTGGCGCGCGATGCGCCAGCGCATTGCCCAGAAGTTTTCGGTATGCGTCCACACACGGATGTTCGCGACGACCGTGCTGTCGTCGAAGCGCATCACCATCACGTCCGGCGCGGGATCCTGCAGCACGTCGGGATCGGCCGCGGCCAGCGCGCGCAGCGCGTCGAGCGCACGATCGATATCGTCATGCACCGACACTTCCACTTCGAGATCGAGGCGGCGGGTCGGGTTGCGCGTGTAGTTGCGGATCGAGCTGCCCCACAGCGCGCTGTTCGGCACGTATTCGCAGATGCCGTCCGGCTTCGTCAGCCGCGTCATGAACAGCCCGACCTCGTCGACGGTGCCCGCGACGCCCGTGCCGCCGTCGATATAGTCGCCGACCTTGAACGGCCGCAGCAGCAGAAGCATGATGCCGGCCGCGATGTTCTGCATCGTGCCCTGCAGCGCGAGCCCGATCGCGAGGCCGGCCGCGCCGAGCACCGCGACGATGCTCGCGGTTTCGATGCCGAGCTGCGACAGCGCGCCGACGATCGCGACGATGCGGATGCCCCAGACGGCGACGTCGCAGAGGATCGGCCGCAGCGTGTCGTCGACGCGCTCCTTGTTGGAGAGCAGACGGTTCAGCCAGTTGCCGATGCGTTTCGACAGCCACCAGCCGGCGACGAGCAGCGCCAGGCCGGCGCCTAGCTTGATGGAGAGGGTGGACAGCGCGTTCCACAGGAACGTCCAGCGTTCCGGGTGCAGGTGATCGAGCAACATGACGGGATTCCGGTTTGAAGGCACAGTGCGCGATGCGTCGCGTGCCCGCCGTGGTCGGGCAGGCTTGCGGCTGACGCGCCGGCAGCGTTCGACTGTACACGGGGCGCAATGGTTCGCGCGAACAGGTGGGGTCGAATGCCGCGTAGCCGGGGCGCCGTGCCGCGAAATCGCGATTTCGATTTAGTACTAAGCGGCTGTGCGTTCAAATGAGACTAGTCCTATTCAGCTGCGTCGATCACGCCGATACACTCGGTTTTACGTTGCCGGGTCGCACCGATCGTTCCTCCGCGATACCCGGCTTTTTCCCGATTTTTTCACTGACAGACAGCGAGTGACGACGTCATGCGGTTAGACCTGCGTTTCCGTCTCGCACGCGAGCAAGGTCAACCCGCACAGCGCGGCGTTCGCGGTGTCCCGATGCGCCGCACGCTGCTGCGCGGCGTCATCGCGGCGGCCTGTGTGGCCGGCGCACCGGGTGCGGTGGCGCACGCGTCGCACGACGACGCGCCGTTTTCGCCCGTGGTGGCCGACCTTGTCGACGTGCCCTTTTTCAATGCCGCGCGCACGACGTGGGGCGGCTTGCATGCATCGACGGCCGCGCCGCTCGACGTTGCCTACGCGTCTCATGCGTCGACCGTGCCGACGGCCGGCGAACGCGACGACCCGGTGGCGCGCTTCGGTGCATGCGTGGCTTACCGCGTGCTGTGCGACGCGGCGCGCGGGGCGGTCGAACGCGCGTATGCGTCGAGGTTCGACTACGGTCTTGCGTCGGCATTGCCAGTGACGGGCGAGCAGGCTGTGTTCGAGCGGCGTCCCGTCGATCTTGCCGCGGCCGAGCCGTTCGTGCTCGCGGAAGCCGATCGCGGCGCGCGTGGCGGCGCGATCGTCGGCAGCCTGCAGGCGTCGCTGGCGCGCGCTGATCTGCCGGCCGGCGTTGTCGCGCAGATCACCCGCATGCTCGCCGGTCGCGTCGACCTGAAACAGCGCGGTGCGCTCGGCGACACCTTCCGCGTTGCATACGAACCCGACAGCAACGCGGCTCTGCCGGGCGGCGTGCGCGTGACGGCGCTCGAGCTTCGCTTGCGCGGCCAGCACTTCGCGAGCGTATGGTTTGCGCCCGATGCTCGTTCGCCGGGCGCCTATTACGACCTCGACGGCGTGCCGCTCGCCGGCGTGCGGTTTGCGATGCCGGTCAGCGCAAACCGCATCAGCTCGCATTTCGGTGCGCGCGTGCATCCGGTGACCGGCGCGCGTCACGTGCATTCCGGCGTCGATCTCGCCGCGCCGGCCGGGCGTGCGGTTCATGCGTCGGAGCGCGGCGTCGTGACGTTCATCGGCACCGAGCCACGCGGCTACGGCAAGTACGTGGTGGTCCGCCATGACGGCGGCTATGCGTCGTACTACGCGCACCTTTCGGCATTCGAGCCGTCGCTGCGCACCGGCACGCGGGTCGCGCGCGGCCAGCGTATCGGCGCGGTCGGCAGCACGGGTACGGCCACGGGGCCGCATCTGCACTTCGAGGTCCGGCGGCATGATCGCCTCGTCGACCCGGTCGCGCTGGTACAGGCGGGCAAGACGGCGAAGCTGAGCGGTGAACGGCGCGTGGCGTTCAACCGCGTGGCGCTCGATGCGCGCATGCGCCTGGCGTCGGCTGCGTGGTCGCAACCGGTGGCGATGTCGAATCCTGCCGGATCGCGGGCCGGTTGACGGTTGGCGCGGTGCCGCCGCCCGCGGCGGGCGGCATCGTTGCATGCGTGCGTCGATGTGCGCGCATGCAATGCCGAATTGCCGGTCATCGTGCGAAGCAACATGGTGGTGCAGCCCCCTGAAATACGGGACAATGACTGTTACTTCACGCGCAGCGCATAAGCCATGGAAGTCGACGAAAATTTCTATGCTCGTGCAGATGAGCACATCGAGCTATCGAACGAGCAGCTTCAAAAAGCACCGAGTCGTGGCAAAGTCAGCGCATCGATGATGTATGCGACCGCACGATTCAACGCATGGCTTAGCGCATCCGGCCATGAGTCCGGTGCGGACATGGCCGCGACGCGGGAAGAAACGGTCCAGTATTTCTGCGATGAATACAGGAAGGCACTGGAACTTCACCTTGACGAATACATCAACAATTTCGATCGGTACATGCGGCCGAACTGAAGGCGTCAGGGCTGTCGCGCGTGGCGGAGGAGACGGGCACGCGCGTTGAAATGAATCGCCACGCCGGGCGGCGTGGCGAGGGGCGCTGCGTGATGCTGCTTAACCCAGCGGCCAGTTCAGGAACACGATGCCGTCGTTGTAGTCGTCGTCGGTGCCGTCTTCCGAGCCGACGATCCCGAAGTACGTCTTCTTGAAGAGATCGACCTGCCGCGAGCCGAGCCGCGACGGCTTGCCGTTCGCCATCACGATCACGCGCACGCGTCCCTTGCCGGAGTCGAGCACCTTGGTGCCGAGGTTCTGGTCCTGCACGCCGGCGCCCTTGAACGTGGCGACCGGTTTCGGGTTGTCGTCGACGTAGATGTCGATCGTCTGGTCGTTCGCCGCGTTGGTGAGCGCGGTGACGCCGAACTTGATGTTCGGCGGCAGGTTGAACGTGCCGTCGCGCTCGCCGCCGCCGCCGATCGTGCCGCTACCCGTGCCGCCCGGGTTGCCGCCCACTCCGGTTTCGCCGCTTCCGCTGCCGGTCGACGACGATGGCGCGGCCGTGTCCCCGATCGCGGACAGGCTCGCGTACGAGTCGATATGCATCGCGCTGCCGCGCACGCTTTTCCACTGGCCCTTCACGAACGTGACGCCGGCGCCGACGTCGATCGTCGCGACGAGCGTGAACGGCATGCGCCCGGTGGATTCGGGCACCTTCGACGAATACGTGAAGCAACCGTCCGCGACGACGCCCTTGTTGGTCGCGATCGCGAAATAGATGCCGGGGAAGTTGTTGCCGGTCGCGTACGGCGTCGGCACGTTGAGGATCACCTGCAGTTTCCCGTTTCGAATCTCTGCCTTGGCGATGTCGATGTACAGGCCCGGGATGTCGACGTAGGTTTCCGATGTCGCCACCGGTGCACTGATGATCGAAGCCGAAAGGAGGGGCATGGATGTCTCCGTTGGTAGGTCGGGTTTAGACGCAAAAAGGGGGGCCGCTGAATGCGACGCGTCACCGCCGGCCGGCCCGCAGGCGGCCGGTGGTGGTCGGTCGTCACGCGCGTGTCAGGTCAGCCGATCGGCCACTGGAGCACGACGATGCCGTCGTTGTAGTCGCTGTCGTGGCCGTCTTCCGACACGACGATCCCGAAATTGACCGTGTACGGCGAGCCGTCCGATTTCTTGCCGGTGATTGGCGCGAGGCGCGCATCGGTGGCCGACGGCTTGCCGTTCACCGACACTTCGAAGCGGATCTTGCCGTTGCCGGAATTCAGCGTCGCTTCACGCGTGCCGTCGCGCGTGGTCAGCTTGTAATAAGCGGCGGGTTCCTTGCTGTCGCCGATGAACAGCTTGATGTGCTGCTGCTCGGCGGCATTCGCGAAGAAAATCGCGCGGAAATCGGTATTCGGCGGAATCGAAAACTCGCCGGCGCGATTGGATGACGTTTGAAAATCGGCCATGCTTTCCTCCTGAGGAATGATGGGTAAGGCTTCAAGCCGTGTCGCGCAAACGTTTGCCGTTTGAAATGCGACATACCGAGCATGCCGAAAAATAAATCAGAAAATATTCGCCGGGGAATGGCTATTGTTCAGTAAATCGAAAATGGAGGTTAATCGATTTATTGAAATGTATTTAATGGGTGGTGTTTCGATATATTCAGGAAACTATATCGTCGGGTGTATCGATTTTCTGAATGATGCGCGATGGCACAGGCGGGCCGGGAGGCGGGAGCAATCGGGCTTGGGCGCGGGCGCTCGGCGTTCGCATATGGCAGCGTTGGTTTCAACATCAGCATCTCGGTCGTGGCCGCGCCCACCGGCCACCACCGAACGCCCGCACCGAAACCCGATCGCGACAGGGGAGGGGTGCGGCAACCGGCGAAGTACGTTGACCAACTCACTCCGAACGTGAACAGGGGCCTCACCGGCGCCGCACCCATGAAGCATATCGACACGGCGCCGCGCCGCCTATCGGACTGGACTGATTCTGAGCGATCAGATGCAACGCCATGTGCGCTCGGCCAGTTGACAGCCCCCATCCCCATGTGATTTGATTGCGGCCATGCAAGCCGCCCAGTCCCTCTTCTCGCTACGACTACTAGCCCGTTTCTCCGGGCTGGGTCTGCGGCTGCGCGCTTTCCATCTGCTTCTTTCCTGAAGCGCCAGATTTCCCCCGCATCACCGACCTGGCCCCGGTTGTCGACCGGCGCCTGAGTTCGTCCTTCTTCCGAATCGTTCCGCTCCGTCCCGGTCGCTCAACCGCCAAGGCTGTCGTTCGCCGTACCGCTTTGCCGTTGTGCCGTTTTCTACCGTTTTCATCGCTGCGCGCGCAGCCTGCCCTCACGACCGATGGCCAGCGCGCGGCGGTTTCCCGACAAACCGACCGAGGACCGAACATCATGATGCTGAAGAACCCCGCGACGAAGTACCGACCGTTCACGCCCGTCAACCTGCCGAACCGCACGTGGCCGACGCGCACGATCACGCAAGCGCCGATCTGGATGAGCACCGACCTGCGCGACGGCAACCAGTCGCTGTTCGAGCCGATGGACGCGGCGCGCAAGATGCGGATGTTCAAGATGCTGGTCGCGATCGGCTTCAAGGAGATCGAGGTCGCGTTCCCGTCGGCGTCGGAGACCGACTTCAACTTCGTGCGCGAGCTGATCGAAGGCGGCCACATTCCCGACGACGTGACGATCGAGGTGCTCACGCAGGCGCGCGACGACCTGATCGAGCGTACCTTCGCCTCACTGCGCGGCGCGAAGCGCGCGATCGTGCACCTGTACAACGCGACCGCGCCGGAATTCCGCAAGATCGTGTTCGGCCTCGACCGCGATGGCGTGAAGGCGCTCGCGGTGAACGCCGCGCGCACGATCAAGCGCTTCGCCGATGCCGCGACCGACACGCATTTCACGCTGCAATACAGCCCCGAGACCTTCACGGCGACCGAGCTCGATTTCGCGAAGGAAGTCTGCGACGCCGTGTTCGACGTGTGGCAGCCGACGCCGGAGCACAAGGCGATCGTGAACCTGCCGGCCACCGTGGAAGTCGGCACGCCGAACTTCTACGCGGACCAGATCGAATGGATGCACCGCAACCTCGCGCGCCGCGATGCGCTGATCGTGTCCGTGCATCCGCACAACGACCGCGGCACGGCGGTCGCGGCGGCCGAGCTCGCGGTGATGGCGGGCGCCGACCGGATCGAGGGCTGCCTGTTCGGCAACGGCGAGCGCACCGGCAACGTCGACCTCGTCACGCTCGCACTGAACCTCTATTCGCAGGGCGTCGATCCGGGCCTCGATTTCTCGCAGATCAACGAAGTCGCGCGCATGGCCGAGGAATGCACGCAGTTGCCGATCCATCCGCGCCATCCGTATGTCGGCGACCTGGTGTTCACCGCGTTCTCCGGCTCGCACCAGGATGCGATCAAGAAGGGCTTCGCGGTGCAGCGCCCCGATGCCGTGTGGGAAATGCCATACCTGCCGATCGATCCGAGCGATGTCGGCCGCACGTACGACTCGATCATTCGCGTGAACAGCCAGTCGGGCAAGGGCGGTATCGCGTACCTGCTCGAGCAGAGCTATGGCGTCGTGCTGCCGCGCCGCCTGCAGGTCGACTTCAGCGCGGCCGTGCAGCGCCTGACCGACGACAGCGGGCTCGAAGTGACGAGCGCGCAGATCTGGTCGCTGTTCCAGCAGGAATACGTGGAAGGCGATGCGCCGCTGCGATATGTCGGCCATGAGCTGACCGAGCGCGACGGCCGCGAGACGATCGTGCTGACCGCCGATGTGCACGGCGAGCGCCGCGTGCTGCGCGGCGAAGGCAATGGCCCGCTCGACGCGCTGATGCACGCGTTGCGTACGCCGCTGCGGATCCAGCACTACGAGGAGCGTGCGTTGTCGCAGGGCGCGGATGCGAAGGCGATCGCGATCGCGGAACTGTCCGGCACGGGCGTGCGCGGCAGCGCGTTCGGCGTCGGCATCGATGCGAACCTGACGACCGCGTCGATTCGCGCGGTGATCAGCGGCATCAACCGCGCGTATGCGCGCGCGGACGAAGCGGCGCAGGCGACGTTTTTTGGTGTTCAGCCGGCGGTGAAGGCCGTCGCGTAACGGGCGGCTTGGCGGCCGCGCCGGCCAGGTCCGGCGCGGCCGTGTCGTCGTCCGTGCGGTTGCTGGTGCACGGACGGCAAGCTTGGCGCGCGGTTCCGTCTTCATGAAATTCACCCGCGCGCGCGTCTTGGCGTCGAGATGCTTGCGCGACGGATACGCCAGAAACACGCCCACTTCCTCCGCCCGGCAATCGGGCCGTACACGCACCCACGCGCCTGAACGTAGTCCGTCGTCCGCGACGCGCGCCGGCAGCAGGCCGATTCCCGCCCTTTCCCGTCCCTTCCCGAACCGCGATCTCGCGCGATGTCGCAACGTCGGCCGTCGTCGCCGGCTCGAATGCGATCGCTGCCGCATTCGCACCGCGTGTCAGCGTCCATGTGCGTGCGCACGTCGGCGCGCGATCGTCGCGATACGGGCAGTACGGTTCAGCGCCGCGGGAAGTATTCGCTCGGCGGCACGCCGAGTGCCTTGCGGAACATCGCCGCGAACGCGCTGGGGCTGTCGTAGCCGTGCTCGAGCGCGAGTTCGAGGATCGGCGTGCCGGCGGCGAGACGCGGCAGGCTCAGCAGCAGGCGCGCATGGCGGCACCATGCACCGTGCGTCATCCCCGTTTCGCGCTTGAAGGTGCGCGCGAGCGTGCGCTCGTTCATGTGCGCGTCGCGCGCCCACGATTGCAGCGTGACGACCGATGACGGTTCGTTGATGAGCCGCGTGCACAGCGCGGCGAGCGCCGGATGGCGCGGCATCGGCACGTGCAGCGACAGCAGCGGCGCGATCTCGATTTCGTCGAGGATCAGCGCGAGCACGCGGCCCGCGCGATGCGAGAGGTCGTAATCCGCCGGCAGTTCGCTCGCGGTCACGATCAGCTCGCGCAGCAACGTGCCGACCTCGATCACGCGGCATTCACGTGGCAGGCTCGGCCGCACTTCGTGTGCGACGAACACCGTGCGCATCTGCACGTCGCCGGCCATGCGGATCTCGTGCTGCGTGCCGCCCGGCACCCAGACCGCACGCCCCGTCGGCACGACCCAGCTACCGGCATCCGCATGCACGAGCATCACGCCGGAAATCGCGTGAATCAGCTGGCCATGCCGATGCGAATGCGGCGGATACGCGATGCCGGCCGCCGCGTCGGACGCGACGACGGCGATCTGCTTGTGCTTGTCCTGGTGCTCGAGCGCGCTGAAAAATTGATCCATGTGTCCATTTCTCGACGACGAATGCGCTTTGCGCGCGAGATCGACCGAATGGGTCGAAATTACCATAGGCCCATCGTTTGTTCGACTGCCATTGCACGATGCGCGCCTCGTCATTTCCTCCGGTTTCCTCCCGTTTGTCCGTTGCTGCCGCGCTGCTGAGCGCCGCGATGCTTGCCGCCTGCTCGGTCGGCGCACCGTACCGTCCGCCGGTGGCCGATGCGGCGCGCACGGCGCCGTTCGACGCGGCGGCCGATGCACCCGTCGCGTCCGGCGGGGCATTGCCCGATCGCTGGTGGCAGCTGTTCGACGATCCGGCGCTCGACGCACTCGTGCGCGAAGCGCTCGCGCAGAACCGCGATCTCGCGGTGGCCGCGGCGCGCGTCGCGCGTGCGCGAGCCGTGCTCGATGAAGCGGACGCCGCGCGGTTGCCCGATACGACGGCCGGCTTCGGCGTCGACTACGGCAAGCACGCGTCCGACCAGATCGTCGCGAGCGCGAAGGGCACCGATGCGCGTACGCGCTGGGGTTTCGCGCCGTCGTTCGCGGTGTCGTGGGAAATCGATCTGTGGGGGCGCGTCGGCCATCTCGTCGACGCCGCGCGTGCCGATTCCGAGGCCGTGCAGGCTGCGTCGGATGCGATGCGCGTCGCGGTGGCCGCCGAAACGACGGCCGCCTATGCGCAGGCGTGCGCGTACGGCGAGCGGATCGACGTGGCCGAGCGCTCGGTCGCGATCGCCGACCGCCTCGCCGCGCTGACCGCCCGGCAACGTGCACACGGTCTCGTGTCCGATCTGGAAGTCGCGCGATCACGCGCATTCGCCGACGACACGCGCGCCGATTTGCCCGCGCTCGCAGGCGCGCGCCGTGCCGCGTTGTATGAACTGGCCGTGCTGACCGGGCACGCGCCTAGTGCGATTCCCGACGCGGCCGCGCGCTGTCGCGCGACGCCGTCGCTGGCGCGACCGTTTCCGGTCGGCGACGGCGCCGCGCTGCTTCGGCGCCGGCCCGATCTGCGCGAAAGCGAGCGGCGGCTCGCCGCGTCGAACGCACGGATCGGTGTCGCGACGGCCGAGCTGTATCCGTCGATCGTCCTCGGCGGTTCGGTGAACTGGCTGTCGACGACCGGCGATCCGTCGTCGCTCGGCGACAAGTACGCGATCGCGTGGGGCGTCGGGCCGCTGATCACCTGGCGCTTTCCGAATGTTGCAACGAGTCGCGCGCAACTCGCGCAGGCCCGCGCGGACGATGCCGCCGCGCGTGCGTCGTTCGATGCGCAAGTGCTGCGCGCACTGAAGGAAACCGAGCAGGCGCTCGCACGCTATGGCGCCGAGTGGCGCCACAAGGCCGCGCTCGACACCGCGCGTGCCGAGCACGCACGCGCTTACCGGCTGGCCGAACTGAACTACGACGCGGGCGCGCTGGATTTTCTCGGCGTGCTCGACGCACAGCGCAGCCTCGTCGCGGTCGATGCCGCGCTGGCCGCATCGACGCAACAGGTCGCGCTCGATCAGGTGGCCGTCTTTAAGGCACTGGGGGGCGGCTGGCAGCGCTAGCCGCCTGTTCGTGACTCCGCCCGCACTCAACCATTCCGATTCCGATCATGAGCACCACAGCCGTCCCCGAGAAATCCGCCCGTTTCGCGCGGCGCCACTGGATCGCCGCCGGCGTCTTCATCACCGTCATCGCGCTGGCCTGGTTCGGCTGGCGCTGGTGGACGGTGGGCCGCTTCATCGAGCACACCGACGACGCGTACGTGCGCGCCGACGTCGTGACCGTCAGCCCGCGCGTGGCCGGCTATGTCGCACGCGTGGCCGTCGACGACAACCAGCCCGTGAAGCGTGGCGACGTGCTCGTCACGCTCGACGATCGCGACTATCGCGCGAAGCTTGACGATGCGCAGGCGGCCGTCGCCGCGGCCGAGGCAACACTGCGGGCCGAGGAAGCCGCGGCCGCCACGCTCGACGCGCAGGTCGGCCAGCAGCGCAGCGTGATCGAGCAGGCGCAGGCCGACGCGGCCGCCGCGCGTGCCGAAGCCGCGCGGCGCGATGCCGATGCGGCGCGCTACCGGCAGTTGTTCGCCGAATCGGCCGCGAGTGGGCAACGCTGGGAACAGGCGCACGCCGATGCGCTGAAGGCGCGTGCGGAACTGGCCCGCGCGAGCGCGGCGGTGCGCGCGCAGGACGACCAGCAGACGGTGCTGCGCCGGCGCCGCGCACAAAGCGCGGCTGCGATCGAGCAGGCGCGTGCCCGGCTTGCGGCGTCCCAAGCGAAGCGCGCGCTGGCACGACTCGATGTCGAACATACGGTGATCCGCGCGACGCGCGACGGCACGATCGGCCAACGTGCGGTGCGCGCGGGCCAGTACGTCGAGGTCGGGATGCCGCTGCTCGCGGTCGTGCCGCTGCGCGACGTGTACGTCGTCGCGAACTTCAAGGAGACGCAGCTCGGCGCGATGCATGACGGGCAGCCAGTCGAGATCGACGTCGATACATACTCGGGCCGCACGCTGCACGGCCGCGTGCTCGGGCTCGCGCCGGGCTCGGGTGCCGAATTCGCGCTGCTGCCGCCCGACAACGCGACCGGCAACTTCACGAAGGTCGTGCAGCGCGTGCCCGTGAAGATCCGCCTCGATGCCCCGCCGCCGGGCCTGGTGCTGCGGCCCGGCATGTCGGTGATCGCGCGCGTCGATACGCGCGGCGCGCCGGGAGCCGGGTCGTGACGGCGGCCGCAACGCAGGCCCCGCACGACGAAGCCGTATCGCTGCGCGCATGGGTCGCGGTGCTCGGCGGCGTGTTCGGCTGCTTCATGGCGGGGATGAACGTGCACGTGACGAACGCGTCGCTGCCCGACATCCGCGGTTCGCTGGGCGCGAGCTTCGAGGAAGGGTCGTGGATCTCGACCGCGTACCTCGTCGCCGAGATCGTCGTGATTCCGCTCACCGGCTGGCTCGTGCAGGTGTTCTCCGCGCGCCGCGTGCTGCTCGTCGGCGCAACGGGGTTTCTGGCGTTTTCGATCGCGTGCTCGGTCGCGCCGAACATCTCGTCGATGATCGTCGCGCGCGCGTTGCAGGGCGCGTTCGGCGGCGTGCTGATTCCGCTGTCGTTCCAGCTGATCGTCACCGAGCTGCCGCCGTCGAAGCATCCGTTCGGCATGGCGCTGTTCGCGGTGGCGAACAACGTCGCGCAGGCGGCCGGGCCGTCGCTCGGCGGCTGGCTCACCGACATGTATTCGTGGCGCTGGATTTTTTATCTGCAGATTCCGCCCGCGATCGCGCTGATCGTGGCGATCGCATGGGCGATCCGCCCGGTGCCTGTGCAGTTGTCGAAGCTGCGCCAGGCCGACTGGTTCGGGATCGCGACGATGGCGCTCGGCCTGAGCGCGCTGCAGATGGTGCTGGAGGAGGGCGGTCGCAAGGACTGGTTCGCGTCCGACCTGATCGTCGATCTGTCGATCGTCGCGGCGGCGGGGCTCGCGGCGTTCGTCGCGATCGAGCTGCGGCGCAAGGAGCCGTTCATCAACCTGCGGCTGCTCGGCCGCTACAACTTCGGGATCGCGAGCCTGATGCAGTTCCTGTTCGGCGCGGTGGTGTTCGGTGTGGTATTTCTCGTGCCGAACTACTTCGCCGAACTGCACGGCTACAGCGCGCGCGACATCGGCCTCGCGATGATCCCGTACGGGCTCGTGCAGTTCGTGATGTCGTTCCTGACGCCGCCGCTGATGCGCCGCACGAGCCCGCGCGCGACGATCGTGCTCGGCTTCGCGCTCGTCGCGGCAGGCTGCCTGATGAACATCCACCTGAGCGCCGACGCCGCATCGAATGTGATCGTGCCGTCGCTCGTCGTGCGCGGGATCGGGCAGTCGCTGGTCGTGATCGCGCTATCGGTGATGGCCGTCGACGGAATCGAGAAGGCGCAGCTCGGTTCGGCATCAGGCGTGTTCAACATGGTGCGCAACGTTGGCGGCGCGATCGGCATCGCGGTGGCGAGCCAGATCGTCGTCGAGCGGCAGAAACTGCACGCGATGCGGATCGGCGAGGCCGTTTCGCCGTTCTCGGCAGCCTTTCAGGAACGCATGACGATGCTGGTGCGGCTGCTGTCGCGTGTGCACGTGCCGCGTGCCGATGCGTTGCCGGGTTCGTCGACCGGCGGCGTGCACGAGCTGGCCCTCGCGCTCGTGAATCAGCGCGTGATGCGCGAGGCGCTGCTGATGGCGTACAGCGATACGTTCCTGATCGCGGGTGTCGCCATGGTGGGGTGTACGGCAGCTGCGTTCGTATTGAAGGGAAAGAAGAAAGCGTGATGGGGACAGACGCCTGACAGTGAAGCCTGACATAGCTGACAGGCGATGACTTCTTGCAATGGGCGTATCGTGCATGCGTCGCGCGCGAGGCTGTTCTCCCGCGCCCATCACGATGAGGAGTGTGGCATGACGAAGGATGATTCTCTGAGGGGACAGATCAAGGAGCAGGCTCAGGCCGCGGATCGTCACAACCTGGCCCGGCCGGCCGCGAACGGCGCGCTGTGGGCGCGCGGTCTCACGACGCAACGGGTTGCCGACCTGTTCAAGACCCTGCAAGGGTTGCCGGGGCACTGGATGCAGTTGCAGAACGAGGTCAACGCCGGGAACCGCTATTTTTACGGCGTGCAGAATGGCAGCGTGACGACCGACGAGGGGAAGGCGCTGATCCGCTGGATCGCCAATGCGGTCGTGAGCGCCGCCGGGAATGCGCAGTTCGACTTCCCGCTGCAGCAACTGCGTTTCACCGCCGACATGGGCTGGCTGAAGCTCCAGCGTGTGCAAGGGCGCGTGATGGTGTTTTCGCAGCCTTGACCGTCAGTTCCGGCGCGTCGCCGGAATCCGCGGCGATCAGTACGGTGCCGGTGTATCTAGGGTGATCGCGGAGCGCCGGTACGTTGCTCCCGCTCGCCTGTGACGGGCCTTCGGCGGCGGCCGGGCCCGGCCCGCTACACACACTGCGTTTCGTTCATTCCGCGGGCCGTCAGACCGGCACCGTGATGCCGGCCGAACGCGGCGGCCCCGCAGGCCGCACCACGATTTCCACATGCTGGCCCAACGACGCCAGCGTCTGCATCAGCCGTTCCAGCGAAACGTTCCGGAGCCTTTCGCGTTGCTCGGGCGTGACGACGCGGTGCCGCTGTCCTTCGGACGGCGCGCGTTACTGGCCGAAGCGGTCCGCCACGGCATCCTTCAGCCGTGCGGCGGTGATCTCGCCCATGTGCGATTCGACGAGATTGCCTTTCGCGTCGAAGAAGAGCGTCGTCGGCAGCCCGCGCGAACCGTAGGTCTGCATCGCGTGCAACGTGCGGTCGAGCAGCACGTGATCGAACCGCAGTCCCTTCTGTTCGAGGAACGCGCGCACCGCTTGCGCGTCTTCGCCCTGGTTGACCATCAGCACCGTCATCCCGGGATGATCCTGCTGCGCTTGCGCGAGGATCGGCATTTCGCGTTGGCACGGCGGGCACCACGTCGCCCACAGGTTGACGACGACGGGCTTGCCCGCGAAGCGTTGCACCGGTACCGGCGTGGCGTCGAGCGCTTCGAGCTGCAACGCGGCAAGCGGCGGCGCGCTGTGCTGCAACGTGGCGAGCGTGCCCTGCGCGATGCCCCATGCGGCAACGCCCGCGAGCATGCCGGCCATCACCGGGCGACGCAGCGCGGGCAGGCGGCGCAGGCGCCAGCCCGCGAACACGATCGCGGCCGCGAGGCCGATGCGCCAGTCGAAGCCGCCGTCGCCGAGCGCGATGATCGAGCGCGGTGCGGCCGCGTACTCGTGCCACCACTGCGCGACGTAGCCGATACGCGCGGCGAGCAGGCCGAGCAGCAGCGTGTCGAGGATCAGGCTCGATGCGGTCTTGTGGTGTCCATCAGGCGGGCGGCGCTGGATGAGGCGCGCGACGAGCCACGCGAGCAGTGCGGCGACGGCTACCGCGACGACGCGGATCGAGAAGGGACCAATGCTCAGCATGAGGAAGGGTAGGGTGCGAACGAGCGGGGCTGGAGACGGGATTGTCCGCCACGGCGACGAAGCCGTCGACGGTCGTGTCGGCGATTCGACAGGTCGCCGCGGATGGGGGTTCCCGCCGGGAACGTAACGGCTCGTTGCGAATTCGACGGAAGAGCAGGTTCAGGACGCCGTGATTTTCAGGCGCGCATGCTGCAAATCGGACCGGCCCGATGCTCAGCGGCGGTCAGCGGAATCGCGTTCATCGACACGACACGGGCCGGATATGCGCTTCGTCGTCGCAGCGGCGAGCGCGGTGATTGACGCCCGACGGGCCTTGCATGCGGGGCCCGCCGGGCGTCGGCGATTACAGATTGCCCGACGGGGCTTGTGCTGCGTTCGCTTGCTGCGCGTCGGTCGCCGGATCGAGCGTCGTCAGCGTCTTCTCGGTGAACTTCTCGTACAGCCAGTTCAGGCGCGTATCGTCCATGCCGCCGGCGAGGCCGCCGAGCGCATACGAGGCCGACACCTTGAAGCGGTCGATCTGATGATTGTCGGCGTCGGTGAGCGTCACGGTGCCGTCGACGTGATCGTTGCCCGCCATGAAGCCGAACATCACTGCCGAGAAGCTCGAGCGCACGCGAATGCCGTTGACTTCGATGTTCAGGTGCATCGCATCGGTCGAACCCGCCGTTGCCAGCAACTTGCGTGCGGCCAGTGCGCTTTCGATTTTCCCTTTCAGGTTCTCGGGGCTGAATTTCAGATTGTCTTTCAGCGCGTCTTGCGCGGCTTTGTCGAGCGTGACTTGAACGATCACGGGTTTCGAGCCGAATTTGGGCGTCGATGCAGTTGCGATGGCCCCCGGCTGATCGCTGGCGTCGCGTGTCACGCTGCTCGCGCAGCCCGACAGGAAGCCGATCGTCACCAATGCCAGAGCGGCATGACGGAATACAGATTTCATGATTTGGTCTTTTGGGTTTGGGTTATTTGAGATGGCTCTGAGGCCGGGCGAAAATCTAACACCGGACGAATCAATTCAAAAGGTCGAATAAATCGACAATCGATTCGGGATTTATTGATCGCGATGTCGTACGCGAATGGAATGCCGGTTGACCGCGTTGCGAGCGCGTGGGGGGGGCTGGCGATCGGGCGTGACTGCCGTGGGGCTGATTATTGCGGACGATCACGGTCCGTTGCCGGAGACCGCGCCGCCGAGCCGATACGCGGTGAAGAACTCGTACCAAGGCGACCCTTCCCCAACCGGCACGTTGAGCGCGGCCGTCCGCCGCTTCAACACGCCGAACACGTCGTTGATCCGCGCTGTCTGCCCCGCATCGTTGAACGGATAGGGCCGCGCCCGGCCGGCCGCGAATGCGCCATACGCAATCGCAAGCAGCCGCGCGCTGTCGTCGGTCGACGCGATCGCACCGTTGATCATTTCGGCGAAGCGCGGCCGGTCTTCGGCGCGCGATCCGGACAGGCACAGGAACACGATCGCCGATAGTTCGTGTAGATCCTTCACCCGCAGCAGCTCCGGCAGCCGCGCGACGATCCGCTCGACCGGTTCATCGCGCAGTGCATCGCCGAAGTCGAGCACGGCGGTCATCGGATTCGTGTCCGCTTTCAGGCGATCGAGCGCCGACGATACGGCCGACGCGCTCGCCCCGTCGGGCGACGCTGCCGGAGCAGCCCGCAACGCATCCGCCACCTGCTGCGTCCATTCCGGAAAGATCATCCGCACGTTGCCGAACTGTTCGCCGCCTTCCGCCGCCGGATTCCAGCGATACACGATCGTGCCGCCGCGAATGAACGGCGAATACAGGTGCTCGGGGGTCTGGGGCAGCGGCCGCCGGTTGATCGGCAGCCAGGCGAGCGTCAGCCAGTCGTAGCGGCCGGTGGCGGGCACGGCAGGGCTCGAGCTCGCGACGACCTGCCACGTGCCGCGATTCGCATAGCGGCGCCGCGCGTCGGGTACCGGGACGGTCTGGCCTTTCGCGGTGTCGAAGTACGTCGTGCCGGTCACGTTCGCGCCGCTGTCCGCGGCCGGCGTGATGGTGGAGATGACCCACGACGCGCCGTCCGCCGACCGATAGTCGGACGGCTTCAGCGTGGCGACGTCGTGCACCATGCGCGTTTCCGCCGCGACGGGGCTGGGCGGGAGATTGGCGGGCGCGGCCAGGATGCTCGGCATGGGATTTCCTCGGAATCGGGTGCGCATCGCCGAGCGAGGACGACGCGCGGCGGCGCGGATTGTTTTATGCCACTGTAGAACGTCGCCGCCGGAAACGGAAACCGGCCGTGCGATGCCCCCGCCCGCGCGTGCCGCTGTTTTTGTGGATCGAGGCGCGGCCGGCGGGTTGAGCGGGTCGCTGGGGGACACAAAAATTGACCGCAAGGAGGATCGTGTATCCCCGGGGTGACAAGGTTTGCCGAAGCGGCTGTTCCGGAAGCGATCATGGCCTTCAATCGGGCCGGGAAATCCACGAGATGGCACTTGCCCGCGCGTCGCCGTTCAGCTCAGCGCGACAACTCTTTCCGGTAGAGCACGGCTCCCGGCTTTTCCGCGACGGTGTCGTAGAGCCGCTTCGCCGTGTGATTCGTTTCGTGCGTCTGCCAGTACACGCGTTCGGCGCGATGCGCACGCGCGGTGTCGTACACGGCTTCGATCAGCGCGCGGCCGACGCCCTTGCCGCGCTCGCTGTCGAGCGTGAACAGGTCCTGCAGGTAACAGGTCGGCCCGGCGAGCGTCGTGCTGCGGTGATACAGGAAATGCACGAGCCCGACGAGCCGGCCGGCGCGTTCGGCGACGAGCGCATGCACGGGTTCGTAGACGTCGAAGAAGCGCGACCACGTGAGCTGCGTGATGCGCCGCGGCAGCGCGGTATCGTCGAAGCGGCCGTAGAAGCGGTTATAGCCGTCCCATAGCGGCAGCCACTGGTCGTAGTCGTCTTCCGTGACCGCGCGTACGGTCAGTCCGGTGTCGTTGGCGTTCATGTTGGCGGACCTGTCGAGGAGAAGTGCGCGCGCCGCCGGTCCGGCAGGCGCGTCGCAGGTCTCTACGATAGGAAGTCCGCGGCCCCATGGGTAGGCCCATGACGACGGCTTTTCTTGGTGCCACGATGCGCGTGATTCTTGTGAGGTTGGCTGACCGTCAGAACCTGCGGTGGTCATGTCGGCTGCGCTCGGGGCGGACAGATTCAGCTCCGCGCATCGCTGAGCCGCGGGCGCAACTCGCTACGTTCAGCCTGAGAGAAAAAGATCACGCCCCTTTGGAACTAGCACCCCGTTCGGGATAAGCCGACGGCTCGACCGCAATCGCGATTTTTCCTCGAACCCCGTTGTCGGGACGCTCCGGCAGGGCATGCGCGAGCGGAATGTCGGCAAGGGAATAGACGGCACCCACGTGCGGCCGGAGCTGACCGCATTCGATCGATGCACTCAACTCATCCAGCTTGCCGGGGTTTTGTCGCGTCAAGACAAAGTGATAACTCGCGATATCGGGACTTATCGATATGTCAATGTGAGTGCGCGCCGCCGTTCTGTCGAGTCGGCCCGGTTCTCACGCAGCGCCTGGGTTCGCATGCATCCGTTGGAACGGCAGTGATCAACCGCCCAAGGGTCCTGCTGAACGGAACGGGCTTCCGGGAACCGCGCGACACCGCCGCCGTGCCGCCCCAACGTCACCATGCCACCACGCCATTCCTTTCGCTCTGTTAGACTTTTTCGCCCATCGCCGCCATCCGGGCTGCGCCGTGCCCGGTTCATCCCGCCATGAACGAAACTCGTGCGTCGCATCCGATCACCGAGGTCCTGCGGGCCTACTGGAAGGCCGATCGCCTGATGTTGCTGACGGTCGTGGCCGTCGTCATCCTGTCGAGCGCGAGCGCGGTTGCCGCCCCCTATCTGTTCTCGCGCCTGATCGATGCGCTGTCGCACCGCGGCGTGCTCCACGCGCTGATCCCGGGCTTCGTGATCTACGCGGTGCTGCTGGGCCTCGCCAGCGCGCTGCAACGCGTGGTGCAGTACCTCGCGTTCATGAGCTCGGAGAATCTGGGCTTCATCACCAGCACGCGCTTTTTCGAGCGCATCCTGAACAAGACCACGGCGTTCTTCGTCGAGCACAATCCCGCGGAAATCCAGAACGCGAACCAGCGCGGCAGCCGGGCGCTGTCGGTGCTCGTGCTGCTGAGCCTGATGGACCTGATTCCCGGCACGCTGCAGATCGTGCTGACGCTCGTCACGCTCGGCGCGCTGATCAACCTCGAGGTCGTGGCCATCACCGCCGCCTACGGTGCGGTCGCGGTGACGATCGCGATCGTTGGCGCGCGGCGCTCGCGCGCGTTCCTCGATCGCGCGATCGAGGCCGGCCAGGAGAATGCGCGCTTCGTCGGCGGCGCGATCCATGCGATGGAGACACTCCGGCATTTCGGCAGCCATCGCTGGATGAGCGAACGTTTCTCGGAGAAAGCGCGCGTCGTGCGCGACAGCTGGCGCGCGTATGTGCTGCAGCACGTCCGCTATCTTGCGGTGCTGGGTCTTGGTCTCGCGATCCAGTTCATGGTGACGTTCTGGCTGCTGCTGCCGCGCCATGCGGCGGGCGCACTGTCGATCGGCGACATCGTGCTGTTCAACACGTTGCTGCTGCAACTGAACCAGCCGTTCGAAATCATCGCGCGCGCGGTCGCCGAGTGCGCACGCTCCCGCGCGGAGCTCGGGCCGTTCGCGGCGCTGTGGACGGCGCCCGAGGAGCGGCAGGTGTCGCACGTGTCGGCGTTTTCGCCGCGGGACGGGCGCATCGTGTTCGACCACGTCGCCTATGCGTACGACAACGGCCGCGGCGTGACCGACGTCGACTTCGTCGCCGAACGGGGTGCGATCACGTTCCTCGTCGGCGAAACCGGTGCGGGCAAATCCACCGTCTTCAAGCTCGCGCTGAAGTCGATCGAGCCGACCGGCGGGCGCATCCTCGTCGACGGTGTCGATCTCGCGGCGATCGATCGCGCCGACTGGTACGGCGCGGTCGCCGTCGTGCCGCAGGATGTCGTGCTGCTGAACGAAAGCCTCGAGGACAACATCCTGCTCGGCCGGCCACGCGATGCGCAGCGTCTGCGCGAAGCGGCGGCGAAGGCGACGATCCTGACGTTCATCGAGAGCCTGCCGGACGGCTTCCGCACCACGGTGGGCGAGCGCGGGCTGAAGCTGTCCGGCGGCGAGCGCCAGCGCATCGCGATTGCCCGCGCGCTGTACGGCGATCCGACCGTGCTGTTTCTCGACGAAGCGAGTTCCGCGCTCGACGAAGCCACCGAGCGCGACATCATGGAGCACGTGCGGCTGCTGGCCCGCGACGTCACGGTCGTTGCGATCACGCACCGGCGCTCGGTCATCGGGCCGGCCGACAAGGTCGTGCGGCTCGGCGAAGCGCGCGTGCCGGCCTAAGGCGACACGGCCACCTTCGCCGGCCGTCGGCGCTTACCCGCGCAGCGGCGGATTGAGTTGCGCGAACGCCTGCTGGCGGCGATACGGGAAGTACGGATACGGTGCTTCCACCGCGCTCGCCGCGTCGAGTTTCGCGACCTGCGCATCGGTCAGTGCCCAGCCGGCCGCGCCGAGGTTCTGCCGCAGCTGTTCCTCGTTGCGCGCGCCGATGATCACCGACGACACGGTCGGGCGCTGCAGCAGCCAGTTCAGCGCGATCTGCGGTACGGTCTTGCCGGTTTCCTCGGCGATCGCGTCGAGCGCATCGACCACGTCGTACAGGCGTGCGTCGTCGACAGGCGGCCCGAAGCTGGCCGTTTCATGCAGGCGGCTACCTTCGGGCAGCGGCGCGTTGCGCCGGATCTTGCCGGTGAGCCGGCCCCAGCCGAGCGGGCTCCAGACGAGCGCGCCGAGCCCCTGGTCGGCGCCGAGCGGCATCAGGTCCCACTCGTAGTCGCGGCCGACGAGCGAGTAGTAGACCTGGTTCGCCACGTAACGCGACCAGCCGTGCCGATCCGCCAGCGCCAGCGATTTCATGATCTGCCACCCCGCGAAGTTCGACACGCCGATGTAGCGCAGCTTGCCCGCGCGCACGAGATCGTCGAGCGTCGACATCACTTCCTCGACCGGCGTGCCCGCGTCGAACGCGTGGAGTTGCAGCAGGTCGATGTAGTCGGTGCCGAGGCGGCGCAGCGCGTCGTCGACGGCGCGCACCAGCCGCGCGCGCGACGTGCCCGCGTCGTTCGGGCCGGCGCCGGTCGGCAGGCCCGTCTTCGTCGAGATCAGCACCTGGTCGCGGCGTCCCTGGATCGCGGCGCCGAGCACGCGCTCGGATTCGCCGTCCGAATACACGTCGGCCGTGTCGAACAGGTTGACGCCGGCGTCGAGGCAGATGTCGATCAGGCTGCGCGCTTCGTCGACGCCCGTGTTGCCCCATGCGCCGAACAGCGGGCCGGTGCCGCCGAACGTGCCGGCGCCGAAGCTCAGGACGGGAACCTTGAGGCCGGAGCGGCCGAGGGTGTGGTATTCCATGGCGGGTTTCCTTTGGGTAATCGAAGTGTCGAGGGGTGCCGCGTGGCCAGGGTCGCCTCACTGTATCGCTTGTGGATATTCCGGATAATTGGGCAGACTTCGAAAATATCGTTCGGAGGAGGCGAATAATGCTGCTCGATAATCTCGCGCTGTTCCTGCGCATCGTTGAGAAAGGCGGGCTGGCCGTGGCGGGCCGAGAGTTCGGGCTGTCGCCGGCCACGGTGTCCGAGCGGCTGACCGCGCTCGAGCGCCACTACGGCGCGGCGTTGCTCACGCGCACGACACGCGCGATCAGCCTGACCGACGAAGGCCGCATGCTCGTCGACGGCGCGCGACGCCTGCTGGCGGAGGCCGATGAACTCGAAAGCCGCGTGCGGTTGGGTGTGCAGTCGCTGTCGGGGCCCGTGCGCCTGAGCGCGCCGGCCGATCTCGGGCGAGAGCGCGTGGTGCCCGTCGTCGACGCGTTCCTCGTCGAGCATCCGGGCGTCACGGTCGACCTGCATCTCGGCGACGGTTACGTCGATGTCGTCGGGCAGGGGCTCGATTTCGCGATCCGGCGCGGCACACTCGCCGACAGTTCGCTGCGCATCCGTTCGCTCGGCCGGGCGCGGCGCGTGGTGTGCGCGTCGCCCGAGTATCTCGCGGCGCACGGCACGCCGCGGCATCCGGACGAACTTGCCGCGCACGACTGCATCGTGATGCGCTTCGGGCCGGACCTGTATGCCGAATGGCCGTTCAGCATCGATGGCGAACCCCGGCGCGTGGCGGTGCGCGGCCGGCGTGTGGCCAACGATGGCGCGCTCGTGCGCGCATGGTGCGTCGCGGGGCATGGCGTCGCGCTGAAGTCGCTGGTCGACGTCGAGCAGGATCTGGCGTCCGGCGCGCTCGTCGAAGTCCTCCGCGCGTTCTCGCCGGGCGACGTCGATTTGCAGATCGTCTATCCGGGCAACGCCGTGCAACCGCGGCGCGTGCGTGCGCTGATCGACAGGTTGGCGCAGGCGCTGGGCGAGGGGTAACGGGCAGGTTCATGTGGTCCGCCGAGCGTTGCGGCGCGTGTCTCGCCACGATCGTATCGAAGGCCGGCGTGACGATCCGGGGGCGCGATGCCGCCAGTTGAAACCGGCGTTCGCTCTCGATTGCACACATTTCGTCATTTAGCTAATATTCGAAACGTTAAATGAAACCGAACCCATGGACGACGTCACCCGCATCAGCGCACTGGCCAACGAAAGCCGCCTGGCCGTGATGCGCTGGCTCAAGCAGCCACACAAGCATTTCCCGCCGCAGCCGCACGGCGATTTCGACGAGCTCGGCGTGTGCTGCACGTACATCACCGAGAAGCTCGGCATCGCGCCGGCCACGACCACGCGCCACATGCGCATCCTCGCGGATGCCGGGCTCGTGCAGGCGACCCGCGCCGGCAAGTTCACGTACTACAAGCGGATCGACGGCGCGCTGCAGCAACTCGGCCGCGATCTTTTGCAACTCTGACTCCCAAGAAGGCAACCGACATGGACGAACTTGCATTGCTGGCCGACGCCGACCGGCGCGCGCACGCGTATCTGGCCGCGACGAACGAGCGGCGCGCGTTTCCCGACGCGGCCGCATTGGCCGGCCTTGCGGCGTTCGACGAGCCGCTGCCCGATACGGGCCGCGCGGCCGACGACGTCCTGCGTCTGCTCGACGAGCGCGGCACGCCGGCGACCGTCGCGTCGAACGGACCGAACTACTTCGGCTTCGTGATCGGCGCCGCGCTGCCGGCCGCGGCGGCGGCCGAGCGCTTGATGCTCGCGTGGGACCAGTGCGCGTCGTCGTATGCGAATTCACCGGTGGCCGCGACGATCGAGCGCCAGGCCGCGCGCTGGGTGGTCGACGTGCTCGGGTTGCCCGAAGGGAGCGCGGTCGGCTTCGGCACCAGCGCGACGGCCTGCACGCTCGTCGCGCTGGTGGCCGCGCGGCGCGCGCTGCTCGCACGCAAGGGCTGGGACGTCGACGAGGACGGCCTGATCGGCGCGCCCGAGGTGAAGGTCGTGATCTCCGAACTCGCGCACATCACGGTGAAGAAGGCGCTGCGCGTGCTCGGTTTCGGGATGAAGCGCCTCGTCGTCGCGCCGGTCGACACGCATGGCCGCATCGACCCGGCGCACATGCCGCCGCTCGACGACATGACGATCCTCTGCGTACAGGCCGGCGAAGTGAACACCGGCGAGTTCGATCCGTTCGCGGCGCTGATTCCGCCTGCGAAGGCGGCCGGCGCATGGGTGCACGTCGACGGCGCGTTCGGCCTGTGGGCGCGTGCGTCGTCGAAGCGCGCGCTGACGGACGGCATCGACGGCGCGGACAGCTGGACCACCGACGGCCACAAGTGGCTCAACACGCCGTACGACGGCGCGATGGTGATCTGCCGCGACGCGGCCGCGCTTGCGACCGCGATGAACAGCGACGCCGTCTACCTGAGCGGCGCGCAGGACGCGCAGAAGAATCTGAACCTCGAATTCTCGCGACGCGCGCGCGGCATCCCCGTGTGGGCCGCACTGCGTTCACTCGGCCGCGCCGGCGTGGCCACGATGGTCGAGCAGCATTGCGCGCAGGCGGCGCGGGTCGCGGACGGGCTGCGCGCCGCCGGCTACGACGTGCTGAACCGCGTCGTGCTGAACCAGGTGCTGGTGCGCGCCGGCACCGACGATGAAACGGCTGCGATCCTCAAGGCTGCGCAGGCATCGGGCGACGTGTGGTTCGGCGCGACGGTGTGGCAAGGGCGGCCGGCGTTCCGGATCAGCGTGTCGTCGTGGCGTACCGAAGACGCGCATATCGATCGTCTCGTGGCATTGCTGACGGCGTTGCGCGGCGTGCACGTGCGCTGAGCGGCGACAACGCGGCGGCGCGCGCGGCGGTTCACTCCGTCACGCGCGGCGCGTTTCGCGTATGCGCCGGATAGGCCGCATCGTCAGCGCACCGAGTCGGAAAACGCGTGCATCGAGAACGCGAACGCGGCTTCCGCCGGCGCCTCGATCTCCGCTTCCCCGCCCTCCAGATGACCGTCGAGATCGCCGCGATCGTCGCGCACGGTCATGCGTTCGACGCCGATGCGCGCCTGCCGCGATGATGTTCGTGCCGTGCAAGGCCGGCTTGAGCCACAACGAAGCGGAAAATGCCGAGCCGGTGCCCCTCGCACGAGGTGCGCGGGTGCTGGCGAACCTGCTGGCCGATTGCGTGCGTTAGCCACGCGCGAGGGCGGGGCTCGCAACGCCTCTGCAAGCGTGAAAATGGCGGAAAATAGCCGCTGCGCGCGCCACGCCGGCGCAGCGTTCAAACGAAGCATTCACGCTTGCGAGAACCCCATGTCGACTCCCTTTCCCCGGGAACTGCTGAAGGCCGCTGATATCGCGAAGATGGAACCGGTGCGCGCGGTGCATTCGCTGAATCCCAATGCCGTTCGTCTCAAGCGACAACTCAGCGACCTGACCGGCCTGACACAATTCGGTGTTCACCTGCTCACGCTGATGCCCGGACACGAATCGGCCGAGTATCACCGTCACCTGTACGAAGAAGAGTTCGTGTACGTGCTGTCCGGCACCGGCGCGGTCACGATCGGCGAGCGCACCGAGGCAATCGGGCCCGGCGATTTTCTGGGCTTTCCGCGCGGCGGCGAAGCGCATACGGTGCAGAACACCGGCGATACGCCGCTGGAGCTGCTCGTCGGCGGGCAGCGGCTCGAGCACGACGTCTGCGAATACCCGCGAGTCGGCAAGCGGCTCTATGTCGCGGGCGAACTCGAAGACTATGTCGATCTGCCGAAGCGGCCTAGATCGCCCAAGTAGTCGCCCATCACCTTGTTGATCTCGTCGACGTTGCGCTCGCCCACGCGGCCGAACGCCTTCATCAGCAAGATGACCTCGCTGTCGCCGGCGAGGCGATACACGATGTGCTGGCTGCGCCGCTCGGTATCGACGAGGCGCACGCGCCGCAGGATCGGCAGGTGCCGCGACGTGTTCGCGAACGTCATCCCGACAGCGCCGTCAGTGCCTCGACCGACCGCTCACGCTGGGCGGGGTGCTCCGGCAATTCGAGCCGGGTCGGATGGCCGGGCGCCTGCGCGAGCTCGGCCCTGCGATCGGCGCGCTGTCGGCCGGCCTGATGGCCGACCGCTTCGGCTTGGCCGCCGCGACGTTCGCGTCAGGGGCGTCGTCGCGATTATGATGCGGGAACGCCACTGACAGGGTTCCCCGATATGGACGCGCCGCTTCCGCCGATCTCTGTTCCGATTCCCGAAACGGAACCTGAAACCGAAACCGTTGCCGAGCCGCGCGCGTCGCGGCTGCATCGGCCGGTCGCGCTCGTCACCGGTTCGACGTCGGGGATCGGCGCGGCGGTTGCGCGCCGACTGGCGGCGGACGGCCATGCGCTCATCCTGCATTCGCGCCGCTCGGCGGACGTGGGGCGCGCGATGGCGCGCGAACTCGGCGCGGCCTATGTGCAAGCCGATCTCGCCGACGACGCCGAGCGCGTGCGCCTGATCCGCGAAGCCGTTGCCGTGCACGGGCGGCTCGACGTGCTCGTCAACAACGCGGGCGTCAGCCGCGTGATTCCGCATGACGACCTCGCCGCGGCGACTCCCGACGTGTGGCGCGAGATGCACGAGATCAACGTGATCGCACCGTTCCGGCTCGTCGCCGAGGCGGAGGCCGCGCTGCGCGAGGCGGCGTCGCACGGGCGGGCCGGGTGCGTGGTGAACGTCAGCTCGCATGCGGGCGTGCGGCCGAAAGGCGCGTCGATTCCATATGCGGCGGCGAAGGCCGCGCTGAATCACACGACGCGGCTGCTCGCGCGCACGCTTGCACCGGCGATTCGCGTCAATGCGGTCGCGCCGGGGCTCGTCGATACGCCGCTTACGGCCGACTGGACGGACGCGCAGCAGCTCTGGCGCGAGCGCGCGCCGATGCGCCGCGCGGCCACACCGGACGACATCGCGCAGACGGTCGCGATGCTCGTCGCGTCCGACTACGTGACGGGCGAGATCGTGATGCTCGACGGGGGAATGAACCTGACGTGATGCGGTGAAGCAGCCGCGCACCCGCGCGCAGGTGTCACGTGCGCGCTGGCCGCGACCGCTTGCTGGCCGGATCAAGCGATCAGCCGAGGCGCGATCGCAGTTGCGCGAGCGCCTGGTCGTGCGTGCGCTCGAACTTCAGCGGCGTGACGGCGACATACCCATCACCCAGCGCGACCGTTTCCGAATCCGCATCGTCGTCGCGCGGCGCGCGTGCGAGCTTCAGCCAGTGATACTCGAAGTCGCGCGGGTCGCACCTCGACACGATCTCGACGCCCTGTAGCGTACCGGCGCCCTGGTTCGTCACCTTGAGGCCACGCACGTCCTGCGCGGGCCGCGGCGGGAAGTTCACGTTCAGGCACGCATCGCTGTCCCAGCCGGCGGCAACGAGCCGGCGAATGACGTCCGGCGCAAGCGCGAGCGCGGTGTCCCACGGCACCGCGTTGCGATCGGTGAAGGCCTGGCTCAGCGCGATGGCCGGCACGCCGACCAGCATGCTCGTCATCGCGGCGCCGACCGTGCCGGAAAACACCGTTTCGGTACCGAGGTTCCCGCCGCGATTCACGCCGGACAGCACGATGTCGGGCCGCGCGTCCTTCATCAGGTGGCCGATCGCGATCGCGACGCAATCGCCGGGCGTGCCGCGCACCGCGAAACGGCGGTCGCCCTTGCGATGCACGCGCAGCGGGTCGTGCAGGCTCAGCGAATGAGACGTGCCGCTCTGGTCTTCAGCCGGTGCAACGATCCACACTTCGCGCGCCAGTTGCGTGGCAACCTGTTCGAGCACGTCAAGGCCGGGGGCATCGAATCCGTCGTCGTTGGTGAGCAGGGCACGATCGAACAGCGGGCGGGTTTCTGGCATCGGGACGATCCTCGTGGAGATGGGCAATGAGAGGGGGGCGTGCAGTGTGGCGCCAGCCACAAGGCTAGCATTCCCGCGTGAGAATCGTCGTGTCGCGCGGTGGGCGCGGATGCGAAAACGGGCGCATCGCGCGCCCGTTGGCCGGTGTGCATGCCGCGACGGGCGCGGCGGGTCGGAACCGTTCAGCCGAGCAGGTGCCGCAGCAGGCCGGCCGACACGACGCCGACGATGACGGTCGGCAGGATCGACAGGCGCGTCGCCGCGATCAGCGTCACGGCCAGCGCGAGCAGGTCGGCCGGGCGCGTCGACACGAACGCCGGCGCGATCACCGAGATCAGCACGCAGCCGGGCACGTTCTCCATCACCGACGCCATCCGCGGGCTCAGCGTGCGGTTGCGCAGCAGCACGTAGCCAAGGATGCGCGACAGATACGTCGTCGACGCCATCAGCACGATCGTCGCGACCGTGCTGAAATCCGGGAAATCAGGCATCGCGCGGCTCCCACAGCAGCGCGGCGACCAGCCCCGCGCAGGCGCCGGCCGCGACGTACCACGCGCCGGGCACGGCCAGGTGCGTGGCTGCGGCGACGACGAGGCTCACGAGCCACGGGCGGCTCGCGCGCATCCCTTTCCACATCCCGCGCAGCAGCACCAGGAATACCGCCGTGAACGCCATGTCGAAGCCGTACTGCTCGACGTTGCCGATCGTCGGGCCGACCGCCGCGCCGAGCGTGGTCATCGAGATCCACGTCAGGTAGAGCCCCACGCAGATGCCCGCGTAATAGGGCACGCTGATGTGCGTGGCCGAGCGCGCCCGGGCGTCGGCGAGCGACATCGCCCAGCTTTCGTCACACATGAAGAACAGCGCGAAGAACGCGCGGCGGCGCGGCAGGCGGCGGATATACGGCTCGAATGCGGCGCCCATCAGGATGTGGCGCGAATTCACGAGGAACGACATTGCGACGATCAGCGCGATATGCGGCGGCGATGTCCACAGATGGATCGCCGCGAATTCGGAGCCGCCGCCGAAGTTCATGCCGGTCATCATCGGCACTTCGAACAGGCTCAGCCCCTTCTGCGCGGCCTGCGCGCCCAGCACGAGCGCGAACGGCACGAAACCCAGCATGACGGGCAGCGCCGCGCGCAAACCGCGACCCATCTCGGCGACATAGGCGGGCTTCTCGCGAAGCCCTGACGACGTTGAAACGCTACTGCTCATTACTCCTCCTTCGGGGGAGGAATTGTCTGCTTTTTTGACTCGAATCGGGTTGCGTTGTGGCCAGATTTTTCTCAGAATTTGGCATTGAACGCGTGATACGCAAATTTTTTGGAATTGAATGCCAATGAAACTTGACGCCATCGACCGCCGGATCCTGAGCGCGCTCCAGCGCGACGGCCGCATGCAGAACGTGGAGCTCGCACACGAGGTCGGGCTGTCGCCGTCGCCGTGCCTGCGGCGCGTCCGGCTCCTCGAGGAAGCCGGCGTGATCGAGAAATACGTGGCCGTGCTGAATCCCGCGAAAGTCGGCAAGGGGCTGACGATCTTCACGCGCGTGTGGCTGAAGGGGCAGGACGCGGAATCGGTGAACCGCTTCGCCGAGGCCGTCCAGCAGATGCCCGAAGTCGTCGAATGCCACCTGATGGCGGGCGATTGCGATTTTCTGCTGCGCGTCGTCGCGGCCGACATCGACGACTACCGGCGCTTCCAGATGGAAACCCTCACGCGCATTCCAGGCGTGCTGAGCGTGAAGACCGACATTCCGATGCAGAAGGTCAAGCTCACGTCGGCGCTACCGACCTAGCTCGATGCCGGTGCGTGTCATGCAACGGACGGGTCGACGAACGGCCACGGCTCGGTGACAATCGCTCGGTAGACTGACGAATCGCCGCGCTTCGAACCGGTTGCCTGGGTGGTCGCGCGACGTTCGATGCGCAAGCAACTAACGGTCAACGCCGACGCGATCGGGCAGGCGGTGCTGCGCGCCGGTTCATGCGCCGGCGCGGGCGTTTCTTCTTGTCGGGTCATTCATGCAGCCAATCAACACGCCGTGGAATTCGCTGGAAATCGTCAAGCTCGTGCTGGGCGTGCTGACGCCGTTGTCGGTTGCGTGTCTCGGCTGGCTCGTCGCGCGCCGGCTGAAGCGGCTCGAACTGGTGCAGTGGACCAACCAGCGATTGATCGAGAAGCGGCTCGCGCTATACGACGCGGTTGCGCCGCAACTCAATGCGTTGCTGTGCTTCTACACGTGGATCGGCTACTGGAAGGACATCTCGCCGGACGACGTGATCCGCGCGAAGCGCGACCTCGATCGCACGTTCCACATCTACCGCTACCTGTTCGACGACGACGTGTACGACGCGTATCACACGTACATCCACGCGCTGTTCGACATGCATACGGGCCCGGGCCGCGACGCGCGGATCCGCTCGCTGATCCAGGCGCCCGACGGTGATCGGAGCGTGCACGGCTCGTACGAATGGAAGCCCGCGTGGTCCGAACGCTTCTCGACCGCGAATGTCGTGCCGAAGGACGACGTGTTGCGCCACTACACGCAGTTGATGGAGCGGCTGCGCGTGGCGCTGGGCGCGACGCGCTGAAGGCCGCGCGGCGGCCGCGCACCGGTATCGAAATTCGCCACCCGGCGGCGCGGATACCCGCCCTCGCGGAAGCAGCGCGTGCGGCGCGCGGCGGCAGCTGACATGCTCGCGCCATCTCCACTCGCGCGAGGTCCGTATGGTTGTCGATACCGGCTGCCAGCCGCTCATGATCCGCTTGCCTGAAGCGGGCCGGCGGCGTCTCTTCTCCTCGGGTTATCACGATCCGAATGACATGCCGCTGCCGATCGAGCCGGAGATCGGCGACATCGTCTTCATCCGCGTCACCGTGCGACCGTTTCTCGAAGTGGCGAGCGCGACGCGCTCGTGGACGAATCACGTCGGGATCGTGATCGGCGAGCGCGGCGGCGAGCCGTTGATTGCGGAGAGCACGTTTCCGCTGTCGCGCGTCACGACGATGTCGCGTTTTCTCGCGCGCTCCGATCGCGGCGCGTGCGTGATCGCGCGGCTGAAGCAGCCGCTCGATGCCGCGCAGCGGCGCCGGCTCGTGGAAGCGGCGATGCGCCGGACCGGCGTGATCTACGACACGGGTTTCAATCTCGCGTCACGCCGGCAGTTCTGCTCGCGGTTCGTGCGCGAGGTCGTGCGCGATGCGACGCGGATCGTGCTCGGCGACGTCGAGACCTTCGACATGCTGCTGCGCCGGAATCCCGACCATCCGCTCGGCTTCTGGAAGATCTGGTATTTCGGCCGGATTCCGTGGCGCCGTCGGACGGTGATGCCGGCGAGCTTGCTCGAGAGCGGGGCGTTGCACGTCGTGGCGGATACGCGCGAGCACGTTGAAAACGTGTCCGAAGGCGCCGATCCGGACAGCGTCTGACTCCAGCGAGCGAGGTCGCGAACCTCTTGTCACCGGCCGACGCCCGCTTGAGCGTCGTATCGAGTGATCGCGCACGCCGGCTCTTCACGAACGCGAGCCGGCGTTACTCCACAGTGGGCGCGCTCGTTTCCGTGCCTTCCGCGATATCGGTCGACACGATGCCGGCCACTCGCCGCACAGCCAGCAGCGCGCCGAGCGCTGCAAATGCCTCGCGATTCAATCGTTCGTATTCAGTGAGCCGCTTGGGGGCCGACAATGCGCGTTTGCGCGGATCGTCATACGTTCCCCTACCGAACCTCATTCACTCGATTGCACCGGCGTGATTGCCCGGCAGGGTCACGACTACTGCCGCCCCGCCACCGCCAACCGCGCGGCCAACCCCACGAACACCGACCCGAGCAGATACTGCGGCAGCTTCGACGGGCGGCGGCGCGCGCCGATCCGCTGGCTCAGCCGGCTCGCGGACAGGATGACCGCGCCGTTCACGACGATGCCGATCAGGTTCAGCACCGTCGCGAGCACGAGAATCTGCACGGCGATCGAACCGTGCCCGGGGCGCACGAACTGCGGAAACAGCGCGAGCACGAACAGCGCCATCTTCGGGTTCAGCAGGTTCGTCGTCAGCCCCTGGCGGAAGATCGCCGCGGTCGAGTGGCGACGCTGCGACGCGACGGGTGACGGCGCGGTTGCATCCGAACGGAACGTCTTCCACGCGAGATACAGCAGATAGGCGGCGCCCGCGAAGCGCACGACGTCGTACGCGATCGGCACCGCGAGAAAGAGCTGCGACAGTCCGAGCGCGGCGGCGAGCGCATGGCAATAGGTGCCGGCCTGAATGCCGGCAAGCGTCGCGAAGCCCGCGCGCCGGCCCTGGCTCACGCTGCGGGACGCGATCAGCAGCATGTCGGGGCCCGGCGTGGCGGTCAGCGCGAGACATGCGCCGGAGAACAGCGCGAGCGTGGAGAAGTCGATCATGGGCGTCCCTTTTGCGTGAGCGGCGTGAAAGGAATGCCACTTTAGGCGTGCCGCCGCAGGTGGTCAACCGTGCTCGCGCGATGCTTGGGTCGACGGCCGGCTTCCATCCTTTCGATCAATCGGAAGTCGTCTTTACCATTCGCACGCCTCGTCCGGCCGCGCCAGCAATTAACAATTCAGTCACGAATTTTCGTACGTGATCTAAATACATGCGAAATGTCCGTCTGTAGCATTCGGCGCTTGAGTTGCAGCTGGCAAGTGCCTTGCCGGCAAGGTCCGAATGTGTTCCATGTGGGTAGATCATATGCAAGTCGTCGACCGCCGTCGGGCCGTCATTGGTCGCGTCGAAGCGGCGCGGTCACGCGAGGCCGGTTCGCGTTCGGTGTCGCGCGACCTCGGCGTGGTTCTGCGGGTTCGCCACGCAATGTGTGTGGCGCTGATCTGCGGTGGTGTCGCGAGCCTGTTCGAGCCGGTCCATGCACAAGTGCCGGATGCGGGGCGAGCGATGCGCGATATCGAGGCGCCGCGGCCGGATCTGCCGCCGGAAGCCGCGCCCGAACTGACGGTGGCGCCGTCGGAAGAGGCTGCCGAGCGCGCGCCCGAGTCGGGGCCTCGCGTACTCGTTCGCGCATTCGCGCTCGACGGTAATACCGTGTTCGGCAACGACGAGTTGCAGCCGCTCGTCGCCGATCTTGCGGGCAGCACGCTGGGTTTCGCCGACCTGCAACGCGCCGCCGCGCGCATCACTGCCTACTATCGCCGCCATGGCTACGTGCTGGCGCGTGCCTACCTGCCTCGCCAGGACATCGACGACGGCGTCGTGCGGATCGAAATCGCCGAAGGGCGCTACGGCGCAATCACGATCCGGAATCATTCGCGCGTGTTCGATGCCGCGCTGCGCCAGCCGCTCGCGGCGCTGCAGCCGGGCGATGTCGTACGCGGGTCCGCTCTCGAGCGCAGCCTGTTGCTGCTCGACGACCTGGCCGGCGTCGCCGCGCGCGGCACGTTGCGTCCGGGCGATACGCCCGGCACTACCGATCTCGTCGTCGACGCAGACAAAGGGCCGCTCGCGTCCGGGTCGCTCGAATTCGACAACTTCGGTGACGTCGCGCTCGGGCGCTACCGTGTCGGCGCCAGTGTCGACGTCAATTCGCCGCTGCGGCTCGGCGATCGCCTGAGCCTGCGCGGGCTGCTCAGCAACGAACTGCAGCGCTACTACCGTGCCGCGTACCAGCTGCCGGTCGGCCCCGCGTCCACGCGAGTCGGCGTCGCGTATTCGTCGCTGCGCTACCGGCTCGGCGGAGCATTCTCGGATCTCGATTCCAGCGGCCGGGCGAGCGTGCAGACCGCGTACGTGACCCAGCCGCTCGTGCGCGCACGCAACCTGAGCGTCACCGCGCAGGCCCAGTACGAAAACAAGAACCTGCGCGACGACTACGGGATATTCGCTATCCGGCGCGACAAGAACATCGGCCTGTGGACCTTCGGCGTCAGCGGCAACAGTCAGGACGGCTGGCTGGGCGGAGGCCGCAACGGGTTCTCGGTGATGTTCGGTGTCGGGCGGCTGCGCAGCAACGATCCGTTCGAAGCGGATGCGCTGAAAAAATCGATCGGCAGCTTCACGAAGCTGAACGTGAGCGCGCTGCGGGTGCAGGCGCTCGGGCGTCGGTTCGAGCTGTACACGCAATTCAGCGCGCAGCTCGCGTCGCGCAATCTCGACGAATCGGAGAAATTCAGTCTCGGCGGCCCATACGGCGTGCGCGCATACGCGCTCGGCGCCGGCAGCGGCGACCAAGGCTGGCAGGCCAGCGCGGAGTTGCGGTATCTCGTCGCGCCGGGCTGGCAGGTCAGCACGTTCGTCGACGCCGGGCGCGTGCAGGCCGACAAGTTCCCATGGTCGCGTGAGCGAAACATGCAGCACATGCAGGCCGGCGGTGTTGGTGCGAGCTGGTTCGGCGCGAAGCGCCAGGTGACGCTGACGGCCTCGTGGCCGCTCGGCGCGGCGTTCGGCTCGCCGACCCGCGCGCCGAGCGTATGGGTTCAAGCCGCTCAGTATTTCTGAGCGTGCGTGATCGGTCCGTCCGACAGGGCGGGTTATAAAAAGCAGATTGAAGAGGATACCAAAATGAACAAGGCCTATTCACTGGTGTGGAATGAAGCACAGGGTGGCTGGTGCGCGGTCGGGGAAACGGCGCGCCGTCGCGGCAAGTCGGGCGGCGGCAAGCGCCTGGTTGCTGCGGGCGTGTCGCTGCTGGGGCTGGCTGCTGCGTCGGGCGCGTACGCGCTGCCGACGGGCAGCGAGATCATGTCTGGGCAGGCCGACATCGCGAAGTCGGCGGACAACAAGACGATGTCGATCAACCAGCATACGGACAAGCTGATCACGAACTGGCAGGACTTCAGCGTGGGTAGCGGCGAGCGGGTGTCGTTCAAGCAGCCGACGAGCCAGTCGATCGCGCTGAACCGGGTGGTCGGCGCGAACGGCAGCCAGATTCACGGCCAGCTGGACGCGAACGGGCGGGTGTTCCTGGTGAACCCGAACGGCGTGATGTTCGGCGCGGGCGCGCAGGTGAACGTGGGCGGTCTGGTGGCGTCGACGCAGAACCTGTCGGACGCGGATTTCCTGGCGGGCCGCTACCGGTTCGCCGGAGCCTCGGGCCAGTCGGTGGAGAACGCCGGGACGATCACGGCGGCGGACGGCGGCAGCGTGGCGCTGCTGGGCGCGCGGGTGTCGAACACGGGCGTGATCCGTGCGCAGATGGGGCGCGTGGCGCTGGGCGCGGGCAATGCGTTCAACGTGAACTTCGACGGCAACGGGCTGCTGAACCTGCAAGTCGAAAGCGGGGCGGTGGACGCACAGGCGCACAACGGCGGGCTGCTGAAGGCGGACGGCGGGGAGGTGCTGATGACGGCGCGCGCGGCAGGCGATCTGCTGGGTTCGGTGGTTCGGAACAGCGGCACGATCGAAGCGAAGGGCCTGAGCAGCCGCGCGGGGAAGATCACGCTGGACGGCGGCGAGGTTCAAGTCGGCGGGAAACTGGACGCGAGCGCGCAGGACGCCTCGACGGCAGGCGGCACGGTAACGACGCGCGGCGAGCGGGTGACGGTGTCGCGCGACGTGCAGGTGGATACGCGTGCGGCGTCGGGCCGCGCCGGCCAGTGGACGATCGAGGCGGCCAACGCCGGGGTCGGCGGTAACGCCGCGATCGACGGCGAGACGCTGTCGCGCAACCTGGGCACGACGAACGTGGCGCTGACCAACACGTCGGGCGACCTGACGGTGGGCGACGCGGTGAACTGGGCGAGCGACAACGCGCTGGCGCTGACGTCGAAAAAGGGCAACGTCGACCTGAAGCAGTCGCTGACGGCGAGCGGCGCGAACGCGGGCGTGACGATGAACGCGGCGCAACGCATCCGCATCGGCAACAACGTGGCGCTGACCGGCGAAAACGCGAGCCTCGCGCTGAACTCGGGCAGCGGCCATACGCTGACGAACGATGCGGTAGTCACGCTGTCGGGTCGCAATGCGTCGTTCTCGGCGAACGGTGAAGCGTATCGCGTGATTCACGATCTCGCGGGGCTGCGCGGCGTCGATGCCAACATGAACGGCCGCTACGTGCTGGGCAACGCGATCGACGGCAAGGGTGCGCAATTCCGCAGCCTCGGCGGCGACAGTGCGTCCTTCAGCGGCGTGTTCGACGGTCTGGGCAATTCCATCGGCAATCTGTCGGTCTCGAATCCCGGCAGTGCGGTCGTCGGGTTGTTTGCGGTCAACACCGGCCGCATCGCCAACCTCGGGCTCGACAAGATCACGGCGCGCACGCCGGCCGGGTACACGGCGTCGCCGGTCAGCGTCGGCGCATTGGCCGGCTACAACCTGGGCGACATCACCAACGTAAAGGCGAAAGACGTCCTGGTGAGCGGCAACGGCCGCGCGATCCTCGGTGGCCTGGTCGGCAGCAATATCAGCGGACGGATCGATCGCGCATCGGTTTCGGGCCGCGTCGAAGGCGGCAGGGACGCGCTGTACGTCGGCGGTCTGGTCGGAGAAAACCGCACGGCCCTTCTGCCGGATCTGGGCGACGCGACCATCAGTAACAGCCGCGCCGACGTCAAGGTCAGCAGCGAGTCGGCCGGTGATACGGGCGGCCTGGTCGGTGTCAACCGCGGCGTCATCACGGCGTCGACGGTCGCGGGTAGCGTCACCGCCCTGGCCCGCGATGCGCGTGTCGGCGGCCTCGTCGGTTACAACGAAGGCGGGGTGATCAAGGCTGCTTCTTCGTCGGCGAGCGTGCGGGCCGGCCACGATGCGACGGCGGGCGGCCTCGTCGGCTACAACGCCGCGTTGATCGACGCATCCGACGCGACGGGCGACGTGACCGTGGGCGACAACGGGAAGGCAGGCGGCCTGGTCGGGGAAAATCGCGGCACGATCGCCGCGTCGACGGCGGGCGGCAAGGTCGTTGCGGGTGCGTCGGGTTCGGTCGGCGGGCTCGTCGGCGTCAATCGTGCGACGATCGTGGCGTCGACGGCGCGCGGCAGCGTTCAGGCCGGCAACGCCGCGATGGCGGGCGGTCTCGTGGGGTTGAACGAAGGCACGGTCCGCGCATCCACTGCGCTCGGCAACGTCTCCGCGGGCGCCGGCAGCCAGTTGGGCGGTCTCGTCGGCCGTAACGCGGACAAGGCCGAGATCCTCGCATCGGACGCACATGGCAAGGTGGAAGGGCGCAACAACGTGAAGGCGGGCGGGCTCGTGGGCTCGAACATCGGCAAGGTGGACGGTTCGTCGGCCAGCGGCGCGGTCAAGGTCGGTGCGCAGAGCCAGGCAGGCGGTCTCGTCGGCGACAACAACGGCCTCGTGGCCGCTTCGTCGGCAGGCGGCACCGTATCGGCCGGCGACGACAGCATCGCAGGGGGGCTCGTCGGCTGGAATGGCGCCATCGGCAAGGTGGTGAGCGCCTACGCAAGCGGGGCCGTGAATGTCGCCGGCAGGGGCAGGGCAGGCGGCCTGGTCGGCCTCAACTGGGGCGGCGTGTCGTCGTCGGGCGCGTCGGGCGACGTCGTTGCCGGCGCCGGTAGCTACGTCGGCGGCCTGGTCGGCCACAACCACATGGTTGCTTCGATCGATGCGTCCGACGCCATCGGTTCGGCGAAGGGCGGCGATGGCAGTTCGGTTGGCGGCCTGGTCGGCAAGAACGACGGCAAGATCGCGTCGTCGTCGTCGTCAGGCTCGGTGTCCGGCGGGCGCAATGCACGGCTGGGCGGCGTCGCAGGCGAAAACTTCGGCAACGTCGATCGCTCGAGCTCGCGCAGCCGTATTGCCTATACGGCCGGCTACGACCAGTTGTACGGTGGGCTGGTCGGCCTCAACTTCGGCTGGATGAGCGGCAATGGCGTGAGCGGAAACGCGGCGGCGGTGCCGCTCGCGGGCCTCGATTTCGGCGAAATCCGGAACTGATCGGTCCCGTTCGGGGAGGCGTGGCGGGTTGCCGCGACGCCCGCCTCCCCGGCGCGTCGCGCTGTCGCGACTTTGGTCCGACGCCCGTTCGGCACAGGTGCCGTGCGGGTCGGCGGGCCGGCGATGGCGGCACGCGCGCCATCGTCGTGTCTGCCTTCGTCGCAACGATGCTTTGCAAGGGTTCTTCGCGTCGATCCGCGAAGAACCCTTTCTTTTGGGTGGCGAGCCGGGCGCGGCCGGAAAGTCGCGGGACAGTCGGTATGCGGCGCCGTCGTTACGCATCAAGGTAGCCGCGCGACCGGGCTATCCCTGAAAAAACGCCAACTCATCGTGTTGCCTGAGCGGCTCACCCGCCGAACGCGCTGTCAGCGCAATGCGAAACAAACGACTCATATTTCCTGCATCAAATTTCGTTCAAGTCCGAAATTGCGAGGCCGTTCGATGTGACGTGTACGAAATGGTTCGTACGAGGCGGACACCCCCGCAGGCCTTTGGCATGATCGGAATCCCCCTTCTTTCCAGGTGTTTTCCGAGGCGGTCACGGATGTCGGAACGATGTCGTTCCGGTCGCGTTCGCGATCGCCGCCGCGCGCCATGTCGCAGAGCCCGCTTCAATCCCTTCGTCGTTACCAGAGCATTTCGGTGTTCGGCGGCGGCATCGTCGTTACCATCCTTGTCCTGATCGCTTGCGGTCTCGGGATGGCGTCGATCGTCTCGGGGTATGTCGAAGGGGAGCGGCGCAACTACCTGAACGGCCTGGAGCAGACGCTGAACGAAATCCAGGTGAGCGAAACCTCGTTCCGCAACGGCGTCGCGAACGCGCAACTGATCTGGCAGGAGGCCAGCGCCGCGCCGGCGGCGGTCGTCGACACCTTCTTCCTCGACGACCAGCGCGTCGCGACCCGTCCGCATCCGTCGCTCGTCATCGGCGTGCCCGCGCAAACAGGCGATCGGGCCGAAGTCGCGCGCTATCTGTCGCTGTCGATGCTGTTGGCACGCATCTGCGCGGCCAGTTCGATCAATCGCGGGCGCACGCTCGAGGGCTACCACTACAGCACGCGCACCGGTTTGTTCGCGCTGGTTCCCCATCGAAACCGAGACGATCCGGCGCTGGTGTCGCCCGAAAGCCGCGCACGCGTGCTGGACGCGCTGCGCGTCGATTTCGAACGCCCGTATCCGGGCATCACCGACTCGCGCCCGCACGTGCGCTGGCTGGCGCCGTTCACCGATCCCGTGTCGGGGCAGCCGCGCATCCGGCTCGCGGCCGAGGCGCGCGACAACGGCAAGCCGTTCGCGGTGCTCGTCACCGAATATCCGCCCGATTACCTGCTGTCCTGGCTCGCCGACTATCGTCCCGAAGGCATGTTCTACATCACGACGGCCGACGGTCGGCTCGTCACGATGGATCCCACAGCGCGCGAAACCGGTCGCGTGGAAAGCCTGCTGAAGCTGAACCCGTCGCGGGGCGGCGCGTCGGCGTTGGGGGCGCCGGTGTTCCGGGACGGCTTCCTGCTGTTTCACGGCAAGCTCGAATCGACGGGCTGGACGCTCGCCTATGCGCTGTCGTGGACCGACATCGCGGCCGGCGTCGCGCGCTCGGTCGGCACGCTCGGCGCCGCGACGCTGCTCGCGCTCATGGTCATGTGGGGGTTGCTGCTGCGCTTTCATCGGCGGGAGTTCGTGCCGCTCTACGCGCACTCGCAACGCGTGTTCGACAGCGAAGCGCTGTGCCGCAGCGTGATCGAGATGGCGCCGATCGGGCTCGGGCTGATCGCGCGCGACGACGGGCGTTGCATGCTCGTGAGCCCCGCGCTGACGGACATGATCGGGCGGATCGGCGGCGACTATCATGCGCTGTCGAGCCAGGTGGTCGACGCCTGGCAGGCGCGCGGCGATGCAGGCGGCGAGCAGCACGGCGGCCTGCTGCTGGGCGACGTGCAAGCTGCGCCGCTGCACCTCGAATTCATTGCGTGCGGCGCACGCTATCAGGGCACGGACGTGCTGATCGTCGCGGTTGCCGACGTGACCGCCAAGCGGCAGCTCGTGCAGCAGCTGGAAGAGGCCGTGCGCGCGGCCGATTCGGCCAATGCGGCGAAATCGTCGTTCCTCGCGGCGATGAGCCATGAGATCCGTACGCCGCTGAACGTGATTCTCGGCAACCTCGAACTGCTCGAGCGCTCGGCGCTCGACGCGACCCAGCATGGCCGCGTTCACACGCTGCGCACGTCGGCGACGAGCCTGCTCGCGCTCGTCAGCGACATTCTCGATTTCTCGAAGATCGAGGCCGGCGCGATGTCGGTCGAATCGATCGCGTTCGACGTGACCGCGGTGGTCGAGCGCGAGCTGAACGCGTTCGCGACGATCGCGAAGGCGAAGGGGGTGCAGCTGTTCTGCGAGATCCATGCGAGCAGTACGCAACAGATGCGCGGCGATCCGACCCGGTTCGCGCAAGTGCTCCGCAACCTGCTGGGCAACGCGCTCAAGTTTACCGACGTCGGCCGCGTGACCGTGCGCGTCGCGGTCGTTGCCGACAGGCACGACGCACCGGAGCTGTCGGTCGAGGTCGAGGACACCGGCATCGGCATCGCCGACGAACATCGACGCAAGCTGTTCAATGCATTTTCGCAGGTCGATACATCGATCACACGACGTTACGGCGGCACGGGGCTCGGGCTTGCGCTGTGCGACCGGCTCGTCGCGGCGATGGGCGGCCGCATCGCGGTGGAGAGCCAGCCGGGTGTCGGCAGCCGGTTCAGCGTGCTTCTGCCGCTCGGCATGGACGTCGTCGCGCTCGACCGGCCGCGCGCGGCACACGCCCACGCGCTGGCGCTGATCGCCGCGCATCCCGGGTGGCGCGATTTTGCGTTGCCGCATCTACACGCATGGGGATTCGACGTCAGCGTGTACGACAGCCCGTCGAGTCTGCCGGCCGGCATGGCACGACGCGGCGCGGTCGTGCTGTTCGGCGATTCCGACACGTGGTCGCGAGCGGATCTGAACAGCCTGAGCGATTGCGCGCCGCTGATACTCGCGACACCCGATGGCCCGCTCGAACCGTATCGCGCGGGCGACACGGTACGCGTATCGTGTTATTCGCTCGGCGGCTTGCGTGCCGCGCTGGCGCTCGGCGGCCAGATGGGCGATGAAAGCGGGATCGATGCCGTATCGGGCGACGACCCGCGGCGTGGCGATTCGCATGCTCGCGATTCGGCAACGGTCACCGCATCGCGCGACGCGGCCGCGCACGGCAGTCGCACATTGCGCGTGCTCGTCGCAGACGACGAAACCATCAACGACTCGATTTTCAGCGAGCAACTGTACGCGCTCGGCTACGCGGCAACCGAGGTCGGATCGGGGCGCGCGGCACTCGAATCGCTGGCCAGCGACGACTGGGACGTGCTGCTGATCGGCGACGACCTGCCCGACATGCGCGCGCAGCAACTGGCGGAAGCGGCACGTGGCGTCGATCCCGCGTGCGACGTGCTGGTCGTGACGTCGCATTTGACGCCCGAGGGCATGCACCGCTGCACGACAGCCGGTGTCCGACGCGTATTGACGAAACCCGTGACGCTCGGCCACCTGCGCGGCGCGCTTGCGCATGCGTGGCAGCGCCGTAACGCGACTTCGGCGAAGGAGCCGTGCGCGGCCATGTGCACATCGAGATCAACCAATCATGAAACGGCTTTGCATGACAAATAACCGACAGCATCGTATGCGTCAACGCGTATCCAACATAACAAAGGCAGGGTGCCGACGCACGTTCACGTTGCGCGGCAGAATTCAAATCAATACTGGAGGGGAACATCGTGCGTCATGTAGGGAAGATATTCGCACTGTTGCTCGATTTCGCCGCACTTTCTGAGAAGTCTCGTCGGGAATTCCTGACGATGATGAACGAGTTTCTGCTCATGTCGCCGGTTCAGCGGCGCCGTACCCTGATCGAGTGGAAAAACAGGGTGGACGACAATACGCATGACCTGCCCGGCGATTCGAGCCACCGATAGCGCGCCGTGTAACGGCCCAGCCGAGCTGCGAGAGAGCGCGGCCGGCATCCCGTAACGGCTCCGAGCCGTCGTGATCTTCGGACAATCTGCACGGTGCGGCCGTGCGGACGCGTCGTGTGCACGGCGAGCGCCGGCGCATCGTCCGCCGTACGGCCACGCGTCGATCGAAGGGCAGACCGGGATTTATCTTAAAATTGAGGCATTATTTGTCCGGTGCGCCGAATACGGCCAGCCATCGACACGATGGCGCGAGCATGCTCCCGTCGCGGCGGGGACCGGATGCGTGACTGAAAGCCTCGGGGAAACAGGAACATGGACGAATTCTTTGTACGCGTGATGGTAGCCGACGATCATCCGGCGTCCGCGCTCGGTATCTCGCAGGCATTGCAGGGCAACAGCACGATCAAGCTCGTGGGCACCGTTTCGAACTCGACGGACCTGGTCGCGGCGCTCGACGCGCAGCAGAGCGACGTGCTCGTGCTCGACTACGTGATGCCGGGCGGCAAGTACGGCGACGGGCTCGTGCTGCTGTCGTTCCTGCAGCGCCGCTATCCCGCGCTGCATATCGTGACGATCACGATGATCGACAATCCGAGCGTGCTGCGCGCGATCCACAAGCAGGGCGTGAGTTGCATCCTCAGCAAGTCCGATGCGATCTCGCACCTGATCGGCGCCGTGCATGCCGCGTACGTCGGTGCGAACTACATGTCGCCGTATATCAAGCAACTCCTGCAGGACATCGAATCCGAGCCCGCCACTCGCGCGCTGACCACGCGCGAGATCGAGGTCGTCCGCTTGTTCGGCGCGGGCTACACGGTGGGGGAGATCGCCGCGCAGCTCCATCGCAGCAAGCAAACCATCAGTTCGCAGAAGTCGAGCGCGATGAAGAAACTCGGGATCGTCCGCGATGCGGATCTGATCCGCTATAACGACGAGCAGAACCTCTCCGGCGCGCCTGACGGCGATGCGTCGTCGTCGACGTGACGCGCGCGCGAGCCGGTTGCCGCTCTGGATCGGCTTCAGCGCGGAAGCCGTCGAAGTGAGGCCCTACGTGTGGGTGGCGGCACGCCACGCCACGTGACTGCCCTGTCTTACAGGGAGGCGATGCGCCGGCATCGGCGAATGACGCGGCATGCCCGGCCACGAGCAACGAGATCGATACGACATGCCCGCAAAGCTCAAGAGACTTGTTTCGTACCCCGCCGTTGCCAGTCGCAAGCCATTCGAGCCGGGGCGCGTCCGGCGGCAGCAGCAGTTCCTGCTGTATGCCAGCGGCGCGGCGATCTCGGCGTTCATTCTGGCGTGTGCGACGCTCGTGCTGCTGCTCGACGTGCAGGAGTCCCTCGAGCGCTTCCGGGTCGAGTTCACGGGGCGCCGGGCCGAACTCGTTGCCGAGGTGGAGATCATGAGGGCGCTGCGCAATCGCTATGTCGAGGACATGGAACTGCAATGGGCCAGCGTCGCTGAAAATCCGCGAAGCCTGCCCGGGGTGCTTGCCGGCAAGCACGGCAAGCAGACGTTCGTCGGGCGGAACGGGCGAATTGCGATCGCGGCATTCGCCGACATCCCGCCGGCCGTATCGGCGAACAGTCACTTGCCTTATCTCGCGCGCTATCTCGAGCCGGTCGAGATCACGGGCGTCCTGCCGCCGGCACAACCGGCCGATCCGGGCGGTTCTTCCTATCTGATCGATCCGAATGGCGAGTTCATCGTGACGGCAGGGCATCCGTTGGTGAAACGAGCGCTTGCGTTGCCAGGCGGTTTCGATGTCAAGGCACTCGTCGCGCAATTACGGCCGATGACGAACGATACATCCGTGTCGATGGCGCCCGTCGCTCGTCAAAACACGATCACGCTCGAGCGGCGATTCGATCCGGTGCTCGGACGCTCCGTGCTGCGGATGGTGCAATGGGTGCTTGGGGCGAACGGCAGGCCGGTCGTCTGGTTCGTCATCAACAGCCCGCCGCTGATCGAAGGGATACTGCGCTCGCCGGGCGCCGGCACGGAATATGCGCTCGTCGATTCCGGCGGACATCTCCTGCTCGGCCGGCAACCCGACAGCACGATGGTGGCGCGCGCGCTCGAGCATGCGCGCCACGACGATGGCGAGCGGGCGGCCGCACATCGCGTCGGCATGAACTTCGTCGTCAGCGACAGGGTGCCGAGATCGGACGACGTGGTGATGGCGACCATCTCGTGGCGTGCCGTTTTGAATGATGTAGCGTTGCGCGCGAGCCTGACCGTCGCGCCCGCGCTCTTCGCGATCGCGCTGCTGTGGATCGCAATCGTGATGTTCGACCGGCGCGCACTGCGCCCGGCGAATCGGCGGGCGATTCGCCTGATCGAAAGCGAGGCGCTCAACCGGACGCTGATCCGCACGGCGCCGGCCGGGCTTGTGTTGCTGTCGTTCGCCGACGGCGAAACGATCATGCGCAACGACGCGCTGATCGCTTACGAGCAGGACGTGTCGGGCGAGCCGCTCGGCAAGCGCTTGTGGCGCGCGTACCGGGACGGCGCGCTTGCCGGCCATGCGCGTACGCGCGTGACGCGGGAGCTGGCCGTCGAGCGCGCGGGGCACGGCACCGTTTATCTCGACGCGCACATCGTGCGCACCCGGTACCGCGGGATCGACGTGCTGCTGTGCACGCTGCTCGACATCACGGCCCGCAAGCAGGCGGAGGCGAAGCTGCGCGAGGCGCGCGAGGCCGCCGAGTTCGCGAACAAGGCGAAGTCGACGTTCCTCGCGACGATGAGCCACGAGATCCGCACGCCGCTCAACGCGATCATCGGCAACCTGGAACTGATGGAGCGCGCGCAGATGGCACCGCCGCTGCGGCGCCGGCTGGGGACCATCATGTCGTCGTCCGATGCGCTGCTGCGCGTGATCAACGACGTGCTCGACCTGTCGAAGGCCGAGTCGAACCAGATGGCGCTGGAAAGCATCCCGTTCGACCTGCGTCGTGTCGTGAACGACGTGGCGGCGATCTTCCGCCCGCTCGCCGATGCGAAAAACCTTGCGCTGACGTGCCGCATTGCCCCGGATCTCGCCGATGGTTACGTGGGCGATTCGACCCGGCTGCGGCAACTGGTCTCGAACCTCGTCAGCAATGCGATCAAGTTTACGAAGCGCGGCGGCGTGACGATCGACGTGCGGCTTGCAAAGGCGAGCCCGGCCGGCCGTTGCGTCGAAATCGCCGTCAGCGATACGGGCATCGGCATTCCCGAAGACAGCCTGCCGACGCTGTTCGACGTCTATGTCCAGACCGATGCGTCGATCTACCGGCGCTTCGGCGGCACGGGGCTCGGGCTGCCGCTGTGCAAGCGCATCGTGACGCTGATGGGCGGCGCGTTGAAGGTCGACAGCCGTCTTGGCGAAGGCACGGTTTTCGTGGCTGCGTTGCCGTTGCCCGAAGCGCCGTCCGGTTGGCGAGACGATGCGCCGGAACCCGGGACGTTCGTGGATGCCGAGCGCGGATACGACACGGAGATGGACGCCGAAGCGGGTGCGGAGGCTCTTGCCGAGTCCGACGATGAAGAACCGCTGAAAGTGCTCGTCGCCGAGGATCATCCGGCAAGCCGGGCGTTGCTGCGCGACCAGCTCGACGCGTTGGGCTACGACGCGACGATCGTCTCCAACGGCATCGAGGCGATGCGCGCCTTTTTCGAGAGACCGTACGACGTCGTGCTGACCGATCTCGGCATGCCGGAACTCGACGGCTTCGCACTCGCGAACTTCCTGCGCGAGCAGGGCGCGCGGGTGCCCGTGATCGCGATGACGGCACACGCGACCGACGAGGATCGCCGGCGCTGCGAACAGGCCGGCGCGGTGGAAGTCGTGCTCAAGCCGCTGTCGATCGAGACACTCGATGCTGCGTTGCGGCGGCATGCGGGACGCGACGCGACGTCGCCCGCAGCGGCGGCTGAGCGAATGCCTGTCGCGCCCGCGATGACTGATGAGGTGCGGCATCGACTGCACGAGGCAACGCTGCATTCGCTCGCGGCGATCGGCGATGCGCTCGCGAGCGGCGACGCCGATACGCTGCGCATCGAACTGCATTCGATGCGCGGGGGTTTTGCGCTGGCGGGCGATGCCGATGCGCGTGACGCTTGCGCGCGCGCCGAACATGCGATGCGGGATGGCGGCCCGGAAGCATTGAAATGCGTGTGGGATTCGACCGAGGATGCCGTTCGGCTGGCACTTGGAAGGTTGTCGACGGGTAGCGGGTCGAATCCGGGCGGAGCGGGAAAATAATCCGGAGTATTGATCGTCGGTTCAGGGGCGGCGGTTGCCGTGCCGGGAATCGCTGTTGGAACATCCTGACAACCACCGCCAGACGAAGGCGTTTATGCCCTTAAAAGCGGCAGCGTGGCGAATGCCTTCGCATGATGCGTGTACCCGCATCATGCGAAGGCACGCGAAGTGCCGCACGACCGGGCGCAAATCGCTGCGACGATCGACACGTCGCTCAGCGGAGCGCACTGGCATGTGCGGAGGCGGGATGGTCGTGGTCGATGCCGGGGCGGCAAACGGTTCCCGCAGCAGGCAGTATGCGTTTGGGGTGCGTGTGTGCGATGCGTCGCAAAAAATTCGACGCCGATGCGTGATGGACAAGGTGATTCGCTGGCGGCAGTGTGCGTGATCTTTGCGAGATCTTGTCTAAATCAGGACGACCAATCGCGAAAGTGACGACTGGCGTGCGAAGCCGTCATCGATGACATGAATGCGGGGCGCATGCATCATGGCAAGCATGGCGGCGATGCCTTTCGCGAAACCGGGCCGGCGTGCAGCGGGCAACTGCGGGTGCTCGACGAAAGCGAAGCGTCCTGGTTGACGCGTGCCTGGGTTCGATCGCGCATGACTGAATTGCCGCGGTTCTGCAGGCGGAACAATGATGCGGCACGCATTGGCACCCATTGAAGAGCGGCATGAACGTGCTACGCATCCATCTACGGCGTCATCGCCCCGCCTGTCGCTCAACCCTTCGCGACGACGTCGATGCGCAGCGCGTCGCCGCCGGCCGCGATCGCGAGCAGGCGATCGACGTTCGGGTGCGCGCCGGGGCGGTTGCGTGCGTCGGCGGTGTGCTCCGCGAACACCGCGAGGCCATGCTCGGCAGCCTTCGCGTCGAGCGCGCCGAATGCCTGCTTCAGGTAATGGTAGACCGCGAGCGAACCCTGCTTGCCGGGCTGGTTCTCGATGCTGGCGACCACGTCGCCGTTCGCGGCGACGAGATCGATGCGCGCGATGCCGTCGATGGCCGGCAATTGCGCGAGGTTGTCCTTGAATACTGGGGTAGCTTGAATCACTGAAAACACTCCGTCGGTTCGGTCATCGGCCAATGAGCATGGCCGGCCGTATTTTATCCGATCGGTCTCGGCGCCCAGACCGGCGCGGGCTGCTACATCGCGCTTCATCACCGCCGGGCGTTGGCCGGCACGCCCGCTTCCCGCGAACGCTCGATGTCCGGGCTGCGATACGCGCGCTCCGGAATCTCGGCGAGCCTCGACGCATGCAGCTGCCGCGGCGCCAGGCCGTAAAACCGCTGAAAACTCATGATCAACGGCGACCATCTGTCCGGATCGATGCGGTCCGGATGGCCGTCCATCAGCAGGTCGGGATGCACGTGCACGCGCTGGATGCGTACCTCGAACACCGTGATCTTCCCGCGCAGGTCCGGTGTTTCCTCGGCGAGGCCGTGCGTGGCCGCGACGACCGCTTCCAGGTGAATCGGGCACTCGAGCGCACGCGGCGGCCGCACGGTTTGCGATGGCGTCTCCGTCAGCCCGGCCATGCCGAACTTGTCGGGTTCGTACACGTAGCCCTTCGCGCGCTTGCCGTCGGGCACCGGATGCGTGCCCGTCGTCCGTGCGATCCGGTCGACCGCGTGCGCTTGCGCGGAGGACGGCAGGTTCAGCACGCATTCGCCGGTGCGCAGCAGGTTGCGGGTGGTCTGCGAACTGGCGGCGATGCCGATTACACCGCGCCAGCCGAGCCAGAACGCGGACGAGATCGGCGCGAGATTGGCCGTGCCATCCGGATTCAGCGTGCTGACCAGCACGACGGGCGTGCCGAAATAGAGGATGTTCGGTTCGGTGACGCGATGCAGAGCGTTCATGGTCGGAGCCTTCGCTTCGTTGAGGGATCGGTTCGCATGCTGATCCTGTCGCGGCCGCGCGGCGCTCCGATTCTTGTCGTCTCATCCGGAGACGGTCGCGATGCGGCGACGCACGAAAATTGCTCGCCCTCCAGTGCCTGCGATGCGCGGCAACGGCGCGAGCATGCGGCGCGCGAGCGGCCATGAGCGCATCGGCGCCACGCAGGCTTTTCGGCTACAGTAAGAAATCGCAGGCCGCATGCCGCCGCGCCTCGCGCGCCGCACGGCCACATTCCGGAATTGCACATGAGGGCCCCGATGGACACGCTGCAACGCTATACCGCCAACGCGCCCACGCGCGAGGAAGTCGAAGCACTCGCCGGTTCGACCGTCATCGAATTCGGCACCAACTGGTGCGGCATCTGCGCGGCCGCTCAGCCCGCGATCGTCGAATCGTTCGCCGCCCATCCCGCCGTGCGCCACTTGAAGATCGAGGACGGGCCGGGCCGCCCGCTCGGCCGCTCGTTCCGCGTCAAGCTGTGGCCGACGCTGGTGTTCCTGCGCGACGGCGTCGAGGTCGCGCGCGTCGTGCGCCCCACCGATGCCGGACAGATCGAAGCCGACGGCTTCGCCGCGCTGGCCTGACGCCATGGCCATGCAACAAGCCATCACGCATATCGCCGTCGACGTGCACGGCGGCGGCCTCGTCGAGTTCACGCCGCAGGTGCGTGCGTTCGTCGACCAGCAGTCGATCCGCACGGGCCTGCTCACGGTGTTTTGCCGCCATACGTCGGCTTCGCTGCTGATCCAGGAGAACGCGGATCCGTCGGTGCGGCGCGATCTCGAACGTTACTTCGCGACGCTCGCGCCGGAAGACGAAAGCCGCTACGAGCACGACACCGAAGGCCCCGACGACATGCCCGCCCATTTGCGCACGGCGCTCACGCAGGTGCAACTGTCGATTCCGGTCGAGCATGGCCGCATGGTGCTCGGCACCTGGCAGGGGATTTATCTGTTCGAGCATCGGCGCGCGGCGCACCGGCGCGATATCGTGCTGCATCTGATCGGCGAATGAACGGGAATGTGAGCGGGAGCGCATGACGCGGCGCCGGCGCGCGATGCCGTGCACGTTTGCATGCGGCGCGCCGCTTCAGGCGAGCAGTTTCTCGACAAGGGCGCCGAGTTCGCGCAGGTGTACCGGCTTCGGCAGGAATTCGTCGAACACGCGCTGGTTCTCGCGCAGCGCGGCCGATTCATACGCGCTGACGCCGAGGATCGCCGGATGGCGGCCGTCGTCGTCCGGCCGCGTGACCGCGCGAATGCGGCGCGCGACCTCGAAGCCGCTCAGGTCCGGCAGTTCGAGATCCAGAACCACGATGTCGTAGCGGCCCGCGCCGAAGCGCGCGACGCCTTCCTCGCCGGTGCCGCACAGATCGGCGTCGATGCCGAGCGCCGACAGCATCGCGCCGAGCGTTTCGCGCGCGTTGTCGTTGTCGTCGACGACCAGCGCGCGCCGGTCGCGATGTGCGGCGGCGGCCGGCCACGCGGGCGCTTCGCCGGCGGCCTCGATGAAGTCGGGCACTTCGACGGGCAGCGTCACGACGAATTCGCTGCCTTCGCCGACCACGCTGCGCACGTCCACATGCCCGCGCAGCGTCGTGACGATTTCGCGCACGACGGCAAGCCCCATGCCGATCCCGTCCACATGCAGCCCGACCGCGTCGTTCGCACGATAGAACGGCTCGAAGATCTTCGGCAGATGCTGCTTCGCGATGCCGGTGCCCGTGTCGCGCACGGCGATCGTCAGTTGCTTGCCGGCCGGTGCGTCGGCGAGTGCGATCGATATGTCGATCGATCCGCCGAGCGTGTATTTGACGGAATTCTCGATCAGGTTCGACAGCACCTGTCGCAACAGCTTGCGATCCGAGCGGATCGAGAGATCGTGCGGCTCGACCTGCTGCGCGACCGCGATACGCTTGGCCGCGATCTTCTCGCGCAGCGGCTCGATGACTTCGACGAGCAGCGACGCCATGCCGACCGTTTCCAGTTCGGCGAGGCGCTTGGTCGAGCGCAGCTTGATGTAGTCGGTCAGGTCCTTGACGAGTGCTTCGAGCGATAGCGCGGAATTTTGCAACCGCCGGATCGTCTTCAGGTTCGCGTCGGATTGCGGGCGCGCGAGCAGGATCTCGATCGACCCGCAGATCGCCTGCAGCGGCGTGCGCAATTCATGGCTGACCATCCCGAGGAATGCGTTCTTCGCCTCGATCATTTCGAACGCGCGGTCGGACGCCTTGCGTTCGGCGTCGAGCGCCGCGTCCTGCCGTTCGAGCAGGTCGTCACGCGTGCGCATCGTATAGAACAGCAGCAGGAACAGCGCACACAGGATCACGCCGAGCACGGTGCCGAGGATCAGGATCGCGCGCTGCTTTTCCTTCAACTGATGGAACGTGAAGTCGCGCTGCGCCATCTCGATCGCGCGGAAGTAGTTCGCGAGGCCGTTGACCTTCGGCCAGTACGCATTGACCTCGTCGATCAGCTGCCGCGCGTTTGTCGGCGCACCGCGCAGCAATGGCACGTCGTGCTTCAGGCGCGTCATGAACTCGCCGAGCGCGTCGATCTCGTTGCGCGCGCGCGGGATGCGCAGCCAGTATTCGGATACTTCGGAGGGCCGCTGCAGGAACCCGAACGACACCGACAGGCTGTCGAGCTGCATCTGCACGTGATCGAAGTCGTCGTCCTGATGCGTTGCGTAGAGGATCAGCTGCCGGTCGAATCGCGTATAGACGTTCCGGTATTGCGCGGCAGTCCAGAACACGCCTTCGCGCGGCCCTTCGAGCACACCCTCGTTGACCGACGTGGCGAGGAGATCCCACAGCAGGAACGCCCACGCGGCGAACCCCATGATCCACAGCGAGCCGAGGACCAGGATGATTTTTCTATTTTTCCATCGCCGGCGTTTCATTTCACCGTCAGGCCGATGATCTGCCACGCGAACTTGGCCTCGCCGAGCGGCGTCTTCAGTTCATCGGGATACTGGTCGCGCGGGTACATGATCCACAGCGGGCCGTAGTTGTCGTTGCCGAGCACCTTGCCGTTCATCGTCCGCGCGAGGATCACGCCGTAACGATCGGCGTCGGACACGGGGATCGTGAACGTGTATTCGTCGATGCAGTGGAACTCGATTTGCGTGCCGTGCGCGCCGACGATCTTCAGCACGTCGGACAGGCGCGGGCCGGTGAAGGTCGCCTTCGGTGTCCAGCTCGTCGACGTGACGATCGTGTGCTGCGGCAGCGCCATCAGCGCCTGCTCGGAAAACACGTAGGCCGTCCCGCCTTGCTGGTTGGGCTTGTCGATCTTGCCGTCGACGGTGAACGTAAACGACGAAGCGGCCCAGGTCGCGGCCGCCATGCCGAGCAGGCAGGCCGTCAGCAGGCTCTTGATCCAGATGGTCGAAATTCGCATGTCTTGCCCTCGGTCGTGCGGTGGTGATTTGTCGTTGTGGCCTCAGTTCGCGGCGGCGGGAGCCGGCAGCGGGATCTTCAGTTCGCGCGCCACTTCGGCGAACAGGATCGGCAGGCGCACCGGTTTTTCCTCGCAGCGCGCGTTGTAGTGCGACACGATGTGCGCGATTTCGTCCTCGCTGGCTTCGCCGGTCGAGATCTTTCCGGTCAGCAGGAAGATCGGCGCGCCGCTGTTCTCGCTCGAGCGGATGCCGCGCACGAGTTCGGCGGCCGTCTGGTCGCCGAGCATCCAGTCGAGGATGTAGCCGTCGAAATCCTCGACCTCGAGCGCCTTGCGGAACGCTGCGCCGTCGAAGTACGGAATCGCGTTCACGCCTTTTTCGATGAAATATTCACACACCGTTTCGGCGACATCCTGCGAATCGTCGACCACGGCGATCCGCGCCGCATACACGTTCGGCTGGGCCGAGCGCAGCTCGATGACGTCGACCGGGTACGTGCGGCCTTCGCGCGCGTGCTGACGCTCGGTGATGAGCCATTCGCCCTGCCACTGCAGCGCGACGAAATCCGTCTCGATCTGGCTGCTGGCCTTGGTCGAGATCGCGGCGCGGCAGCGGAAGCGCCGCGACTCGATCACGAGCGTCGCGTCGATCATTTCGGCGGCGGCCGGCTGCGTGCCCTTGTCGTCGAGCAGGATCGCGGGCGGCACGCCGAAGTGCGTCGCGATGTCCTGCAACTGCGACAGGTTCCACGGGATCAGGCCTTTCATCTTGCGCGTGACGACCGAGAAGCTCAGGCCGAGCACGTTCGCGATCGTCGTGTTGTGACTTCGCGGCGGAATACCGTTCCGGTTCAGTAGGTCGCGCACCTTGTTGGCGGTGATCAGATCGACGTTGGCCTGCTCGCTGTTGGACATCTCGATGGGGTCTCCAGGGGTTTTGGCGAGGGTGAGCATATCAAAACTGACGCGTCATGCAAGCTTTGAAAAAGCGAATGACCTTGACATGCCATTTTTCTCCATTATTATTGCTCACCACGTCACTATTGTTTTTCGCGTCATGTTTGGAGATCGATGCCGGCCACAGGCGGTGCAGCGAAACGCGGGAACAATGAAGCAGTGACTGAACGATTCGAAGAGAGAACCTGAGAGAGCCTTGGAGTGCGTGTCGGCGTTGGCGGATTGTATCCGTTGCGCCGCGCGCCGCCGGGTACGAGCTCGCTGGGGTGGGATAGCTCGAAGAATTGCGGCGCCAATAGAACCTGAGGGAAGTAACAATGTACCGCCGTTTACTCGCACCGGGGCTGCTGTTGCTACTGGCCGCGTGCGCGCAGGATCCGTCGATCACCAGCAACACGGTGCGGATCTGCGACGACACGGGTTGTTCCGACCGTCCTAAAGATCAGGTCTCCTATCAAAAAAGGGACGATTCGGAAGACCAGGAAAGCCCGCGCATCGCTGCGCTGAAGCAGACCGCGAAGACCCAGCCGAAGGCCGCCTACGACCTCGGCCTGCGTTATTTCCGCGGCGACGGCGTGCGCCAGGACAGCTACCAGGCACTCAAGTGGATGCGCGAGGCCGCCGAGCGCGGCGACCTGCGGGCGCAGAAGGCGCTCGGCAGTTTCTACCTGTTCGGTCTCGAGGAAATGGGCTCCGACGCGCGCGAAGCGGAGAAGTGGCTGTCGATCGCGGCCGGCCGTGGCGACAAGGAGTCGAAGAAGCTGCTCGACCTGGCGCGCAAGGCCAAGAAGGAAGACGAAGAAGACTGGAAATGGCGCACGGAATGGCGTGACCGCTATTACGACTACTGGTACTCGGGCTATCCGTACTACGGCGTCTGGCAGCAGACGTACTGGTACTACTGACCGGGCCTGAAGCAACGGGGGCAGCAGCGGGGAGACCACCATCGCGCGCCAGCCGGGGGGGCTTATCGAAGTTCGCACGAACACATAAGCCGGACAACGACTCTAATCGATCAATAACGACATGAAGACCATCCTTTCCCAACGTCTCACTCAAGGTGCGCTGGTGGCGGCGCTTTGCGCGTCCGTGACGGGCTGCGGCGGCGTGGTGACGCCCGGCGGCCAGAACGCGGGCGTGACCGGTGCCGCCGCGGGCGGCACGAGCGCCGGCGCCGATTCGGGGCTGCAGCGCTGCGCGTCGCCGCTCGGCACGATTGCCGTCGATGATGGCCGCAACGCCGACTGGTGGGGCCCGTTCGGCAGCGCGACCAAGATGACGACGATCGACCCGCTGCTGCGCCTGGCCGTCCAGCAGTCGAACTGCTTCGTGATCACGTCGATCGGCAACCAGAAGAGCGACGCGCGCCTGTCGCGCATCACGCAGCTGCAACGCAACTCGGGCGAATACCGCGCGGGCTCGAAGCAGCAGAAGGGCCAGCGTGTCGCGGCCGACTATTACATGGAACCGCAGATCGTCATCAACGATTCGCCGATCGGCGGCATCGGCAGCATGATCGGCGGGCTGATCGGCAACAGCGCGATCGCGGCGGTGGCGGGCCACCTGCAGACGAAGGCATCGGTCGTCACGCTGACGCTGTTCGACGTGCGCTCGGCCGTGCAGATCGCGGCGTCGGAAGGCAGCTCGACGGCGACCAACTACGGCGCGGCGCTGGGCGGCTTCGGCGGTGGCGTGGGCGGCGCGCTCGCGGGCTTCTCGACGACGCCGGAAGGCAAGGCGACGGTCGTCGCGTTCATCGACGCGTACAACAAGATGGTCGTTGCGCTGCGCAGCTACAAGGCGCAGGACGTCAAGGGCGGCCTCGGCCGCGGCGGCCAGCTCCAGGTCAACTGACGTTCCCGGGCCGGCGGTGCGCCGCCGGCCGATTCCTGATGCTTGATTCGTGATGGTCCGCGCGTGCGGAACGATTCGCGCGTGCCGGTTGTGTTCGTCCTGTTCGTTTGAAAGGTGATTCCGATGAAAGCCGTTGCATTGATCGCATTGACGTGTCTGGCGCTGACTGCTTGCGGCGGCGACGACAATTCCTCGCCCGCGGCATCCGGCGGATCGGGCACGAGCAACAACGGCGGAAGTGGCGGCACCGGCGGCACGGGTTCCGGCGGGACGGGAAGCGGCGGCAGCGGTGGCTCGGGCGGCAGCACGCTGACGCTGCGCTACGACGCGCAGCCGACCGCGGCGGATCAGGCGAGCTTCCTGACGTTGCTCAACAGCGAAGGCGCGAAGGGCTATCGCTATCTGGGCGACTACTTCTACAGCGCGTCGAACGGCGGGTCGCGTTCGATCTTCGTGAACGACGGCGCGGCGCAGACGTACACGTACCAGTTGCAGGCGGCGCCGTCCGACATGACGGGCTTCGTCAACCAGGCCAACGCGCAAGGCACGAGCGGCTACCGCTACGAAGGGCCACTCACGTACGGCTATCTCTATCGCAAGGACGGCGGCTCGTCGGCGACCTATACGTACGCGACGACGGCGTTGCCGGCCGACACTAACGCGTTCCTCACGCAGGCGAACGGCCAGGGCCAGTCGGGCTACTGGTTCCTGGGCCCGATGATGGTCGGATCGGTGCAGGCGAACGTGTACATGAAGAACAACGCGTCGAACGCGACCTATACGTACGATGCGCTGGTGCCGACGACGAACGTCAGCGACTTCATCGCGCAGGCCAACAGCGAAGGCGCGAAGGGTTATCGCGCGAAGGGCGGGATGCTGTTCGGCAGCACGATCTCGTGGGTCTACGTGAAGGACCAGACCCAGTCGCCGACCTTCACGTACCAGTCGGCCGCGATCCAGTCGACCGGCGACAGCTTCGTCCAGCAGTCGAACAATTTCGGCGCGCAGGGCGCCGCGTACCTTGGCGATCTCGCGCTCGGCACGTCGACTCCGGTGATGGCGTCGTTCTACTTCAAGCCGGCCAACTGCACGGGATTCCTGTGCACGACGCTGAATCCGCTCACGCAGAATTGAGCGGGCGACGCTGGCACAGCAGCGTCGCGCGGGTCGTTCACGGTTGAATGACCCGCGCTCGCCGAATCGAGTGCCTCAGGTGCGCCACGTCATCCGTGGACGCATCTTTTGCCGCCGGCTTGCCGGCGGCGTTCCGTTTACGCGTCGGATTGCGCCCCGCACGCGATCTCGCTGCGAAATTTCGATCACGCTCAAAGCAGACTTTCTTGTTCTAACACGCGAGCCGAGCGTTGACGTTGACGTTGCCGCGATGGATGCGCACGAGCGGCATCGTGACGAGCGCGCGGCACACGGTCGCCTTTTTGCCGCTGTCGAGATCCTCGAATTCGTCGCGGAGCCGGGACGTCATGTCGGAATAGGCGACGTCGATGCACGTCGACACCGGGTCGGCCGGCACCCGAGACGAAGCGCGGAAGTGACGCCGGCGCGCGTTGCTCGTCAGGACGCGCAGCGAAAACCGACCACCCACGAGTAGCGGCGCATTGACGCCGCACTTATCGCAACGTCGACACACGTCGCAATCGTCGGACATCGGGTCCGCGGGATGGCGGTGCTTCCACACTGTCTCGCGAAGTGACCCGATGCGCATCGCACCGCGTGCTTGATCAATTGACATCAATCAATCTGCCATGTAGGCGGGGACCTCATTGGCAAATAGGACGAGAAAGGTCTCTATATCAATTTGTTTCGGACTTGAACGATTTAAAACGCCAGATCGTGGTGGCAGTATCCAAGTCTTACATCGTCTCGATAAGCGATGAGCTCGTGGTAAGCGGAGAGCGTCGGTCTCGTTGAAGTTGTCAGGCCACGTCCACCAGGTTCGAAAATCAACGGTTCGTAACATTTGATTGAAGGCCTGTGTCAATCGAATCAGATTCGCATTGCTAAACAATAGATGAAATCGATCATCGGTTCGGGAGTCGATCCGTGCCGGCGTGGCATGCATTGCGTGACGATGCGCCGCAGTTCCATTGCCGATCGACCGCGACGGTGATCGCCCAGGGTTATGCCTTCGTTAAACCAAACTAGATACACCCCCGCCGTTCGCGGAAAAGCGTCGCGGTTCAGGTTACTGGATGCCGCGCTGCTTGTCGCTACCGCATGGGCGGCGAGAAGCTGGCTGGGCGGCTCGCCGTCTGCCGAATCGGATGCCGTGCTGATGGCCGTTTCGATCGCGTGCGCGCTGCTCCTGTTTCCGTTGGTCGGCTTGTACGGCGATCCCAAGCGCCGCCTGTCGTGGCGTCGCGTGTGGCTCGCGCCGGCCTGTCTGGCCGTCGCGTTGTGTGTCGGCGCGGTTTCCGTCATGGCGCACGACCGGCAATTTCCGATCGCGCTCGACTGGGTAGCCGGCTGGTTCGCGTTGTCGGCGGTCGCGCTCGTCTTGTCGCAGGCCGTGCGGTGGTGGCTCGGCGTTGGCGCGGCGGCGCGGCATGCGCGGCGCAAACCGGTTGCGCTCGTCGGGCATCTCGAACGTTGCCGGACGCTCGTTGGCCGCGATGCGCGTGAAACGTGGCGGCCGTTCCGGATAGCCGCAATCTTCGACATGTCCGGTCCGTCGCCGATCGGGCCGGAAGAACAGGCCGTGCATCGTGACCTGGCCAAATTCGTCGAGCACGTGCGTCGCGCACAGGTCGGGGAAGTCTGGATCGTGTTGCCGTTGTCGGAGGCCGATCGTGTCGGCGAGATCGTCCGCGCGTTCGCCGAAGATCTGGTCGACATCCGCTTCATGCCGGATCTCACCGGCATGACGCCGCTTCATCCGGACGGCGCGATTCGTGGCCGCGCGCTCGATCTCGTCTCGTCGCCGCTGTCCGCGCGGGCGCTGGCGGGCAAGGCGATGTTCGATCGCGTGTTCGCGGGCCTGGCATTGATCGGAATCGCGCCGCTGATGGCCGTCGTTGCGCTGGCGGTCAAGTTGTCGTCGCCGGGGCCGGTGCTGTTCCGGCAGCAACGCAGGGGCGCTTACGGGCGCGTCTTCACGATCTACAAGTTCCGGACGATGCGCATGTGCGACCCGCGCGAGCCTGGCGAAGTCCGGCAGGCGACGCAAGGCGACCCGCGCGTCACGCGTGTCGGCGCGCTGCTGCGGCGCACGAGCCTCGACGAACTGCCGCAGTTCTTCAACGTGCTGAAGGGCGACATGTCGGTGGTCGGGCCACGACCGCATGCGGTGGAGCACGACCGCTTCTACCGGCACCTGGTCGACGGCTATATCCAGCGCTACCGGATCAAGCCGGGCATCACCGGCTGGGCCCAGGTCAACGGTCATCGCGGCGAGACGGATCGCATCGAGAAGATGCAGAGGCGGATCGAACACGATCTCTATTACCTGAATAACTGGTCGTTTGCGATGGATATGCGGATCGTGGCGGCGACCGTTCTGTATGGATTCACGCATCGCAATGCCTATTGAATGACGCGTCGACGTACGGTGTCTGGACAACGGAAATGGAAACAGGAAAACGGCCCGGCTCACGGGCGCAACGATTGCGATCGGCGATGACGGTCTTGCCCGTCGTGCTGCTGTGCGCTTGTGCGGTCGAACCGGGCATGCATATGAACCTCGCGCACGATGCGCCTCACGATGATGGTATCGCGACGCAGACATACGAAGGCGGCTTGACGGTGTCGATGCATCGCATCGTTGCGGCATCGCTCGGCCAGCCGCAAAACGCATCCGCTTTGCGAGAAGCGGCGGCGTCGGTACCGATCGGGCCGATCGACGGCGAGTTGATCGCGGCCCAGCGGCGCGAGGCGCGCACACAGGATGAACGCATGCGCGCGGTGCTCTTTGCCGCGCCGGCGCCATACGCGATCGACGCGGGCGACGTGCTGCAGATTACCGTGTGGGATCACCCCGAACTGGCCGCGGCGCAGGGCAACCCGGGCACGCAACAGGTGCGCCCTGCCGATCCGCCGGCGGGCTTCGTCGTCGATCAGGCCGGCAACCTGGCTTTTCCGTACGTGGGCGAACTGCATGTCGCCGGCATGAACACGAGCGAGATTCAGTCCGCGCTTCGCGCGCGGCTGTCGAAGTGGTTCGTCGCGCCGCAGTTGACGGTGCGCGTTGCGTCGTATCGCGCGAATCGCGTCTACATCGACGGCGAAGTTCATGCGCCTGGCGCGCAACCGCTCAACGACACGCCGATGACGTTGTTCGAAGCAGTCGCGCGCGCGGGCGGCTTCACAGCCGACGCCGATCAGAGCCGAATGACGCTCGTGCGCGACGGCGTCGCCTATCCGGTCGACCTGTCGGGGCTGATTCGCGAGCGCGTCGATCCGTCGCGCATCGTGCTGCGCAACGGTGACCTGCTGCAGGTCGGCGCGCGCGACCAGTTCGGCGTGTACGTGATGGGCGAAGTCAACAAGCCGACGACGGCGCTGCCGCAGCGCAACGGCCGGCTCACGCTGGCCGACGCGCTGTCGCAGGCGGGCAGCGTGAACCAGGGCACGGCCGATCCGAAGCAAACCTACGTGATTCGCGCCGGCGCGGACCGGCAGGCGCAGGTGTTTCATCTGGATGGCCGGTCGCCGGTGTCGATGGTACTCGCCAACGAGTTCGAGCTGCAGCCGCGCGACGTCGTGTACGTCGACAGCACGAAGCTGGCGCGCTTCGGCCGCGTGCTCGCGCAACTGCTTCCGGCCATCAACGCGGGCCTGACGGCCGCGATCGTCACGAAATGATGAAACGGATCCTGGTGGTGTGTACCGGCAACGTATGCCGCAGCCCGGCCGCGCAGGCGCTGTTGTCGCGCGCGCTGCCCGGTCGCACGGTGGAGTCGGCCGGCGTCGCGGCGATCCGCGGGACACCGGCCGATCCTGTGATGAACGCGCTGTTGATCGCGCGTGGCCTCGACCTGTCGACGCATCAGGCCCGATGCGTCGATGACCGGACCTGCCGGTGGGCCGACCTGATTCTGGTGATGGAGGTCGCGCATCGCGAGCTGATCGAGCGGACTTTCCCGATGACGCGCGGCCGTGTGTATCGCCTGACCGAGCGCTACGGGATCGACGTTCCTGATCCGTACCGCCGAAGCCGCTACGTCTACGACTACGCGACGAAGCTGATCGAGTACGGCGTTGCCGATTGGGCCGCGCGGATCGCCACCTTCGACCCGAACCTGCAGCAGCATCCGGATACCGGCACGGATGCGCCGGAACACTCGCAGTGAGCCTCAAATGAACGCATCGAACCCACGCCAACCTCATTTACGCGACGCCGATGAACTCGACGTGCGCGGCATCCTCGACCTGCTGATCCGGCACGCAGGCCGCATCGTCGCGGTCACGGCGGCGTGTGCCGCGCTTGGCGCCGGCTATGCACTCGTCGCGAAGCCGGTCTACAAGGCAGACATTGCCGTGCAGGTCGAAAGCGGCGGCTCGGACCTGCGCAGCATGGCGGAGGGGGGGCTCGTCGGCGGCCTCGGCGCGCTGTTCGACGTGAAGTCGACCGACGACGGCGAGATGGAAATCCTGCGCTCGCGGCTCGTGACCGAACCGGTCGTCGACGGTCAGCATCTGCACATCGAAGCGCGTCCGCGCCGCGTGCCCGTGATCGGCTCCGCCGTCGCGCGCTTCAATCGCGGGCTGTCGACGCCCGGCCTGTTCGGGATCGGCGGATTCGTCTGGGGCAACGAGCGCATCGATGTTCCGGCATTCGACGTGCCACGCGACTTCCAGAAACATGCGTTCATCGTCACGTCGCTTGGCGACGGGCGCTATCGTCTGTCCGGCGGCGATCTCGATCGCGATGTGGAAGGCGCGATCGGCGAGCTGCTGCGCGTGAAGACGGCCGCAGGCGACGTGACGCTGCGGGTGGCCGGCATCGAAGCCGAGGCGGGCGCGCAGTTCGTCGTGAAGGCGGACTCGAGGCAGGTCGTGCTCGCCGAACTGCAGAAGAAACTGGCGATAGCGAATCGCGGCAAGGATCAGTCCGGCGTGATCGGCGTGTCGTACGAAAACCATGATCCGGAGCGCGCGGCCGCCGTGCTGAACGCGATCGCCGACAACTACGTTCGGCAGAACGCGAGCCGCAAGGCAGCTACCGCCGAGAAGTCGCTGGCGTTCCTGAGCGACCAGGTACCGACCGTGGAGCGTCAGTTGCGCGCCGCCGAAGATCGCCTCAATGCATACCAGGCCCGCCACGAAATCGTGGACCTGACCGAGCAGGCGAAGGCGATGCTGACGCAATCGACCGCCGCGCAGATGTCGCTGTTCGAACTCGAACAGAAGCGGCTGGCGTTGGCGTCGACGCTGACGCCGGCTCACCCGGAACTCGCGGCGGTCGACCGGCGGATCGCCGCTGCCAAGGCGCAGATCGGGACGATCAACGACACGATCCGGCGTTTGCCCGACGCGCAGCAGAACGTCGTACGCCTGCGCCGCGATGTGACAGTGCAAACGGAGATCTATGTCGGCTTGCTGAACAGCATCCAGCAGCTTCGCCTGGCGACCGCGAGCAAGATCGGCAACGTGCGCGTGATCGATCGCGCGATCGTGCCGGACGAGCCCGTGCGGCCGAAGCCCGCGCTGGTCACGGTAATTGCCGCACTGATGGGGCTCGTGCTCGGCACGTGCGCAGTCGTCGGCCGCGCGGTGCTGTTCGGCGGCGTGACCGATCCCGCGGAGATCGAGCGCGACACGAACCTGAACGTGATGGCGACGATTCCGCACAGCGTTGCGCAACGCCGGCTCGCGCAGCGCGACGCTGCGGCATGCGAGGCGACGGTCCTGGCGCTGACGCGACCGAACGAACCCGCGGTCGAGGCGCTGCGGAGCCTGTGCACGGCGTTGCGGTTCCAGTTGATGGACTGGCCCGACGGCAACCGCGTGCTGATCACGGGACCGTCCGCGGGTGTCGGGAAATCGTTCGTGTCGGCCAACGTGGCCGCGCTGCTCGGACAGTCGAACAAGCGCGTGTTGCTGATCGACAGCGACCTGCGTCGTGGCGAGCTGGCCAGGCGCTTCGGCATGCGGCCGGAGATCGGCCTGTCGACCGTCCTTCGCGGCGGCGGGACCGCCGCCGCCGCCATCGTGCGCGACGTCGCGCCGAACGTCGACCTGCTACCGGCCGGCCCGCACGTCGACCGGCCCGTCGAACTACTGTCGTCCGATCGTCTGTCTGCGTTACTGACGCACGTTGCACGCGATTACGACGTCGTGCTGCTCGATGCGCCGCCGCTCCTGCCGGTGACGGACGCCGTCGTCCTGGCCGCGCATGCGGACACGATCCTGCTCGCGGCACGCGCCGGCGTGACGACCTCGGGCGAACTGCTCGAAGCGGCGAAGCGGATCGAACGCGCCGGCGCGCGCGCGACCGCGGTCGTGTTCAACGGCTTCCGGCCGGGGCTGCGCTCCGCTCGGTACGGCAACTACGGCGCGTACGGGTATGACAGCGCCGATTCGCAAACCGCTGCGGATCGCACGTGATCCGCCGACGGAGATTCCGATGACCCATCACCACGAAAACATCCTCGTTACGTTCGGCACCCGCCCGGAAGCCATCAAGATGGCGCCGCTCGTCCACGCGCTGCGGGCCCGCGAAGGCGTGCGCTGCGGCGTCTGCGTGACGGCCCAGCATCGCCACATGCTCGATCAGGTGCTCGACCTGTTCGGCATCGTGCCGGATTTCGATCTCGACCTGATGCGCGCCGGGCAGACGCTGGGCAGCCTGACCGGGCACATCCTCAATGCGCTCGACCCGGTGCTGGAATCGTTCCGGCCCGATCTCGTGCTCGTGCACGGCGATACGACCACGACGCTCGGCGCGACGCTCGCGGCGTACTACCGGCGCATTCCGGTCGGTCACGTGGAAGCCGGGCTGCGCACCGGCAACCTGTATTCACCGTGGCCGGAAGAGGCGAACCGGAAGGTGACGGGCGCGCTCGCGCTGCATCACTTCGCACCCACCGAAACCTCGCGGGCGAACCTGCTGGCCGAAGGCGTCGAAGCCGACCGCGTGCACGTGACCGGCAATACCGTGATCGACGCATTGCTGACGATTACCGAGCGCCTCAAGCACGACGGGGCGCTGGTGCAGCAGATGCGCGAGCGGTTTCCGTTCGTCGACGACGAGCGGCGCATGATTCTCGTGACCGGCCACCGCCGCGAGAACTTCGGCCGCGGGTTCGAGCAGATCTGCGAAGCGATCGCGACCATCGCGAAGCGCTATCCGGAGTGCCGCATCGTCTACCCGATGCACCTGAATCCGAACGTGCGGGAACCCGTCACGCGGCTGCTCGGCGACATCGGCAACGTCATGCTGATCGAGCCGCAGGAGTACTTGCCGTTCGTCTATCTGATGAGCCGCGCGTGGTTGATCCTGACCGACTCCGGCGGGATCCAGGAAGAGGCGCCGTCACTCGGCAAGCCGGTGCTCGTGATGCGCGACACCACCGAGCGGCCGGAAGCCGTCGGGGCGGGCACGGTCAGGCTGGTCGGCACCGAAGTCGAGCGGCTGGTCGGCGCGGTGGTCGAGCTCTGGGAAGACGGCCGCACCTATCGCGCGATGAGCCGCGCTCACAACCCGTATGGCGACGGCCGTGCAAGCGAGCGGATTGCGGATCTGCTGGTCTCGCCGCCGATCCTGACGCAGGGGCCGGCATACCTGGCCGGCTCGCCCTGCTGAATCCCCCGACGTCTGGAGAACCTCATTCATGTCATTCGAAACCGTTTCCGTCATCGGGCTGGGCTACATCGGCCTGCCCACCGCGGCGGCCTTTGCCGCGCGCCGTAAAAGCGTGGTCGGCGTCGACGTGTCGCAGCACGCGGTCGACACGATCAATCGCGGCGAGATCCATATCGTCGAACCCGAACTGGACATGCTCGTGCATGCCGCCGTGACGCAAGGCTACCTGCGCGCGACGGCAACGCCCGAGCCGGCCGATGCGTTCCTGATCGCGGTGCCGACACCGTTTGCCGATGGCAACAAGCCGGACCTGACCTATATCGAGGCCGCATGCCGGTCGATTGCGCCGGTGCTGAAGAAGGGCGACCTGGTGGTGCTGGAGTCGACTTCGCCGGTCGGGGCGACCGAAAAAATTGCCGCGTGGCTCGCGGCGCAACGCCCGGACCTGACCTTTCCGCAACAGACCGGCGAGCGCTCGGACATCCGTATCGCGCATTGCCCCGAGCGCGTGCTGCCGGGCCACGTCGTGCGCGAACTCGTGGAGAACGACCGCGTGATCGGCGGAATGACGCGCAAATGCGGCACGCGTGCGCAGGAACTGTACGAGGTGTTCGTGCGCGGCGAGTGCATCCTGACCGATGCGCGCACTGCCGAAATGTGCAAGCTGACCGAGAACGCGTTTCGCGACGTGAACATCGCGTTCGCGAACGAGTTGTCGGTGATTTGCGACCAACTGGACATCAACGTGTGGGAACTGATCCGGCTGGCGAACCGCCATCCGCGCGTCAGCGTGCTGCAGCCGGGGCCGGGCGTGGGCGGCCATTGCATCGCGGTCGATCCGTGGTTCATCGTCGATTCCGCGCCGGAGCACGCGCGTTTGATCCGAACCGCGCGCAACGTGAACGACGACAAGCCGCATTTCGTCTACGAGCGCGTGCGGCAGGCGGCGAGCCGCTTCCGCGAGCCGGTGATCGCGTGTCTCGGGCTTGCGTTCAAGGCGGATATCGACGATTTGCGCGAGAGCCCGGCGATGGAGATCGTCGAAGCGCTGGCGCGGAACGCCGGTGCGACGCTGCTGGTCGTCGAACCCAACATCGCCGCGTTGCCGGCGTCGCTGGAAGCGAAGACCCGGCTGTGCGATCTGAACACCGCGCTGGCCGAAGCCGACGTGATCGTGATCCTCGTCGATCACGCGCCGTTCCGGCGAATGGACCCGGTGCGGCTGCAGACCAAGGTCGTGATCGACACACGCGGCGTACTGGCGCGCGGGTAACGGGCGGGCGCACAAACATCATGCTGCGGAATGCCGACGCCGAAAAGCTGCTGGGCCGTGTCGAAGCGCTTGTCTGTACCGGCGCGCCCGGTCTTTATCGCGTGCTGACGTTCTGGGTCATCCAGCGGATCTATTCGCTGGACGAGCTTGGGGCTGCGGCGTCCAACCTGTCGATCGCGCAGATGATCGGCTTCTTCACGGCCATCGGCTGGGCGACGCTGATTCTGGTACGCGTACCGGCGACCGACGGGAAGCAGGCGGCGCGCGGCGCGTTCTACTCGTTGGTGTCGATGGCGGGATGGACCGCCGTGGCCGCCACGTTCGCATGTGTGCTGGTGTCCGCGACCGGTCTCGTCGCGTTCGATCTCGGCGGCGTGGTCGCGCTGATGTGGGGCTGGACCGTGTATCAGCTCGCGCGACATTTCTTCGTGTCGTACCGCCGCTACCGGATCACGATCGCGTTCGACTGCCTGCTGATCGTGGGCTCGTGCGCGATGCTGTGGATTGGCACGCGCCACGGCCATTCCGCGTCGTTGTGCCTGGCCGTTGCGCTGGTCGTGGTGGCCGTCGCGATGTTCGCCGCGATCGGCGCACCCGATCGTCGCGCGTTTTCGATGCGCATCGACGTGAAGGGGCTGCAGTTCGGGCTGACCAATTTCCTGTCCGGCGGCATCGCGCTGGTGACCGTACCGGTGGCGAAGGCGATGTGCGGTGCGTCGTTCGCGGGGATGCTGTCGTTGTTTTCTTCGGTGACCGCGATGGGCAACCTGCTGCCGCGCGCCATTTCGATCGCGCAATTGCCGGACCTCGTGAAGCGGAAGAAGGACGAGGCGCCGCTCGATGCGACGCTGGGCGCGATGCGGCGCAATATCGACCTGTCGAATCTGGTCGTACTTGTCGCGAATCTTGCGATGGTGGCAGGACTGACCTACCGATACGGGCTCGACGGCCACGGCGTGTCCGCGGTGCTCGCAGGCGGCGTGCTGCTGGCGATCCAGTGCGCGGCCGGCGTGCTCGGTGTCGTCAGCAGCAACGTGATGATGGTGTTCGAGCAGAGCGCGGTCACCGCGCGGATCAACATCGGTACGTCGGTGTTGTTCGTCGCATTGCTCGGCGGCTGCGTCGTCATCGGCGGCGAAACCGGGTTCTTCTGCATGCTGGCGTCCGCGGTGGTCGTGACGCTGATCCGGAACGCGATCGTCGTGATGCATGCACGGCGGGTATGCACGGCCTATGCGGAATCGATCGGGGCATTGGACGCAGCCGATACGAAAGCGACGCCGGCGGCGTCGGGAGCGCGTCCATGAACGCGGCCGCCCGATTCCCGGCGATCGTGCCGCATCGTCGATCGCGCGTCGCCGACCTGGGCGCCGGACTGCTGGCGCTCGCTTACTTGGTCTTCTGCGTCAGCGACACGCTGCTCACGCTCGACGACGATCGTTCGCAGGTCGTAAAGATGAGCGCGTTCGGCCTCGTGTTCGCGGCGATTCTGCTGCGCCCGCGCTTTCACCGGCTGGCCGTCGTCGCGCTCCCCATCGCCGTGTCGCTCTGCATCGGGATGCTGCTGTCGTTCAACGTCCATGCAGGGATCGAGGAACTCGTCCGCTTCCTCTTTCCGGTCGCGATCACGGTGGCGATCTTCCCGTACCGCGACCGGCTCGACTTGCTGGTCAGGACGTTCATCGGCGTGGTCGTGAGCAACGACCTGTTTCAGCTGTATTTCTATGTGTCGTACGCGATCGGGTTGCCGCTGTTCATGCCGGTGCGGATCGACTCGGGATTGTTCCTGCGTGCGCAGGGGTGGATGGGATTCTTTTCGGAATTCAGCTTCATCAACTTTTGTGCTTTTCTGCTGTGTCGCTTCCATTTTTGCAATTCGTCCAGGCAGAAATGGTCGTGGGTATTCCTGCTGTTCTCGCTGCTCGGATTTTCTTTCAAGATGTACGTCGCGATCATTCTTTACCCGGTATTTCTTGGCTGGCGAGATATTCGAGTCTGGGCGGTGTCGTTTCTCGCGATGCTGGCCGGAACTCTGTTTCTCCTGATCGGATTATTCGATTCGTTCGTTCGGGTCGCGATGGCGAAACTGTCGTTCTACATCCTCTCCGGTAACTCGGCGCGAGCGGAATCCTATCGGGTGATGTTCGAGTCTCTGCTGAACGGCAATTTGCTCGGTGAGGGCCTTGGGAGTTTCGGCGGCCCCGCGTCGGTGAAGTACGACTCGCCGCTATATCAGACCTATCACTTCAACTGGTATGGGCTCGCCGGTGTGTTGAAGACCACCGATACGTTCTACCCGCATCTGTTGGTCGAAATGGGCTTGTTTGGCGCGATTCTCTGGCTTGCATTCATGCTTTTCTATGGGCAATCCAGGAGGAAAAACATGATCTGGATGTATGTCGTTCTTGCGTTTTGTTTCGACAATCTGTTCTCGATGGCATTTCTCTCGCCATCCTATGTGTTTTCAGCGTTGCTGATGATGTATGTGTTTTCCGCGCATGCCAGGTCATCGAGGGGGGAATCGAATGAGACATGAGATGAATGACGCGGGGATTCCCAACGCGAACCGGATCAACGTATTGCACGTCGGCCCCGGATATGGTCAACGCGGCGGTATTGCTTCGGTACTCGGGGAACTGGCCGCCCGGCGGGCCAGCTTCGAGCGTGCCGACATCGGAACGACGATCTTCGAAACACATGGCTTCCAGAACACCGGATCATCACTGCGGTTCTTTTCGTCGGACATGCCGAAATTCATCTTTGCCGCAAGGGGAGCCGACGTTGTGCATTTCCACGTTTCGGAGCGTGGTTCCTTCTACCGAAAGTTCGCCCTCTATCTGATCGCGAAAGCGATGCGACGACGGGTGGTGTTCCATTTGCATTCGGGTAATTTCGACCGCTTTGTCGTGCGTGCCGACGGCGTGACGCGTGCGGCAATACGTCAGTTCATAGGAGGCGCTGACGCGGTAATCGGCGCGTCTTCTGCGTCGGCACGGCTGTTGAATCAGTTTCGGAGAAACGCTGACGATACAAGCGTCGTTGCCAATTTCGCGACGGATGCGGAACATGATGCAATGCACTGCGGTTCGCATGATCGCCCGCGGGCCTGCGTTCAACCCTATATCGCATTTGCCGGTCGCCTGTCGACCCAGAAAGGCGTCGACGTGCTGATCGAGGCTCTCGGCCTACTCACGAGGCAGGGATTCGATATCGCGCTGAGGCTGGCCGGCGAAGGTGATACGGAGCGATGGCGTGGCGTTGCACACGCTCATGACGTGATCGATCGAGTCCATTTCGAGGGATGGCTGGAGCGCGACGACAAGCTCTCGTTCTATCGAAACGCATTCGTGTTCTGTCTGCCTAGCCAGTTCGAGGCATTCGGTATCGCAGCACTGGAAGCCATGTTCTGCGGTGTGCCTGTCGTCGCCACACGGGTTGGCGGGCTAGAAGATCTGGTGAGCGAAGGTGTGACCGGGTATCTCGTCCCACCCAATGACGCCGAGGCACTTGCTGGCCGTGTTCGTCAACTACTCGAAGATCCGGCGCTCGCGACTCGCATGAAAGCCGCCGCACTGTCCCGGGCAAAACAGGACTACGTCGCCGAGGTGATTTCGGAGCGCTATGTTCATTGCTATCGCGACATCACGAACGGAGCCGCCATATGAAATTCGGCAAACCCGTCACGTCCGGCACTGTGCTGATTGCGGCAGGGCTCCGATCAATACTTGTCGTGGCTTGTGCAACGACGACGGCGGTTCGCGTGGAGTCTGCCGATTACCAATCCGTTTATTCGAACTCGTGGCATAACGGTCTGAACGGCCTGACGTTCCAGCAAACCACGTCGACGAATATCACGCTGGTGGACGATCCGGTTGCCTCCGGCCGTCGCGCGATTCGAGTCGAACTTCGAAAGAGTCAGGATTTTTCCCATCTGATCAATCGGTTGCCGAGGGCAGAATTTCTCTTGCCGCGCAACATCCAGCTTGCTCCCGGACATGAATATCTGATCCGGTGGCGCACCTATCTTCCGAGCGATCTCAGATTCGACAGCAAGCAATTCGCAATCATCACTCAAATTCACCAGGGTGAGCATAGTGGCTCACCCCCTGTCATGCTGCAACTGTTCGGATCGGAATACATCATATCCGTCCGCGGCGGCCACGATACGACGCATGACACGCAAAGACATCTCTGCTGCGCCGCGAATGACCGGGGAAGATGGGTTGACTGGACGATCCTCTATGCGCCCGATTCATCGGGTCGCCAGGCTATTACGCAGGTGTGGAAGGACAAACTCGCCGTTTTCGATGCGAATGGCATACCGAACGCTTATGTCGGCGATCGGCACAGCTATCTCAAGTTCGGCATCTACAAGCCAAGTTGGCAAACCTATCCCACTGACGTCGATGCACTCGCCGTGTATTTCGGCGATGTCTCCGTGGATGTCAAGAGAAACGATTGATGACTGCATTTCCCGATCCCGCCGCCGTCGCCGACGGCCTGCTCGCGCATTGCCAGCGCCACGACTACGCGGGCCACGATCCGTTCGATGGCCTGAACAGCCGCCTGTTTCGTTATTCCGGCCTGTCATGCTTGCCGCTCGCGCGCATCGCGTGGCTTCAATTTCACAAGCGCAGCCCGATCAATCTGCGCGGTCTGGCCGGCGTCCCACGCAAGCGGAATCCGAAGGGTATCGCGCTGATAATTCTCGGTTTGCTTGAACGTGAGCGCCGGATCGGCGACGGAACGAGCGTTGCGGAAGCGCGCTTGCTAGGCAACTGGCTGCTGGAGCAACGCGTCGACCGGCGGCTGTGGCGCCATAGTGCATGGGGTTATCACTTCGACTGGGCGGCTCGCGCCTTCTTTGTGCCGGTCGGCACGCCGAACGCAATCACGACGTGCTACGCCGCGCGGGCGCTGTACGCGCTTGGCGACGCGACCGGAGATTCCCGTTTCATCGACACGGCTGTCGATGCCGGATACTTCCTCGATTCGCTTTATACGGAACACGACGGTTCCGGATACTACGCATACATCCCGGGCGAATCAGCGTTCGTCCACAACGCGAACCTGTGGGCGACCGCATTCGTTTTAGAGACGGCTCGCCGAGCCGGCGATTCCGCGATGTGCGAACGCGCGCTGCGTGCGGCGACGCTCAGCGTGTCGATGCAGCGCGACGACGGCGCATGGGCGTACGGCCTGCGTAGTCATCACGCGTTCGTCGACGGCTTCCACACCGGCTACAACCTCGAGGCGCTGCACTGCCTGCAACAGGCCGCTGGCACGCGGCGTTTCGACGACGCGATCGGTCGGGGCCTCAAGTACTACCGGAACACGCTCTTCACACCCGACGGCACAGCGAAATACTACGCCGACCGGATCTGGCCTCTCGACATGCATTCGTTCGCGCAAGCGCTGATCACGCTGCTGACGGTGTCACCGGTGGAGTCCGACCGTCCGCTGGCGCAGCGTGTATTCGATCGCGCGATGCAGACGCTCTACCTGCCTGCCGAACGCCGCTTCGCCTATCAGCGCACGGCTCGTTCCGTCAATCGCGTTGACTACCTGCGATGGACGCAAGCGTGGGCGTTCTACTCGATCGGCCTTCTTGCGAACCACGTCAAGCCCGACGCTCTGTCGTCCCATTCCCTGTCCCGGGGAGAATTCGCATGAATCGCATTGAACTGTTCGGCTGTCCGATGGACGTCGGCACCATGACCGAAACCGTCGAGCTGATCCGCGATCGCATTGCGTGCTCGCAATTCACGCAGCACGTGGTCGTCAACGTCGCCAAGCTGGTCAATATGCAGGCCGATCCGGAGCTGGCCGCCTCGGTGCATGCTTGCGATATTGTCAACATCGACGGGATGGGTGTCGTGTGGGGCGCCCGCCTGCTTGGCCATGACGTTTCGGAGCGCGTCGCCGGCGTCGACCTGTTCGAGCGCCTGCTCGACATGGCCCAGCAGGACGGCCTGCCGGTTTTCATGCTGGGCGGCTCCGAGGCCGTTGTGCAAAAGGCGGCCTGCGCAGTCTCGGCAAAGTACCCGATGTTACGGATTGCCGGTATTCACCATGGCTACTTCTGGGATGACGAGCGTACCGTCGTCGACCAGATTCGTGTGTCGGGCGCGAAGCTCCTGTTCGTTGCGATTACGTCGCCGTGCAAGGAAAACTTCATCAATCGCTGGAAATCCCAATTGGGCGTCGATTTCGTAATGGGCGTAGGCGGGACGTTCGACGTGGTGGCTGGGAAGGTGAAGCGTGCGCCGCTGTGGATGCAGCGCAGTGGCCTTGAGTGGGCGTTCCGCGTCATCCAGGAACCGGGGCGGATGTGGAAGCGCTATCTGTCGACCAACAGCCGGTTCCTCGTGATGCTGACAGGTGCGTATGTGTCGCGGTTGTTTCGGCGTAAGGGAGAGGTCGACGCACATTAGATGTGTTCTTGCCGCCCACATGCTCGTTGCAACGGTCTGTCACGTGGGTCCGCAAAGCGGTTCGTCCGGCGACGCGTGCTTTTGACGAGCAAATGACGCGCGCGGCATCGACGAACCGCGCCGCCTGGCACTCGTTCGGCGGAGGCTCGAAACGGGCGCTAACAGCGCGCGCCGCGCCTCCGCCCGGCCCACCTCACCCCTGTCGGAAAATCTCCGCATACGCGCTCAACGCCGGCACGCCGCCAAGGTGTGCATACAGCACCTTCGAGCCCGGCTCGAACTCCCCGCGCCGCACCTTGTCGATCATCCCGTGCATCGATTTTCCTTCGTATACGGGATCGGTCAGCACGCCTTCGAGCCGCGCGCACAGACGAATCGCCTCGAGCGTGCCGTCGTTCGGCAGCCCATATTCGGGGCCCGCATAACGCGTGTCGAGCACGACGTCCTGCTCGTCGATGCGACGCCCGAGTTCGACAATCTCGGCCGTGTGCCGCGCGATGCGCGTGATCTGCGCATGCGTCTTCTCCGGCGTCGCGGATGCGTCGATCCCGATCACGCGATCCGCGCGGCCGTCCGCCGCGAAGCCGACGACCATCCCCGCCTGCGTGCTGCCCGTCACCGAGCACACGACGATGTAGTCGAACTTGAACCCGAGCTCGGCTTCCTGCTGCCGCACTTCCTCGGCGAAGCCGACGAAGCCGAGCCCGCCGAGCGGATGCTCGGAGCAGCCGGCCGGAATCGGATACGGCTTGCCGCCCGCCTGCCGCACGCTCTCCATCGCTTCTTCCCAACTACGGCGGATGCCGATGTCGAAGCCGTCGGACACGAGCCGCACGTCGGCACCCATCATCCGCGATAGCTGGATGTTGCCGACCTTGTCATACACGGGGTCCTCATAGTTGACCCAATGCTCCTGCACGAGCACGCATTTCATCCCGAGATGCGCGGCAACGGCCGCGACCTGACGCGTCTGGTTCGACTGGACGCCGCCGATCGACACGAGCGTGTCCGCACCCTGCTCGAGTGCGTCGGGGATCAGGTATTCGAGCTTGCGCGTCTTGTTGCCGCCGAACGCGAGGCCGCTGTTGCAGTCCTCGCGCTTCGCATACAGCTCGACCTTGCCGCCGAGGTGCGCGCTCAGGCGCTTGAGCGGCTGGATCGGTGTGGGGCCGAAGGTCAGCGGATATCGGGGGAAGCGTTGCAGGTTCATCGGCTTTTGTCTCCGGAAAGGCAGGGTTGGCGCAGGCATCGGTGCGCTCGGGAGCGGCCGGCACGCCGTCTCCCGATGGAAAAATGATAGGCAAGCACGCGAGAAATGAGCTTGCGAAATCAATATCGTCGACCTACGTTAATGACGACTCGAATGTCGATGAAGCAATTCGAGTTCGAAAAAACGGAGTCTGACGCAATGAAATTAAGTGGAAAACCGACGATGCCGGCCGATGCCGCGCCCGCGCTCGATCGCATCGATCGCGCGATCCTCAGGCAGCTTCAGCAGGACGCGTCGATCTCGAACGTGAGCCTCGCCGCGAAGGTGAAGCTGAGCGCGCCGGCGTGCCTGCGGCGCGTCGAGCGGCTCAAGGAGATGGGGATGATTCGCGGGATCGTCGCGCTGCTCGACCCGAAGCCGCTCGGGGCCGGCATGCTCGTCGTGATCGGCTTCGTGCTCGACCGCTCGACGCCGGAAGCGTTCGCCGCGTTCGAGAAGGCCGCGCAGAAGGTGTCAGGGTGCGTGGAGTGCCACGTCGTGACCGGCGAATTCGACTACTTCATGCTCGTGCGCACGCGCGACAACGAGAGCTTCAACCGGCTGCATGCGGAACAACTGATCTACCTGCCCGGCGTGCGGCAGGTGAGGTCGTTCATGGTGCTCAAGGAGATCCTGTCGACGCATGCGCTGCCGGTGTAGCGCATGCGTGGCGCGTGGCCGGCCGGTCGGGCTGCGTCAGCGGCGCGTCCGGCGAAAACTGTGTGTATCGGTGGCGTGGCCCGGCAGGGCAGCGCATCGGGAAGCTCGGGCACCGCGCGCGCATAGTCGGTCGCGGCGATCACCGGCCCGCGCGTGCCGGCGAGCGCGGCGGTCACGTCAGGCGTTGCGTCGGCATCGTCGGCAAGCCATGCGCGCCGCTCGGCTGCCATCCCGTCGCGCTGCGGTTCGCTGAAGCAGGTGCGCTACAAGACCGCGTTGCCGTTGCCGGCGGCGGGTCTGACGCTCGTCGATCCGGACGAGGCGGCGTCCGACTGGAGTTGAGCGCGGTCCGCGTGCCTGTCCGTTCGCTGACGGAACGGTGACGGAACCATGACGCCTGCCGTGCGAGCCGCGCCGGATCGAACGAATCGCGCGGCGGCGCCTCATACGGCAGTCGGCCCGCCCGCGTCGTCACGACGGGGCGCGGGTCAATCGCGTATGCTCGTCCGGTCGGCGCGTGTGTTCGAGCGCACGGTCGGTTCATGCGTGTCTCGATCCATCAACAGTGAGGGCATCATGGCAAGACAGACGATGGCGGAATACCTGGCGAAGACGCTGGCGGCAGCGGGCGTCGAGCGCATCTGGGGCGTGACGGGCGACAGCCTGAACGGCCTGTCGTTCAGCCTGAGCCAGATCGGCTCGATCCGCTGGATGCATACGCGGCACGAGGAAAGCGCCGCGTTCGCGGCCGGCGCGGATGCCGCGTCGACCGGGCGGCTCGCGGTGTGCGCGGGCAGCTGCGGCCCCGGCAACCTGCACCTGATCAACGGGCTGTACGACTGCCACCGCAATCACCAGCCGGTGCTCGCGATCGCCGCGCACATTCCGTCGACCGAGATCGGCCTCGGCTACTTCCAGGAAACCCATCCGCAGGAGTTGTTCCGCGAATGCAGTCACTTCGCGGAGCTCGTGACGAACGCATCGCAGTTCCCGCGCGTGCTCGCGCGCGCGATGCGCACCGCGATCGACGAGCGCGGCGTCGCGGTGATCGTGCTGCCGGGCGACATCGCGCTCGGCGACGGCCCGGACGAGCTGCCGGCGTGGAGCGAATCGGCGCCGCCGTCGATCCTGCCGGCCGACGCCGATCTCGACCGGCTCGCGGCGCTGCTCAACGCGTCCGATGCGGTGACGCTGCTGTGCGGCAGCGGCACGCAGGGTGCGCACGATGAAGTGGTCGCGCTGGCCGACACGCTCGGCGCGCCGGTCGTGCATGCGCTGCGCGGCAAGCAGTTCGTCGAATGGGACAATCCGTTCGACGTCGGGATGACGGGGCTGATCGGCTTCAGCTCGGGCTATCACGCGATGGAGTCGTGCGACACGCTGTTGATGCTCGGCACGGATTTCCCGTACCGGCCGTTTTATCCGTCGAACGCGAAGGTTGCGCAGATCGACTGGAAGGGCTCGCAGCTCGGGCATCGCGCGCCGCTCGCGCTCGGCCTCGTCGGCACCGTGAAGGAAACGATCGCGGCGCTGCTGCCGCGCCTCACGCGCAAGACGCAGCGGCGTTTCCTCGAGAACGCGTTGAAGCATTACGCGGCGGCGCGCAAGGGGCTCGACGATCTCGCGGTGGCCGAGCCGCCGGGCCGCGCGATCCACCCGCAATACCTGACGAAGATCGTCGACGAAGTCGCGGCGGAAGACGCGATCTTCACCGCCGACGTCGGCACGCCGACGCTGTGGGCCGCGCGCTACCTGACGATGAACGGCAAGCGGCAACTGCACGGCTCGTTCAATCATGGCTCGATGGCGAACGCGATGCCGCAGGCGCTCGGCGCGCAGGGCGCGCATCCGGGGCGGCAGGTGGTATCGCTGTCCGGTGACGGCGGGCTGTCGATGCTGCTCGGCGATTTGCTCACCGCACGCCAGCTCAAGCTGCCGATCAAGATCGTCGTGTACAACAACAGCCTGCTCGGCTTCGTGTCGATGGAACTGAAGGCGGCCGGCTATCTCGACACGAACGTCGACCTGAGCCCGACCGACTTCGCGGCGATCGCGAAGGGCGCGGGCATCTTCAGCGTGCGCGTCGAGCATTCGGAGAACGTCGAGGAAGCGCTGCGCATGGCGTTCGCGCACGACGGGCCGGCTGTCGTCGACGTCGTCACGTCGAAGTACGAGCTTGCGATGCCGCCGAAGATCGAACTCGCGCATGCGAAGGGCTTCAGCCTGTTCATGCTGCGCGCGATTCTCAGCGGGCGCGGCGACGAGATCGTCGAGCTGGCGAGAACCAACCTGCGGTAATGCGGTGCCGTGCGCGGTGCTTCGGGCAGCGCGCGCGGCGCACCGCACGGACGAGCGCGCCGGGGGGCGTTCGTCGGTGCGGGACGAATCGAACAATACGACAAGAAGGCAATCGAGATTCGTGCCTACGAGGCATCCGACCTGCACACGCTGTCGGCCATCTGGTTCGATGTATTGCTGCTCGCGCATCCGTTTTTCGGCGACGCGCGGCTGCGTGAGCAGCGCACGCCGCTCGAAGCGGTTTATCTGCCCGAGGCGGAAACCTGGGGCGCGTGCCGGGCCGCAGACGCAATTTCTACCACTCCCTACCGATCAGATCCGTCGCCTGTGGCTCAAGCGCCATCTTGCACTCGAGGCGCTCCGTAGCGGATGCGGCGACGTTGAAGCCCACACTCGTGGCGGCTTGCCGGTTTCGCCCAGTGCAGCCACGACGAATGCGATCGACGATGGCCGGTTGCCGGCTTCTACGCGATTTCGCGTGCCCGAACCCTTGCGATTGCAACGAGCTTTAGGTTGCCGTAATTCGAACCGATAGTTCTGGTATTGCGTCCGGGAAATCACCTTGCCTCGGGTTAATCTGCATTCAGATAACCGAATCCAAGGAGAAAGCCCGATGAGCAAAGCCGATATCAAGAGTCCGGTAGCACATGTGGTCGACGTTTTGATTGTGGGTGGAGGGTCGGCAGGCGCGGTGCTGGCGCGGCGCCTGAGCGAGACCGCGAATCGGCGCGTGTTGTTGCTCGAAGCCGGCGCCGCGTATGACGCCTGGGGCTATCCACATGCGGTCGCGAACAGCGACCAATTGGGCGCCGCGACCGGACATGATTGGGGTTATCGATCAGAGCCCGGCTTCGTCGAACATCCGATCGGCGCCTTTCGAGGCAAGGTCCTGGGCGGAAGTTCGGCTGTCAATGGTTCGGTGGCCATTCGAGCAAGACCGCAGGATTTCGATAACTGGGCGCTGGCAGGCTGGTCGTATGAAGATGTCCTGCCGGCCTTCAAGAAACTGGAGCACCGCGTCGGCGGCGCGGATGCGCTGCATGGCCGCAACGGTCCGTTGCCGGTCCGTCAACTCGAGCGCGATGACATCACGCCCATGCAGCGCGCATTCATCGACGCATCGATCGCAAATGGATTCCAGCCGATAGACGATTTCGACGGGCCAGATGCGCATGGCGTCGGTCCCTACCCGATGAATATCGTCAACGGGGTCCGCGTCAATACCGGTATCGCGTATCTGGATAACGAAGTCCGCGACCGGAGCAACCTGGAAATTCGCGGCAACGCATTGGTCGATCGGGTCCTGTTCGACGGTACGAAGGCCATCGGCGTGCGTTTGGCGAATGGCGAGGAAATCCATGCAGGAGAACTCATTCTCAGCGCCGGCGCTTATGGCAGCGCAGCCATCCTGCTGCGTTCGGGGATCGGCCCGAGCGCGGATCTGCGCGCGTTGAGCATTCCCGTGGTGGCGGATTTGCCGGTCGGCCAGCGCCTGAAGGACCATCCGTTCTATTACAACGCGTACGCCGCGCACCCGGACAGGATAGGTGCGCAGTCGCCGGTGATCGGCGCGAAGCTGTGGACGCGCAGCAAGCAGGCGAAGCCCGGGGATCTCGATCTCCACGTGACCGCCACGCATCTGTTTCCCCATGATCAGAGCCCGACGAAGGTCGGTTTCGTGCTGGCGGTCGCGCTCACGCGTCCGCTGTCGGTGGGCCGGCTCAGCCTGGTCGACCGGAATCCGGAGACAGCACCGCGCATCGACCTCAACTTCCTCGCCGATCCCGGCGACCGCGCCCGGTTGCTCGACGGCGTCAAGATCGCGCGGCGGATTGGTCAAACCGAACCCCTGTCTCTCCTGATTCATTCCGAACTGGCGCCCGGCATCCACGCGCGCACGGATCAGGAGATGCTCGATTCGATCAAGGCAACGCTCGACACCTATCATCATCCAACGTCGACGGCCCCGATGGGCGGTATCGGCGACAACGGGGCGGTGGTGGATCTGCAGGGCAGCGTCCACGGCGTATCGAACTTGCGCGTGGTCGATGCGTCGATCTTTCCCGACGCCATCTCGGTGGCGACCAATGTCACCACGATCGCGGTCGCCGAGCATATCGCTCGGCACTACGCCTGAGCAGGGGATCCGATCATGGCGATCACGACAGCCCTGCATTGGATCGACGGCGCCTGGATCGACTCCGGGACGCACCGTGATTCGGTCGATCCGGCAAGCGGAACGGTCATCGGCAGATACGCGGATGGCGGCGAAGCGGTGGCCGAACTGGCGATCGCCTCGGCGAGGAAGGCGTTCGACACGGGAAACTGGAAACACGACGCGTCGCTGCGCGCGAAGGTGCTCGACGAACTGGCCGCGTCATTCGAGCGGCACGAGGAAGCCCTGATCGAACAACTGGCGCTGGAAAACGGCAAGGTCAGGGCGGAGGCGCGCTTCGAGGTCACGATGGTGCCGTCGAAGTTGCGTTTCTACGCAGCGCTGGCGCGTGCGGAGCGTGGTCACAGCGGCACGCCGAGACCGGATGTGTTGTCGGTGGTGGTGCGCGAACCGATGGGCGTCGCCGGGATCATCGTGCCCTGGAATTCGCCGGTCGTGCTGTTGATCCGCTCGCTGGGACCGGCGCTGGCGGCGGGCGTCACGACGGCCATCAAGATGCCGGGGCAGACGGCCCAGACCAACTCGCTGGTGGCGCGCGTCATCTCCGAAGCCCCCAGCTTGCCGCGCGGCGTGATCAACCTGTTCAACGAGTCTGGCGCCGAAGGCGCGAAGCTGCTGGTCGCGTCGCCCGCGGTGCCGGTGATTAGCTTCACCGGGTCGACGGCGACCGGCAGGGCGATTTCGGCGGTGGCTGCACAGCGCATCAAGCGCGTCGGACTGGAACTGGGCGGGAAGACGCCGCATCTGGTATTCGACGACGCCAATCTGGACGCGGTACTTCCGATTCTCGAGAAATCGCTGACAGTCTTTGCCGGTCAGTTCTGCATGACGGGTTCGCGGTTGCTGGTACAGCGCGGCGTTGCGGCGCAAGTACGCGAAGGGCTTTCCAGGCGACTCGAGGCGGTCCGCGTGGGGCCCGCCGCCGATCCGGCCAGTGACATGGGGCCGCTGATCGACAAGCCGAACGTGGCGCGGGTCGATGCGATGGTCGAGCAGGCCATCGCGGCGGGTGCACGGGTGATTACTCGCGGCGGACCGGTTCGGGAGGGCGTGCTCGCAAAGGGTGCGTTCTATCGGCCCACGCTGCTGGAGGTGACCGACCCGAAGCTGCCGATCGTGCAGCAGGAGGTATTCGGTCCGGTGTTGACCTTGCAGGTTTTCGATACGGAAGAAGAGGCGGTGGCGCTCGCGAACGACAGCGAATACGGTCTGGCGGCCGGAGTCTGGACGCAGGAGGTTCACCGGGCGATGCGGGTTGCCCGCGCGCTGCAGGCGGGTACGGTCTGGATCAACGATTGGGCGAAGGTCTACGACGAATTCGAGGAAGGAGGCTATAAGCAATCCGGTCTTGGACGCCTGAACGGTGTCGCCGCGATCGACGATTTCGTCGAGTACAAACACATCACGTTGAATACAGGACATGTGTCATGAAAGGAAAAATCGTGCTCGAGGAGCACCTGACGACCGAGTTGAATAACGGCCTGTGGGATGCCGCGGGTGAAGCGGCTCGCAATGGCAAGGCCTACATGGAAGATGTCGATGCGAGGCTGCTGGACGTGGATACGCGCTTGAGCGACATGGATGCGAACGGTATCGATATCGCGATCCTCTCGCTGACGTCACCCGGCGCACAGTCCATTCTCGATGTAGGGCAGGCCGTGGATTTCGCCAGGAAGACGAATGACCAGATCGTGGAGCAATTTTCCTCTCATCGATCCGGTCGCCTGAAGGCATTCGCGACGGTGGCAATTCAGTCTCCGCGGGCCGCGGCGGATGAGCTTGAACGTGCGGTCGTGGAATTGGGCATGAAAGGGGCGTTGATCAACGGGTACACGAATATCGGCGATCGCGACACCGCGCAGTACCTCGACGAAGAACCGGTATGGGAGTTCTGGGAACGGGTATCGACGCTGAATGTACCCGTGTATTTGCATCCGAGGGAGCCGCTGCCGGTTCAGCAACGCATCTATGCAGGATACGAGTCGCTGGTGGGGTCGGCCTGGGGCTTCGCTCATGAAACGGCGACGCATGCGATCCGGTTGATGCTGAGCGGCTTGTTCGATCAGTACCCGAACATCCAGATCATCCTCGGCCATCTCGGCGAGGGCTTGCCGCTCATGCTGCCGCGCCTCGAACATCGGCTCGACATGCAGCGCGAAGGGGCGGGGCTGGGCAGGGCAAAGCGGCGGGTGAGCGAGTATTTCAGCGAGAACTTCTACATCACCACGGCCGGTCACTTTCACACCAAGGGGTTGTTCAACGCGATCAGCGAGGTCGGAACGGATCGCGTGATGTTTTCGGCCGATTATCCCTACGAGAGCATGACTACCGCGAGCCAGTGGTTCGATCACGCATTGCTTAGCGAAAACGACCGGCAAAAGATCGGGCGGGACAACGCCGCCCGGCTGTTCGGGCTATAGCTTCGCGAATACGGAGGACACGTTTCGTTTCGAGGTATCGATCGTTCGGGGGCGCGTCGCTTTGACGAGCGGAAACGGATGTCGTGCAAATGTGCGGAAACGTTTGTTATCAGGAGAAGGGAATGGAACATGTTGCAATCATCGGCCTGGGGAACATCGGGTCGCGTCTGGCGAAGAACCTCGTCGCCGGCGGGGTTTCGTTGATTATCGCGGATGCCGACGAGGATAAGGCGAAGCAGTTGGCGGACACGTTGGGAGAACGGGTGACGCATGCAACGCTCGATCAGGCCATCGACCGGGCGGACATCGTCATCTTCGCGGTCTGGTTCGACGTCATCAAACGCTATTTCGAAACCCACGGCGCGCAACTGGCTGGCAAGATCGTCGTCGATACCTCGAATCCGATTGCACCCGACAACGCGGGTGGCTTCAAGAAAATCCTCCCGGAAGATCAGTCGTCGGGGCAAGTCCTCGCCAGCCTGTTGCCGGTCGGTGCGAGGCTCGTCAAGGCGTTCGGCACCCTGGGCGCGGCGTCGCTGACGTCGGGTGCGAATCGTCGCCCGACGCGGGCCGTCGAATTCTATGCGGCGGACGACGCGGCAGCGGGAGACGCAGTGGCGAAACTGATCGACGCGAATGGATTCGATGCCCTGAAAGTGGGTGGAATCGACCAGTCGATTCGCATCGAGGTCTTCGGCGATCTTCACGAATTCGGCAAGCTCGGCCGTCTGGTCTCGGCCGATGAGGCTGCGAAACTGATCTAGAACAGGTCTGGGTGAGTGTCCAGTGCCGGCCGCGTGGCCGGCACCGGATGACTTGCTTCCGGTCGGCTACCGGCGGCTGCATGCAATCGTGGAGCGCGAAGGCATTCATGCGAATCGCAAGCGCGTGCATCGCCTTTATCGTGAAGGGGCGGTTCATCTTTCATAAACGTCAGATAAGGCGCTATAAGGTCCAATTCGTCATCCTGGACACAGGTCGAGGACGGTCTCCGCTTTTCCAACTCCTTGTGACGTGAATAACGCGCTCCAGTGAGCGGAACGGCATTGTTCCGAACGGCGGGATCACGCAAATGCACCGCGTAACTTATCGGGCGTGATCGGTAGATCCCGGATGCGGCGGCCCGTCGCATGCGCGATTGCATTGGCCAGTGCCGCCGCCGCCGGCCCGACCGAGAACTCGCCCGCGCCCAGCGATGCTTCGTCGGGGTGATCGATCAGCTCGATATCGATCGGCGGTACTTCGTCGAACCTCAGGATCGGGTAGTCGGCCCAGGCGCGCGTCGTGATCTTGCGTCGGTCGAATGCTACGCGTTCCTTCAACGACCAGCTCAACGCCTGCACGATGCCGCCTTCGATCTGGCTTTTTGTGCCGTCCGGGTTGACCACGCGCCCGACGTCTGCTGCCATCGTGACGCGCGTCACCTTGACGATACCGCGTTCGCGATCGACCTCGACCTCGACGACCGCGGCTGCGTAGGCCTGGATGTTCTTGTAGCGCGAGTAGGCGAGACCGCGTCCGCGGTGTCCGTCGCCTCGCGCGCCAGCGCGCCAGCCGGCGCGCCGCGCGCATGCGTCGAGTACGGCCAGCGCACGCGGGTCGCTCAGGTGCGCGCGGCGGAATGCAACGGGATCGATGCCGGTTGCGGCGGCCAACTCGTCGATGAACGATTCGATCGCGAACACGTTCGCGTAGGCGCCCAGCGTGCGCAGCGAGCTGGTGCGGATCGGCGCGTCGAGCAGCAGGTGATTGACGACGCGCTGGCGCGGCAGGTCATAGACGGCCACCGCGTTGCGGTCGCCGTTTCCGTACGGCTGCGGAATATGCAGCGGCGGCGTCGGCGAGAACGGCCTCGCGAGATCCCAGGCGGCAAGCAGATTGATCCCGCCTTTCTGGCCTGGTCGCGCCGCATGGGTGTTGCTCCACAGCTCGTATTGCCAGTCGACGATGCGGCCATCGTTCGACAGAGCAGCCTTCACCTGAATCGCCATCGCGGGGCTGATCGGGGACCATGCGAATTCGTCGTCACGCATCCATTGGAGCTTGACCGGCCGGCCGGGCACCTGACGCGCGAGCAAGGCCGCGTCGAGCGCGGCGTCGTCCGCACCGTTATGGCCGTAGCAGCCCGAGCCTGCCGTATGCACGACGTCGACGGCGGCGACCGGCATGCCGAGCACCGTTGCCAGATCCCCGCGTAGCGGAAACGCGCCTTGCGTATGTGACCAGACGGTCAGGTGCGCGTCGTTCAGCAGCGCTACCGCGCAGGACGGCCCGATCGACGCCTGCGACAGGTACGGCCGCGAATAGGTCGCCTCGAAATGCCTGGCGTCGGCGGGTGGCGCGATCTCCTGGCCGACCGACGCAACGATGCTGTCTTCGCTGCGCCAGCGGTGCAAGGCCTCGGGCAGCGCATTTGCGTCGGGCAGGGCGGTGCCGTCGTCGCTCCATTGCGCGGCGGCGGCCAGTGCGCCGCGCGCGGCGATCGCCTGTTCCTCGCGCTGCGCGACGACGCCGAGAAAATTCCCGTCGCGCACCACGGCAATAACGCCCGGCAGAGCGCGCACGCGTGCGTCGTCGAGCGCGAGCAGTCTGACACCTGCGCGCGGGGGCCTGACGACTCGGCCGAACAGCATCCCGGGCATGCGCAGATCCTGTACGTAGGCGGCCTCGCCGGTGAACTTGCCGGGCAGGTCGAGGCGCGGTATCGCCTTGCCGACCAGACGGAAGTCGGCGGGGCGTTTCGGCACGACGTTCGCCGTCACTTCGAGGTCGAGCAGATCGCGCTTGCCCGCGACCAGGTCGCCGTAGCTGACGGCGCGGCCGCCGGCGGCCAGTACGCGGCCGTTTTCGGTCCGCAACGTGCCGACGGGCACGCCGAGGCGGATCGACGCCTGCTGAAGCAGCGTCGCGCGGGCCTGGGCGGCGGCGATCCGGAGGGCGGCACCGCTTTGCTCGATCGACTGGCTGCCGTATGTGTAGCCTTCGTTCGGGCTGCGCGTCGTGTCGGCCGACACCATCTGCACCCGGGCGAGATCCGCGTCGAGTTCGTCCGCGGCAATTTGCGCGAGCGCTGTGAGGATGCCCTGGCCGAGTTCGGCTTTGCCGGTGAAAACCGTGATGGCGCCATGTTCGTCGATGCGGATCCAGCCATCGAGCCGGCGGTTCGTTCGCAGGCTGATTGGCAGTGCCGGTTGCGCCGCGCTGCCGGCCGGTTGGGGCAGTGCGCTCAATGGGGTGAGCGTGAAGGTGGCGACGAGCGCGCCCGCAAATTTGCCGAAGTCGCGGCGGGTAAGTTTGGCGACGTTCATGCGCGCATCTCCCGCGCGGCGCGCAGGATCGCGCGGACAATACGGTTATGCGCGCCGCAGCGGCACAGCATGCCCGACATCTCGCGGCGGATCGTCGCCTCGTCGGGGTTCGGATTGGCATCCAGCAGCGCCTTCGCGGCGATCAGCATCCCGCTCGAACAGTAGCCGCACTGGGCCGCCTGTTCGTCGATGAATGCTTGCTGCACCGGATGCAGCTTCGCTCGCGAACCGAGACCTTCGATGGTCGTCACGGGCGCGTCGCCCACGGCTCCGACCGGAAAGACGCAGGAGCGCACCGCGGTTTTGCCGATCAGCACGGTACATGCGCCGCATTGCGCCTGTCCACAGCCGAATTTGGGGCCGTTCAGGGCGAGGTCGTTGCGCAGCACGTAGAGCAACGGCGTATCGGGCGCTGCTACGACGGTGTGCGTCCGCAGGTTGACTTGAAGCGAAAGCGTCATGGAGTGCTCCTGGCGGGTTGCCGGAGGGGGCCTCGTCTTGACCACGAGGTTGCTGCGTAAAAGGATTTCGTATGCGATCGGGGGCTGTCGGAACGGGTTGATAAGTAAAACAAAATAAAAATTTTACGAACCATCGAGAAATCCAACGGACCTAATCATGAATTTCTCAATAGCTTATAAGTATTGGGAAATTTTTTAATCTGGCGGGCGATCCGTAATGGATCGCATACGGTTTCCATCAGTGGCGATCGATCGAGAAGCGGCCGGGGCCGGAGACGATCAACACCAACAGACCGCCCACGATACTGACGTTCTTGTAGAAATTGATCTGGTTTGCATACTGGTCGGCACCCGTCATGGTCCAGTACGGGTGACCGATGAAGGCGGTGCCGAGCGTGTAAAGCGCGAGCAGCAACGCCACCGGCCGCGTGTAGAAGCCGGCCACGATCAGCAGCCCGGCCACGAACTCCATCACCACCGCAATCACCGCCGCGAGCGTCGGCACGGCCACGCCTGTCGACCCCATATACGCAACGGTGCCGGAGAAGCCGATCAGCTTCTGCCAGCCGAACATGACGAACAACACCATCATCAGCACGCGTGCGATCAGCAGCACGTTGTCCTGTTGCTTGTCGAAAGAGAGGTAGCGCATGGTTGGGAGATTCTCGTGAAAGATTGATTGATATCGTGCGATCGACAATGCCCGGCGCCATGTCGGCGCGTGGCGTCTCGTTTATGGTCAGGTCGATTCTGCGGCGGTCTCGCGAGGCGCGTTCGACAGCGAGCGAACGATCCGGACCGGCACCGACTTGTACGATGGAGTCCCGCTCTGTTTGTCCACGTAATCGAGCGGAACCAGCTTGTTCGCTTCCGGATAGTAGGCCGCCACGGAACCCGGGGCGATGTCGTATGCGACCACCGTAAGACCTTCCATGCGGCGCGTTCGGTCCGCTGAGAGGGTTTCGATGTCAACGAGATCGCCGTGTTCGAGCCCGCGCGACGTGAGATCGCGTTCATTCATGAAGAGGATGTCGCGCCGGCCGAAGACGCCACGATACCGATCGTCCATCGTGTAGAGCGTGGTGTTGTATTGGTCGTGGCTGCGGATCGTGGCCAGTCTCAACATGCCCTCGTCAGCGACGTCGTCATCCTCGGCGAGACCGTCGAACACGAAGAATTCCGCCTTTCCGGAGGCTGTCGGCCAGATGCGTTCCGCCGGCGGGAGCGGCAATCGGAACCCGCCGGGCGTCTTGATGCGGGCGTTGAAGTTCGCGAACTCCGGAAGCACGCGCTCGATCAGGTTCCGGATGCGGTCGTAGTCTTCGATCAGTGCTTGCCACCGGATCTTGCTGTCCGGCAGCGTGGCACTGGCGATGCCGGCAATGATGGCCGGCTCCGACAGCAGGTGTTCCGACGCGGGTTTGAGTTTCCCCTGCGACGCGTGCACCATCGACATGGAGTCTTCGACCGTGATGGCTTGACGCCCGCTGGTCTGGATATCGGCTTCCGTCCTGCCGAGGCAAGGCAGCAGAAACGTTTCCTTCGCAACCAGCAGATGCGACCGGTTCAATTTGGTGCCGAGATGCACGCTCAATTCGAGTCGCTGCATGGCGGGAAAGCATTGATCCGGGTCAGGTAGCGCGACCGCGAAATTCCCGCCCAGGCAGAGCAGCGCCTTAGACTCACCGGCGATGATCGCCTGCATGGCCTTCACGGCGTCGTGCCCATGCTGTCGAGGCGGCTTGAAACCGAATGCGTGTTCGATCCGATCGAGAAACGTGGTGCTCGGTTGCTCGGTGATGCCAACCGTGCGATTGCCTTGGACATTCGAGTGTCCGCGCAACGGACAGATGCCTGCCCCCGGCTTGCCGATATTGCCGCGCAACAACAGCAGATTGACGATCTGCTGGACGTTCGACGTGCCCTTGTTGTGCTGCGTGATGCCCATGCCGTAGGTGACGATCGTGGCCTTGGACTTGGCGTAAAGCGCGGCCACGCTCTCGAGATCGGCGCGAGTCAGGCCGCTCGCCACCTCGATCTCGGCCCACTCGGTGGTGTCGAGATCGTCGACCAGGGCGGCGATGCCCTGGGTGTGCTCCGCGATGAAACGGTGATCCAGGACCTCGCCGGTCGCCGCATCCAGCGCAAGGAGCGCCTTCATCACCCCCTTGAGCGCGGCGGTGTCGCCGCCTACTTTCACCTGCAAATAGGTCGAGGCAATCCGCGCGGAACCGTAGGTCGCCATCTCGAGCGGATTTTGCGGATCCTCGAAGCGCTCCAGCGCACGCTCGCGAAGCGGATTGAACACGACGATCGGCACGCCGCGTCGCGATGCTTCATGCAGGGTGCCCATCATGCGGGGATGATTGGTGCCCGGATTGTGGCCCATCGAGATGATGAGTTCGCATTGGTCGAAATCGGCCAGGGACACCGTGCCTTTGCCGATGCCAATCGATTTCGGCAGGCCGACGCTGGTCGGTTCGTGGCACATGTTCGAGCAATCCGGGAAATTGTTCGTGCCGTATTCCCGCGCGAAGAGCTGGTACAGGAAGGCCGCTTCGTTGGAGGCCCGGCCCGACGTGTAGAACTCCACGGAATCGGGGTTCGGGAGACGGTTCAGGATCGCGCCGATACGGGAGAAGGCGGTATTCCAGTCGATTGCCCGGAACGTATCGCTGGTGCGGTCGTACACCATCGGATGCGTGAGTCTTCCCAGGTCTTCCAGATCGAAATCGCGCCATGCGCGCAGTGACGAGACCGTGTGGCTCGCGAAGAATTCGGGCGGCACGCGTTTGGTCGTCGCTTCCCAGGTCACCGCCTTTGCGCCGTTCTCGCAGAATTGAAACGTCGAACCATGCTCCTTGTCCGGCCATGCGCAGCCGGGACAATCGAAGCCGTCCGGCTGGTTGGTCCGGAGCAGCGTGACGGGCGCTTCGATCGTCTCCATCTGCAGGCGTATCGCCCTGGCCGTCGCGCGCAGCGCGCCCCATCCGCCGGCCGGCCCGTCATAAGGCCGGATGCCGGGTACTTCACGTCGCTTGGTCATAAACGCTCCCTTGAACGCATGAGATCGGGCAGACCCTAGGCATACAGCGCATCGCGTATCCGGTTTGGATAGGCGCCGGACATGCCTTCGAACGTCGTGTTCGTCAGGCTGACGACGGTGAGACGCTTGAGCGGGTCGATGAACCAGTTGTGGCCATAGACACCTCCCCACTGAAGCGTGCCCGGTGACTGGGGGGAATCCGATGCGGCGGCGTCCGACAACACGGCCCACCCGTAGCCGAAACCCCAGCCGGGTCCCTGCGTTCCGGCCTGCGGACCGACATGGTCACGCATCATGTCTTCGACCGTCGAGCGTTGAAGGATCGGCGCGCCGCCTTTGCGGATCACTTCAAGAAATTGCAGGATGTCGCCTGCCGTACCCGCCATGCCGCACCCGCCTGACGGGTAGGAATCCTTGTAATGAATTCGACTGGGCGCATAGCGAATGGCGTTTGCATAGGCGGGAACGATCGATTCGTCGGTCATGGCGACGGGATCGGGATGGCCGTCGACATACGGTTTGACAAGACGCCTGGATTTGTCGACGTGGAACGTGAGATCGTCGAGGCCGAGGGGGGATGTAACGAGCCGGTGCATCGCGTTCGGAAACGACTCCCCGGTGGCGCGCTCAATCACCGCGCCCAGCACGTCCAGTCCGAGCGAGTAATTCCATCGCTCGCCGGGCGCGAAGCGCAGCGGAACGCTGGCCAGTCGCCGCAGGTTTTCGTCGAGACTCAGGTTGGGTTGATCGAGCCCGTCGGAAATGTCGGCCTGATCGTAATGCCCGCCGGCCACGTCGAGAAAGCGATAGCCGAGCCCGGACGTATGTGTCAGCAAGTGCCCCAAGGTGATGTCCGGCGCGGTGCCGTCGGCAAGACGCGGGCGGAATTCGGGCAGGTATCGTGTGACGTGATGATCCAGCGCGATCACGCCGCGTTCCACCAGAACCATGATCGCCGCACTCGTCAGCGGTTTGGTGACCGAAGACAGGCGAAAGATGGCGTCTTCGCTCATCGGCGTATTCGTCTCCCGGTCAGCCAACCCCGCCGCCCGGCGATAGACGGTCTCGCCGTCGATCGCCACCATCAGCACCGTGCCGAGCACGCGTTTGTTGCGGATTGCATGATCGGTGACGGCGTCGAGGCGACGAGTCAGTTCGCGGCGATTGAGTTGATCCGGCATCTGAAAAGGTCCTTGTCGGAGAGCAGGCGGTTTGTGGTCGTCAGGCAGATGCGTCTGGATAGGGCTTCCTTGCGGAACGGGCATGCGCGACGAGCCGATGTAGTGGGACAGTCTAGAGCGGGGTACATGACGGGAGGAAGTGCCGCTCACGCGAACGATAAGTTCGAATTTTTGCAACGAACTTGCGATGAACCGCCAATGCGCGCAGCGTCCGATCGCCGCCGCGGTATGAAATCGGACGAGCTTGAACCTGCGCGTCGAATTATTGCTGCATCGATCGAGTCAACTCGGGATCGATGATTCGGATCACGATATGATCACGCCTGATGGAACCCGGAGCCACGCAGAGATATGCTGAATCTGAACGACGTCTATTACTTTGTGCAAGTGGTGGAGAACAAAGGCATCACGGCGGCGGCGCGCGCACTCGGCATGGCCAAGTCAAGTCTCAGCCGGCGCATCCATGGGTTGGAAACGGCGCTCGGCGCCCGCATGATTCAACGCACGTCGAGAGGCTTTGATGTCACGGAAGTCGGCGAGGCCTTTTACAAGCATGCGGTTGCCATGCTGATCGAGGCGGAGGCGGCGGAGAACGTGGTGCGACAGCGGATGGCGGAGCCCAGCGGGATCATCCGCTTCTCGTGTTCGGTCGCGACGGCGCAGCTGCTGCTCGCCGACCTGATTCCCAAATTCATGATCGATCATCCGCATGTGAGAATCGTTCAGCATGCGTCCAACCGGCAGGTCGATCTGCTTCAGGAAGGATTCGACCTGTGCCTGCGCGCGCACGTCGACCCGTTGCCGGACTCCACGCTGGTACAACGGGTGATCGCGCAAGCATCCTGGCACTTGTTCGCGGGGCCGGACTATTTGCGGAGCAGGGGCGTGCCCGATACGCCCGCCGATCTCGCATCGCACGACGGCATAGCGTTTGGCGGCATTCAGGATGTGAGCGAATGGCGCTTGAGTCATGCGGCGCGCCCGGATCAGGTTGAGACCGTGCCATTCAAGGCGCTGCTCTGCAGTGACGACATGACGACGCTGAAAGCTGCGGCCTGTCACGGCATGGGCATTGTCGCGTTACCCGGCTACGTGGGGCGTTCGGAGGTGGGGCGGGGGCAACTTGTGCGCGTCTTGCCGGACTGGATCGCGGGCCGGTCGACAATCAGCCTCCTGATGCTGTCGCGACGCGGATTGCTGCCATCGATCCGGACATTCGTCGACTTCTTGGCGGAGCAGGTGCCGATCGCCGTGCAGTGCTGAGCGTGTGTCGCTATTCCACACGGCTCGGATGCAAGCGCGAATGGCGTTGCGGTAGCCGTGCGATTCGAGCCCACATACCCGGTTAGTATCGCGTTACGACCGGGGCGGCAGGCGAGCGCAGAACGCGTGCGTCGCAGCCCGCAACGCCAGGGACTACGCCCGGTCTTCAAGCGCCCGTTTCGGGTGACGACGGATTCGACACACACCGCCTGCCGGTGGCGCCAAAATTGTTCGATCGGCGCGTCGCCGGCAGGTCGATGTCCGGGCGGATCAGCGCGGACCTGATCTGCCAGGCGTTGTGCAGCGCGCACTGGCAACGCAAAGCACGACCAGGATTGCCGCTGCGCTCCAATCGCGGCGCCCAAGGCTGATTCGGTCGCCCAGCGTTGAACTGTCAGTTGACCCGTTCCGGCGGGCGCGGCGTTTGGACAGATTCCGAAGCCGTGCGGCATGGCGTCGGTAGCCCGACGGGACAATCCGCAAGACCTTGCAGATCGGCTCGACGCCGAAGGTGTCGCGATGCCGATCAATGGAGGCCTTCAGGACTTGAAACGGCGGTCGAGCTCAGCCTGGTCGAACACCCGCTCGCCAGCTCGAGGATCTCGTTGGTACGGTGCAGTTCCTTGAATCCGAGCCTCCACAAAAACCGGTGTGGTTCAGAGTGAATTCTTGTGACCCGGTATCGTCTGAAGCTATTGTGGCGGACGTAGGAAGCGAGTCGATTTAGAAGAATCGCGCTTAAATGGACGGGTACACATGCATGAATACATCAGGATTGTTTCGAATGCGGTGCGTCGGATGGTGATAATGCCAAGCTATCGAGTGAGCGCAGTGATGCGCCTTTGTGCCGCCGCATTGGCGGCGCAGGCTTTGGTAAGCGGTAGCGCACATGCGGTGAACAATGAGATGTCGTCGAGGCAATGCGAACCGCCACTCGCGCAGCGTCTGACGCGGGCTGCGCTCGCATCGCCCGACGCTGTTCTACGAGATGGTTCTCTCTACGGCGTACAACGTTGGACCGTAGCGACACGCGCTAGCTATCTCGGCCTGGAATTTCCCGGATTGCTATCGTGCGCGTACACGGTGAGCGCTATCTTCCGGGCTGCATGCCATCCGATCGGCAATCTTGCTTCAGTCTCGGCTGTCGATGCGACGTTGTCCCGCTGGCCGAAGGTTACGAAGATCGAAGATCTTCAGCCCGGTGATGTGGTGTTTTGGCGACCACGACGCACGGGCATGTTTCGATGCCCTAACACGCATTGGCACGTTGGTATCGCTGTCGGAAATGGCCGTACAGTCGACAACGACTGGTGGTCGGGAATGCCGGAAAAACATTCAGTCAGCCGGCTATGCCTGACTTTCGCCTATGCGCGTCGAGTACCGTAATCGTGTGTAGGCGTTGTGCGCAGGATGTATGGCAGACCAGGATCGTCGGCGAGCGCGATCCCGCGCACTTCCGGTAGCGCATCGATCGCTGATCGCGCATCCGGCGGCCGATCCGGCACGAATTGATCAGCGGAATCAGGGACAATCTTCACGTCGCCTTAAGTTTGCGTTTCCTAGAATCGATTTGAACGTCGCTCTTCCTGCGGCGGACCGCCTCGCCCAGGAGGATGCGCATGCCAAAGCCCCGTGTCGCCGTAGTCCTGTTCAACGAAGCCGTCGGCACGTCGAGGCCGACAGCGCAGCCGCGGGAGGGCCGCCCATGATGTGGCCGAACGCGTGGCGTGTCTCGGCACTGTTCGTGCGCGAGTGGGTCGGCCGTCCGGCCGCGGTGGGCGCGTTGTGCCCGAGTTCGCGGCAGCTGGCGCGGGAGATGGCCGACGCGGTGCCGGACGGCGACGGGCTGGTCGTCGAGCTCGGCGGCGGCACCGGCGCGATCACCGCGGCGTTGCTCGAACGCGGCGTCGCGCCACGGCGGCTCGTCGTGGTCGAGCGTTCGCCGGCGTTCGTCCGGCATCTGCGGCGACGCTTTCCCGGCATCTCGGTCGTGTCGGGCGACGCGCGGCAGCTCGAGCGGCTGCTGCCGCCCGACGCGCGCGTCGACGCGATCGTGTCGTGCCTGCCGCTGCGCACGCTGCCGCGCCAGGACGTGACGGCGATCGTCGACCAGTGCCGTCGCGTGCTGTCGGCCGACGGCGTGATGATTCAGTTCACGTACGACCTGCGGCCGCCCGGCCGCCATCCGTTCGGCGATCCGGCATTCGTCGCCTGCGGCAGCCGGATCGTGTGGGCAAACATACCGCCCGCGCGCATCGTGACCGTGCGCAGGGTCACTGCCGAACACGCGGGCTGATGCCGCTGCGAGCGGGGCGCCCGGTCGTGGCGCCTCGCCGTTGCCTTTCATCAATCCTTCGAATTCTTTCAATCGACGGCGTCGACGTGCCGATGGGCGGGGGCCGCAACCACTGGACGCCGTTCGATCCGGTGGCCGACAAGCGCGGGCGCGCGGACGGTCGCAACCTGCTCGACGAGATGAAGGAGGAGGGCTACACGGTCGTGGCCGCGAAGGATCGGCTCGCACAGGCCGGCAGCGGCAAGCTGATCGGCCTGTTCAGCTCGATGCGCCATCTCGAGTACGAACTCGACCGGGTGGCGGGCAAGGATGCCGACGGCAATACCTACACGACGCTCGTGTTCGGCAACGGCGCGAACCGCCGCTTTCGGCCGTCATTCCGTTCGCCATAAGGCCTTCGTTACCGTACTGGCTGGTTGCGCCACGCCTCGTCGCGGTTCCTTGCCTTGATCGGCGAGGCGACCGGCCCGATCGTTTTCAAAGCATGCGCTTCAGGACATCGTTCTTCGACACGAAATGATGCTTCAGCGCGGCGCCGGCATGCGCCGCCACCAGAGCGGCCAGCGTGTAGCAGGCAACCTTGTGCAGTGCGAACCAGTGCTCGGTAATCGGGCCGGCGGAGAACGGCGTTTTCACGAATACCGTCCAGAACAGCCAGTACCCTTCAGGCACCATCATGTAGCCGCTCACCAGGACGACGGCGATCAGCGCGTAAATGAGCGAATGGACCAGATGCGCAATCGCGCGCTGCTTGTCCGGAATCGAACGAATCTCCGGCGGCGTCCTGCGGAAGAACGACCACAAATACCGCAGCGGAAACAGGACGATCAGGCACGTCGCGAGCGACATGTTGAGCGTCGACACGAAAGCCCAGATCTTCGGGTGCGTGATGAAATGAAGCGAGATGCCTGCAACCATCGTATAGAGAATGATGGCCGCGAATACCCAGTGCAGCGAGCGGGAAAGCCGATCGTATCGGTCGACGCTCGGCGAGCGGCGCCATGTGTGTACCTGCGAAACGGAAGACATGATTCAACATCCTTTATCTGTTGCCGACCGATTGATCGGCATGACTCAAAGATGAGAATTATCTTGGCCGCGTTGCAGGATGCAAAAGAACCTGAACGATTTCTAAACCCCCGCGACCGTCTCCATGACGGCCGCGGGAACCAAGCGGGCCCGCCGGCGGGTCAGGTCCGTTCGAGCCGGTACCCGTAGTTGTATATCGTCGAAATGATGAGCCCGTTCTTCGGCCGCAGTCCCAGACTCTTGCGCAGCGTGCTCACATAGGTGGCCAGCGTCGCGTCGTACTTGCGGTCGATGACGCCCCATATCTGCTTGATCATCATGTCCTTGGACACGATCTGGCCGACGCTTTCGAACAGCATCAGCGCGAGATCGAATTCGCGCTGGGCGAGTTCGACCGGCTCGCCGTCCACGGTCGCGACATGCCTGCCCGTGTCGAGCGCGAACTTGCCGACCTCGACGAGCTTCGGTCGCCGGGTTTCCGGATAATATTTTCGCACCTGGGCGCTCACGCGCGCGATCAGCTCGCGCTCTCGAAGCGGTTTGACGAGATAGTCGTCGGCGCCGTTGTTGAGACCGAAGACGATATCGTCCTCGCCGTCGTGCTGCGTCATCATGATGATCGGCAGCGTATCGGCGAACGATTCCCGCGCCCATCGCATCACGTCGATGCCCGACATGCCGGGCACGTCCCAGTCGAGCAGCAGCACGTCGACACGCCGGGAACGCACCAGCTCGACAAAACTTTCTCCATCGTGACGCACCTCGATCTCGTAGCCGGCCTTCTCGAGCCATCGGGCCACGACGCCCGCCTGCATCACGTTGTCTTCCAGGATTGCAACGATCATGTCGTTTCACTCTCAGTGTGCCGCCGCGCCCGTCGACGTGCCGGCTCCGTTCGCGGAGCCGTCGCCGGGCACTGGCGGCAAATATGCAAACGTCCATTCGCCATACGTGTCGCGATCGCCGAAGGCCTCGTAGCGGACCGGGAACCCCTGGCGTTTCAGCGGCCGGCCGGACGCTTCGCTGAACACGCCCATGATCCCGCCGTCCGGCGCTTTCACGAGCCCCCAGGAAGTCGAGCCGGTCAGCGGGTCGGCATACAGGCGCCGCAAATGCCGCTGCGTCGGCAAGGTCCGGCGATCCTCCAGCAGGGCGTCGAGCGACGCCGGATAGCGGTTCTGCCCTGCGGCATTGTAGTAGCTTGCGATCGCCGCGCGAAACTGGTCGCCGACGAACAGCAACTGGGCTTCGCGGTCGCGCTGCTGAACGGTGCTCCAGATGCGCGCTGCCTGGGTCATTCCCAGGCCCAGCGCCGCGACGAGCATCAGCACGCCGAGATACGCGATGCCGCGTTGAGCGCGTGGACGCCGCCGCAGGTTACCACGTCTCATAGCCGCTTCCGTCGAGTGCGCGGCCCTTCGCGCCGCTCTTCACGTCGGCTACGCCGCCGGCGTCTCCGGCCAGCAGAAGCCACGAATTGCGTTTGCCCGTCACCGGGTCGAGCGGCACTTCGCGCAGGTAGCGATTGGCGACGAGCGTGTCGAGCGAATCCGGGTTGCGACCGTTATCGGCCCGGTAATCGTCGATGGACTGTCGCAGCGTGTTCAGGTTGTGGCGCAGCACCGTTTCCCTGGCGCGGTCGCCCTGTTTCAGATAGCCGGGCGCGACGAACGCGGTCAGCGTCGCGATGATCGCCATGACGACGAGCAGTTCGATGAGCGTGAAGCCGGCGACACGCCGCGCTCGCCTACCATTGGTTGTACGGGATGCCATTGAGGCCCTCCTTGCGATTGGTCGAACGAATGTCGAATACGTCCTCGCCGGACGAAAAGGATGCGGGATCGCTTGCGTAGCTGCGCGTTTCCCACATCTCGTCGGCCGCCTTGCCGTCGCATTCGCACATCGGATCGGCGGGAATCTTGCGCAGGAAATACAGTCGCGCGCCGCCCGGAGACGTCTTGTCCTCGACGCCTTCGACAAGCGTGCGCAGGTCCGGCGGATAGCCGCTGGCGTCGGCGCTGCGCTCGACCCGTCCGTCGTCGGCCGCGGCCTTGTACGCATCGAGCGCCGAACGGATCACGACCAGCGAGCGGCGCAACTCGGCTTCGGCGGCGCGACGCTTGACGAGATCGGTCAGCGGCAAGGCCACCGTTGCGAGCAGCGCAAGCAGCGTCAGCGCGACCATCAGTTCGATCAGCGTGAAGCCGCGCGCGCGAACGCGTCGGCGGGCGATCATGCGAAGCCCTCCGCGCGCGGCAGCCACGCCGGCGCATCGGCTTGCAGGGTCGCGCCGGGCAGGCCGTCGCTCCGGACGGAGGCAACGAAGGACACCAGCGAGCCGATCAGCGAGCGCAGCATGGCCACCAGCCCGGGCTTCGCCGATGCGGGCGCTGCGGGTTCGAAGCGCGAGTCCGCCTTGGCGACGGCCTCGGCCGTCGACGGCTGTGCGGCCGGAGCGGCCGTCTGTCCGTCGAGCGCAGGCGCGACCGCCGACGGCCGGGCGGCCGCCTCCGCGCGCACGCGCATCATGCCGCCGCCATGCGCACCGCGCTCGCCCGCCGTGTCTTTGGCGGCGCCGGGCTCGCCGGCCGGACGCGCATCCGCATCCGTCTTCGCTTTCGTTTCCGCATCCGCTTCCGGCGCGCCGTCGGCGACCTTGTCCGTATCCGGTTGCGCGGCGGGTACGGTCGGCTCGATCGAAGCATCGAGGTCCGGGCCGCTCGTGGATACCGTCCGCGCGGGTACGGGCGCGGCTTCGAGCGTCAGCGCCTCGGTCGTGATGCGCGCCTCCGTCCCGGACAGGAACGTCGTGACCGCCGACGTCGGCAAGTCGAGGTTGCGCTCGATGTGCGGCGTGATCAGCAGCACGATTTCCGAGCGCTCGTTGCTGCGGGCGTTCGAGCCGAACAGCCGGCCGACGACGGGCAGGCCCGACATGCCGGGCAGCCCCGAAACGTTCTCGATCTCGTTGCGCTTGACCAGACCGGCGAGGATCTGCGTTTCGCCGTTTCTCGCGGTCATCAGCGTTTCCGCATTGCGCGTCCCGAGTGCATAGGCGACCAGGCCGGTCTTGGTGGTTTCCTTCGACAGGATGCTGCTGACTTCCATGTTGACCTTCACGCTGACCTCGTCGTCGAGGCTGATGCGCGGCTCGACCTTCAGCATCAGGCCGACGTCCTGGTAGCTGACCGATTCCGTGACGACGCCGTTCGCATTCGTGGTCGTCACGATCGGCACGCGTTCGCCGATCTTGATGTTGGCCTTCTCCATGTTCCGCACGCGGATCTTCGGATTCGCGAGCGTCTTGGTCTTGCCCTGCTTCTGCAGCATGTCGATCGCAAGCGACAATGCGCCGGATTCGCTCGATACGCCGATCCGGTCGCGGTTCACGCGCAGCAGGTCGCCGAGCGTCAGCACGGCGCCGTCGACGCCGCCGAGCGCGCCGAACTGAATGCGGCCCGGATACTGGACGCCGAGATCGACGCTGTCGTTCATGTTGACTTCCAGGACCTGCACGTCGAGCGTGACTTCGGACTGCGGAATATCCAGCCCCATCACGACGCGCTCCGCAACCTGGATCGTTTCGGGCGTGTCGCGCACGACAACCGCGTTGACCCGCTCGTCCACGTAGATGTCCTTGGGCTTGATCATCTGGCGCAGCGCGGCCATCACCGATTTCGCGTCCGCGTGCGACAGGAAGAACGTCCTGAGCGCGAACTCGGTGTAGTTGCGGCTTTTCTCCGGCTGAGACGGGTAGACGAGCAGCGTGTGCTTGTCGAGCACCTTCTTCTCGAGCTGGTTCGTGCGCAGCAGCAGGTTGATCGCGTCCTCCGCGGTGGTGCGCTCGGCGAACATCGTGGCGGGCTGGCTCGTATCGACGTCGCGGTCGAACACGAAGTTCACGCCGGACACGCGCGAGATCACGTCGAAAATGGTCGACATCGGCTGCTGCTTGAAATTGAGCGAAACCGGTTTGCGCAACGCGTCGGACAGTTGCGGACGCACCGGCCGGCTCGCCTGCGACGCGCGCAACAGCGAATCGCGCAGCCGCTTGGCCTCCGCATGGTTCGGCTGCTCGGCAAGAATGCGCCGGGCGATCTCCAGCGCTTCCTGCGGTTGTTCGCCGCGGATGCGCTGCGCGCGCGACAGTTCGATCGCCATCTGCTGGCGGCTGGCGACCTGCTCGAGTTCCTGGCGGGCGCGGAGATTGCCGGCGTCCTCGGCCAGCACGTTGTTCAGGTGATCGATCGCGGCGGCGTGGTTCCCCTGCGTGCTTTGCCGCTCGGCGGCCTTCAATTCGGCGCGCACGTATTCCTGCCGGGTCAGCTCGACGGACGTGGCGATCCGGATATCTTCCGGTGCGATCTCCTTCTGCCGCTGGAGCGTGCCGAGGCGTTCGGCAGGCGTTCCGGCGTCGGCCGCGGGGGCGCTGAACGGGGTGCTCGCGCAGCCCGCCAGCGCGAGCGTCGAGACCAGGAGTAATAGACTGACGGTACGTTTCATGATGGTGTTCGATAAAGGTTCGATTCGGAATTCAAGGGGTCGGCGACGGAGGCGAAAGCTCGACGTCCGCACCGTCGCGGGTCATCACGACCGGGCCCGTTTCGCGCAGCGTCTTCAGCCGATAGCCGTCGGCGATCTCGGCGCCCGGCAATACGGCGTCGCGGACGCCGCAACGGCGCCCGCACAGCAGAAAGGTCCGGCCGCCGCCATCCAGCACGACAATGCGTTGCCCCTGCTCGCGCCATTCGCCGGCGATCTCGAACGGCGCCGAAGGCTCGGAAGGCTCGGAAGGCGCCGGCGCGGTGTCGATCGGATCGGCCAGCGCCGGCGCTTCCGCTTCGGACACGCGGGCTTCGGCGAGCGCGCTGGCAGACGCATCTTCTGCGCCGAGCGATGCCCAGTTCTGGGCCGGAAAAACGTCGACGACGCGTGGCTGACCGGCGATCTCGTCTGCAAGGGTGCCGCTCGCGGCGACTGCGACGGCCCATGCCGCCGCCAGTCTGAAAAGGGATCGGGGCATCATGTGTCGGGCCCCAGCAAGCTGACCCGAAGGTCGATGTTGACGATGGGGCTGTCGATCTTTTCGCGTTCGATGACGACGCTCTCGATGCGCACCATCGGCTGGTCGGCGATCGTGCGCATCGCGTTGCGCAGCCCGGAGTAGCTGCCGCTCATCGCCATGTTGATCGTGAGCCGCCGCAGCTTCCCCTTCACTTCGGCCTCGCGTCGGTAGGTGGCATGCTTTCGCTCCAGGCCGTTCTGCGACAGGATCTCGAACAGCGAATACGCCTGCTCGCTGTTGCGCAACTGCTGGACGTCCCGCAGCGTCATGCTGCCGCCGCCCGCCTGCGGGCCCGGCTTCGGCAACGCGGCCAGTTCCTTCGCGAGCGCATCGCGCTCCGCGTCGAGTCGCGCGCCGTCCGGCTGCAGGTAAAGCGCGTGCAGGCCGAGCAGCCCGACGACCGCGCCGGCCGCCAGCAGCCCGGGTACGCGCAGCTTGCGGGTCGCCGCGTAGGCGCCCCAGCGCAAGCGCGCGGCGAGCGCCGTCGTGTCGATGGCTTTCAGGTTTGTCATGGGTGTTCGATGCTCAAGCTGAAATGAAAGATGCTCTTGCCGTCCTCGATCTTCGTCCGATGCTGAAGCAGGCCGATCTTGCGGTCCGGATGACGGTCGTTCAGGCGGTCGACGAACAGGTAGATATGCGACAGATCCGCGGCGCCGCCTTCGATGCGCGCCTCGCGACCGGCCTTGTCCACCGTCAACGACTTCAGCGCGATCTGCGGCTTCCACGCGTGCTCGATCCAGTCGACCACCGACAGGCCCGAGCCTTTGTCGCTCATCTTCTGCTCCGCAAGCACGCGCTCGATGCGCCGCTGTTCCGGCGTTTTGGCCTTTTCCCGCCGCTGTTCGCGCTCGATGACGCGCTGCCGCTGCTCGATCTGTTTGCCGATTCGGTCGACGTCGTCGCGAAGCGCATCGACGCGGGTCCATTCGCTGCCGGCGAACATTCCCGCCGCCAGTGCGCAACAGAGCGCGAAGCCCGCCCACGGCGTGACGCGCGTGCGCGGCGCGGTGAAATTCAATCCCGTCAGGCGCTTCATGCCGGTTCCTCCGCTGCGGCGCCCGTCGGTTCGACGCCGGTGCGATCCGGCGATGCGCCCGCCGCGTTGCCGCCGGAGAACATCGAGCCGTCGAACCGGCTTGCATACGTGTCGCCGCCGGCCGGCTGCCCGGCGATCAGCGCCGCTGCGGCAAACCAGTCGTCGGCGCGCTCGCCGGCGTGCGGCAACGTGACCACGTCGCGCCATTCGCCCGAGCGCCGGAAAATACACGTCACCACGTGCGGCTGGCGCAGCGCGAAACTGAAATCGTCGCCGCCCAGCCGGGCGGCGTGTGCGTCGAGCGACGCCGACAGCGCGTCGCGAAAACTCGCGATCCGCCAGCCGGCCGCGCGGCTCGCGTCGACGAGCGCCGTGAGGAGCGCGTCGCATGCCGCCACCGCGAGGCGCGTGCGGCCGCGCCGCTCGTCCTCGATGAGGATGCGCAGCGCGCCGCGTTGCGCGCGGGCGGCGAACAGCATGCGCGCGTACGCTTCCCATGCGGCGTCCGACACCAGACCTTCCTGCCAGGGCAGCACCACGCCGTGCGACCACGGGTGCCCGACGATGACGTGCATGCGATTGCACATCGGCAGGCGCGCTTTCGGCAGACCGGCAAGCACGCGCGCGAGCGCGTCGGCCGGCCGGCCTTCGTGCGCGACGACCTCATGCGGCGCGTCCGCGCACGGTGCGCGGCGGCCCTCGTGCACCCAAACGCTCAGCGTATCGGCGTCGATCAGCGCGGTGACGTCATTCCAGAGCGATCGCACGCTGCACCTCCTGAAATGTCGTCATGCGCGCGCGCACCGCCGCCAGCCCCGCATCGCGCATCGACTGGTAGTCGGGGCTGTTCTCGAGCGCGTGGGCGCGCTTCTCGACCGAGCGTTCGAGCAGCGCCGCCTTCAGCGGCGCGTCCAGCGTCAGCACCTCGGCGAGCCCGATCCGGCCGTGATAGCCGGTGCCGCGGCACGTGTCGCAGCCGCCGCCCGGCACCACCTCGCGCCGCAGCGCGTCGAGCGACGCGCCGGCCAGATCCGCGCCGTCCGTCGCCGCGTCGCCGCAGCTCGTGCAGATCCGCCGCACGAGACGCTGCGATACGACGCCGTTGAGCGCCTCGAGAAAAGTCGACGGCTCGACGCCCATGTAGATGAACCGGTCGATCACGCTGAAGCCGTCGTTCGCGTGCACGGTCGACAGCACGCGGTGGCCGGTGAGCGCCGACTGCACCGCGATCGACGCGGTTTCCTCGTCGCGGATTTCGCCGACCATCACCGTATCCGGATCGTGCCGCAGAATCGAGCGCAGCCCGCGCGCGAACGTCAAGCCCTTGCGCTCGTTGACCGGAATCTGCAGCACGCCTTTCAGCTCGTATTCGACCGGGTCCTCGATCGTGATGATCTTGTCGTCGCCCGTGTTGACCTCCGACAGCACCGCATAGAGCGTCGTCGACTTGCCGCTGCCGGTCGGCCCCGTCACGAGCATGAGCCCGTAGGGACGATGCGCGAGCGCGCGCACGCGGCGCGCGGTCGGCGCGTCGAAGCCGAGCACGTCGAGGCTCACGCTGTCGCCGCGCTGCGACTTGTCGAGCACGCGCATCACGGCGTTTTCGCCGTAGGTTCCGGGAATGATCGATACGCGGAAATCGATTTCGCGCCCTTGCATCACGACCTTGAAGCGGCCGTCCTGGGGCACGCGCTTTTCCGCGATGTCGAGCGCGGCGAGCACCTTGAGCCGCGACATCGTCTGCGTCGCCGCTTCGACGCCGGGAATGTGACGGATCGATTGCAGCACGCCGTCGATCCGATAGCGGATCGCGAGGCCATCGGCCGCCGATTCGAGGTGAATGTCGCTCGCGCGGCTCTGCAGCGCGTCGTACAGCGTCGTGTTGACGAGCCGGATGATCGGACTTTCGTCCTTTGCGATGCTGGCAAGCGAGATCGATTCGGTGACCTGCGCGAGCGTCTCGCCCGGCGCATCGATCGTGACGTCGTCCATCAGGCGCTCGTTCGACTCGATGTCGCCGAGCACGCGCTCGACTTCGCCGGGTACGCTCATCGCGACGCCGACGGGCTTCGCGCCGAAGCGCGCGAGCAGCTCGTCGCGCACGGTGCGCGCGAACGGGTCGGCGACGACGATGCGCGATGCGCCGTCGAACTCGATCGGCAGCACGCGCAGCGACAGCGCGTCGTGCAGCGGCAGCAGGTCGAAACGCGTCGGCGCGGCACGCAGCGTGTCGGCGTCGACCGGCTCGATGCCGAGGCAGGCCGCCACGTCGGCGAGCCGAGTCGCGTCGGCACGCATCAGATCGTCCACGTACTGCGCGAATCCGGCGCCGGATGTACCGGACTCCGTCTGCCAGCGTTCAATCATGTGTTGCGTATTCATTGTGCATTCTCCAGTAGGGAGGTGGGATCGCGTCGCCGATGCGTCATCGCGCGGATCGTTATCCGACGCTGCCGGCCAATTCGAAGATCGGCATGTAAAGCAACAAGACCACGGCGCCGACCGTTGCGCCGACCGCGAGCATCAGCACCGGTTCGAAGATCTTGCTTATCATTTCGATGGACCGGTCGAGCGCGCCGTCGTGGAACTGCGCGATGTGTTCGCACATCCCGCCCAGATCGCCGCTCTGCTCGCCGACGCGCAACAGGCGCTCGGCGACGGACGTCGTCAATGCGTGGGCCGCGAACACGGTCGAGACCGGACGTCCGGCGCGCAACTCGCTCAGCGCGGCCGCCAGGCGCGGCCGCAAGTGCTCGGGCAGTACCTTGCCCGACAACTGCAGCGCTTCGATCACCGGCGTGCCGCCGGCGATCAGGAGTCCGACGGTCCGATAGAAGCGGGTCAGCGCGAACAGCGCGCAGATGTCGCGCACCTTCGGCGCGCGCCACATCGACCGCCGCGCCGCGCGCTTGAAGGCAGCCGAGCGCAACGTCAGCCCCGCACCGACGAACGTTGCGGCGACCGCCAAACCGACCGCCGCGCCGTGCTCGCGCAACACGGTCGCCCACCAGAGCATCGCCTGCGCGGTCGGCGGCAACTCGGTCAGCGACTCGAACACCACCGCGAAGCGCGGTATCACGAAGAAGGCCATGAACAGCAGGATCGCGATGCCGACGCCGATCACGACAGCCGGATAGATCAACGCGCCGGTGACCCGCTTGCGGATCTGCTCGATCCGCACTTCGTATTGCTGGTAGCGTTTCAACACGACCGGCAACTGGCCGCTGCCCTCCGACGAGGCGATCGTCGCGACGAGCAGTGCGGGAAATATGTCGGGCTGCCGGGCGAGCGCCGCGGAAAACGGCTGCCCCTCGTACATCACCGACAGAATCCGGTCGATCACGTGCTTCGACGCCTTGCCCGCGTCGTTCTTGTCGCGCAATGCCTCGAGCGCCTCGATCAGCACGAGGCCCGCATCGAGCAAGGTCGACAGTTCCTGCAGGAACAGCGCGAGCGCGAATTTCGCGGCGCGCTTCCGGCCGCCGAAGCGCACGCGGCGGATATCGAGCACGGCGCCGCCCTGAGTCGCGATCCGGGCTCGCACATCCGCCTCGCTCGCCGCCTCGATCGTCTGCTGCGCGACCTTGCCGTCGACGAGCACCCGTATCCGAAACGATTCCATGGCTACCTCCGCCACGCGTCGAGCGCCGCCATGCTGGCGCCGCGATCGACGGTAAGCGCGCGATACTCGCGCCAGACCTTGGTCGCATACGATTGGCGCGCCGGTTTGCGCTTCTCGGAAGAACCGGCGTTGTAGGCGCCGACCGCATTCCAGGTATAGCCGTGCCGTTCGATGAAGCCGGCGAGAATCGATGCGCCGGTATCGATCGACGTGCACGGTTCGTCGATCAGGCGCTTGCGCGTGACGCCGGTCTTGATCAAGCGCGGCAGATGCGAGCTGTTGATCTGCATCAGGCCGATGTCGTAGGTGCCGTTCCGGTTGTAGTTGATCGCATCGGGATTCAGCGACGATTCGACCTTTGCGATTGCGACGAGCAGGAGCGGGTCGATACCGTGCCGCTCGCCGGCCTGGGTGAAACAGTCCTTGGCCGCGGCGCCGGACGCGCATGCGACGAACAACGTCGCCGCGACGGTCCAGCGACGCAGACCCTTACATGCCATAAACGAGGTCCGCATCGATGCCACCCCCTCCTACACGACCGTCCCGCCCGAGCGACACGATCTCCGCCTCGCCGTCGCGGCCCGGGACGTTCCACTGATAGGCGCGCCCCCAGCCATCCTTCGGCACGGCCTTCGCGAGATACGGGCCGCTCCATCCGTCGACGTTTTGCGGCTGCTTGACCAGCGCGTCGAGCCCCTCGTCGGCGCTCGGGTAGCGGCCCGTATCGAGCCTGAACTGCGTGACGGCGTCGCCGAGCGTCTTCATCTGCGACTCGGTCGAGCGGACCTTTGCCTTGTCGACCTGCGAGAAGAGCTTCGGGCCGACATAGCCCGCCAGCAGTGCGATGATCAGCAGCACCACCAGCAGTTCCAGCAAGGTGAAGCCTCGCTGGCCTCGCCTGTTCTTCCATTTCGGAGTATTCGTTTTCACGTTGTATGCCCTCGGTTGAAAATCCGGCGCGATGCGCGGTTGGGAATGTCATCTCGTTTCAGATGACGAATTGATTGGGCGCTTTCCCGGATACGGACTCGATCGAGTCGAAGCGCCTTTCGATAACGCTGTTTTTCGAGCGTGATGCAGGCGCAGCCGGTTTCGAAAGGGCAGGTTCGACCTGCCCGAAACGCGCTGCGCATGCATCCGTCGGCGACGAACGAGTCGCACGCCTGGCGGCGTGCGGCTCGAACGAAGCCTCTCGGCGTCCTTACTTGCTACATGCGCCGAGGTCCTTCCAGACCTTGCCGGTGTGGTCGGCGCCCGTCGTCGCCGGCGAGCCCGGCACGTCGTTCTGGGTCCACCAGCGCGCCTCGTAGGTACGGCCGTCGTGCTGCACCTTGGCGCCGCCCGTATAAGCCGTGCCTTGCTTCCACGCCGCCTGGCACTGCGCGCCTTCGCCGCCGCCCGTTCCGCCGGTCAGCTTGAACGTGACGGTTTCCTGCTTCAGCGTGCCGCCTTCGATCTGCGACGTCGCCACGGCCGTATGCGCGCCCGCCTTCGCATTCGCGATATCGACGCTCAGGTCGCCCTGCATCCGCATCGTTGCCGACTTCGAGCCGACCATCGAATTGGCCGCGTCGTAAACCTTCACCGTGACGCTGGTGTCCTTCGAATGGTTGAACTTCAGGAAGAACTTCGCCGTCGCCTTGCCGTTTTCGATCTTGAATTCGGGGTTGTTCGTGATGCTGAAGTTTTCGTCGATGCCGGATTCCGGCTTTTTCTCGACCGTCGTTTCCGTGCGCACGATGCCGCTGCCGCTCTTCGCGAACACGTCGTTCGCGCCGAGCGACGGTTCGATGCGCCCGTCGCGCTCGATGCCGGCCAGCAGATTCGCCGATTGCACGCGGTTGATTTCCTTCGCGAGCAGCATCGGCCACATGTTGCGTTCACCCTGTTCCGCCGTGCCGATCGTGACGGTCGTCTTCATCGACGGCACTTCGCCGCCCGACTTGAACACGCGGTTCATGACCTTGTCGCCGGCCTTCAGGTCGACGGTCGGCGCGATGTTGCCCACGGACGACCAGCTCGGCTTGCCCGGATCGGTCGGACCGCCGTCCGCCTTGATGTTGAGATCCGCGACGTTGTAGAACATGCCGGCCGTGTCGCCGACGTGCCACGTGCTCAGCATGACGTGATGCCCGGTCCGGTCCGACGGAATCGTGCAGCCGTGCGGCCCGATCTCATCGGCCTTCTTCATGCCGCCGTCGATCGTGCAGAACGGCGTCAGGTCGAACTGGTCGCGCGTCAGCGGCAGGTTCGGATTCCAGCCCTGCTTCGTCAGGTAGTACTTGAACTCCTTCGTCACGTGCGGCGCGGTAAACGTCCATTTGAACTGGTGCGCGCCCGACTTGATGTCGTTGGTCTTCCAGCGATCGACGGATTGCTCGTTGAGTTCGCTGAACTGCACGACGCCGCCGCTCGCGATCTGCCCGTCCGGCGCGCCTGCTTGAGGAAAGCCCTGCTTGCCCTCGACGCTCTGCGGTTCCCACGTGACCGAGCCGCAATTGAAGTTCGACGCCGGACCCTGCTTCGAGCTGCACATCAGGTTGCGCGACGGCGGATCGGAGAGATAGCCGTGCGCGATCGCATGTTGTGCGAAGAACATGGAAGCGCATGCAACCAGCGGCGACAGTTTGAAGAGCGTTCGGTTCGCGGTGTGTTTGTTCATGGTGTGTAGGTGATTGATCGTATCTGGCGATACTGCTTTCGTAAGAGAGGTTGATCGGTGCCTGCGTGAGGCCCGGCGTATGTGCGTCATGCATCGACTGGGATGTGACACGGGTTGCAGTTTCCGCGAGCGTGATCGGGCCGTGAATCTTCTTGAGCGATTCATCAAGAAACCGGCGTCTGGCACCTTCGGGGCCGGCATTTCTTGAGACATCCTTCAGATTGGTTTGCGCGAGACGGCGGGTAAAAAACAATACGAAGGTCGATTCAGACACTCTTTTCAATTACTCAAGGAAGACGATCAAATTGCGCCTGAATAAACTCAACCTCCATCGAGCGAGCATCGCTGGTACATCCGGCCGTAACCAGACGCTTGCGTTCGCGGCGATCGCCACGGCCAGCGCGCTGTGTTTCGCGAACGCGGCATTCGCAGCCCCCGGGAAACCCAGCCTCAAGCAGTACGAAATCACGTCGCAGCCGCACGGCTTCGTCGAAATCGACCTGCAGAAGGCCGGGAGCGCACCCTACAAGGACATCGTCAAGCTCAACAAGAAGGTCGACGTGCCGCTGCCCTTCGACATCTGGAGCAACGGAACCGCGGTGAAGGCGGTCGCGGTGGTCGACGGCGCGGTCGACGCCGCGTCGGAAATCAAGCTGACGCCCGGCGGCAACCAGAGCGGTACCGTGGTCACCAACGTCAAGACGCCGGGCGTGAAGAAGATGCAAGTCCGGGTGATCGACGCGAACGGCGCGTCGACCGACAGCGCGCCGATCGACGTGGTCGTCTTCGACACGATTCCGGAACTGGCCGACACGCTGCCCGACAACGCGAGCAAGGCGCACAAGCACTTCAAGAACACGTCCGGCTCGGTGGTCGGCACTTACTTCGCGGCGTGGTCGGTTTATGACCGCAAGTTCAACGTCGACAACGTGCCGGTCGAGAACCTGACGCACATGCTGTACGGCTTCGTTCCGATCTGCGGCGGTGCGGACATCAACACGTCGCTCGCGCGCGACGTGCCGAATTCGTTCCGCGCGCTGCAGCAGACGTGCGCGGGGCTGCCCGACTTCAGCGTCGCGATCCATGACACGTGGGGCGAGCTCGGCATGACGCTGCCCGGCCAGACCGCGAACTCGAAGCTCAAGGGCGTGCTCGGCCAGATGATGGCCGCGAAGAAACGCAATCCGAATCTCAAGATCCTGCCGTCGATCGGCGGCTGGACGCTGTCCGATCCGTTCTTCCATCTGCACGATCCGGCCAAGCGCAAGGTGTTCGTCGATTCGACCGAACAGTTGCTGCGCACCTGGAAGTTCTTCGACGGCGTCGACATCGACTGGGAATTCCCGGGCGGCAAGGGCGCGAACGGCGCGATCGGCAATCCGCAGACGGACGGCGCGCTGTACGTGACGCTGATGAAGGAACTGCGGCAGATGCTCGATCGCGTGTCGGCGGATACCGGCAAGACCTACGAGCTGACGTCGGCGATCGGCGCGGGCAAGGACAAGATCGACGTGGTGAACTACAAGGAAGCCACGAAGTACATGGACTACATCTTCGACATGACGTACGACTTCTATGGTGCGTTCAGTCTGACGGAGCTGGGTCACCAGACGGCGCTCTACGCACCCGCGGCGCGGCCGGACACCAAGTACACGACCGACAACTCGATCAAGGCGCTGCTCGCGCAGGGCGTCGATCCGAAGAAGCTCGTCGTCGGCGCGGCGGCATACGCCCGCGGCTGGACCGGCGTGTCGGGCTACACGGACGGCAATCCGTTCACCGGCACCGCGAAGGGGCCGCACAAGGGGCAGTGGGAAGCCGGCATTCTCGACTACAAGAAACTCAAGTCGGAAATGATCGGGCCGAACAATGCGGGCATCAACGGCTACGAGTACCACTACGACCAGACCGCCGAGGCGCCGTACGTGTTCAACAAGAGCACCGGCGAGCTTCTCACGTTCGACGATCCGCGCTCGGTGAACGCGAAGGGCGACTACGTGCGCAAGCATCAACTCGGCGGGATGTTCTCGTGGGAAATCGACGCGGACAACGGCGACATCCTGAACGCGATGCACGAGGGCCTCGGGCACGGCGACGGCGGCAGCGGCGCGGAGAATCATCCGCCGATCGCGAACGCGGGCGCCGGCATGACGGTCACCGGGCCGCAGACGGTGACGCTCGACGCATCGAACTCGCGCGATCCCGACGGCGACAAGCTGACCTTCAAGTGGGAACAGATCGGCGGCGATCCGCTGAAGATCGGCAATCCCGCCAGTGCGAAGGCGACGGTCGACGTCCCGGCGGTCAAGCAGGACACCCGCTATACGTTCCGCGTGACGGTGACCGATCCGGCGGGACTGAAGGATGCCGCCCAGGTCGTCGTGACCGCTCAGGCCGAATCGTCGGTCGAACCGCCGCCGGCCGAAAACCGTCCGCCGGTGGCACGGCTCAACGGCCCGGCCCAGGCGGACGGCGGTCAGGCCGTGGTCCTCTCGGCCGAGAAATCGACCGATCCGGACGGCGACAAACTGACGTTCCAGTGGACGACTCCGTCCGGCATCGATGCGCAGGCTTCCGGCCCGGCGCTGCGCTTCACCGCGCCGAAGCTTGCGAAGGACCAGTCATTCACGTTCTCGGTCAAGGTCGGCGACGGCAAGCTGTCGTCCACCGCGCAGCACACGGTGCTCGTGAAGGCGACGGATACGGGCGGCGGCGGTAACGGCGGTGGTGGCAACGGCGGCGGCGAAGGTGGCGGCGAAGGTGGCGGCGAAGGCGGCCAGTACCCGGCATACAAGGCCGGTACGCAGTACAAGGCCGGTGACGTCGTATCGAACCTGGGCAAGCTGTACCAGTGCAAGCCGTTCCCGTACAGCGGCTGGTGCTCGGGTGCGCCGGCCGCCTATGAACCGGGCAAGGGCTCCGCGTGGAGCGATGCGTGGACGGTCTTCGGCAACGGCGAAGGCGAAAACGGCGGCGGCAACGGCGGTGGCGAAAACGGCGGCGGCAACGGCGGCGGCAACGGCGGCGGCGAAAGCGGCGGCGGCAACGGCGGCGGCGAAGGCGGCGGCAACCATCCGCAATACAAGGAAGGCACCAAGTACGGCGCCGGCGACATCGTGTCGAACAACGGCAAGCTGTACCGATGCAAGCCGTTCCCGTACACCAACTGGTGTTCAATGGCTGGCTGGGCGTATGAGCCGGGCAAGGGCACCGCGTGGGACCAGGCCTGGGAGGAGCACAAGGACTGACGCGAATCCCGACGAGCATCGGCCCGCGGCGCACGCCCGGGCCGGCGCGAAACCCGTAACGTTCAACCGGCATCGACCGATGCCGGCATGGCCCTCGCCTCGCGCGAGGGCTTTTTTCATTTCGGCGGCGGCCGGTTACGCCGGGCCGTTCAGCTCCGCGCAGGTCACCGGCAAGTGCACGGTGAAGCGGCTGCCCCGTCCCGGCGTCGACGTCACGTCGATCGATCCGCCGTGACGCTCGACGACCGTCCTGACGAATGGCAGCCCCAGCCCGACCCCGCGGCTCGCATCGCGATACGTGCCGTCGACCTGGAAGAACGGCTCGAAAAGTCGCGGCATCGCTTCCGCCGGAATACCGATGCCCTTGTCTTCCACGGTGATGGAAACATTGCGCTCGCCGACGTTGATCCACACGTCGACGACCGTCTCCTCGTCCGAATACTTGATCGCATTTTCGAGCAGGTTGATCAACGCGCGCAGCAGCATGTCGCGCGTGCCGAGCACGAACACCTCGTCGCCGTCTTCATGCGGACCTTCGACGCGGATCCGCTTCGCGCTCGCGCTGTGCCAGACCTGGTCGACCGCCTCGGTTGCCAGATCGCTCACGGACACCGGCACATAGGCGTTCCTGTCGAGATGTTCGGCACGCGACAATTGGGTGAAATCCTGCGCGACGCGCAAGCTGTAGTCGACGAGCTTGTGCAGATCCGCCAGAAAATCGGGATCCGCCGCGCCGTCGGCGACGGTGCGCTGCTCGAGCAGCGACAGCACGGTCGACAGCGGATTGCGCAGATCGTGCGCCATGTGGCGCAGCGTCATCCGGTCGCTTTCGACCGCCGCCTTGACGTTGTGAATGTCGACGAGGCAGATCATGCTCGCCGTGGAGCGATGGTGATCGCCGTCGCCGAACGGCGTCACCATCATCATGTGCGTGCGCGCGTTCAAGGTCAGTTCGACCGAGTGAATCCTCCCCGTCTCCTTCGCCGCCAGGATCTCGTCGTACGCGATGCCGAGCACCTTCCGGACGGCCGCATCGTTGTCGACGTCGATCGATTTCAGCATCGCTCTGCCGCGTTCGTTGCACATCAGCAGGTGGCTGTCCTGTTCGACGAAGATCGGATAAGGCAGCGTATGGATCACGTCGACATAGGTCGATTGCCATTCGCGAATGCGGGACATCGCCTGCACGACGTCGTCGTCGATCGACACCGCGTCGCCGGCGGCCGCCGGTTGCGCGAGACCGGCGAACGCATGCCGACCGGCCAGTCCGCGCAACCCGCGGTATTCCTTCATCAGGGCCGCGCGCAGGCTGCCTGCCCGCCGCCAGCCGCAGACGGCGAAGATCGTCACGCACACCGCCAGCAACGGCCCGACCGGCGTCCAGTACGCGCCGTAGACGTGCAGCGCCGTTTCGCCGGCGACGTATGCGACCAGCCACGCCAGCGCGAATCCGTACATGCGCCAGCCCGGCACGAACATGCAGGTCAACAGCATGCCGGTCGCGACCGCGATGCTGACGGCCAGTTGTATCGAAGTGGGCATGCGCAGCATCAGGCGCCCGGCGAGCAGCGCATCGGTCACGAGCGCATCGATCTCGACGCGCCGCACTCTCCCGTCGCTCCGGGGCGAAAGATAGAACGCGCCCGACAGGTCGGATATCCCGTCGCCGATGAACACGATGCGGTTGTGCCATGTCGACGCGGGAACGCGACCTTTCAGCACGTCGACGAGTGAATAGCGGTCGAGGTCGAAGCGCAACGGCAGGAGCAGCAGGATCGAGCCGCCTTCGACATCCCCCATCCCGGTCACATGATCCTGCACATGGCGGCGCACGTCCGGCAGCGGCGCGTTCGCGACGCGGATCGCCTGAAGGCCGACGTGCGGAATCTCGTGGCCGTCGCCACTCCTGACGTAAGGCACGATGCCCTGCACCAGATGATCGCTGCCCAGCACGACGCTGCGCTGGCCGACCGCGGCAGCCGCTTCGCGCAGCAGCCGCGCCGGAAAAATCATGGTCTCGGCGCTTCCGTTGACCGGCGCCCCCTGCGCAGGCAATACCACGCGACCGTGCTTCGCGATCGCCGCCGCCAGCAGCGCATCGTCCCGGGACGCCGTGATCATCGTCATGTCGAGCACGACGCTCGATGCGCCGGAGACGCGGTCCAGCACCTTCGCATAGCCCGCGCGCGTGTAGCTCCCGCCGTCGCCCATCTCGGCGATGGTCTTTTTGTCGACCATGATCACGGCGACCTTGTCGCGCGCGCCGTGATCGAAGCCGGATGTAACCAGGTCCCAGTAAAGACGGTCGAGCGGCGAAAGCAGCGCCTCGGCGGCCGGCGTGCAACTCAGCGCCGCAAGCATGGCGACGCCGGTCAGCAATAGCCACGTGGACGGTCGTACCGACGCTGCGAGCGTTGGAATCCGGCGGAGCCTGTCGAGCATTGGGCGGAATTTCCCCGAATACGATGTTTTCGGATGACGGCGACGACACGGCGGGCCAAGCCGCCCGGAACACGCGATTCCGCATTTTCCGTCCAACAGTCTAGCTCTGTTTCGGCCGGCCCGGAACAGACGGGCGCGCGTACCGATTCCGCATGAAATCGACGCCGCCGGCGATCCATTGAATTGGAGTATTGAGGAAAAGTTGAGGTTGTTTGAGCGAGTTGCGGGGCGCCGGAACAATGGGCACTCCTTTCAATGCGCACCGCTTGCGCCGAATGCTATCTCAATGATCGTGAAGCCCCTTGACCCGACTTTCGCGCTGACGGCCCTGTCAACGGCCATCGCAGCCCTGCTGATACCGACCGGCGCATCCGCCGCCCCCGCCTACGACCCGATCAAGCATTACCAGGACGGCGCCGAGCGATGCCTGGCGTGGCAACCGGCAAGCACCGATCCCGCCGTCGCCGCCTGCGACGGCGGCGCCGCGCAGGACTGGGCATTCGTGCCGAGCGCGGGCTACTACCAGATCCGCAACGCGGGGGCCACGCAGGCGCGCGGCCAGGACATGTGCCTGCGCACCCAGGCCGGCAATACCGGCATGGGCCGTGTGTCGGTCGAGCCGTGCGCCGGCGGCGATGCGAAGATGGCCCAGTGGCGCTTCGAGACCGGGCCGGCCGGACGGCTGGGCATGCTGAACGCGTACCGGATTTCGACGGGCCGGGACGAAGTGCTCGCGATCCGGGAGGGCGGCGACGGTGTCGCGATGCAGTCCGCCCGTGGCGAGCCGTCGGCGACGTGGGTATCGGCGGCGACGTTCGCGCCGCCGCAGCGCCCGCTGCTGGGCGAGAAAACGGCGCTGGTGCTGGCCGCACGCTTCAGCGATGCCGCGGCGAAGGATCATGAGGTCGTCCGCAAGGCCGTGTTCGGCGACGGCGACGACTATTCGTCGCTGCGCCGCTACATCGAAGTGGCGTCTCACGGAAAGGCGACGCTGGCCGGGACGGTGCTTGCCGACGTCGACCTCGGCGCGCGTCCGGCAACCTGCACGTCGAGCGCGCTGCTCGATTCGGCACGCAAGGCCGCGCAGGGGCGGGGTGTCGACCCGGCCCAGTTCGACTACCTGTTCGTCGACCTTCCGAAGCTGGGGAGTTGCAACTGGGCCGGGCTGGCGGCAAAGCCCGGCAACTGGATCCTGTCGAACAATAGCGGCCAGGCGTATTGGATGTGGACGCACGAATTCGGCCATTCGCTCGGCGCGTCCCATCCCGATTCGCGGGTGGATTGCCCGACCGTCGGCGGCGCCGTGCAGGTGGGCGCCGCATGCCGCACGGGCAAGGTCGACGATCCGTCCGACACGGTCGGTGGCGGCGGCCGTCGTCTTTACCCGGGGAGCTACCAGCTGTTCTCCGGCTGGCTCGATCAAACGGATGTCCCGGAGATTCGCGAGTCTGGCACCTACAAGCTGGCGCCGCTGTTCGGCGATCGGGCCGGCGCGAAAGGCTATCGCATCGCGCGCAGCGACGGTACGCAGTTGTGGCTCGAATTCCGGCAGCCGTTGCGCGGCTTCGACGACTGGAAAGCGGACGATCCGTTCGTCAACGGCGTGATCGTGAGAACGGTCAAGTACCAGGGCAACTCGCTGATGAACACGCTGGTGGATACGACGCCGGGCAGCGCGAACGGCATGAAGGATGCTCCGCTGATGCCGGGGCACGCGCTGCACGACACGCTGTCGGGCAAGATCGTCACGGTGAACTCGGTGGGGCCGGACGGCGCGGTGGTCACCGTGCAAAACGACGGCGTGCTGCTGCCGGAGGCGACGATCACGGGGCCTGCGCAAGCCGATGCGAACACAACGGTCACGTTGTCCGGCGCGGCGTCGGTCGGTGAACGCCTGCGATACGCATGGAGCGCGCCGGCTGGCGTCGCGCTGAAACCGGCCGGCAGCAGCGCGAGCGTCGTCGTCCCGCCGTCCGACAAGGATCGCGACTATGCATTCGGGCTGACCGTGACCAACGCCAACGGATATACGGCGAGCAAGACCCACGTGCTCAAGGTGAAGGCGCAGGAGGCGATCGCGCCGCCCGGCGCATCGATCGCCGGACCGTCGACGATCGCGGGCGGCGAGCACGTGACGCTGTCGGGCGCGCAATCGAGCGGCAAGGGGCTGTCGTACGCGTGGACGAGCCCGGCCGGCTTGCAGGTCGTCCAACAGGGCGCGACCGTGAGCTTCGTCGCGCCGAAGGCCGGCAGCGCGCGCGACTACGACTTCCGCCTGACCGTGACCGATACGCTGAGCCGCAAATCGACGGCAACCCATCGCGTGACGGTGCGCGCCGACGCCGGCGAGACGGTTGCGTCGTGGGATCCGAAGCAAACCTATTCCACGCCCTGCCAGAAAGTGGCCTACGCCGGCAAGCACTGGCTCAACGGCTGGTGGGTGCTGGGCGACGTTCCCGGCCAGGGGGGTGAATGGGGGCCGTGGCGCGAGCTTGGGGTGGCGAACATGCACGCGCAGTGCAAGGGAAAATGATGGAAACCGCGCGCGAGATGACCGCGCTCAAGCCGGCCGACAGCACCAGGTACGCGACGAGCAACGCCAGCTTGCCGTCGCCATGCGTGGCAGACGGCGGCCAGAACGTGCGCAGCGCGCCGAGCACGATCAGGTGGAACAGATACAGCTCGTAGCTGAGCCGCCCGCTCCAGCGCAGCGGCGCGAGCACGCGGCCATGCGTGCGTTCGCGTTCCGCATGCGCGCCGATCAGCAGCACGGCCGTGCCGAGCGCCATCGCGGAGACCCCGATCACATGGCTTTGGGCGATCGGCCACGCGAGATAGAGCGCCGTCATCGCCGCTGCCGCGAGCCATTGCACGGGCGGCGTCGCGAGTACCTGCCAGCGCGCGCGCTCGGCGAGCAACGCGGTGCAGCAGCCGATCGCGATGCCGTCGAAGCACGCGAAGTACGCATAGAGGAATCCGCCTTCGTCGCCAGCATGCGTGAAGCGGTACACGGGGCCGATCGCGGCAATCAGCAGCCAGAACGCGAACAGTCGCGTGTCGCGGCGCAGCGCGATGCACAGCAGCGGAAACGACAGGTAGAACACCTCCTCGACCGACAGCGACCACAGCACGCCGAGCGCGTAGTTGACCCATCCGTACGCGCCGATCAGCACGTTCATCCAGAACGTCAGCGACGCGAGATTCACGAGCCAGAACGACACCGGGATGCCTTCCGGCGCATGGTTCTGGAAGATCGGCACGCCGGCCGCCGCGAGGCCGTTGACGAGCGCGAGCAGCAGGAGCAGGCACGGGACGATGCGCGCGATACGCGACACGTAGAACGCGCGCACGTCGAGCGCGCCGAGGCTGCCCCAGCGGCGGCGTGCATTCGACGTGATCAGGTAGCCCGAGATCGCGAAGAACATCGTCACGCCGTAGTTGCCGTTGCGCACGATCGCATGGACCGCGTCCCAGCCGACGATGCGCGCGAGCGACGTGTCGCGCAGCGAGTAGGGGATGTTGAAGTGATGCAGCAGGACCAGCACGATCGACACGCCGCGCAGCAGGTCGATTCGCGCGTTGCGCGGGCCGGTGCTCATTGCGGGCTGCCTGGTTCGGCGACGGCGGAGCGCGCGGCCGGGAGGCCGGCGGCGGCTACGGACTGGGTGCGGCGCCAGTGCTTCAAGTGACACTCCTTCGGATGGGGCGGCACACAGTGTATCGACGGATCGTCGGCTGTCGACCTGTCACGGTTGACGGGGCGGCTGGCGTTTCATGACACGGGTCGGCCCGATCGAACCCGGGTAGCCGCGGATATTGTGCAGTCAAGGGGCATGCGCCGTTGCTCAATGTCCTGCAAGGACGTAATAGATCCCGAGGCACGCAACGGCGAGTAGCGGGAGCGCGATGACGATGAAGGCAATACGACGGATGCCGTGCAGGCGAGTCACGCCGACATACAGGCTGAGGGATCCGAAAAAAAAGCGTCACCGGCCAGTAGATGGCGCCGTAAAGGACCGGGACGACCCAGATCGGCAGGTCGATGCCGATGTCACTCATTCAGGATGCTCCGTTGTATGTGTGGACGCGCGTTCCGTCGTGTTCAGCTGGCGCCGCGATCCGACGTGGCGACTCCCGATGCGGGCCCTTTGCTCTCGTCCGGTGGACGGGCATGGCTCAACCGGGTGGGCGGCGGTCACGCCTGCATCGTCACGTCGACCCGGTGCCGACGGTCGCGGCCCATTCGGCAGGCGAGCGCCCCATGAAAAACTGGTTTCGCCACGTCGCAATGCCAAGATTGACTGCGCGGACACTGACCACGTTGACGAGATCCTGCTGCCGCAGCCAGGCCGATGCGGAAAGCGCTGCGTGTGCAACCGCGGTCGCCCCGGCCTTGTTCAGCAACGTCGGCGTGCTCGCGGCCACGGTGATGGTGACGACCGCTTTCGCCGTCTGGCCCGCCGGGCCGACCGCACGCAGGTTGCCGATCCAGACGCCGCTCTGGAGCACGCCCGGAACGGTGGACGCCGCACGCTGGATCTGATGGATATCGGCCAGGCGATCGTCATCGATCAGCCGCGTTGCCGCAAAACGACTGCCGACGAACAAAAGCAGGCCAAGGACGGCCAGGATCGCCCAGTGCTTTCGGCTAACCGGAGCGGCATCCTCGACAGGGGCCGCGACTCGCACGACCCTGCTGGCGGTGAGCAGATCCTGTACGGACTGGCGGCTCGGCCTGTTGAACACGAGCAGATACAGCAACGCCATGCCCCAGAAGAACATGATCGCGTCGTTTGCGGCGGCGAGCCATGCCATGCCCGGCTCGTGAAGCGCGGGCAGGTCGATGAAGGCGATGCCGCCGAGGATCAGCGGAACGGCGATCAGCGCGTACCGTGCCCAGGCGCGAAGGTACCCGGGACCGGATCCGTCAGGGGCGGCGCTATCGGCGACACGGATCTGCATCGCTCGCTTGCCGAGCGACTGGTGCCGATTCCCGCCCTCGAGCAGGCCAAAGTAAATGGAACCGATCAGGAAGCCGATCAGCCTTCCCCATTCGCCAATCGTCGAAAGGGCATCGAAGAACAGGATCGCGATCGCCAGCCCGATCAGTCCGAGAATGATTGAATCGATCGAAAAGGCGGCGGTTCGTCGCCAGAAGCCGGCAGCGCCGTGCGATTTTGGGCGTTCGTTGTGCTCCATTGCCGTAGTCCCCGATGCGTTGTGTTCGTCGAGCCGTTGGGGCTCGTTGCGGCGCGTGGCCGCAGGATTGCCTATCCCCATACCGTCACGGTGGTGACAGGCAGATCATATCGACCGGCCTGACGTGGAATTGCAAACGAGTGTGAGCAATGCGCAAGCGCGAGCGTCCTTCATCCCGCAAGCGGCTTGTCCACGATCAACCCGAACGCGGCACGGCGTGCGCTGCCAGACGGACAGCGCACGCCCTGCGAGCATATCGGCCGGGCGCCGGATCGAGACAGGCACCGACGGGCATGAAAGGCTGGAAACGATTGTCGTGGATTTTCATGAGGCCGTCGAACGCGTGTGTCCGGCTTGGCGAGGCAGCCGATGTCGCACACGCGCTCCGGCATCCGGCGACGAACCATGAAAAAACCCGCCGGCAGGCTTGCGCTTGCGGGCGGGCAAAGACACCTCGGGCAGACCGGCGCGGGTGTCGCGTGAAGAATGGAGAACCGGGTTGCGTCAGAACTTGTGGCGCAGCGCGATGCGCACGGCCACCTGGTTCGACGTCGACGACGGCGCGTCGGTGCCGGGGATGAACGCGTTGTCGAGGATCGAGTTCGTCTTGTCGCCGGCGATGTGCTGGTAGGCGGCCTGCACGTACACGTCGGTGCGCTTCGACAGGTTGTAGTCGGCCATCAACCCGGCCGAATGGATCTTCGGCTTCGCATTGCCGGTCGACGCGTCGTACTTCTCGAGCGACAGCACGTACTGTGCGCCGACCATGAACGCCGGCGTGATCTGGTACGAACCGTTCAGTTCGAAGTTCTGGTACTTGATCGCGCTGACCGTCGCGCCGGGGGCGATGATCGCGTCCGGCGTGCCGAGGTAGCCGTTGCCGGTCGGGTTCTTGTAGTTCGAGTTCGTGTACGCGAAGCCGACCGTCGCGGGCCCGAACGTGTAGTTGATGCCCGCGCCGAACACGCGCATGCGCTCGGCGAGGTAGCTCGCGTCGTTCGCGGTGATCGCGCCGGCCGAGCCGTCGCCCGGATGGTTCGCCTGCAGGTACGCGGCGCCGATCAGCAGGCCGTTGTTCTGGTACTGCGCGCCGAAGCTGTACGCGCGGTTGTCCGAGAAGTTCGTGCTGTTGCTGAAGCTGTAGGCGCCGCCGAACTGGAAGCCGCCGAAGTTCGGGCTCGCGTACTTCACCGTGTTGTCGAGACGGAACGAGTTGTCGGTGTTGTCGTTGTCGAACGGGTGGGCGAGCAGGTAGCCGCCCCAGTTGCCGTTGGCCGTGGTCGGCGCGAGATAGTCGACCACCGAGTCGTACTGGCGGCCGAACGTCAGCGTGCCGTACTGGGCCTGGCTCAGGCCGACGTAGGCCTGGCGGCCGAACATGCGGCCGCCCTGGTTGAGCCGGCCGGTGTTCACGTCGAAGCCGTTTTCGAGCTGGAAGATCGCCTTCATGCCGCCGCCAAGATCTTCGCTGCCCTTCAGGCCCCAGCGGCTGCCCTGCGCGTAGCCGCTCGCCATTTCGTAGACGTGGCCGGTGCCGACGTTGTTCGTGTAGTTCAGGCCTTCGTCGATCACGCCGTACAGCGTGACGCTGCTTTGCGCGAACACGGGGGCGGCGAAGGTTGCCGTTACGGCGAGCGCCGTCAGGGTCTTTTTCATTGAGATCTCCGGGATATCCAGCTTGTATCGGTTGTCGTGAGCGCGTCCGGCGAGGCGCGCCCCGTCATCCGGGGCGACCCGGCGCAGCGCGTGCGGCGCCGGAAACGCGCAACGCGCGGCGGCGCGGCAACCGGCAGCGTCGGGTCGTGTCTCCTCCGATGACACCGCGCATTCTTCCCAAGCCGAAAAGGATCCGAAAGCGAGTAATTTCGATGATTGCTATCGGCTTCGCCAATGGGGGCGCGACAGGCTGTTTCGACAGTCGAAACGGGGTGCGCTGCACCACGCTTCAAGGCCGCTCGCGCGACGGCCGAACGGGGGCGCGACACCGCATGCGCGGGGCCGTGAGCGGACTGGGGGAATCGGCTGGGAGGCCCGTCCGGCGGGCTTTCAGGGATGCCGGAAGATCGATTGGCGCTGCCGATTGCAATGATCGGAATTACTCGTTTCCCTAAACAAATTGGCGGCTGAAACATGCAGGCTGACCGGACGTGGCTGGATTCACGATGCGCCGGTCGCCGCGCATGCCGCGACGCACAAACAACAGATTCGATTTGGAGACGACCCACCATGCAGATTCGACGACTGAAAACGGTCCTTCTCGCCGCCGCGGCGATCCTGTCCGCGCCTGCCGCCCATGCGGCCGGCGGCGCGTGCGCCGACGGCAAGACGGTCCATTTCGCGGGCATCACGTGGGAGAGCGGGTCGTTCGCGACCGAAGTGCTGCGGCAGATCATGGAAAAGGGCTACGGCTGCAAGACGGACGTCGTGCCGGGCAGCACGGCCGCCACCGAAACGGCGCTCGCGCGCAACGACCTGCAGATCTGGGCCGAGCAGTGGACGGGGCGCAGCGAGATCACCGCGAAGGCCGTCGCGTCGGGCGCCGTGAAGCTGATCGGCGACACGCTGCCGGGCGGCACGACGGAAGGCTGGTTCGTGCCCGACTACGTGGTGAAGGGCGATCCGGCGCGCAACATCAAGCCGGTCGCGCCGGGGCTCGTGTCGATCGACGATCTGCCGAAGTACAAGCAGGTGTTCGCCGACGAGGAGGAACCGGACAAGGGCCGCTTCCTGAACTGCCCGACCGGCTGGGACTGCGAGCGCGTGAACACGCGCCTGTTGCGCGTGCTGAAGCTCGACCAGTCGTACACGAATTTCCACCCGGGCACCGGTGCGGCGCTGGACGCGGCGATCGTGTCCGCGTACCAGCGCGGCGCGCCGATCGTGTTCTATTACTGGGGCCCGGCCGCGCTGATGGCGAAATACAAGTTCACCGCGCTGAAGATGCCGGCCTATAACGAAGCATGCTGGAAGACGTTGCGCGACGAGAGCAGCACGCACCAGTGCGCATCGTCGTACATGGTGTCGCGGCTGACGGTCGGCGTGTCGAAGCCGTTCGCCGATGCGAACCCCGATCTCGTCGGCGTATTCGGCAAGGTGCGGTTTCCGATGGACTTCCTGAACCAGACGATCCTCGAAATGACGACGAAGAAGATCGACGGCGCGGCGATGGCCACGCAGTTCCTGAAGACCCGCCCGGACATGTGGAAGCAGTGGGTGCCGGCCGACGTCGCGCAGAAGATCGCCGGCAGCCTGAAGGGCGCGTAACCTGCGCGCGGCGGCGGGCCCGCGCCCGCTGCCGCCGTCACGCGCCTTCGCGGCGCGACGGAGAATCAACATGAACGGCTTCTTTCTGCACCTGTCGATCGCCGACTGGGTGAACAGCGCGCTCGAGACGTTCGTCGCGCAATACGGCGACGGCTTCCATCACTTCAGCGTACTGGTGCTGCGCTACCTGCTCGTGCCGCTCGAGGGCGCGCTGCGCGTGGCGCCGCCGTGGCTCGTGCTGCTGGTCGTCGGCGCGATCGCGTGGAATGCGACGCGCCGCATCGGCCTCGGCGCACTCTTCATGCTGCTGCTCTACGCGATCGGCTGCTTCGGCCTGTGGGACAAGTTGATGCAGACGCTTGCGCTGATGCTCGTCTCGACGGTGCTGTCGGTCGCGATCGGCGTGCCGGTCGGCATCCTCGCGTCGCGCAGCGCGTGGCTGCGGCGGATGCTGCTGCCCGTGCTCGACGTGATGCAGACGCTGCCGAGCTTCGTGTACCTGATCCCGGTACTGATGCTGTTCGGCCTCGGCAAGGTGCCCGCGATCCTCGCGACGATCATCTACGCGCTGCCGCCGCTGATCCGCCTGACCGATCTCGGCATCCGCCAGGTCGATCCGGACGTGACGGAAGCCGCGCGCGCGTTCGGCACGACGCGCTGGCAACTGCTCGTCAACGTGCAGTTGCCGCTCGCGCGGCCGAGCATCATGGCCGGCATCAACCAGACGACGATGATGGCGCTGTCGATGGTCGTGATCGCGTCGATGATCGGCTCGCGCGGGCTCGGCGAGGACGTGCTCGCCGGCATCCAGACGCTCGACGTCGGCAAGGGCACGCAGGCGGGCCTCGCGATCGTGATCCTCGCGATCGTGATCGACCGGATCAGCCAGGGCTTCGGCCAGGAACGACGTGCGCGGCGGCGGCTCGCGCAGCAGCGCCGGCAGAGGGGCGCGTCGCGCGTGCCGTACCGGTTGCCGCGCAAGGCGCAGTCGGCGGGCGTCGATTCGAATCAGGCGACGCAGTCGTCGCGTGCATAGGAACGGAGACAGACATGGCGACCATCGACGTCAAACACGTGTACAAGCTGTTCGGGCCGCAGGCCGCGCATGCGCGCGTGCTCGACCTGCTGCGCTCGGGCAAGCGCAAGGCCGACGTGCTGGCCGAAACGGGCTGCAACGTCGGGCTCAACGACGTGAGCCTCGGCATCGAGTCGGGCGAGATCTTCGTGATCATGGGGCTGTCGGGCTCCGGGAAATCGACGCTCGTGCGGCACTTCAACCGGCTGATCGAGCCGACGGCCGGCGAGATCGTGATCGACGGCAGCGACGTGATCAAGCTCGACGCGCACGGGCTGCGCGAGCTGCGCCGCTTCAAGGTCAGCATGGTGTTCCAGAACTTCGGGCTGCTGCCGCACCAGACCGTGCTCGACAACGCCGCGTATGCGCTGCGCACGCGCGGCGAGAAGCGGCACGATGCGGCCGAGGCCGCGCGCAACTGGCTGACGAAAGTCGGGCTCGACGGCTATGGCGATCACTATCCGGACGAGCTGTCGGGCGGGATGCGGCAGCGTGTCGGGCTGGCGCGCGCGCTGGCGGCCGACACCGATGTGCTGCTGATGGACGAGGCGTTCTCGGCGCTCGATCCGCTGATCCGTACCGAGATGCAGGATCAGTTGCTCGAACTGCAGGCGACGCTTGCGAAGACGATCGTCTTCATCACGCACGATCTCGACGAAGCGCTGCGGATTGGCGACCGCATCGCGATTTTGCGCGACGGTACGCTCGTGCAGGTCGGGACGCCGGACGATATCCTGTCGCGGCCGGCGGATGATTATGTGCGGCGGTTCGTGGAGAAGCGGTCGAGTGTAAATTGAATCAGCCGGGCGGGGAGAACGATGCGGCGCTGCGCACCGCACTGCACCGCATCGTTCTTGCGCCGTTGCGGCCCGTGCGCCGTTTGCGGTTACGGTTCGATCGATTCGTAGCGCCGATAGCGCCCGCTTCCGTAATTGTCAGGCATCCTGCATTTCTGGTAACTCTGCATCAGCCGAAACGCGGACTTCTCCCGGTCCGTCTCGTCGCCTTCCCGAAGCCAGAGCGCATGGCTTTTCTCGGCGAGCAAGACAAGCAGGCGTCGTCTGGCAGCGGACAACGCCGAACGATCCAGCAGGTCGCACACGAGATTGGCGGTCACCGCACCGAACAGCCTGCGGTGCGCCGGGCAGTCGTTCGACGCGAGCAGGTGCATCGCTTCGGCGAAGGCCGTTTCCGCTTCCGCCGCCGATCGCTGCAGCGTGATCGCGGGGAGCGCGAGCGCCGTGACGTAGACGCGATCGTTGGTGTCGAACCTGTCGAGCGACGCATTCACGTCCGCCAGTCGTTCGAGCACCGCATGCTGGCGATCGATGCGCCGGCGCGATTCGGCCGGTACGTCGTCGTGCGCGTCGATGAGCTGGTCCAGACAGTCCATTCCCGCCTGCCAGTCGCCGAGGTGCTCGCCGAATACGTGCGTCGCGAGCGCCGCCAGTTCGACGAGATCCTGCTCGCCCATCGGGAATGCAAGCCGCTCCCGCAAGCGGGCCGCCACCGCTGCCGGCTGCTTCGTATGGTCCTGCCAGTCCTGTAACAGCGACTCGCGCAATCGCTCGTCGTCCATCTGCGTCGCCTCCATGCGTTCCTCCGTTCGGTTGCCCGAATGGTAGGAGCGGAATAGACGTGTGTACAGTGCAGGTTTGTCAGATATATGATGCATTCGATGCAAATCTGCGAGGAGCGCGGCGTTGAACCGGATCGACCTGAACCTGCTGCTGGCGCTGAAAGCGCTGATCGACGAGGAAAGCGTGTCCGGCGCGGCGCGCAGTCTCGATCTGAGCCCGTCCGCGATGAGCCGGACCCTTGCCCGTGTCCAGGACGCGATCGGCGACAAGGTGCTGGTGCGCGCGGGCAAGGGCATGGTGGCGACCGAAACGGCGCGGCGGTTGAAGGAGCCGCTCGACCGCATCCTGCAGGATGTGGAACTGCTGCTCGGCGCGCAGCACCGGTCGATCGACGCGCAGCGCGTGTTCAACATCAGCGCGAACGACGGGTTCATCGATTCGTTCGCGGTACCCATCATCGCGCAGGCGTGCGAGGCATGGCCGCATGCGAGGCTGCGCTTCCTGCCGAAGCACGAGAAGACCGTGGCGCGCCTGCGCAGCGGGGAAGTCGATATCGAAATCGGCGTGGTCGGCGAGACCGGGCCGGAGATCATGATCCGCAAGCTGTTCGACGACCGCATGGTCGGCGTGCTGCGAAAGGGCCATCGGCTGGCGCGGCGACGCATGACGCTCGATGCGTATCTTTCCGTGCCGCACATCAGCGTGTCGCGCAAGGGGCGTTTTCACGGGCCGATCGACGATGCGCTGAGCGAGCAGGGGCGCGAGCGCAACGTCATCGCGGTGGTGCCGAGCTTCAAATCGGGCATCGAGCTCGCCCAGCGCTCGGACTGGATCGCGCACGTGCCCGAGAAGCACACCGCCGAGGCCCGGCGAGACGTCGTGACGTTCGACCTGCCGGTCGCGACCCCCGCGCTCGCGATCTCGATCATGTGGCATCCCCGCTTCGAACGCGACGCGGTGCATGCCGGGCTGAGGGACCTGATCGTGAACGTGTGCCGGCAGATCGTGGGCGCCACGAAGGGCTGATGCTCGGCGGCGGTGACCGCCGAACCTGCCCGCACCGCGCTACTGCGCGACCGTCTCGCGTGGCGTCGACGGCACGCCGGCCGTCTCCGGCCGCGCCGCATCCGCCAGGATCAGATCCGCGCCTTTCTCGGCGACCATCATCGTCGGCGCGTTGATATTGCCCGACGTGATGTTCGGGAACACCGACGCATCGACGATCCGCAGCGCCTGCAGCCCGTGCACGCGCAGCGATGCATCGACCACCGACGTCGCCGCGTCCGGCCCCATCGCGCACGAGCCGCACAGGTGATAGATCGAACCCGACTGCTCGCGGAAATACTGCAGCATCGCTTCGTCGGAATCGACCTGCGGCCCCGGCGAGATTTCCTCGACGGTCATCGACTTCAGCGCCGGCGCGCGCATCAGCGCCCGGATCATCTTGCTGCCCTGCACGGCTTCATCGAGATCCTTCTGCGTGGTGAGCGCGTTGATGCGGATCTTCGCGGCATCCTCCGCGCGGTTCGACGCGATCTCGATCGTGCCGCGGCTCGTCGGCCGGCACGGATTGAACGCGATCAGGAATCCAGAATACGGCTCGGGCTTGATGCTTGCGCGGTCGCTCTTCGGGATCCGGTATGACAGCGGATTGAAGTACAGCTGGATGTTCGGCTCCCGCGCATCGTCCGAGCCGCGGAAGAAACCGCCCGCCTGGTTCACGCTCATCGCGAGCGGGCCCCGCTTCGTCAGCAGGTAGCGCAGCCCGATCTTCATCTTGCCGACGAGCGTACCCATCTCGTCGTTCAGCGTCGGCCGGTTCGCCTTGAAGTAGAAGCTCACGCACAGGTGGTCCTGCAGGTTGCGGCCGACGGCCGGCAGCGCATGCACGAGCGGCACGCGCTGGCGCGCGAGCAGCGACGGATCGCCGACGCCCGACAGTTGCAGCAGCTTCGGCGTATCGACCGCGCCGGCCGCGAGGATGACCTCGCGTGCCGCGACGAGCGTTTCGTCGCCGTGTTCGCCCGCGATGACCACGCCGGTCGCACGCGTGCCGTCGAACGTCACGCGCCGCACGAGCACGCCCGAGCGCAGCGTGAGGTTCGCGCGGCCCAGTGCGGGACGCAAGTACGCAAAGCTGCTCGAACAGCGTTCGCCGTTCTTCGTGTTCAGGTCGTAGATGCCCGCGCCTTCGAACTGCGCGCCGTTGAAGTCGTCGGTGCGCGGCAGGTTCAGTTGCGCGCATCCCTTCAGGAACTCGTGGACGATCGGATGCACGTCGGCCTTCATCGACGTGATGTGGATCGGCCCCGTCGAACCGTGATGCCGCGGGTCGGTCGCGCCGGCCGCGTGGGTTTCGAGCTTGCGGAAGTACGGCAGCACGTCGTCGTACGCCCAGCCGGGATTGCCGGCGTTCGCCCAGTCGTCGTAGTCGCTGCGCTGGCCGCGCACGTAGACCATCGCGTTGATCGAGCCCGATCCGCCGACCACCTTGCCGCGCGGGCAGTACAGCTTGCGGTCGGCGAGCTGCGCCTCGGGCTCGCTGTAGTACATCCAGTTGTAACGGCGGTTGTAGTAGGTCTTCGTGAAGCCGACCGGCACCTTGAACCAGAACGACGCGTCGCGTTCGCCGGCTTCGAGCAGCAGCACCGAGTGACGGCCCGATTCGCTCAGGCGGTTCGCGAGGATGCAGCCGGCCGAGCCCGCGCCGACGATGATGTAGTCGTAAGTCATGGTCGCGTTTTTCCTGGTCAGCCCTTCGCGGGGGCGAGATCCTTTACGTCGACGGGCTTCTCGCCCATCTGCAGGTGCAGCCGCTCGCCGGTGTACGGCGTGTGACGGCGCACGACGTCCATGTCGAGTTCGATGCCGAGGCCCGGCTCGTTGGACGGGATGATGTAGCCGTCTTCCCAGCGGATCGGCGTCTTCACGACTTCCGCGTGGAACCCGCCCCACGTCATGATGCTTTCCTGGATCAGGAAATTCGGCGTGCAGGTCGCGAGCTGGATGCTCGCGGCTGCGCCCACGGGCCCGTTGTACAGGTGCGGCGCGATCTGCGCGTAGTGCACTTCGGCGAGCGTTGCGATCTTCTTCGCTTCGAGCAGGCCGCCCACGCGCGCGACGTTCAGTTGCAGGATCGATGCGCCGCCCGCCTGCAGCAGCTTGTGGAATTCGTACTTGGTGGTCAGGCGCTCGCCGGTCGCGATCGGAATCGACGTGTGCTTCGCGACTTGTGCGATCGCTTCTTCCTGGCCGGGGGGCACCGGCTCCTCGAACCACAGCGGGTCGTATTTCTCGAGCCGCTTCGCGAGCCGGATCGCCGACGACGGCACCATCTGCCCGTGCGTGCCGAACAGCAGGTCGGCCTTGCTGCCGACGGCTTCACGCACCTTGCGGCAGAACGTTTCGCAGCGGTCGAGCACTTCGAGCGACAGCTGATGGCCCGAATAAGCCGTGTACGGGCCGGCCGGGTCGAACTTGACGGCCGTGAAGCCGAGCTTCACGTTCTCGGCCGCGCATTCGGCCGCGAGGTCGGGGTCGTCGTAGTCGTATTCGCCCTTCGCGTTCTTCGGGTACAGGTACGTGTACGAGCGCAGCCGCTCGTGGATCTTCCCGCCGAGCAGTTCATACACGGGCTTGCCCGCGGCCTTGCCGACGATGTCCCAGCACGCCATCTCGAGGCCGCTGACGACGCCCATCATCGTGAGGTCGGGACGCTGCGTGAAGCCGCTCGAATAGGCCTGGCGGAACAGCCGTTCGACGTGATGCGGGTCGCGGTCGAGCAGATGGCGTTCGAACACGTCGTCGATGATCGGGGCCATCGCCTTCGGGCCGAACGTCGCCGAGTAGATCTCGCCGACGCCTTCGATGCCGTCGTCGGTTCTCAGCTTCACGAAGATCCAGTACATCCCGCCGACATGCGGCGGCGGCACGGCGACGATATGGGTTTCGAGCGAAACGATCTTCATGCGGACTCCTGGAGGCGGTTGAGGCGGTATTTGAGGAACGCGGCGGCGCCCGCGCCGCAGAGCGCGATGGCCGCGATATAGCCGAAATAGAGCTGGTAGCCGTGCGCGCCCGGCCAGGTCTGCGTCACGTAGCCGTTGATCAGCGGCACGAACACGTCCGGCGAATAGCCGAGCACCGAGATCAGGCCGATCGCGAGGCCCGCGCAATGGGTCGGCACCTTGCAGTCGTCGAGCAGCGACCAGTACAGGCCGCGGATCGCGTAGGTGAGGATGCCGATGAACAAGACGAGCACGACGAGCATGGCCTGCGGGCTGTGCGCGGGCGCCGCGATCAGCCCGACGAGCGACAGCGCGGCGAGCAGCAGCGCCCAGAACAGCACGGACACCTTCGATACGCGATCGCCGAGGAAGCCGCCGCCGATGCCGCCGACGGGGCGCATCCACAGCTTGAGCGTCGTGATGAAGCCGGCCGCCGTCGCGCTGAGCCCGAAATTGCCTTCGTGCAGGTACGCCGAGAAGCTGTAGGTCGCCCAGAACACCTGGTAGCCGCAGAACACGATCGCGGCGACGAGCCACAGCTCGGGGATCGACGCGAGCGTCTTCAGGTCGGTCAGCACGTTGCCTGGCCGGCGATTGCTGGCCGTCGCACGTTCGCCCGTGCTCGCCGGATCCTTCACCAGCGCGAGCAGCACGCCGAGCGCGATGCAGAAGAATGCGTACAGGTGGACGACGAGCTTGAAACCGGCCGCGTCGGTGCCGCCGCGCGCCTGCGTCACGTACGCGAACAGCGTGATCGCGATCGTGGCGAGCAACGCCTCGACGAGGCCGCGGCCGCCGTCGAGCAGGCCGAAGAAACGGCCCTGTTCGTCGGGGCCCGCGATCGTGTTCACGCGCTTGATCACGGCGGCCCAGAACGTGAGGCCGGTGGTGAGCCCCCAGCCGCCGAAGATCAGCACGAGCGTGTCGAACGACGGCCCGGTCGCGTAGACGAGCCCGAGCGCGCCCGTTGCGAGCAGCGAGAAGCAGATCAGCCAGCGCGGCGACAGGCGGTCGGCGAGCCAGCCGCTCGGCAGGTAGCTCACGAGGAAGATCGTGCCGAGCGACGAATACAGGTAGCCGAGCTGCACGTCGTCGATATGGAAGAACTGCAGCATCGTCGGCTGGTACACCTGCCGCAGATACAGCATCGGGTAGATCGCGCCCGCGGCAATCACGAGCAGCAGCAGTTGCAGGTAGCGTTGCGCGCGGGCGGGCTGCGACGCGTGTGCGTCGTCGTGCAACGCGAGCGACGCGGCGTGCGTCGACGGTTGGGTCGGCATGGTGTCTTCCTCCATCAGACTTCCTTTACGCGGAGGTCTGCAGATTTGTTATGTGTTCGATCGGGTCAGGGGCGGTGCGCGCGGCGGGGTGTCGTGGTGCGCGCGCCGGAAACGGTGCGTCGGCGTGACGGCGTCAGTACTTCATGACGACGAGGCGCGTCTGCGTGAATTCGAGCATGCCGTGCTTGCCGTCGTCGCCGCCGAGGCCCGAGCGCTTCCAGCCGGCGTGGAAGCCCTGGTACGGGTCGGCCGGCGTGCGGTTCACGTACAGCTCGCCGGCTTCGATCGCGTTCGCGACGGTCATCGCGGTGCGGTAGTGCTCGGTGTAGAGCACCGACGACAGGCCGAACTGGTGGTCGTTCGCCTGCGCGATCGCTTCGTCGATCGTCGTGTAGCGCAGCACCGGCATGATCGGGCCGAAGGTTTCCTCCTGCACGATCTCCATGTCCTGGCGGCAGTTCGTCAGCAGCGTGGCCGGGTAGAAGAAGCCGGGGCCGGCCGGGATTGCGCCGCCGGTTTCGAGCGTCGCACCAGCGGCGATCGCGCGTTCGACCATCCCGTGGATGTGCGCGCGCGCCGATGCGCTGACGAGCGGGCCCATCCGCGTGGCGTCTTCCGCACGGTCGCCGATGCGCACGGCCGCCATCTTCTCTTTCAGCAGCGCGACGAAGCGATCATGCACGCTGTCGTGCACGTACACGCGCTCGATCGCCGTGCAGAGCTGGCCGCAATGAGTCGTCTTCGATGCGACGAGTGCAGCGGCCGCGCGTTCGAGGTCGGCGTCGGGCTCGATGATCGCGGGCGTCTTGCCGCCGAGTTCGAGCGACGGCTTCGCGATGTTCGCCTTGCAGTAGTCGAGCACCTTGCGGCCCGCGTTCACGCTGCCCGTCAGCGTGATCATCCCGACTGCCGGATGCGTGCACAGCGCTTCGGCCGTCGGGTGATCCATCGTCAGGATGTTGATCACGCCCGGCGGGAAGCCTGCATCGTCGGCGGCCTTCGCGATCTCGAACGCGGACACCGGCGTGTGGTTGCTCGGCCGCACGACTACGGTGTTGCCGGCGATCAGCGCGGGCGCGACCTTGCGCAGCAGCGTGTAGACAGGGTAGTTGAACGGGATCAGGCACGCGACGACGCCGATCGGCTCGCGTTGCAGGAACAGGTTCTCGTCCGGCGTGTCGCTCGGGATGATCTCGCCCTCGATCCGGCGCGCCCACTCGGCGTGGTAGCGCGTGATCTGGCCCGCGTAGACGGCTTCGTTCGACGCGTCCTCGACGCTCTTGCCGGATTCCTGCGCGAGCGCCGCGCCGATCTCGGGCGCGCGTGCGGCGAGCGCGTCGGCGAAGCGGTGCAGGCAGGCGGCGCGCTCGGCGCTCGGCAGCTTGCGCCAGGCTTTCTGCGCGGCGGCCGCGGCGTCGACGGCGGCGAGCGCCGCGGCCGGCGTCGCGGCCGGCACGCGCGCGAACGGCGCTTCGGTGGCGGGATTGTGGACGACGATGAACGTGTCGCTTTCCGGGGCGACGAAACGGCCGTTCACGTAGTTGCGTTCGGTGCGCATGAAGTGACTCCTCCGATGAATGCAGGCGGATCGCTTCGGGTGGCGACACGCGTGGCACGGGATGGAGGCCATTCTGTTCATGCGTTTGGCGCACGACAAACGACTTATTTTCGTGGCGACCATGAGAAAAACGCACGTTACCGAGTGAGTCGGGCGGAGTCGCCCGTCCGGCAAAGGACGGGCTTTTTCGCACTGCCCTGCGCAGAATGCGTAAATTACGTATAAAACGCATTCGACAGCCCCCGGAGGTCGCCATGCCAACCATTACTGCAACCGATCTGGCACGCAACACGCGCCAGATCCTCGACCAAGTCGCGCAGCGTCGCGAAACCGTCGTGGTCGAACGTAATCAGACCGTAATCGCTCGCCTGGTGCCGGCCGAACCCGTCATGAACGCGGCGCAGGCGCTCGAGGGCTTGCCGCAAACGCTAGGCGCCGAGGACGCGGCCCGCTGGCTGCGCGATAGCCGCACCGGCTTCGAAGATGGAGTGCGTGACCCGAGGGCGTGATCATCGACCGCTGCGTTTGGGTGGGCTTGGCAGGTGGTGCAGTTGAGCCGCGCGCCGTGATCGACACTACTGACGATGTGCCGGTGTTCATCTCGACGGTCTCGCTCGGCGAACTGGCATTCGGCGTGCACGCATGCGCGGACGCCGCCGACCGTGCGCGGCGGGCCGCACATCTGAGGCAGCTCGAGCGCCGGCCGGTGCTCGACGTCACGCGCCACACCGCGGCCGCTGCGAACTGCGCTGCGGCGTCGGTGGCCTTGCTGACGAAAACCGGGCCCAAGCGGGTCCGGCGGAATCTCGCCACGACCCGCGAGGCGAACGCGCGAGCTGAATCAATGCGGGATGAACGTGCGTTGGCGGACCGCCACCGCGATTCGCTGGCACGACAACGGATCTGCGACGCACTCGACGCTGCACCGTCCGCGATCGTCGACCGACCGGTCGCGCTCGATCGCGAGCTGCCACCGCGACGTTCGGGTTGCGCCGCAGCTGCGAAGATCGGATTTATGCCGACGTGCCGCTTACCGCGCTGGTCGGCCACAAGACGTCGAGGCCGTACTGCGGAAAGTCGAGCTGCAGGCCTATGACGTGAAACGGGTCGTGGTGATGGTCGATGTGCAGGATCGAGGCGAGACGGTGTATGCCGCGTTCAACGTGAATTGCGAGACCGTGTTGATCCACGCGCAGTGAGCGAGCGGATCGCTACTGGCATGTCGACAGCGATCAGATCGTGCCGATACCGGCACCGCGTTGCTGCGGTCGTTCATCATCGACTCAATGCAAATGAAACTAGCTGTATGCTGTTGGCCTGTCGCTGCGAATTCACGGTTTGCTTGCCGGTGATGGCTAAAGCAGCTTCCAGATACGAAGCAGTAAGGAATTGCAAATCGCAACAATCACATCGTATGTTGACAATAAAAAATAGAATTTTTCGTAGAGGGTCGATGGCAGTGATCGTGCAAGCCGCTGTCATTTCAACTTTTATCGCACTTGGCCTGATCTATGTTGGAGAAGTTATGGCGGAAGAAAGCACGCACAAGATTGAAAAATCGAAGGAATTTTGGATTAAAAAGCTTGGTCTGGCGCCGCACCCAGAGGGTGGGTACTTCAGATACGAGTTCGGTTCAGATGTGGTCCGAAAAACAGCGGACGGAGCTGAACGAAAAGACTATAGCGGAATATATTTCATGGTGACGCATGATAGTCCGTCACACTTTCATCAGATGAAGTCCGATGAAATATGGTATTACCACGCTGGGGATGCGTTGACGATGCATGTCATCGATGAAGCAGGGAAATACCGCACCGTCCGTATCGGCCCCAATCCGGATCGTGGGGAGGTGCTATCCGTGGTCATGCATGGTGGCTGGATTTTTGGCGCGTCAGTTGACTCGGGTGATTATACTTTGGTTAGTTGTACGGTAGTGCCGGGATTTGACGAGGCTGACTACAGAATATTAATTCAGTCTGAATTGTTGGAAAAATATCCAGAAAATCGGAATGCCATACTGAAAATGGCATACAAAAATCTTCCAAAATAAAAGGCGGGCGTGGTGTTGAGGTGCTCCGCTTTCTTGGTTCGATAGTCGTTTGCGCGGATGAATTTTGGACGGGGTCATTCGTGTCAACGGTGAACAGTATTCCAACCTGCCAAGTAGAGGCGATCTTTCCAAAAGATGGTGGGAAGCGCTCGTCGGGGGCAAGAATTCGTGTGAATTTCAGGTCTATCGCCCGTATCTCCGCACGACGCATCCAGACGCCAGCGCCGATATGTGCCGACGTCGTGCGAGCGAGAAGCGGGCGAACTCAACCTCACATTATCGTTTAGACCCGTGCGCAAAACCGTTCGAGGCTCGCGAGAATTTCATCGGCCGACTGGCTCCAGGCGAACGGCCGAGGATTCGCGTTATAGACGTCGAGGTAATGCCGGATTGCCTCTTCAAGTTGCCGTGTCGAGCGATGCGTGCCACGTCGAATGTACTTCTCGGTCAACGTGGCAAACCAACGTTCCACCTGATTGAGCCACGATGCAGACGTTGGGGTGAAGTGAACCTGGAAGCGCGGATGTCGAGCGAACCGGTTTTTGATCGAAGGCGCCTTATGCGTGCCGCAGTTATCCGTCACCCGATGCACGTCCAGATCAGCGGGCACGTTGGCATTGATCGTGCGCAGGAATTGCAGGAATTCACTACTGCGATGGCGACGATGCAATTCACCGATGATTTTGCCCGTGGCAATGTCCAGCGCGGCAAGCGAGGTGGCGATGCCGTGGCGCATGTACTCGGGTACGGCGCTCGGGAATGCTGGGCGCCAACGCTAGTATGGGCTGCGTGCGGTCCAACGCCCGGATCTGGCTCTTCTATTACGACAGGCGGCAATTTATTCAACGAATTTCCAACTCGCAACACTACGCCAGCGGCACTTGCGGAAGCGGCGACGACGGTTCGAGATGGCGTTTCGCGAGCCACACTTCCTGCTGCAGCCAGTCGCGGAACTGGACGATGTGCGGCAGGTTCGTCTGCTCGGGCCGCGTGACGAACCAGTACGACTGGTGGCCGTCGACATGCACGTTGAGCACCTGCATCAGTTGCCCGGTCGCGAGTTCGCGCGCGACCATGTGGCGGTCGGCGATCGTGATGCCGAGACCGTCGATCGCCGCCCGGATCGCGTGGTCGAGCAAGTCGAATTCGTAGCCGCCGCGTGTGTCGACGTCGGCGATGCCGGCGGCTTTCAGCCAGTGCTGCCAGGTCAGGTAGCGCTGGTCGTCGGTGGCGAGCACGTGCAGCAGCGTGAAGCGGTTCAGGTCGATCGGCGCGCCGTCCTGTCGCAGCCGCGCATACAGCGCGGGCGCGCAGACAGCGATATGCTGCTCCTGCATCAGCAGTGCGTTGTCGAAGCCGTCCCATTCGCCGTCGCCGAACCGGATCGCGCAGTCGAGCACGCGCGATTCGCCGAGGCTGTCGTGAATGCGGGTCGTGAGGCTCAGCTCGAATTCGGGATGCGCGTCGCGCAACCGGCCGAGGCGCGGCACCAGCCAGCGCGCGGCGAAGGTGGGCGGCACGTTCGCGCGCAGACGGTTCAGGTGGGTTTTTTCCTGCAGGCTGCGCACGGTCAGCTCGATCTTGTCGAACGATTGCTGCAGTGCGCGCAGCAGCACGCGGCCGGCCGCGGTCAGTTCGAGCTGGTGATGGCGGCGCTCGAGGAGGGTTTCGCCGAGCTGGCCCTCGAGCTGGCGGACCTGGCGGCTCACCGCGCTCTGCGTCACGTTGAGCAACTCGGCCGCGCGGGTGAAGCTGCCGGTGCGGCCGGCCATCTCGAAGGCTTTCAGCGCATTCAGCGCCGGCATCTTGCGTCTCACGGGCGGTGTAGTGTTTGGTGCGGGATGCTTATTGTAGGCGGATGGCCGCGGGCGCGGGGACGATGAATGGCGGCGATGGAGCGCGCGGGCCCAGGAGGCTTCGACGGCGTGGCGGCTGGCGCGCCGGGGTGCGACACTGCCGCTCTCGGGATGGCCGGCGGCGCCTGCCGGCAACGACACGAACGATACGAACGATACAAACGAAAGGGACACACATCATGCGACGCCTGCCATCGTTGATCGCATTGCGATTTTTCGAGGAGACCGCGCGTCACCTGAGCTTCAACCGCGCGGCGGTTTCGCTGTGCGTGACGCAGGGGGCGGTGAGCCGGCAGATCCGGCTGCTCGAGGAAGCGCTCGGCGCGCGGCTGTTCGAGCGCGATCACAAGGGCGTGCGCCTGACCGATGCCGGCCAGCGGCTGCTGCCGTTCATCGGGCAGGCGTTCGACACGATCGAACGTGGCGTCGGCGAAATCGCCGCCACGCGGCCGGGCGCCAAGCGGCGGCTGACGGTGTCGTTGCCGCCCACGTTCGCGACGCAGTGGTTTTCGCCGCGGCTCGGCACCCTCGCGGAGGCGCTGCCTGACGTCGAGCTGTCGATCCGCACGGAGCCGGCTGACGATTGTCATTGCCACATCCGCTTCGGGCGCACGGCGCGCGCCGGGATGCAGTCGGAACTGCTGATGATGGAGCGGCATGCGCTCGTCGGCGCACCGCGCTATCGCGGCGATGCGCTCGATGTGCTGCTCGGCCGGTTGCCGTCGCTGCATGTGCTGCACGAAGGCAAGCGCCTGACGCTGTGGGCCGACTGGTGCGAGCAGGCGGGCGTGCCGCTGACGCGGATCGGCGACGGCATCGAGTTTTCCACGCTCGAACAGGCGATTCGCGCGGCTCGCAAGGGCGCGGGGCTCGCGGTGGTCGACCTCAACATGATCGAGGAGGAGATCGGCGAGGGCAGCCTCGTGCGGCTGTCGCCGGTGCAGCCGATCGGGCCGTTCGGCTATTGGCTCGATGTCGAGCCGGAGAGTGTCGCGGTCGAACCGGTGGTCGCGTTTGCTGCGTGGTTGCGGGAGCAGGCGGGGAGGAGAGGGTAGGCGGCGAGGGCGATGGGACGCGGCCGATCTTTCCGTGCGAACACGCTCGCGCGCGTCGTCGCAGCGGCGCATCGGCATGGCGTCGATGCGAACGCCTTGATCGCGCGCGATGAAGCAGGCGGGTACGTAGCCCGCTGCCACCGTCAATGCCCCGATGCCTGCTCCAGCGTCAGGTGCTTCGTCTCCGGCGCCCATGCGATCGACACGATCATTCCCACCAGCAGCACGCCCGCGAGCGCGAACATCGTCGCGTGAAAGCCGAGCGTCGCGATGCCGGCCGGCAGCAGGAACGTGCCGATCGCCGAACCGAGCCGGCTGCACGCGATCGCGAGCCCCACGCCGCTCGCGCGCACTTCGGTCGGGAAGCACTCGGGCGGGAACACGCCGACGAGATTGCTGAACGCCGACATCGTCAGCGTGAAGATCGCGAACGCGACGATCATCGCGATGGCCGCCGACGACGGCAGCACCGCGAGCGCGACGAGCGATGCGCACGTCACCGCGAACGAGCCGATCAGGAAGCCGCGCCGCGACAGCCGGATCGTCAGCCAGATGCCGATCAGCGCGCCCAGCACGAGGAAGCCGTTCAGCAGCAGGTCCGCGCCGAAGCCTTCGGCGAGGCCGATCGTCTTCAGGATCGTCGGCAGGAACGTGTAGATCGCGAAATACGGAATCACGAGGCACACGAAGAACGCACAGTTGAAAACCGTGCGGCGGATCAGGTCACGCTGGAACAGCCGCGCGAAGCCGCCATGCGCATGCGGCTCGGTCGAGCCGTCGAGCATCACGTGCGGCCCGAAATGCTTCGCGACGATCGCGCGCGCCTCCTGCGCGCGGCCTTTGCCGAGCAGCCAGCGCGGCGATTCGGGCGTGCCGATCCGCAGCACCAGCACGATCAGCGCGGGCAACGCCGCCGACGCGAGCAGCCAGCGCCAGGCGTCGGGCGTGACGTCGCTGTACGCGAGACCGAGCACGTTCGCGGCGACATAGCCGATCGTCCAGATCACGCTGAACGAGCCGAGCAGCGCACCGCGATGCTTGCGCGGCGAGAATTCGGCGAGGATGGCGTGGCCGACCGTGAAATCGCCGCCCATCCCGAAGCCGATCAGCACGCGCAGCAAACACAGTTCGAGCGGCGACGTGACGAAGAACTGCGCGAACGCGGCCGCGGTGATGATCACGAAGCTCGTCAGGAAGATCTTCTGCCGGCCCATCCGGTCGGACAGCCAGCCGAACACGAGACTGCCGAAGAAGATGCCGATCAGCGCCGAGCTGCCGATCATCCCCATCCAGAACGCATCGATCGGCATCTGCTTGCCGAGCGCGGCGAGCGCGTAGCCGATCGTGCCGAGCGTGTAGCCCTCGGTGAAATGCGCGCCGAACGTCAGGCCGGCGATCTTCACGTGAAAGCGGTTGAGCGGCACGTCGTCGAGCGCGACGGGGCGGTGCGGCGCCTCGGCGCCGCGCGACAGCGGCAATGCGCGCGCCGTGCCGGATTGAACGTTGGCTTGAGTCAAGCTGCCTCCTGGATTGTAGGTGTGCGTGCAGCGGCGCGCGGCGGCGGAACGCCGCCGAGCATGCCGTGCGAGGCGCCGCGCGGCCGGGCGGCGCGCGGCGCGGGTCGACCGCGGGGAGCGGCCGGTGGTCAGCGGCCGAGGCCGGCCATCAGCGTGTACTTGAGTTCCACGTATTCGTCGAGGCCGTACTTCGAGCCTTCGCGGCCGAGCCCCGATTGCTTGACGCCGCCGAACGGCGCGACCTCGGTCGAGATGATCCCGTCGTTGACGCCGACCATTCCGCTCTCCAGCGCACCCGATACGCGCCACGCCCGGCCGAGGTCGCGCGTGTAGAAGTACGCGGACAGCCCGAACGGCGTGTCGTTGGCCGCGGCCACGGCTTCCGCCTCGGTCGCGAAGCGGAAGCAGGCGGCGACGGGGCCGAAAGTTTCCTCTTCGGCGATCAGCATGTCGGCCGTCATGCCGGTGAGCACGGTCGGCTCGTAGAACGTGCCGCCGAGCGCGTGACGCTTGCCGCCGGTGAGCGCGTGCGCGCCCTTCGCGACGGCATCGGCCACGTGCCGCTCGACCTTGCCGAGCGCCGCGTCGTTGATCAGCGGCCCCTGGTCGACTTCGCCCGCGAGCGCGTTGCCGACGCGCAGCGTGCGCACCGCGTCGGCGAGCTTGCGCGTGAACGCGTCGTACACGCCGTCCTGCACGAGAAAGCGGTTCACGCACACGCAGGTCTGGCCCGTGTTGCGGAACTTCGATGCGATCGCGCCCTCGACCGCCGCATCGAGATCGGCATCGTCGAACACGATGAACGGCGCATTGCCGCCGAGTTCGAGCGACAGCTTCTTCAGCGTGTCGGCCGACTGCTTCGCGAGCAGCTTGCCGACCCGCGTCGAGCCCGTGAACGACAGCTTGCGCACGACGGACGAACTCGTCAGCGTCTCGCCGATCGCAACCGCATCGCCCGACACGACGTTGAACACGCCGGCCGGCACGCCCGCGCGCTCGGCGAGCACCGCGAGTGCGAATGCCGACAGCGGCGTTTCCTCGGACGGCTTCAGTACCATCGTGCAGCCGGCCGCGAGCGCGGGGCCGGCCTTGCGCGTGATCATCGCGAGCGGGAAATTCCACGGCGTGATGGCCGCGACGACGCCGACCGGCTCGCGCGTGACGACGATCTGCGAATTCGGCTTCGGGCTCGGGATCACGTCGCCGTACATGCGCTTCGCTTCTTCCGCGAACCATTCGAGAAAGCTCGCCGCATACGCGACTTCACCACGCGCTTCCGCGAGCGGCTTGCCTTGCTCGCGCGTCAGCAGCTCGGCGAGCGCGTCGCGGTGTTCGAGCATCAGCTCGCCCCAGTGCTTCACGCGGGCGCCGCGTTCCTTCGCGGTCAGTGCGCGCCACGCGGGAAACGCGTGCGCGGCGGCGTCGATCGCGCGTTGGGTGTCGTCGGCGCCGCCTTTCGCGACCTTCGCGATCGTCTCGCCGGTCGCGGGGTTGAACACCGGATAGGTTGCATCGCTCGCGCCATGCGGTTCATGCCATTCGCCGCCGATGAAATGGCCGGTCCTCAGAAATGCGTTCATTGTGTGTCGTTCCTTCAGTGCCTCGGAGCCTCTCGGTACCGCAGTCCTTCAAACTTTCAGTCCGTCGCGAAGCTGCCCTGCGCCGGACGCGAGGTGCGCGCGATGCGTTTGCCGGCCGTGTAGTCGTTGATCAGGTCGCACGGCGTGTAGTTGCGTTCCAGCTCGTGCAGCTCTTCGTCGGTGAGTTGCGTTTCGAGCGCGCCGAGCGCGCTGTCGAACTGCGCGACGGAATCCGCGCCGACCAGCATGCTCGCGATGCCGGGGCGGCCCAGCACCCACGCCTGCGCGATCTGCGCGGGCGGCACGCCGCGGCGCTTCGCGACCTTCGCGACCGATTCCGCGATCGCGAGCGACGATGCGTCGCCATACATCTGCGCGGTGAAGAAGTCGGTCTGGTTGCGCGTCGATTGCGGCTCGCAGGTGAGCAGGCCGCGCGCGAGCGGGCTGAACACCGATACGCCGACGCCCTGGTCGATGCAGTACGGCACCATCTCGCGCTCTTCCTCGCGATACGCGAGGTTCAGCTGCAGCTGCATGTTGATCGGCTTGTCCCAGCCGTTTCGTTCGCAGGCCTGCATGATCTTCGCGAACTGCCACGTGTACATCGTCGACACGCCGATATAGCGCGCCTTGCCCGCGCGCACGATGTCGTGCAGCGTGCTCATCGTTTCCTCGACGGGCGTGTTCACGTCGAAGAAGTGCAGCATGAAGATGTCGACGTAATCCATCCCGAGGCGCTTCAGCGACCCGTCGATGCCGTCGAGCACGTGCTTGCGCGAATGGCCGCCCGCGTTCGGATAGCTGCCCATGTCGTAGCCGACCTTGGTCGTCACGACCAGCTCCTCGCGGCGCGCGTTGCGCTTCAGGATGCGGCCGACCACTTCCTCGCCGACGCCGGTCGAATAGAAATCCGCGAGATCGATGAAGTTGACGCCGGCGTCGAGTGCGCGGCGCACGATCGGCTCGCTCTGCGCTTCGTCGAAGATCCAGGGCTTCCATTCGGGGGTGCCCATGTTCATCGTGCCGAGACACAGGCGGGACACCTTCAGGCCGGACTGGCCGAGGCGGACGTATTCCATGTTTCCTCCAGGTGCGGCCTTGTATCGGCCGCTTGTCGTCGTCAGTTTTTCTTCGGGGTGTAGAACGGGTTCGACACGTCGCGCGCGGCGGCGAACACCGCGTCGCGATGCGGCAGCCCTTCCATCGCCGCGACGATCGCGTTGCGGCACGCGCGGTAGTTGTTCTCGAACACGGCGTCGAGATCGTCGGTCTGCGGGTTCACCCAGTTCGCGGACACGACGACCCAGTCGTTCTCCGCTTCGGGCGGTAGCGTGCCGTTCTCGAGCGCTTCGGCCACGGCCTTCGCGATGCCGGCCTGCGACGCGCCCCACGTGGCATTGCCGTGGAAGTCGCTGGCGATCTGCGCCTTGTTCACGTACAGCGTGAGCGGCTTGGTCGGCACGCCCGGCTGCGCGATCACGACGAACGGCGCATGGCCGGCCGACGGCGTGGCGAGCGCGGTGGCGAACGCCTGGCCCGCCGGGCCGTTGCGCGGGCCGACCAGCACGTTGATGTGCGCGAGGTTGACGCCGGGGCCTTCGAAGCCTTCGCCGATGTAAAGCTGCCTGGGTTGGGATGCGGTCATTGCGGTGTCTCGTCGATGAGGTGGGTGTGAGGCGATTGTGGTGGGCCGTGGCGCGGCCGGTGAATCGATGTTTTCTGATCGGGCCATGAGTTTTCGTCGTCTCCGGGAAAGCCCTGATCCCGATGCGCGAATGCCCGCCGGGCGGGCCTCGGCCGTTGTCGTGACGGCGGGCGGGGCGGGATCGGCGGGTGGGCAATCGCGTACCGGCTCCGGGTTTGTCATACCCGGGCAGGGGTTGGAGGGCCGAGCGCATCTGGACAACAATCGGCGTACTCCGAGCCCTATCTTTCGTCTTCCCTTTTTTTTTCGAAAGCGAGTAATTCCGATGGCTGCCATTCAAAGGCCCGATTGGTCGAAGCTCAGTTCGCTCGATCCGGAGCTGATCCGGGCATTCGTCGCCGTGGTCGAGAGCGGCGGTTTCACCGCGGCGGCCCGGCAACTGCATCGCACGCAATCGACGATCAGCCTGCGCATCCGCACGCTCGAGGAGCGGCTCGACACGCACCTGTTCATGCGCAACAGCCGGCGGCTCGAGCTGTCGCGCGACGGCGAGAATTTCCTGATCCACGCGCGCCGGATCATCCAGGTGCAGAACGACGCGATCCTCGCGCTGAAGCAGGCGAGCAGCGACCGCGGCGTCGTGCGCTTCGGGCTGCCCGAGGACTATGCGGAGCTGTGGCTGCCCGACCTGCTGAAGTCGTTCTATGCGACGCGGCCGGGCGCGCGTTTTCATGTGCATTGCCGCACGTCGCTCGAACTGCTCGAACGGCTGCAGGCCGGCGAGCTCGACGTCGCGCTCGTCGTGCGGCATGGCCCGAACGCGAGCGGGCGGCTGCTTGGCCGACACGACGTCGTGTGGGCGGCGCACCGCGATTTCGCGCTGGACCCGCAGGCGTCGGTGCCGCTCGCGCTGTTTCCGGAGACGTGCTGCTACCGGCAGCGCGGGCTGCAGGCGCTCGCGACGGCCGAGCGGCCGTATCACGTCGTCTATACGAGCCAGAGCCCGACCGGCATCAAGATCGCGGTGAACCACGGCGCGGCCGTGACGATGATCGACCGCTGCACGCTGCCCGAGAACTGGCGCGTGCTCGACGAGACGGACGGGCTGCCGCCGCTGCCGGCGGCCGATCTCGAACTGCATCGCTCGCCGGGCATCTGCGACCCGCTGACCGACGATCTGGTGTCGCTGATCGAATCGATGGTCGACGAGCGGCGGCGTGCGTCGCTCGACGCGTTCGCCGCGTAACGGAACGACCACGGGGTCGCACGCCGCGCGGGCGAGGTTGGGGCAAGCTGCGGCGCGAGATCGCCGCGCGTGCGTGACGACCGCACGGACAGCTTCCGGCCGGTGTCGTGTTGTGTCCCCGATGGCGTTTTTTGCATCGGCGGCGCGTTTTTTTGCACGACGTTTATGCCGTCTCTTCTAAGCTGGGGAGGTGTCGAACAGCCGAGACGGCTTCCGTCCGCTCCATGACCTTCATTCATCCCGTTCCCGCCTTCGATGTCGCCGGCCGCCAGTTGCGCGCCGGCGCACGCAACAACGTCATTCCGTTCCCGCCGCCGCGCCCGCGCCTGCGGTTGCCCGTCACGCTGACGGCCGACTCCGGCGAACGCGCGCACGCCCTGCTCGCGGCGCTGCTGCATTCCCCGCTCGGCGTCCATGTCGTCAGCGCGCGTGCCGTGCGCGACGTGGTTCACGTGCACTTCGACATCGCACCGGAAGACCTGGATTTCACGCTGCGCACGCTGATCGCGCAGCAGGCCGATGCGGTGATCGGGCCGGTCGCGCGCCGTTTGCGCGTCGGGCCGAAGGCGCGGTGAAGCGAGGAACGGTTGTTGCTCGTTCCTGGATGGTTTGTCCGATCCGCCGCCCGATCGCCGGTGCCCGCCCGCAGGCGGCACGGCGGCGAGCGACATCGCGTGCGCGGCGCCGATCCTGAATATGGAGGGGTCATGGACCTCATGGAAGCAGTGCCTGTCGCGCGGCCGGCGAGCCGTCGCGTACCGACGGCGTCGCTGCCGTCGGGCCAGCAACTCGCGCGTCAGCTCGTGACGACGGTGCGCGTGGCCGAAGTGCTGCTGCATCAGGCGATCGTCGTGCCCGACGGGCATCAGTGGTCGGTCGACACCGAGCGGGTCGACGCGGCCGGCGGGCCGCTCGCGGCGTGGGAAACCTGCGTGACCTGGCGGATCGGCAAGGTGTTCGCCGCGACGGTGAGCCCGGCCGCGCGCGTCAACGATCGCGACCAGGTCGCCGTCGAGATCCGGCTCTGCCTGCCCGAACAGGACTATATGGCCGGGCGGCGCGTGAGCACGTTCGGCCGCTGCCACGGCAACCGCTTCGGCGCGACGCTGTCGGTCGCGTCGGGGGCGCAGTGGGGTTGGCAACGCAAGGAGCACGTCGCACCGGAACACGCGCAGCTGCGCGGCGATACGCTCGAGGCGCTCGTCGATGCGGTGGCCGCGAACGTCAACGCGGCGCTGGCCGCGGCCGGATTCGGCGCGACGCGCTGATCACGCGTCGGCGGTTTGCCCGGTCTGCCGCTGCAGGTCTTCCATCAACTGCTCCGCGAGAAAGTCGCACGGCGGCCGCTTCGATTTGGTGCTGCGCGCGAGGATCAGTTCGAGCGGCGGCAGGTCGGGCAGCCCGTGCGAGCGGCCGAGCATCGACAGTTGCGCGGGAATCGCGCAGCGCGCGAGCGGCGCGACCGCGAGGCCGGCCTCGACCATGCTGAGCAGCCCGAGCAGGCTCGGGCTTTCGTAGGAGGTGCGGTACGACACCTTGGCGCGCTCCAGGCTGCGGATCGCGTTCTCGCGCGCGACGCTGCCCGGCATGAACACCGCGATCGGCAGCGGCCGCTCTTCCCACACGCGCGGCCCGTTCGTCATCGCGGCCCACGCCATCGGCTCGTGGCGGATGAAATCGCCGGTCAGCCCCTTGATGCGCGTGCCGCACACGAGATCGACGGTGCCCTCCTTGATCAGCGGCGCGAGCGCGCTGCTCGGCAGCCCCATCACCTGGATCTCGACCTTCGGGTAGGTCGCCGAGAATTTCTTCAGGACCGACGGCAGCAGCGACGACGCGTAGTCGTCCGGCACGCCGATCACGACTTTACCGGTCACTTCCGGCCGCACCACGGCCGCCCACGCCTCGTCGCGCAGCGCCAGCATTCGTCTGGCGAATCCGAGCAGCACCTCGCCTTCGCGCGTCAGCACGATGCTGCGCGGCTTGCGCACGAACAGCGGCCGGCCGATCGCGTCTTCCAGGCTCTTGATCTGCATGCTCACGGCCGACTGCGAGCGGTTCACGGCCTCGGCGGCGCGGGTCATGTTGCCGGTTTCCGCGACGGCGACGACGGTGGCCAGCACGTCGTGATCGAGCATCTTCATGGGTATCAGGAAAACTGAACGTAACGATCAGCATTATGCGTTTTTATTGTTGCTGTGTGTCTGCCATAGTGCGATCACGCTGACGTTTCATCCGAAAGGGCGCGGCGTTTGGGCCGGTCGATCCGGCGTGCAGCACTGAACAGGAAAGCGTGGTGTATCGATGATGGACCATCCGTTGCGCGCCGCGCTGGCCGCGGAATTGCATGCCCGGCCGTTCCTGCGGCTCGCCGAAGCCGTGTCGCTCACGCATTACGCGATCTACGCGGACGGCCAGCCCGACATCCACGAAACGCTGCTGCACGCACTGTGCCGCGATACCGGCATCGCCGCGCCGCACGAAGGCGCGACGCACTACGCGGTGCAGTCGCCGAGCGGCTGGTACCTGAAGTGGGAACGCCATACCGAATTCTCGACCTTCACGTTCGTCGCGCCGCGTCGCGACACCGGCTACTTCGACGATCTCGCGATCGAAGGCATTCCGGCTGCGTGGTTCGCGCGGCTCGCCGGCATCCGCTTCGTCGCGGTGCGCATGGAGCTGCTGAAGGGCGACGCGGCGCGAATCGTGTGCGGCGACCTGCGCCGTTGGATCGACGGCCCCGCGCTGGTGGGCAGCAACGTGCTCGGCGGCGGCAAGGTGTTCTGCGACTGGCACGTGCGCGACGACGGCTTCATGCGTTTTCTCGTGGTCGACGAGGATTTTCGCGAGGAGCAGGGCGGCCGCCTGCTGCAGCGCCTGCATGAAATCGAAACCTACCGGATGATGGCGCTGCTGGCGTTGCCCGTCGCGCGCCGGATGAGCCGCGAGCTGGACGAGATCCACGCGGCGCTGCACGCATTGATGCAGCGGATGGACGCGAGCGGCGCGGATGGCGACGACACGGCGCTGCTCGTCAAGCTCACGCATCTCGCGGTGCGGGTCGAATCGCTGGCGGGATCGGGCGCACGTTTCAGCGCGTCGCGTGCGTACGAAAAGCTCGTGCTGGCACGCATCCACGAGCTGCGCGAGGAGCGCATCGAGGGGATGCCGACGATCGCCGAATTCATGGAACGCCGCTTCGCGCCGGCGATGGAAACCTGCCGCAGCGTATGGGCGCGCCACGAGCAGATCGCCGCGCGGATCGCGCGGGCGGTCGACCTGCTGCGCACGCGCGTGAATCTTGCCCAGGAAAAGGACGTGACGCGCCTGCTGGCGGGCATGGAGCGCACCGCGCGCAATCAGCTTCACTTGCAGCACGCGGTCGAAGGGCTGTCGGTGGCAGCCATTTCGTACTACGTGCTGTCGCTCGCGACGGCGGCGTTCAAGGCGCTGCACGTGATGAACCTGCCGGTTGATCCCGAGCTCGCGGAAGGCCTGCTGATCGCGCCGGTCGTGTTCGCGGTGATCCACATTACGCGGCGCACGCGCGCGCAGCTGGCGCGATCGGAGGCGGCGCACGACGGCACGCCGGTGCAGGCGGCGGCATTGAAACGAGTTGGTTAGAACTTCGAAAACATAAACAGGTAAAGGAGTGGAGATGACTTTTTCGCAGAAGCAACCGGGGTTTTACAGCGGTTTCGATGCCGCGTTCGACGAACCGGCACCGGATGAGCCGGGCGCGCCGGAAGCGCCGCGCGTGTCGTCTTATCAGGCCGTGCTGCAGGAGCCGATGACGTCGCTCGTCGGGAATACGAACGACCGGCCGGACGTCGCGGCGGTGGCGATTCTCGGGTACAACTGACGCGGTTGCTTGCCCCGCTCCGGGGCAACGCCGGCCTTCATTGCCCGGCCGCCCCGGGGCGTGCCGGGCGGGGTTCGCCTGCCTTTTTCCCTTTCCCCGCCCCCTGCGCCAACGCCAGTTCGACGAACGCGCGCGTAGCGGCGCTCCGGTATGCCCCCTTGCGCTGCAGCAGCACGGCCGTGCGCCGCAGGACCGCCGGATCGAGCGCGACGGCAACGAGATCGTCGTGCCCGGCCGCGATCGTCGCGGGCAGCAGCGTCGCGAGGTTCGTGCGGCGCACGATCTCGATCACCGCCCCCAGCGAATTCGCTTCCATCAAGACGCGCGGCCGCACGTCATGCTCGCGGAAATAGCGGTCGATCTGCATGCGTGTCGCGAACTCGGCCGTGAGCAGCACGAGCGGCGCGTCGTGCAGCACGCGCAGGCCGGCCTTGCGCTTGCCGGCGAGCGCATGCTGGCGGCGCACGACGAGCGCGAGCGTTTCGACCAGTAACGTTTCCGCCTCGATATCCGCCGTCTGCACTTCCTCGAACGCGATGCCGACATCGAGCTCGTCGTCGACGAGCAGCGCCTCGATGCGTTCCTGCGACATCTCGCGCACCGACAGCGACACATCCGGATAGCGGCCGTGAAACGCCTCGACGAGCGGCCCGATGAGATAGCTCGTGAAAGTGGGCGTGACCGCGATCCGCAGCGAGCCGCGGCTCAGATCCTGCACGTCGTGAATCGCGCGCCGGCCTTCCGCGAGATCGTGCAGCGCCTGCCGCGCATAGCGGAAATACACGTCGCCGGCGTCGGTCAGCCGCGTCACGCGCCCGCTGCGGTCGAACAGTTGCGCGCCGAGCGTCTCCTCGAGCTGGCGGATCTGCTGGGACAGCGCGGGCTGCGACACATGCAGCGCGGCGGCCGCGCGCGTGAAGCTGCGGTGCTCGGCGACGGCGAGGAAGTAGTGGATATGGCGCAGCAGCATGGCGGTTCCTATAAGTCCTGCTTATCCACAGGATCATAAATCAGTCTTTTACCTTATTGGAAGTCCGGCGTAACCTGCCCTTCATCGATTCCACCTGCACCGGAGAACACACGATGAAGGACATCATCGAAGGCTTCCTGAAGTTCCAGCGCGACGCCTTTCCGGAACGCGCCGCGCTGTTCCGTGATCTCGCGCGCAGCCAGAACCCGCGCGCGCTGTTCATCTCGTGCTCGGACAGCCGGCTCGTGCCCGAACTCGTCACGCAGCGCGAACCGGGCGACCTGTTCGTGATCCGCAATGCCGGCAACATCGTGCCGTCGTACGGCCCCGAGCCGGGCGGCGTATCGGCGTCGGTCGAATACGCGGTGGCCGCGCTGCGCGTGACCGACGTCGTGATCTGCGGCCATTCCGATTGCGGCGCGATGACCGCGATCGCCACCTGCCAGTGCATGGACCACATGCCGGCCGTCGGCCACTGGCTGCGCTACGCCGATTCGGCGCGCGTCGTGAACGAGGCGCGCACGCATCGCAGCGAACGCGAGCGGATCGACTCGATGGTGCGCGAGAACGTCGTCGCGCAACTCGCGAACCTGAAGACGCACCCTGCCGTGCGGCTTGCGCTCGAAGAAGGGCGGCTCGCACTGCACGGCTGGGTCTACGACATCGAATCGGGCTGCATCGACGCCTACGACGGCGCGACCGGCCGGTTCGTCTGCCTGGCGGACCACCCCGAAATCCGCGCCACGCCCGCGACGCTCCCCGTCGCGGCCTGAATCGCTCCTACCCAACCACGAGGAATTGCCATGATCCAGTCCCAACTCAGCCAGACTGCCCGCCACGCGCTTGCGGAGACCGTCGTGCTCGCGAAGGCGCGCAAGAACCTGTCGTTCGCGCAGCTCACCGAAGGCACGGGCCTGAGCGAAGCGTTCGTGACCGCCGCGCTGCTTGGCCAGCACGCGCTGCCGGCGGAAGCGGCGCGCAACGTCGCCGACAAGCTCGGCCTCGACGACGACGCGGTGCTGCTGCTGCAGACGATCCCGCTGCGCGGCAGCATCGACGATCGCGTGCCGACCGACCCGACCATTTACCGCTTCTACGAAATGCTGCAGGTGTACGGCACGACGCTGAAGGCACTCGTTCACGAGAAGTTCGGCGACGGCATCATCAGCGCGATCAATTTCCGGCTCGACGTGAAGAAGGTCGACGATCCCGAAGGCGGTTCGCGCGCGGTGATCACGCTCGACGGCAAGTACCTGCCGACCAAGCCGTTCTGATGCCGATGCGGCGCCGCGGCAGCGGTGCCGCGCAGCTTCCCGCCCGACGTGCACCGGCCGCCAGCCGGCGCACGGTCCCGCCGTTGCGCTTCAACGAGGACGCAGCCATGGAACTGGTGAAACGCACGATCGATCTTGCGAGGAAGAACGCGGAAGCGGGCGGCCGCCCGTTCGCGACGGTGATCGTCCGTGGCGGCGAGATCGTCGCGGAAAGCCCGAACCTCGCCGCGCAGACCAGCGACCCGGCCGCGCACGCCGGGATCCTTGCGGCTGCGCGATGCGTGGCGAAGGCAACGGGCGCGCCACCACGGCATGCCCGTCGACGCGCTATAGTCGAGCGATGCCCGCCCCGGGTGTTGCATGCCCGGCGGTATCCCTCTTCGACCGAACCCGCTCCATGACGACGCAACCCGACGTTTCCATCCGGCTCACCGACACCGGGCAGCCGGGCGCGCACGACTTCATCAGCCGCAAGCTCGGCGAATTCAATCACGCGATGACGGGGCGCGCCGACGCGGCCACGCTCGACGTGTACGTGACCGATCCCGCGACCGGCGAGATCCTCGGCGGCCTCACGGGGCGCACGTCGCTCGGCCTTTTCTTCATCGATCTGTTCTACCTGCCCGAATCGCTGCGCGGCGGCGGCTTCGGCAGCCGGCTGCTGCGCGAGGCCGAAGCGGAAGCGAAACGACGCGGCTGCGCGCGTGCGGTGCTCTACACGATCTCGTTCCAGGCGCCGGATTTCTACCGGAAACAGGGCTACGAAGCGTTCGGCGAGGTGCCGTGCGAGCCGGAAGGCGCGTCGCGCGTGTTCATGGTGAAGGTGCTGTAAGCCGGTTCGGCCGGTTGGCGTCGCGCGATCGTCATGGTCACGTTTGGCGCGTGTTGCAGATTGCCGATCAGGTATCGATGCCGCGTGGTGTTCATGGTGCGAATCTTTGGGTCAGCACGATTACGCGGCTCGAACGCCGACATCCCGGTGCCGCCCCGTGCGAACCGGCACGGGGCGCATGCCGCGCGGGTCAGCAATGCTCCAGCGCGTACGACAGGTCGGCGATCAGGTCGTCCGGATGTTCGAGCCCGACCGACACGCGGATCAAGCCTTCCGACACGCCCGCCGCCGCACGCGCATCGGCCGGTACGCCCGAATGCGTCGTGGACGCCGGATGGCAGATCAGCGATTCCGTGCCGCCGAGACTGACCGCCGACTTGAACAGCGTCAGGTGGTTGATGAACCGGAACGCCTGCTCGCGGCCACCGTCGAGGAGGAACGCGAACGTCGAACCGGGCCCGGTGCACTGGCGCCGATAGACGGCCTGGTAGGCCGGATCGTCGATGAGCTCGGGATGCAGCACGCGCACCGGCCGATGCGGATTGTCGGCGAGCCAGCGAGCGACGGCGCTGCCGCTGCGGGCGGCCTGCTGCATGCGCAGTACGAGCGTTTCCATCGAGCGGGTGATCATCCACGACGAATGCGGGTCGAGCTGCGAGCCGAGCGTGCTGCGGATCGAGCGGATCTTCGTGATCAGCTCGCGGGTGCCCGTGACGCCGCCGGCGACGAGGTCGCTATGCCCGCCGATGTATTTCGTCAGCGAGTACACGCTCAGGTCGATGCCTTGCCGCGACGGCTTCTGGTACAGCGGCCCGAGCAGCGTGTTGTCGCAGACCGACAGCGGGCGATAGCCGTGGCGCGCTTCGAATGCGTCGATCTCGCTGCGCAGCCCTTCGAGGTCGAACAGCGCATTGGTCGGGTTGGCGGGCGTCTCGATGTAGCACATCCGCACCTTGCCCTTTTGTGCGGCCGCTTCGAGCGCGGCGCGGATTGCGTGGGTGGACAGCCCGTCGGCAATCGCTTCGGAGCGAATGCCCCACTCGGGCAGGAACTTCGAGATCAGCGTCTCGGTGCCGCCATACAGCGGCACGGACTGGACGACGCAGTCGCCCGGCCGCAGGAACGTCAGCAGGATCGCGGCGATGGCCGACATGCCGCTCGACGTCACGACGGCGGCTTCGGAATCGTCGAGCAGCGCGAGGCGATCCTCGACGATCTCCAGGTTCGGGTGATTGAAACGGCTGTAGACGAGGCCCGCGCCTTCGCCTTCGGGCGAAGGCTTGCGCCCGGCCACGACGTCGAAGAATTCGGCGCCGTCCTCGGCCGTGCGGAACGCGAACGTCGACGTGAGGAACACGGGGGGCTTCACCGATCCTTCCGACAGGAACGGATCGTAGCCGTACGACATCATCTGGGTTTCGGGATGAAGTTCCCGGTCTGCAATCTTGCGCTTGTGATAGTTGCGATAGGCCATGCAGTGCTCCGTGCAGGGGTAGTGAGGAACGGCCGTTGCAGCGGTGGCGTGACGTGCTCGGCGCCGGGTAGGCGCCGGTCGTCGCGACCGCGTGTGGCGATACTACCCCGAAGGCGCTGCTTCGTGACGCACCCCTGACAGTGTCGTCAGGGTGTCGCCTGTTCGACGATCATGTCGTACAACGCACGGGCGGCCGGCGACAGTTGCGCGCTCTTGCGCGTGACGAGCACGAGCGTGCGCGACACCGCCGGCTCGACGAGTTCGATCGTGCGGATCATCGGATACGCGTTCTTCTGGATCGCGAGCTTCGGTACCACGGCTACCCCGAGCCCTTCGGCAACGAGCCCGAGCGCCGTCGAGCTGCGCTGCACTTCGTAGAACGAATGCAGCGACACGCCGCTCGTCTTCAGCGCGCCGTCGAGCAGCCCGCGATTGCCGCTCACTTCGCCGGCGAAGATCAGCGGATGCGGCTGCAGTGCGGCCCAGCGAATGCGCCGCCGCCTGGCGAGCGGATGATCGTCGCGGCACACCAGCACGTACGGATCGCTCGTCAGCGGCACGTTGACCAGTTCGGGATGCCGGTCGCCGGCGATGCCGATGCCGAACTCGGCCTCGCGATGCAGCACGGCCTGCAGCACCGACGCCGACGCGTGATCGAGGATCTTCACGCGATCGTGCGGCCGGTGCGCGGAGAAGGCGCGCAGGATGCGGGGCAGGTACTGCACGCCGACCGTCGGCACGCACGCGATCGTGACGTCGCCGCGCTGGCTCAGGCCGGTTTCGCGAATTTCGGTGAGCGCGTCGGACAGCTCGTTCAGCAGCCGGCGCGCTTGCGGCAGGAAGCGCCGGCCGATTTCGGTGAGTGTGGTGCGGCGCGTGGTGCGCTCGACGAGCGCGACGCCGAGAAAGGTTTCGAGCTTGCGCAGCCGCTGCGTGATGGCGGTCTGCGTCACATGCAGCGTTTCGGCTGCCTGCCGGAAGCTGCCGCCGTCGGCGATCGCGACGAAGGCCTGGACACCGAGCGTATCGATTTTCATCAGAAATTTGAATCAATCACGATATTAAATTCATTTTACTGAACTTCGTGACGATCGCAGAATGCGGTGCATCGACGGCCGCCGGCATCCCGCGCACGGAGAAGGCCAGGCCGATTACGCCGACCAGGAGGAACGACATGACGACCCTACTCGATCGATACGCCGCCCAGTACGTGCAATTCGAGGACGAACGCACGCGGCCGATCCGCGATCTGCTGGCTGCCGTGCCGAACACGCCGATCCATACCGCGATCGACATCGGCTGCGGGCCCGGCAATTCGACGGAGGTGCTGATGGCGCGTGCGCCGGACGCAACGGTTCACGGGATCGATGCATCGGCGGACATGATCGACGCCGCGCGCAAGCGCCTGCCGGGCCTGCGTTTCGATGTCGTGGATATTTCCACCTGGGACGATCCGGGCGGCTATGACCTGATTCTCGCGAATGCGGTGCTGCAATGGGTGCCCGCGCACGACACGCTGTTTCCGGCGCTCGTCGGCCGTCTCGCGCCGGGCGGTCATCTTGCGGTACAGATGCCGGACAACCTCGACGAACCCGCGCACCGGCTGATGCGCGAGGTCGCCGCGGCCGGGCCGTGGGCGGACAAGCTGAAGGGTGCGGCGCGCACCGAGCGGTTCGACGCGCGTCACTACCACGCGCTGCTGTCGCCGCTGTGCTCGCGTGTGGACGTATGGCGCACGACTTACTACCACCCGCTGCGCGGCGGCGCCGACGCGGTCGTGGAGTGGTTCAAGGGCAGTGCGCTGCGGCCATTCCTCGCGGCGCTCGACGATGGCGAGCGCACGGCGTTTCTCTCGCGGTATCGCGACGCGATCGCGGGGCCGGACGGCTATCCGGCACTCGCCGACGGCACCGTGCTGCTGCCGTTCCCGCGCCTGTTCATCGTCGCGACGCGGACGTAACGCGGCAATGACGGGCGGGCGGCAGTGCGTCAGCTTGCCGGCCGCCGGCCGTCGCGCGAAAGCGAGCCGTCTTGCCGGACGCCTCGTTCGCCCAGCCGCCGGATCGAAGCCGGCGTGCTTGCGCCGCGCCGGCGCTCGGACTGTGGATCCTCGAAATCCGGATCGCGCACCCGGCGCGGCCGTTCGGCGCGTGCCACGACGACCTGCTCGTATCGCGCGTACCGCGCGGCTGGAAAAGCATTCGGGCGCAACGTGGCGCGTCGCGCCCGAATGCGTGCCGGCCCCATGCGGGCGGCCGGCACGGTCCGGCCATTCCGTCAGATGGTGATCGTGACGGGGCCCGCGAGCGGCGTGTAGCCGTCGTCGAACAGGTACCACGCGTCGTACTGCCCCGACGCCAGCGCGCTGTTGGCCGTGGACGAGAACAGCAGCGAGCCGGTGCTCTTCGGCAAGTACGCCCACGACTTGTAGCTGCCCTTGGTCGGCTGCGCGCCATGCGCAAAGATGCCCACCCAGTTCTTCGGGCTATGGTTCCAGGGCGGCGCGACGTAGTCGAACCGCAGCGTGCCGAACGTCGAGCCCTGTGACGCGAGCGACGCGACGAACTTCTTGCCGGTATTGCCGATCGCCGAATCCGTGAGCAGCGCGCCGGATTGCATCTGCACGCAGCCCGCCACCCGGCGCAGGAAGTTCGGGTCGTTCGCGTCGCGGATGCTTGCGTCGTACCAGCCGCCGTCGCCGTACCACGTCACGGCTTGCGTCGCGCCGGCGGCGACGGTGACCGACTGCCGCGCGTTCATGCCGTAGGCGTTGTCGGTGAGCTGGAACGTCGTCGCGCCGGCCCCGGCCGAGTTGTCGAGCGTGATCTGCACGTTGCCGTTCGCCACGTCGTAGCACAGGCTGATTTCGGCGGTCGATCCCGTGTTGCCGGACGAGCCGATGCTGCCGCGGAACGTCTGCAGGAAGCCGTTCGGCCCGTAGATCGAATAGTCGTAGCCGCCGCCGCTCGTCAGTGCGAGCGAATCCGACAGGTTCGCGCACTGGCCCGCGCCGGCCGCGATCGTGTAGTGCCGGGGGATCGTGCTCGTGCCGTCGACCCACGCCTGGAGGTGTACGCCGGCGGCGCCGGTGTTGGTCATCGTCAGCGCCAGCGTGTTGCCGGCGCGGTTGACCTTGCCTTGCACGAAGAATTCGTAGGGCAGGCGGCAGGCGGTGCTGCGGCCGGCGGCCTGCGCCGGCACCGCGGTGGTGGTCGGATAGGGGATCAGGACGGTCGAGCCGTTCGGGTTCATGTTGCTGGCCGGCGGCTGGATCGCCGGAACCGTCTGGTCCGCGTTCGAGAAATCGAAGGCCGACGTCAGGTCGCCGCACACCGTGCGCCGCCACGGCGTGATGTTGGTTTCCTGCAGCCCGAAGCGCGCTTCCAGAAAGCGGATCACCGATGTGTGATCGAAGACCTGCGAATTGACCTTGCCGCCCTTCGACCACGGCGAAATGACGAACATCGGCACGCGCGGGCCGAGCCCGATCGGTACATCGCCGCTTGCCGAGCCGTCCGATGCCGCGCCGCTGCCGGCGACGAATTCGGCGGCTGTCGAGACCGTCGACCGACCGGTGCCGGCAGCGGCGCTGGCCGGGACGGCCGGCGGCATGTGATCGAACAGGCCGTCGTTCTCGTCATACATGACGAGCAGCACCGTGCTGGCCCACACCGCCGGATTCGACGTCAGCGCATTGAGGACGTTGCTCACGTACCATTCGCCGCCGCTCGCGGCCCACGACGGATGCTCGCAGTATGCGTACGGCGCGGCGATCCACGACACCTGCGGCAGCGTGCCGTTGGCGACGTCGGCCCGCAGCTGGCTGAAGAGGTTCGTGTCGTATTCCTTGCCGCCGCCTGACGGATCGATCTGCGTGCCGTTGAGCGCCGGCGCGAGCGGATCGCTGGCGCCGAGGTTCTGGTATTGCTTGAAGTTCAGGATGACGTTGTCGCCGTAGTTGCCGTTCCACCAGAGATCGCTTTGGGAGCCGTTGTATTCGCCGTAGCCATGGCCGGCGTCCAGGCCATTGCCCTTGTCCTGGTAGAACTTCCACGTGACGCCGGCCGTGTTCAGGCGCTCCGGCATCGTGGTCCAGCCGGTGCCCGTCATCGTGTTGGTCGTGTACGGCGCATAGCCGGGGACGTTGCCGCAGCACCCGGTCCACAGATACAGGCGGTTCGGGTCCGTCGGGCCGAGCATCGAGCAGTGGTAGGCGTCGCACACCGTGAACGCGCTCGCCAGCGCGTAGTAGAACGGAATGTCGTTCTGCGTGAAGTAGTACATCGTGCCGCTGGTCTTCGCGTCGGCCCAGTTGTCGTAGCAGCCGTTGTTCCAGGCACTGTGCGTGCCGCTCCAGCTGTGGTCGAGGTCGCCGTAGTAGGTGTCGCCGTTCGCCGTTCCGGAGGGCGGGGACGGGTTGAACGGGAACACGTAGGACGTCAGCCAGGGCTGGCGCCACACCGGATACCCGCTCGAAATCACGACCGGCCGCGGATCGCCGAAGCCGCGTACGCCGCCCAGCGTGCCGAGGTAGTGGTCGAACGAGCGGTTTTCCTGCATCAGGATCACGACGTGCTTCACGTCCTGGATCGTGCCGGTCACGGTGGCTGCCGGAATGGCCTGCGCGCGCGCGATGCTTTCGGGCAGCATGCCCGTGATCGCGGTGGCGCCGGCGAGCTTCAACGCATCGGCGAGGAATTGACGTCGTGTCGTGGGTTTGTTTTGCATGATCGCTCTCTGTCGTGGATGGCTGGCGTGGGGCCGGCGTCGGTCAGTGGCACGCGCTCGCGCAGTGCAGGACAGGCGTGGACGCCGAGCCCGGTGCGGCCGCGCGGGCGGCCGCGACGCTGGCCGGCGTGCCCGGGTCGCCATCGCCGCATGCGGCCAGCGTGCACAGGAGTGCGATCATGAAAACGCCGCGCCAGTGCGGAAAGCGGCTTTCCGGCCGGCTCGGCTTGACGACAGGCTTTCGAGCCGGTTCGAGTCGGATTCCTGAATGATCGAGACTGTTGCTGCGTGTTCCGTATTTCATTACCCCTCCAGACATGAAAAATGGACAGCAGAGAATATCGCCCGAATCAGAACAACTTCATGACAGGCCATCCGCGCGTGCCTGCCACTTGCAACAGCCTCGAGTCGGGATTGGTTGCGACCGGATGCGTGACGTAATCCAGCAGCGGCACGTCGTTGATCGAATCGCTGTAGAAGTACGTGCGTTCGAAATCGGCCGGCGCGTAGCCGAGTGACGCCAGCCACGCGGTCGTGCGCACGATCTTCCCTTCGCGGAAGCTCGGCACGCCTGTACTGCGCCCGGTAAACGCGCCGTCCGGCGTGCCGTCGTCGGTATCGAGCTCGATGCCGAGCAGGTGCTCTATACCGAATTCCGCCGCGATCGGCCGCGTGACGAAGACGTTGGTCGCCGTCACGATGCAGCAGAGATCGCCGTTCTCGCGATGGCGGTCGACCAGCTCGCGCGCCTGTGGCGTGATCGCCGGACGGATCACTTCGTCCATGAACAGCGCATGCCAGCGTTCGAGCACCTTGCGCGGATAGCGGGTGAGCGGCGCGAGCGTCACGGCGAGATACGCGTCCATGTCGAGCGTGCCGGCCGCATAGTGACCGTAGTGCTCGTCGATCAGCGCCACGTGCGCGTCGTCTTCCCGCCAGCCGACCCGCGTGATGAAGCGGCTCCAGGCCTGATCGCTGTCGAGCGGCAGCAGCGTGTGGTCGAGGTCGAACAGCGCGAGATTCTTGTACATGGGTGGTTCCTTGTCTGGCGTGTTCATGCGCCGATGAGCTTCTCGATCGCGTCCTTCGCGTTCTTGCCGTCGATGGTCGTGACGCCGTCGAGCCACTTCGACAGCACGCCGGGGTTCTTCTTCGCCCACTCCTTCGCGACGGTGACCGGATCGGCGTGATTCATGATCGGCACCATCAGCTGGTTCTCTTCGTCGGTCGTGAACGTCAGGTTGGTCAGCAGCCGGCCGACGTTCGGGCAGCGTTCGAGATAGCCGGGCGTGACGAGCGTATAGACCTTCGCCGAGCCGTAGTTCGGGCCGAACACGCCGTCGCCGCCGTCGAGATAGGTGATCTTGAAGTTGATGTTCATCGGGTGCGGCTCCCACGCGAGGAACACGATCATCCGGTGCTCCTGCACCGCGCGCGTGACCTGCACGAGCATCCCGGCCTCGCTCGATTCGACCAGCTTGAAGCCGCCGAGCCCGAACTCGTTCTTGTCGATCATCCGCTGGATCAGCGCGTTGCCGTTGTTGCCGGCGCCGATCCCGTAGATCTTGCCGTCGAGCTGGTCGCGGAACTTCGCGATATCGGCGAAGCGCTTGAGGCCCTTGTCCGACGCGTATTGCGGCACGGCCAGCGTGTAGCGCGCGCCGACCAGGTTGGGCTGCGGCAACTGGTGGACGGCGCCGGCATCGACGAACGGCTTTACCGTCGGTGTCATGCTCGGATCCCAGTAGCCGAGGAACGCGTCGATTTGCGCCTTCTTCACGCCGGCCAGCACGATCGGCGGCGACGCGATCGTCTTGGTCGCCTCGTAGCCGAGCCCGTCGAGCAGCATCATCGCGACGCCGGTAGTGGCCGCGATGTCGCTCCAGCCGACATCGCCGAGCGTCACCTTTTTGCAGGTGTCGCCTTCCGACGCGTGAACGGGGGCCGTGGCCAGCGCCGCCAGCAGTGTTGCAGCCAGCATCCATGCCTTCTTCATCATGTTGGTCTCCTAAGCAAGTGTTCCGGATCGTGTTGCCTGAATGGTCTGACGATTGATCGTGCTGATCGGATGAAACAAACGAATTTGGGTCTGGCTTTGTCGTTTTTCGTACCGTATATTAGAACGCACAAAATCGCAAGATCGCACAAAAATACAACTTGCCGGTTGCCGGCCCGACGACGGGCGGGCGAAGGCAGGAAGCATCGGGCGACGGCCCAGGCGGGCCGTGCTTCATCAGGTAGACCACGCAAAGCAAGGAGATCTCGCATGATCAGTCAGCTGGAAATCGTATCTCGCCTGTTGCTGGCGGCATTGCTCGGCAGCATCGTCGGCATCGAGCGCGAGCGCCTGTCATGGGCGGCCGGATTGCGCACGCACATGCTGGTGGCCGTGGGCGCCGCGCTCGTGATGGTCGTGTCGGCGTTCGGTTTCGCGGATATCCAGAACGCGAAAAATGTGTCGCTGGACCCGTCGCGGGTCGCCGCGCAGGTGGTGTCGGGCATCGGCTTTCTCGGCGCCGGTTCGATCATGCTGCGCGGCGAGATCATCCGCGGCCTGACGACCGCGGCGAGCCTGTGGGTCGTGGCGGCGGTGGGGCTGGCCGTGGGCGGCGGCATGTACGTGGCCGCGATCGCCGCGACGGCGATCGTGCTCGCGATCCTGGCCGGCCTGAAGCCGATCGAGAAGCGTTTCTTCGCCGTGCGGCAGCGTTGGGGCGTCCGTATCCTCGCGAGCCGCGGCGCGGTGAAGCTGACGTCGCTGCAGGCGATGCCCGGCATCGACCAGGCGCGCATCGTCCAGTTCATCATCGAACAGGACGACGCCGCGCCGGACGACGACCGCATCCACGTGGTGTTTTCAAAGATGACGAGCAGCGAGTTCCAGGCAGTCCGTCAATCCCTGCAGACCCTCGTGGGCATCAAAAAGATGGAGGAGAGCGCAGCCTAGTTCGCCGTTCGAATAACATTGACGTTCATTCCGAGGACATTCCATGTGGCAAGAAGAGCGATACCAGAGGATCCGGCTTCTGTTATCGAAGATGCAGCGCGTTTCCACCGACCGGATCATGGCTGAACTGAACGTGTCGCGGGAAACCGTGCGGCGCGATCTCGTCGATCTCGAGGCGCTCGGTGAACTGAAGCGCGTACATGGCGGTGCGGTGCAGGTAGGCGACGAAGCGCCGATCGCCGAACGCGCGCAGACGCACGTGAAAGCGAAGCTGGCGATCGCCCGCGCGGCGGCCCGGCTGGTCACGGGCTCGCAGACGCTGTTCATCGACGCAGGCACGACCACGACGCTGCTGGCCGAGGAGCTGGCGAAGCTGTCGGGCCTCACGATCATCACGAACTCGATCGACGTCGCACTGAAGATGCGCTCGAGCGACCCGGCACAGGCGAACAACGAAACGATCCTGCTCGGCGGGATGATCGGCAGCCGCGCGGCCGCGACCGTCGGCGACGGCACGGTTGCCGAAATCTTCCGCTACCGCGCCGACCTCGCGCTGCTGTCGCCGGTGGGCGTCGATGCCGTCCGCGGCGCGACCAACTATGACCGGATGGAAACCGAAGTGGCGCGCGCGATGGTCAGCAACGCGGCGGACGTCGCGATCCTGGCCGATTTCAGCAAGCTCGGCACGAACAGCCGGATCGGCTTCTGCGAGCCGGCGCGGATCGGCGCGCTGGTGACGGACTCGAAGGCGGAATCGGTCGACAGCTTCAAGAGCATCAGGAAGGTCATCAAGAACATCGTGCTGGCGTAGCGCCGGGCGGTGCGGGGCGCGATCGGCCGCCGTCATGCCGCCCATGCGGCGCGCATGCGCACGACGGCTACGCGGTCACGTTTTCCTGGCATGAACTGTTCAACACGCCCGTTGGCGAACACGCGATCGTCGCGTTCGAATGCGGCGCCGCGCCGCTGCTGTTCCCGGGCGCCGACCTCCTGCCGGCGCCGCGCCACGTGAAGCGGCTGGCCGGCATCGTCGCGCGCGTGCTCGAGGTCTGATCCGGCGCGGGCCGCACCGGCCATCGTGTATGCTTGCCCGCATCGTTCAACGGGCAGGACAACATGAAGAAACCGGCACACCCCAAGCCTGAGGTGCGGTTCAGGATGCGTATCCAGCAAGCCGATACGATCGCGCTCGGGCCGGGCAAGGTCGCGCTGCTCGAAGCCGTGCGCGAGCACGGTTCGATTTCGGCGGCGGCGCGCAGCCTGAAGATGTCGTATCGGCGTGCGTGGTTGCTGATGGACGAGTTGAACCGCTCGCTGAAATCGCCGGCGACGGTGTCCGAACATGGCGGGCAGAGCGGCGGCGGCAGCGTGCTCACGCCGGTCGGCGAGGAGATCATCCGGCTCTATCGCGGGATCGAGGCGCGCGCTTACGCGGCTTGCGCGGCCGACATCGCCGCGCTCACGAAAATGGTCAGGCGCTGAAGCGTGCGCTGGCCTGCGGCCCGTTCACGCTGACGACGGGCTTTCATTGGCACCCTGAAGCGCCGCGCGCACCGCATCCGGCGAAGCGAACCACCCCCTAGCCATGCCGCAGGCAGATGCGCGGCGTGCCGCCCATGCCACCCCTGGCGGCCTCCGGCGCCATGACGTCGCGCGCCTGCGCATCGAGCCGCCCGATCAGCTCGACGAAACTGGCGACGCTCGCCGTCCGCAGCGGGTAGTACGCGATGTGGTGGCGTTCGCAGATGCGCTTGAGCTGGTTCACCGAATCGTGGTCGATACAGTCGACCGGGAACACGACCATGTGCGCGCCCGGCAGCGCCGCCGCCAGCAGGCCCTTGCGATCCTCGACGCCGCCGTCGTGCAGCGTCACCGCGCCGCCCGCCGTTTCGACGATCCGCTGGATCGCGCGGTTCGAGCCCGGACGCCCGCCGACATACACGAGACGCATGCCCTGCAGAATCGACAGCGGATTGGTCGCGCGCTCGGCCGGCTCGTCCGCCGACGCCTGCACCGCCTGTTCGATCGCGCTCGCTTCGGCACGCAGCGTCTTCACCATTGCCATCAGGTCGTCGAGCCGCGCGCGCATCGCGCGGGCGCTCGCCTGTTCCGCGGCGATCCGCTGCTCGGCCGCCTCGCGGCGGCTCGTATGCAGCGCGAGCCGTTCGTCGCGCGCGGCCAGTGCGTCGCGCAGCGCGCGCACTTCGTCACGCAATACGCTTTCGGCCGCCGGCGGCTGCGCGTTCTGGCGTGCGGCGAGGCCATCCCGTTCCTGTAATGCCGCGTCGCGCTGCGCGCTCATTTCGTGCAGGCGCGCCTGCTGCCGTTCGATCTTCGCGTGCAGCGCCGCATTCTCTTCCTCCAGCGCGACCAGCCGCCGGATATCGGCGCGATTGGCCGCGCCGACCAGGTGCGACAGCATGTGCAGGTCGCCGAACGCGGCCTGGCGGACGGCCATCGTCGTGCGCGGATGCGTCATCAGCGCCCAGTACGCGGGCGCAATGTCGCCGCTCTGCAGCGCATCCTTCCAGCGCGCGAGGAGTTCATCCGCGTCCTGCGCGCTGTCGAACGCGTGGATCGCGCCGGCGTAGCGTGCGTCGAGCGCCTTGTGCAACGCCTTGGCGCCCGCCGTGCCGTCGATCGCGAGCGCGACGGCCGCGTGATGGATCTCGAGGTCGGTCGCGTGCTGGCGGTCGAGGTCGGTGAACTTCGGCACGAGCCTGCGCAGTTCGTGCGTGGTCAGGCAGGTGCCGATGATCGAGCAGTGCAGGTTCGCATCGAGCTCGGACAGGCGCGTGCGGCGCTTCAGCTCGGTCAGTTGCGCGCGCGACGGCGCGCAGCATGGGTCGACCCGCACGCCGGTTGCCGCGGGCAGGGTGCCGCCGGGCGACGAGATATTCGCCGTGCGGGCAAGGCGAAAGGGCGGAGCGTGCATGTTGACCTCTGTCCGGCGTGGTCGGCGGAGATGGATGCGCGAAAGATTTGCGAAATATACCATGGAATATAACGAGCGAAATTCCACGGAAATCACCGAGCAACGCGGCGTGGCGCGGTCAGGGCGCGGTTGAATGGCCGGTGAGCGGCATTGCGGCAGGGGCCGGGGCGCGGGCGAAACGGGGAGCGATGCCGATGCGTGACGCGCCATCACGTACTCGACGCATAGCCCGACGAACAGCACGTCGACGCGCATCGCGGCCGGGTCGTTGCCGACCGAATCGGAGAACACGTCGTCACGCGTTCTCTGCATGGATGCGAGCCGGAAACAGGGCGGGAATGACGTAGCCCGCCCCAACGATGGCGCATCGCCGGATGCCGGCGAGCTCAACGCGCCGCACGCGTCACCGGAGAACCGGTGGGCCGCGAGCCGGCAGGGTTTTCATCAGGACATCCGGAGCGCCGCACGATCCATCATGGAGAAAGCGCTGTCGCAGCCAACCGCAGGAGGGCGCGCCGTGACGTCCAATCCCACTCCCTCGACCGCCTTCGTGTTCGCCGGCGGCGGCAGTCTTGGCGCCATCGAGGTCGGCATGCTCCGCGAACTGGTCGCGAGCGGCGAACGGCCCGATTGCGTCGTCGGCGCGTCGGCGGGCGCGATCAATGCCGCCTATTTCGCCGGCCGGCCGGATGCGGACGGCGTCGCGATGCTCGCCGCGCTGTGGTGCAGAATCCGCCGCCAGGACGTGATGCCGTTCTCGATGCGCAGCATCATCGCGATGCTGCTGCGCAACCGGCCGCATCTGGTCGAGGCCGATGCGCTGCGCCTGCTGCTGGAAACCAACCTGCCGTACCGGCGGATCGAGCAGGCCGTGTTGCCGCTCCACATCGTCGCGACCGACGTGCTGAGCGGCCGCGAAGTCGTGCTGTCCGCCGGCCCGGTCGTGGATGCCGTGCAGGCCAGCGCGGCGATTCCCGGCGTGTTTCCGTCGGTCAGCATCGGCGGCCTGGAACTCGTCGACGGCGGCGTCGCGAACAATACGCCGATCTCGGTTGCGATCGCGCTCGGCGTCAAGCGGATCGTCGTGCTGCCGGCCGGGTTCGCCTGCGCGTTGCGCGTGCCGCCGCGCAGCGCGATCGCGCATGCGACGCACGCGCTGACGCTCGTGATCGCGCGGCAACTGGTGCGCGATCTGGAACTGTACGCGACGCGCGCGCAAATCCATGTCGTGCCGCCGCTGTGTCCGCTCGACGTATCGTCATACGATTACTCGCAGTGCGCGCAACTGATCGACAAGGCCGCGGAACGCACGCGCGCGTGGATCGACGAGGGCGGGCTCGCGGAATGCGCGATTCCGGACCCGCTGCGCGAGCACGATCATGCGGCGGCGCTGTCGCCTTGAGGAGGGTTCGCGCATCGTGCAAACGCATGATCGACGGGCGCCGATCGCGCGGTTCGCTCCCGGAAATTCCGCGAAGCACCAAAAAAACGGCACCGTGTGCGAGACACGGTGCCGCCAACGGCCTGAAAGGCCCCGCTGGTCAGTCGATCGCGCGCATGGCGTGGCGTAGTTCCTGATAGCTGCGCAGCCCTGCCACGCCGAGTTCGCGGCTGATCCCGCCGAGCCCGAACCCGCCCCAGCACACGTGCGGGTAGATGAGCTGGGGCGCGTTGATCCACACGAGCCCCGCGCGCACGCGCTGCTGGAATTGCTTCGCGATCCGCGCATCGCGCGTCACGACGGTCGCGACGGTCGCGACGGTCGCGACGAGCCCGTAGCGCGTGTCGTTCGCGAGCGCGATCGCCTCGTCATCGGTGCGGAACGATTTCACGCATGCGACGGGGCCGAACACTTCGTCGGTCCACAGCGGGTTGTCGGCGGCCGCATCATCGTGGCGTTGCCGCCCATCGGCTGATTCAGCTCGCGGGGCATGGGCCGTCTCCTTTTTCTCAGGTAAAGCGATCGGCCGATGGTAGAGGAGAACGCCCGCGCGAAGATTTTGAAGTCGCAACGTTTACATCAACGGGGCTCGATGCAAGTGGCGCCGCCGTATCGACGCGGCGCAACCGAACGTGGCGGCGCGGCCGGGCGTGTCAGCGCGGGACGGCCGGCGGCGCGGCGCCGTCGTGCGGGCCGGCGCAAGGGAACGCGGTGGCGGCTGCCCCCCACGCGGCGAGTTCGCGCTTCGTGCGCACGCCGAGCTTCGCGAACGCGCGCTTCACGTACGACTCGGCCGACGCGACGCGCACGCCGAGGATCTCGGCCGTCTCAGGCACGGTCTTGCCGGAGAGCAGGTGCTTGCAGGTTTCGTATTCGCGCTTCGACAGCTTCACACCGTCGGCCGCGATCCGCGCATCGAACTGCGCGAGCGGATGGACGTCGGGCGTCGGGTGCGCGATGCGCCGCGCGGCCGTGGTCGACGCGTGCAGTTCGAGCAGCGGGAACAGCACGTCGCTGATGCTGCGAAAGCGGCTCATCTCGGCGAGCGTGAACGGCGGCCGGTCGCGGCCGCGCTCCAGCGCGATCGAATGCTGCGAATAGCGCGTGCCGCGCGCGAGCACGCATTCGTGCCCGATATGCACGTCGTCGAACAGCCGCTGGCGGAATTCGCCGGGCGGGATCGCCGCGATGTCGCGCACCACGAGCATCGTGCCCGTCTTGCCGCGCAGCCCGGCGAACAGCGGGTCGCTGTCGAGAAAGCGCTCGTAGTAGAGCGTCATCACGGCGGAGATTTCGGCGGATGCGGTATCGATGCCGCTGCTGCCGATCCATTCGCATCGGTAGCCGGTGGGCATCGAGCCGTCGACGCGCGAGCGTTCGACGTGCGCGACGTCGAGCGGCACCACGTCGTTCAGCAGTTGCGTGAGGCGCGGCACGAAGTGCGGCGTGCCGACCGTCTCGATCAGCTCGCCCAGCGCCTTGAACGACACGTTGAAGCGGTCGTTGTCGCGGTGGAAGGGGTTCACGTCGAGCAGCATGCGGTTCCCCGGGTGAAAAGCGGGCGGATTGTAGCGTCGGCAACGAAAAGCGTCATTAGGGGGAAACACCGCCGGTTGTCCTGCCGACCCGTTCGCCCCGCAAAACGCCGCTTGTGCCCCCCCGAAAGGGGGCATACCGGGGCAGTGTAAATGAGTAACTTTGTCCGTGCTTTTTTCAATCAAGAGTCGAAAGATTCGGATGACCAAACTGAATTCGCCGCTGTTCGCGGGCGCGCGGTGGTCGCGCAACCGCAGCGGCATCGCGCACCCGGCGAAGCTTGCGTGGGGGCTGAAGCGCGCGGCGCTGAAGCTCGGCGTGAAGCGGTACGAGCACACGCCGCTCGTGACCGCGACCACGTGCTCGCGACCGAGCCGCTCACCGGCGAGCAACTCGCGCGGCTCGGTGTTCGAGAAGCGCCATCTCGGCGACAAGGCCGTGTTTGCCGCCGGCTATACGGGCTTCGGCGTCGCGGCGAGCCGGTTCGGCGCTTTCATGGGGCTGAACCTCCTTCGACCGAGACGGCCCCGAACGCCAAGCCCGACATCGCGAACCAGAGCCCGAGCTGCATCCCGCCCGGGCCGATGCGTTGGGTCGCCGCGAAGGTCACGTTTCATGCGTTCGACCGACCGCGCAGGACGCGATCGACATGGCGCGCACTACACGCGTGAGCGCGTCGACGCTGCCGACCGTCGCCATCGATACCGATGCGTGCGTGCTCGACTACGTGGCCGGCAATCCGCACGATCTCGCGCGCGACGGGGCCCGGCGGTTCTGACGCGGCGCGCGACGTGCGGCCAGCGGCAGCGGTAGCGGTAGCGGTCACGCAGGGCGGCATGCACGTGCCGCCCGCGTGACGCTCATGCGTCGATGCGCTCGACCTTGCCGACGAGCAGCCCGTACGACAGGCTGCCCGCAAGCGCCATCGCGGCGATGTAGGTGATCGCGCGCGAGAAGTCGGCACCGTTCACGAGCAGCCCGATCACGATCGGCGTCGCGATCGCGGACAGGTTGCCGATCAGGTTGAACACGCCGCCCGTGAGGCCGAGCAGCCGCGCGGGCGCGAGCCCCGACACCAGCGACCACGTGATCGACGCGAAGCCGTTGCCGAAGAACGCGATCGTCATGAACGCGATCACCCAGCCGGTCGACGTGACGTAGTTCGCGCCGATGATGCAGGTCGAGATCAGCAGGCCCGAGATGATCGGCAGCTTGCGCGCGAAGCCCTGCGAGGCGCCGCGGCGCATCAGCCAGTCCGACAGCACGCCCGAGCACAGCACGCCGACGAATGCGGCGAGGAACGGCAGCGACGCGAGGAAGCCCGACTTGATGAAGTCCATCCCGCGATACTTGACGAGGTAGGTCGGGAACCACGTGAGGAAGAACCACAGCGTCGAGTTCAGCGCGAACTGGCCGAGATAGATGCCCCACAGCTTGCGCCGGCCGAGCACGACGCCGAGATCGCGCCACGTCGACGGCGCGCGTTCGCCGCGCGCCGCGATACGGTCTTCGAGATCGACGAGGCCGCCGCCGTCGCGGATCAGCGCGATCTCGGCCGCGTTGACGCCGCGAAACGCGCGCGGCTCGCGGTACACCGCATACCAGATCGCGGCCCAGGCGACGCCGGCGAGGCCGGTCGCGACGAACACCATGTGCCAGCCGAGATGCACCTGCAGCCATGCGAGCACCGGCGTGAGGAACGCGAGGCCGACGAACTGCCCCGACGTATAGCCGCCAATCGCGCTCGCGCGCTCGCGGGTCGGGAACCAAGTCGTCACCACGCGGTTGTTGATCGGGTAGGCCGGCGCTTCGAGCGCACCGACCGCGAGGCGCAGCACGATCAGCCCGACGAACGAGCCCGCGAAACCGAGCAGCAGCGTCGCGGCCGACCACAGTGCCAGCGCGCCCGCATACAGCACGCGCGGCGACACCTTGTCGACGAGCCAGCCGCCCGGGATCTGCATCAGCGCGTAGGTCCAGCCGAATGCGGAGAACACGAGGCCTGCACGCACCGGATCGATGTTCAGTTCCTTGAACAGCGCGGGTGCGGCGATCGACAGGTTGCTGCGGTCGAGATAGTTGATCACGACCGTGACGAACAGCAACGCGAGGATCAGCAGCCGCTTGCGGCTGGGTGCTGTTGTCTGCGCCGCGGCTGTGCGGGCGGCGGGATCGGATGCGATGCCGCCGCGCGCGGGCTGTTGTTCCGGCGGGTTGGCGTGGGTGCGCGACGCGGAATGGGCCACGGTTGTCTCCTGTGTTCTGTGCCCGGCCGTCGCCCGCGAGCGGGGCGGCCGAATCGAATGGCGTTGGGGCGAACGTTAGAGCCGTGGCGCGCGGCGCGTCAACATTTGGACAGGCATCCCTATTAATGGGACGTGACGCGCTCAGTATGTGGGAAAGAGCGGCGATCGAGTCGCCGCGTGCGTCAGTGGCCCATCGCTTCCTTCGCGCTGACCCAGCCCTGCACCGCACCGGCGTGCGGATTGCGATACCGCACCTTCAGCCACTGGAAATCGGCGCCCGCGTCGATCAGCTCGACCGTGTCGCCCGCGACGACGTAGCGGCGCGTGGGCGCGTCGTTCATCGCATCGTGCAGCGGCAGGCGCGCCGGGCGCACCTTGAACGTGACCGCACCGCCGCCGTACGCATCGGGGCGGCGCGATACGCGCTTGCCGTGCTCGTCGTAGGTCAGCAGCATCGACGACGGGCCTGAATCGCCGTCGAGCAAGTCGCGCAGGTCGTCGGGTATCGCTTCGCTGGACTGGTACAGGTACATCCTGCCGCCGGCATCGAAGCGGTACGCATCGGTGTACCAGATCGGGCCGCCGCGGCACGAGCTGTACAGCGTGTGCGTTTTCGGTTTCGCGACCACGTTGACGAGGTCGTCGCAGTTGCCATGCGGCAGGTTGCCCGCCGGCATGCGCAGCGGCTCGAACTGCTGGCGCGCGGCGTCGTACAGGTAGATGCCGTAGTTGTCGTTGACCATGCCGAGCGTCGCGTGCACGGCGAGATCGCGGTGGCCGTCGAAGTTGTAGTCGTCCGACGCGAGGTGATAGTGGCCTTCTTCGTCGGCGGCGGTGACGTCGAGCGTTTGCGTCTTGCCGCTCGGCAGGAAGCGCACGGTGATGTGCTCGCTGTCCGCGCGTTCGACGCGGGCCGTGACGGTGTCGTCGACCTTGAACGTGAGCAGCGGCTTGGCCGCATGCGCGGCGGGTGCGATCGATGCGAAGGCGGCGAGCAGCAGCGCGGTCGCGGCAAGGCGGGGAAGCGGGCGAAATCGCGAGGTGCGCATCATGGGCGAACGTAGGAGCGAGGGTCGAGGATGAGCGGGCTGACGACTGCCTAACCGCGCGTGCTGTCGTCCTGAAACCCGTTCTTGCCGACGAAGATCTCCTTCAGCGCGGCGCGCAGCGTGACCGGATCGTATTGACCGGGCGCGAGATGGATCACGTAGCGCGTCTGGCCGTCGAGACGCGCGGCGAGGGCGGGTTCGATCTCGACTTCGATCGTGTCGTCCGTCAGGCGCACCGACAGATCCTTGACGCGCACGTTGATCTGGTCGCGCACCATCACTTCGATCAGCGCGTCGTCCGGAAAGCGCGACAGCGCGAAGCAATAGTCCTGCTCGGCGTCGTGACAGTAGATGTTGGCGAAGCTTTCGTCGTCGTCGAGATCGGACGTTGCCGCGCCGATGGTGGCGTGAAGTTCCATGAACGGGGTTCCTGCGTAAGGGGGTAACGGTTATCGGGTTGAAGGGAGGGTCGCTTCGATCGCGGCTTCCGTACCAGGAGGCGTCCCACCGGCATCGCACGACGCATCGGCGTCGCGCGCCTTCAGCCACAGCCCGAATTCGCGCATGACGTCGACCACCGGCCGCAGCCGGTCGCCGTCGGCGGTCAGATCGTACTCGACCCGCACCGGCACTTCCGGATACACGGTCCGCCGCACGAGCCCGGCGTCTTCGAGTGCGCGCAGGTCGAGCGTCAGCATCCGTTGCGAGATGCCGGGCATGTCGCGCCGCAGGTCGCTGAAGCGCCGCGGCCCGTCGAGCAGATACGACACCAGCAGCAGCCGCCAGCGGCCGCCGAGCAGGCGCATCGCTTCTTCAACGGAACATCCTGTCGCACTCGTTTTCATCGTGCCGAATCCTGGTCGGTAAATTTTTTGTGACTACGGCACAAACGACTGCCGTCTTCCCAGCCCTGCGCCGATGCGAGATATTAGCGCCCGCGTCGCGGCGAATCGATACATGGACAACCCACGAAGGACACGCATGAAGCTCTATCACGCTCCCGGAAGCTGCTCCCAGGCCATCTGCATCGTGCTGCGCGAAGGCGGCATCGAGGCCGAGATCGTCAAGGTCGACGCGCGCAAGCATGTTATTGAAGACGGGCGCAATTACTACGATGTGACCGAACTCGGCTACGTGCCGCTGCTCGAACTCGACGACGGCACGCTGCTGCGCGAAGGGCCGGCGATCGCGCAGTATCTCGCGGATCGGTGCCCGCCCGCCGCGCTCGCGCCCGCCTACGGCACGCTCGGCCGTTATCGGCTGATGGAGTGGCTGAACTTTCTCACGGCGGAAATCCACAAGGGTTTCATTCCGCTGCTGTACGCGGTGCAGGCGGGGCAATACGTCGACCCGGCGAGAGCGAAGCTCGACAGCCGTTTCGCGTGGATCGACCGTCAGCTCGACGGCAACGCGTTCCTGACCGGCGACACGTTCACGGTCGCCGATGCGTACCTGTTCGCGCTGACGGGGTGGGGCAAGGCCGAATGGATGCGGTCGGTGTACCACGCGGATATCGACCTGACCCGGTATGCGCATCTGCGTGCGTGGTACGAGCGGGTGCGGGCGCGGCCCGCGGTGCAGGCGGTACTGGAAGCCGACGGGCTCGCGCGGTAGCGCGTTACGGCGGCGGTGGCACCGGTGGCGGTGCCGGCCCGCCGTTTCGCCGAATCGACGCGCCGCCACACAGCAAAACCCCGCGCTATAATCCCCGCCATGAAATTCCTCCGGACCATCATCCTGCTGCTGCTCTGCGCGGTGCTGCCCATCAGCGGGCTGGCAGCCAGCGGCCTGGCCGGGGAATGTCCGATGATGCAGCAGGGCATGTCGATGGACATGAACGCTGGCATGTCCGGCATGTCCGCCGACATGCCGGGCTGCGATTCGATGAAGTCGTCGCCCACCGGCAAGTCTCACGCGAAGGCGAAGGGCATGTCCTGCAAGCTGACGGCGCAATGCCAGTTCGGCAGTCTCTATCATCCGGCCGCTCGCGCCGACGTCAGTCGTCCCGCTGCATATGCCCGTACCGTCGCGTTCCACTACGCGCAAATTCTCCCGGTCCGCGATCCGAACGGATTGTGGCGCCCTCCACGCATCAGCTGATCCCGATCCGATAGGTTCGCCGCATTCGCGGTGAGGTTCGTCCTGTAACAGGACGTGGAATCCCTATGGGGTTCCGCCGTTGGGGTTAAACCATGTCATTCCATCTCGGCACGCCGCCTGCGCGGCGTGCGCGTCGGCGCGCGCCCATGCTGTGGGCGGCGCTGCTGGTTGCGGGCGCCGTTCACGCGCAGCAACCGTCTTTCACGCTGGACGCCGCGCTGCAGTCCGCCACCGATCATTCCGCTTCGATGCAGGCCGCCCAGGCGTCGGTGCGCGCCCGCTCGGAGTCGGCCGTGAAGGCCGGCCAGCTGCCCGACCCGATGCTCAAGGCGGGCATCGACAACCTGCCGGTCAATGGCGGCCAGCGCTTCACCATCGGCCAGGACTTCATGACGATGCGCCGCATCGGCATCGAGCAGGAGTGGGTGTCCGGCGACAAGCGGCGCCTGCGCTCGGCGCTCGCCAACGAGCAGGTCGGGCGCGAGCGCGCCGGCTATCTCGCGCAGCTCGCGAGCGTGCGCCAGCAAACCGCGACGGCCTGGCTGAACGCCGTCTACGCGAAGCAGGCGCTCGCGCTGCAGCAGGCGTTGCTCGATCACATGAACCATGAGCTCGAGGCGACGAAAGCGTCGTATCGCGGCGCGAAGGCGAGTGCGGCCGATGTCGTCCAGGCGCGGGCCATGCTCGCGCAGACGCAGGATCAACGGCTGAAAGCGCAGCAGGTCTACCAGACCGCGCTCATCGCGCTGTCGCGCTGGACTGCCGTACCGGCCGACGATGTCACCGGCACGCCGCCCGCGCCGGAATCGTTCGTATCGTCGCTGCCGCCGGACGAGCTGCGCCTGTCGCAACCGGCGCTCATCACGGCCGCCGACGATATCGCGGTTGCCGAAGCGGATACCGCCGTCGCGAACAGCGAACGCAGCCCGAACTGGACGTGGGAAGTCGCGTACCAGCAGCGCGGCGGTGCGTATTCGAACATGGTGTCGGTCGGCGTCACGATCCCGCTGCCGCTCAATCGTAAGAACCGCCAGGACCGCGACGTCGCCGAAAAGGCCGCGCTCGCGACGAAGGCCCGCCTGATGTACGAGGACACGCTGCGCCAGGTGCAGGCCGATATCCGCACGCAGTCCGCGACGCTCGCGAGCGGTCGCGCGCGCATCGCGAATCTCGGCGACGCATTGCTGCCCGCCGCCGATCAGCGCGTGCAACTGGCGGACGCGGCCTACCGGGCGGGCACCGGCTCGCTCGCGGATACCTTCGCCGCGCGCCGCGCGCAACTGGATGCGCAACTGCAGGTGCTCGATCTCCGGCGCGAGGTCTCGCAGACCTGGGCGCAGCTCGAATACCAGGTCGTGCCGTCGACGCTGGCCGCGGCGCAATAAAGGAGAACGACATGACGAAGCAAATATGGGCCCGCGCGGCCGTGCTGGCGTTCGCCGGTGCCGCGCTGCTCGGCGCGGGTTATTTCGTGGGCGCACGCCACGCGGCACCGGCCGCAGCGGCAACCGACATCGCCGCATCGCCCTCGCCGGGCAACGCCGATCCGAAAAGCGGCCGCAAGGTGCTGTACTGGCACGACCCGATGGTGCCGAACCAGCACTTCGACAAACCGGGCAAATCGCCGTTCATGGACATGCCATTGCAACCCGTCTATGCGGACGAAGGCGGCGGTTCGTCAGGCATCCGGATCGATCCGGGCCTGCAGCAGAACCTCGGCATCCGCTATGCGACCGTGCGCCGCCAGCCGACGGCGGCCGGCTTCGATGCGGTGGGCACCACGCAGTTCGACGAGTCGCGCGCGGATGTCGTCCAGTCGCGTGTCACCGGCTACATCGACCGTCTCTATGCGCGCGCGCCGATGCAGCGCATCGTGAAGGGCGCGCCGATCGCGTCGCTGTTCGTGCCGGACTGGCTCGCGCCGCAGGAGGAATACTTCGCGCTCAAGCGCGGCGGGATGGACGGCAGCCTGCTCGATGCCGCGCGCGCACGGATGCGGGCGCTGTCGATTCCGGACGGCATGATCGCGAGCCTCGATCGCACCGGTCGCGCGCAGACGCATGTCGTGCTGACGGCGCCGGAAACCGGCGTCGTCAGCGAGCTGAACGTACGCGACGGCGCGATGGTCGCGCCCGGTCAGACGCTCGCGAAGATCGCCGGGCTGGCGACGCTGTGGCTCATCGTCGAGGTGCCGGAAGCGCTTGCGCTGAACGTGCAGCCGGGGATGGCGGTCGACGCGACGTTCGCGGGCGACCCGGCGCAGCATGTCACCGGACGCATCCGCGAAGTGCTGCCCGGCATCAGCACGAGCAGCCGCACGCTGCAGGCACGCGTCGAGATCGACAACGCCGCGTTGAAGCTCACGCCCGGCATGCTGATGCGCGTGCGGGTCGCCGCGCGGCAGACCGTGTCGCGCCTGCTCGTGCCGTCCGAAGCGGTGATCGCGACGGGCAAGCGCTCGATCGTCATCGTGAAGAACCGCGACGGCCGGCTCCAGCCCGTGACGGTGACACCGGGTAACGACGTCGGCAGCGACACCGAAGTGCTCGGCGGGCTGAACGAAGGCGACACGGTCGTTGCGTCGGGGCAGTTCCTGATCGATTCCGAGGCGAGCCTGAAAAGCGTGCTGCCGCGGCTGCAAAGCGGCGCCGGCGCGAGCGCGGCGGGCGCGATGTCCGCGTCGGCGCCGACGGCGGCGGCACCCACCTACGAGACCACCGGCAAGGTCGAACAGGTCACGGCCGACGACATCACGTTCTCGCATCAACCCGTTCCGGCGCTCGGCTGGGGGGCAATGACGATGACGTTCGGCAAACCGTCGGCCACCGCGTTCCCGGACGTGAAGCCGGGCCAGACGGTGCGTTTCGCGTTCACGCAGGGCGACGACGGCTATCGGCTGACGAAGGTCGAACCGCAGGGAGGCGAACGATGATCGCGCGCATCATTCGCTGGTCCGTCCACAACCGCTTCCTCGTGCTGCTCGCCACCGTGCTGATCGCCGCATGGGGCGTCCACTCGCTGAGGCAGACGCCGCTCGATGCGTTGCCCGACCTGTCGGATACACAGGTGATCGTGAAGGCGTCGTATCCGGGCAAGGCGCCGCAGATCGTCGAGGATCAGGTGACCTATCCGTTGACGACCACGCTGCTCGGCGTGCCCGGTGCGAAAACCGTCCGCGCGTATTCGTCGTTCGGCGACGCGTTCGTCTACGTGCTGTTCGACGACCGCACCGATCCGTACTGGGCGCGTTCGCGCGTGCTCGAATACCTGAGCCAGGTGCAGAGCCGGCTGCCCGCCGGCGCGACGGTGTCGCTCGGGCCGGATGCGACCGGCGTCGGCTGGGTGTACGAGTACGCGCTCGTCGATCGCACCGGTCGTCACGATCTCGGGCAACTGCGCGCGCTCAACGACTGGTTCCTGAAGTTCGAGCTGAAGGCGGTGCCCGACGTGTCGGAAGTCGCCAGCATCGGCGGCATGGTGCAGCAGTACCAGGTCGTGCTCGATCCGGACAAGCTGCGCGCGTACGGCATCACGCAGGCGGAAGTCGCCAATGCGCTCGCCAATGCGAACCAGGCGTCCGGCGGTTCGGTCGTCGAGCTGGCCGAATCGGAGTACATGGTGCGCTCGACCGGCTACCTGCGCACGCTCGACGAGTTCCGGCAGGTGGTGCTGCGCACGAACGACGCCGGCACGCCGGTGCTGCTCGGCGACGTCGCGCGCATCCAGGTCGGCCCGGCGATGCGGCGCGGGATCGCGGAGCTGAACGGGCAGGGCGAGGTGACGGGCGGCGTCGTCGTGATGCGTTCCGGCAAGAACGCGCTGACCACGATCGATGCGGTCAAGGCGAAGCTGGCCGACCTGAAGCGTTCGCTGCCGCCCGGCGTCGAGATCGTCACGACCTACGATCGCTCGCAACTGATCGAGCGCGCGGTGGGCAACCTGAAGGACAAGCTGGTCGAGGAGTTCGTGATCGTCGGGATCGTCTGCGCGGTGTTCCTGTTTCATCTGCGCAGCGCGTTCGTCGCGATCCTGTCGCTGCCGCTCGGCGTGCTGGCCGCGTTCATCGTGATGCGCTACCAGGGCGTGAACGCGAACCTGATGTCGCTCGGCGGGATCGCGATCGCGATCGGCGCGATGATCGACGCGGCGATCGTGATGATCGAGAACGCGCACAAGCATCTCGAGGCGTACGACCACGCGCATCCCGGCGAGCCGATCACGGCCGCGCGACGCTGGGAGCTCGTCGCGACGTCGGCCGCGGAGGTCGGGCCCGCGCTGTTCTTCTCGCTGCTGATCATCACGCTGTCGTTCATCCCGGTGTTTTCGCTGGAAGGGCAGGAGGGCAAGCTGTTCGCGCCGCTGGCGTTCACCAAGACCTACACGATCGCCGCCGCCGCCGGCCTGTCGGTGACGCTGGTGCCGGTGCTGATGGGTTATCTCGTGCGCGGCCGCATTCCGCACGAGCACGCGAATCCGATCAACCGCGTGCTGATCCGTGCATACCGGCCGCTGCTCGAAGCGACGCTCAGGCGCCCGTGGGCCGCGCTCGGTGTCGCGGTCGTCGCGCTCGTGCTGACGGCCGTGCCGTTGTCGCGGCTCGGCGGCGAATTCATGCCGCCGCTCGACGAAGGCGATCTGCTGTACATGCCGACCGCGCTGCCCGGCATCTCGGCCGACCAGGCGAGCGTGCTGCTGCAGCAGACCGACCGGCTGATCAAGACCGTGCCCGAGGTCGATACGGTGTTCGGCAAATCGGGCCGCGCCGATACCGCGACCGATCCCGCACCGCTCGAGATGTTCGAGACGACGATCCGCTTCAAGCCGCGCAGCGCATGGCGGCCCGGGATGACGCCGGAGAAGCTCGTCGACGAACTCGATCGCACGGTGAAGGTGCCGGGGCTGTCGAACGTGTGGGTGCCGCCGATCCGCAACCGGCTCGACATGCTGTCCACCGGCATCAAGACGCCGGTCGGCGTGAAGATTTCCGGGCCGGACCTGGCCGGGATCGACGCGATCGCGAAGCAGGTCGAGGCCGCGGTGAAGCCCGTGCCGGGCGTGACGTCCGCGCTCGCGGAACGGCTGAACGGTGGCCGCTACATCGACGTCGACATCGACCGCCTCGCCGCCGCGCGCTACGGGCTGTCGGTGGCCGACATCCAGTCGGTCGTGTCGTCGGCGGTCGGCGGCGAGGATGTCGGCGAAGTGATCGCGGGGCGCGAGCGCTTCCCGATCAATATCCGCTACCCGCGCGAGGTGCGCGATTCGGTCGAGAACCTGCGGCAACTGCCGGTCGTCACCGCGCGCGGCGCGCAGATCCGCCTGGGCGACGTCGCGCGCATCGCGATCGCCGACGGCCCGCCAATGATCCGCAGCGAGAACGCGCGATTGTCCGGCTACGTGTACGTCGACATCCGCGGCACCGATCTGCAAAGCGCCGTGCGCGCGATGCAGCAGGCCGTTGCGCAGCAGGTCGCGTTGCCGCCCGGCTATTCGATCGCGTGGTCGGGGCAGTTCGAGTATCTCGAACGCGCGGCGGCCAAGCTGCGGACCGTCGTACCGGTGACGCTCGGGGTGATCTTCGTGCTGCTGTTCCTCACGTTCGGCTCGGCGGCCGATGCGCTGCTGCTGATGTCGACGGTGCCGTTCGCGCTGGTCGGCGGCTTCTGGCTCGTGTGGGCGCTCGGCCACGCGGTGTCCGTCGCGACGTCGGTGGGCTTCATCGCGCTCGCGGGCGTGGCCGCCGAATTCGGCGTCGTGATGCTGCTGTACCTGAAGGGCGCGCTGCAGCGCCGGCTGGACGCCGGCGAATCGCTGACCGAGGCGCTGCTGCTCGACGCGATCCGCGAAGGCGCGGTGTTGCGCGTGCGCCCCAAGGCGATGACGGTCGCCGTCGTGCTCGCCGGCCTCGTGCCGATCATGGTCGGGCACGGCGCCGGTTCCGAAGTCATGCAGCGCATCGCCGCGCCGATGGTCGGCGGCATGGTCACGGCGCCGCTGCTGTCGATGTTCGTCATTCCCGCCGCCTGGTTCCTGCTGCAGCGCCGTCGTGCGCGAAGCGCGGGCCGCGCGCGGCATTCCGAAGCTGTTCCTCACGGCACGAACGTGCCATCCATCCCAACCGGAGAATCCCGATGAAGAAGCTGATTACCGTCACCGTTGCTGCCGCCGCCGTTCTTGCTGCCGGCGCGGCCGTCACCCCCGCCTTTGCCGCCGGCGACATGGCCGGCATGGACATGTCCGGCATGAAGATGTCGTCGGGCGGCATGGCCGAGTCGAACGCCGCGCTGACCGACGCCGAAGTGAAGCAGGTCGATGCCGCGACCGGCAGGATCACGCTCAAGCACGGCGCGCTCGAGAACGTCGGGATGCGGCCGATGACGATGGCGTTCAAGGCGAAGGACGCGGCGATGCTCGAGCACGCGCATGTGGGCGACCAGGTCAAGGTGCGCATCGAGAAGGTCGACGGCGTGCTGACGATCGTCAAGCTGGTGAAGGCGTCCTGACCTGAGCGCACGCCGGTGCATCGCCCGTCCGCGAGGCGGGCGGCCGCACCGGCGCCGCGCGTATCGGGCCGCAAGGGGGGACGCGTGCGCGTGAAACCATGCGGGAATCCGGACATGACCGACATCGATCATTACGTCAACCTGTTCTTTTTATTACCAACAACTGTCATCGAGCGCCGCTAAGCTTTCGTTACCCTCACAACCGGGATTCCCCGTCATGCGCTCGACAATCCGCCTCGTTACTCCGCTATTGCTGCTCCCGGCGCTCGCCGCGCCGGTTTTCGCGGCCACCGCCGCGCCCGTCAGTCCGAACTGCGGCGGCAGCACGACGCCGATCGCCGATATCCAGGGGCCGGGCGCGCCGTCGCCGCTCGCCGGCCAGAACGTGTCGATCGAAGCCGTCGTCACCGCCGATTTCGGCGGCACGGACGGCTTCGGCGGCTTCTTCGTCCAGCAGGCCGACGCGCAGCGCCGCAACCAGCCGGGCGTGTCCGAGGGACTGTTCGTCTACGCGCCGAAGGTGCGTGCGAAAGCGGGCGACCTCGTGCACGTGACGGGCAAGGTCGAGGAGAAATACGGCCAGACGCAGCTCACGCAGTCGGGCGAGATCGCGGTGTGCGCGAACGGCCAGACGGTCACGCCCGCAACGCTCACGCTGCCGGTCGACAGCCCGAACGCGTTCGCCGCGTATGAAGGCATGCTTGTGCGCCTGCCGCAGACGCTGAACGTCACGGACAACTACGAACTCGGCCGCTACGGCAGCGTGATGCTCAGCAACGGCCGCCTGCGCACGCCGACGAGCGTCGTGCCGCCCGCGCGGGCGCAGACGCAGATCGATGCGAACGCACGCAATCGCCTGATCCTCGACGACGGCTCGAACAAGCAGAACCCCGCCACGGTGCCGTACCCGGCGCCGGGCCTGTCGGCCGCGAACACGCTGCGTGCGGGCTACACGGTGCGCGACATCGAAGGCGTGCTCGAAGTGCGTTACGGCGCATGGCGCGTGCAGCCGCTGCCGGGCGCCGCCGCGCCGGCATTCGAAGCGCGCACGAACCCGCGCACCCCCGCACCGGCGCGCGCTCCGAAATCGAATCTGCGCGTGGCGTCGTTCAACGTGCTGAACTACTTCAACGGCGACGGTCTCGGCGGCGGCTTCGACGATCCGAACAACCGCGGTGCGAAGAACTTCCAGGAATTCCAGCGCCAGGAAGCGAAGATCGTCAGCGCGCTGAAGGCGATCGACGCCGACGTGATCGGCCTGATGGAAATCCAGAACAACGGCTACGGCGAACTGAGCGCGGTGCGCCAGCTCGCGGCGAAGCTGGGCAACCACTGGCGCGTCGTCGATCCGGGCGTGTCGCGCCTCGGCGGCGATGCGATCACGGTCGCGATGATCTACGACAGCCGCAAGGTCGAACCGGTCGGCCGTGCGGCCACGCTCGCGATCGACGACAAGAACCGCCAGCCGCTCGCGCAGTCGTTCCGGCTGATCCGTGGCAACAAGCAGTCGCTGACGGTCGCGGTCAACCACCTGAAGTCGAAGAACTGCCCGGACGCCGCGAACGACGATCTCGACCAGGGTGACGGCCAGGGCTGCTGGAACCCGACGCGCACGCGCGCGGCGGCGAAGCTGGCCGACTGGCTCGCCGGCAACCCGACGGGCGTCGCGGGGCAGGGCGTGCTGCTGATCGGCGACTTCAACAGCTACACGTACGAAGACCCGATCCGCACGCTGGAATCGCGCGGTTACCGCAACCTCGTCGCGCGCTGGATCGGCGCGCATGCGTACAGCTACGTGTACAACGGCGAAGCCGGCTATCTCGATCACGCGCTCGCGACGTTGCCGCTCGCGTCGCACGTGAAGGCCGTGCACGAATGGCACATCAACGCGGACGAGCCGGTCGCGCTGCAGTACACGCTCGCGTACAAGTCGGCGGAGCAGCAGAAGACGTTCTACGCGCCGGATGCGTATCGCTCGTCGGATCACGATCCGGTGCTGATCGATATCGCGCTGCCGGGCGGCGGGAAGTGATGGCGGATTGAGCGCGGGGGGAGCGCGGCGTGCGGCGAGGCGGCACGCCGCGTTTCATCCCGGCCGCACCGGCCGGCCGGATTGCGGGTAAATAATTCCGCCGAAATTTTCATGAATCAGCGAAATCGGTATTTTATGGATGGCGCGATGCGGATAAATGCATCGTTTGAAAAATCGTTGAAGCGACTCGAGTCATCGAATGACGATCCATGCTTGATGTCGTGCCGAATTAATCGATCTCCGATAATAAAAATGAAAGAATAATTCCGGCGATCTGAAGGCTTTCGACGCGCGGCGTCAGTGCCAGTAAGGAATTGCCGGTCGTGCGATAAAAACCCCCGATTCGGTGGATTATCGCCGATGGAGCGTGCAATGCACGAATATTCCCGCATTCTTTCAATTTCCAGACACTGTCGGCCGTTAGCATCATTGCGGGATTTTTAATATCCGAATGATCTTTGACAACGCGGCGCAGCACCGCCTATTTTTGTGTTGTCGTAAATTTGGGTCATATAAAAGTTGTCCAAACTGCAGGGGGCGTCCGAGCACCATTCTCGCCAGCAGTTTGCTGTGTCTGTATCAAGTTCAGTCTCTTAGAAGTCCAATCCCCAACCGCCGACTGCCGACCGTGCAACGCGAGTGGCGGGTCGGCCTGCGCGTTTCGCAGGCGTTGGCGGCCTTTGTGATGCGGTATCCGAATCAAAGGACAGAGATGAAACCAGACAGGAGCTGTACCGGCAGCCGCCGTGGCCGTCACGGCCGGTTGGCCGGGCTAGGTGCATTGACCGTCATGACCTTGGCGCTCGCGGCGTGCGGCGGCGACGATTCGTCGTCCGTCGGTGCGTCGAGCCTCGCGCAGGCCACCGCCAGCCAGCAGGCCAGCGCGCAACAGGCGGCCGGCCAGACGCCGGCCAACCAGCCGTACGTCGACCCGGTCGCGTATTCGATGAATGCGACCGACGGCCTGGCCCCCGGGCAGGTGTCCGAGAAAACGGCCGTCATGCATTACCAGTGGAAAAACGGCGGCACGACCGTCAACTACACGACGACTACCGGGCACCTGACCGCGCAGGACTCGAACGGCAATGCGGAAGCGTCGATGTCGTATGTCGCCTACACCGCGCCGAGCACGAACGGCAAGCCGCGCCCCGTCACGTTCGTCTATAACGGCGGCCCCGGCTCGTCGTCGATCTGGCTGCGGCTCGGCTCGTTCGCGCCGACCCGCGTGGCCACGCCCGATCCGCTGTTCGGCAACAACTGGCCGAACTATCCGCTCGTCGACGATGCCGAAAGCCTGATCGACACCACCGACCTCGTGTTCATCGACCCGCCCGGCACCGGGCTGTCGGAAGCCGTGTTGCCGAACACCAACCAGAAGTACTGGGGTTCGGATGCGGACGTGAACATCATGCGCGACTTCATCCAGCGCTACCTGAACGTCAACAGCCGCAACACGTCGCCGATCTACCTGTACGGCGAATCGTACGGCACGCCGCGTACCGACATGCTCGCGCTGGCGCTCGAATCGGCCGGCGTGCACCTGACGGGCATCGTGCTGCAGTCGTCGATCCTGAACTACTTCGCGGATGCGGTGGAAGCCGTGGCGATCACGCAGTCGACGGAGGGGCTGCTGCTCGAAACCGATACCGTGGCCGGCTACCTGCCGGGCTATGCGGCGGTCGCGGCGTACTTCAACCAGGTTTCCCCGGCACCGGTGAACCAGGGGCTGTACGCACTGCAGACGGAACTGTTCACGACGCTGATCTACAACCAGCTGCAGAAGTACTCGCAGTCGTGGGTGTTGAGCCAGCTCGGCATTCCGGATGCGCTCGGCACGCCGGTGTTCCCGAGCGATGCGACGCTCAAGCTGTGGTCGATCCCGTCGAGCCTCACGCAACAGGCGCTGCGCGGCTACTTCAACGCGAATCCGTTCGGCACGAGCCTGCTGCCCGGGACGACGATCGGCCGGTATGACGGACGCGTGTCGTTGCCGAACTCCGATCCGCGGCTGCAGAACGACGGCGACCCGTCCGACATCCTGATTTCGCAGCCGTTCACGAACGCGCTTGCGACGCAGATGCCGGATTACCTCGGCTACACCGCGCCGAACGCGACGTACCTGCCGCTGAACGACAACATCATCGAGGTCTGGGACTTCTCGCACGACGGGCAGCCGATGCCCGACACGATCCCCGATCTGCTCGGTGCGCTGCAGCTCAACCCGAAGCTTCGCGTGCTCGCGGAGAATGGCTTCCACGATCTCGCGACGCCGTTCTTCAACACCGAGAAGCAACTCGCGCGGCTGCAGACGGTGAAGGGCCTGAATCCGAAGCTGCAGGTGAACTTCTTCCAGGGCGGCCACATGATCTACCTGGACGACGTAGCGCGACCGCAGATGAAGCGGGACCTGAAGACGTTCTACAAGGGCGGGCGGATTCCGACGGCGCTGACGCTGCACACGCTGCCGCCGCCGTGGCCGGATGAAAACCCGCCGAGCGTACCGACCGGCAGCGTCCCGGGCGCAACGGCCGCGACGACGCTGGCGGCCGCCCCTTGAGCGACCCTGAGCGACGGACTCCTTGTCAAAGGAACCCTCTATTCATCCATTGAATGCGAGTGATCATGTCCCTAATCAATTTGATGCGGCGTATGTCTCCGTTGATCGTCCTCGGTGCCGTGATGAGCAGTGCCTACGCGTTGCCGCCGCAGGCGGTGGCGCCGGTGAAGCTGCCGCACGGCGGGCACGGTGTCGACGGTCCGTTCTTTCCTGCCACGAAAGCGGCGCCGGTGTTGCCGTCGACCGGCGCGACGCTGCAGCAGCAGGCGCAGCAGCGTGTCGATGCGCGGCTTGGCGCCAATACGGTGCTGAGCAACGGCGCGGCCGTGACGAAGGCGCAGGCGCAGAGCAACGGCCTCGGTTTCGTGTCGAAGCACTTCGACGAAATCGATACGAAGCACACCGGCCGCGTGACGATGAGCGATGTGCGGCAGTTCATCCAGCAGCGGCAGGTGCAGGCGCAGCAGGAACAGCAGGACGAGTGACGTAGCACGTAGCAGGCAGGGCGGCGGCCGGTGCGGGACGATTCGCGTCGGCCGCCGGAAGGCGCGCGGCCTATTCCGCCTGCCGCTTGTCGCGTCGCTGTCCGAAGCGTGCGCGATAGTCGCGCGGCGATACGCCGACCTGCTTCGAGAATGCACGCTGCAACGCGTCGACACTGCCGAAGCCCGAGCGCACGGCGATGCGTTCGAGCGGCCAGTCGGCTCGCTCGAGCAGCGCCTTCGCGCGCTCGATGCGTGCCGCCAGGACGAACTGCGCGGGCGATCGTCCGGTCTCCTTTAGGAAATGACGCGCAAACGTGCGTTCGCTCATGTGCATCCGTGCGGCCAGCGCGGCGACGCCGAGGTCGCCGGTCGGATCGTCGGCGATCTCGGTGAGCAGCACGCGCATGCGCGGTGTCGCGCTGGCCAGCGTGCCGAGCCCGACGCTGAATTGCGCTTGCCCGCCGGGACGGTGCATGAACAGCACGAGTTCGCGCGCGACGGCGACGGCGGTCGGTGCACCGCAATCCGCCTCGACGAGCGCAAGACACAGGTCGATGCCGGCCGTCACGCCGGCCGACGTATGGAAGGGCGGATCGCTGACGTAGATCGCGTCGGGCTCGACGCAAACGTCAGGGCACAGCGCCTGCAGCGTCGAACACTGGTTCCAGTGGGTGGTCGCTCGCCGGCCGTCTAGCCAACCGCCCGCGGCGAGCACGAACGCGCCGGTGCAGATGCTCGCGATGCGCCGTGTGCCCGCGAGCCGCATACGCAGCCACGGCAGCACGCCGGCGTCGGACGCCGCGTGTCGCAGCGCCGTTTCGCTGCCGCCGGCGACGATGATCGTATCGATCCGATCGGGCAGTGCCGCGAGCGCGGTCGTGCCGGCGAGCCGCAAGCCCGCATGCGTGACGATGTCGTCGCCGTCCTGCGACGCGAGCGTCAGCCGATACGGCGTCGCGTGATCCGGCCGGTAGCGGTTCGCGATCGCGAATACCTCCATCGGGCCGGTGATGTCGAGCGACTGGACGCCTTCGAAGCCGATCACGACGATGTCGCGTACCGGTTGCAGGGGCAGGGGCATGGCGGAAAGTGCGGTGGAGTTGTCCTTGTGACCGCGAGCATGATCCTTGTAATTTCCCGGGCATGCAATCGAATGACGCGGGGTGGACGATGCGGGAAAGAACGGGACGGCGTGCAGGACGCGCGTGGATGGCGCTGCTTGCGTGCATGTTGTTCGGCATGTGGGCATGGCCGGCGCAGACGGCCGGCGCCGAGGCGGCAGGCGCACCGACGCCGATGCCGATGCCGATGCCGACGTTGACGTTGACGTTGACGTTGACGACGGCCGCGCCGAAGGACGGCCGCGTGCGCCCGCTCGTTGCGATCGTGGCGGACAACGCAGGCACGGAGACGACCGATTTCGTCGTCCCTTACTCGATCCTGAAGGCGTCCGGCGCGGTGGATGTCGTCGCGGTGTCGACGGATGCGGGGGCCGTCGAACTGATGCCCGCGCTGCGCATGCTGGCCGACGCGACCTTCGAACGGTTCGATGCCGCAACGCCGGCGGGAGCCGACGTGGTGATCGTACCCGCGCTGCACCGCGCGGACAGCCCGGCCGTATTGGCATGGCTGCGCAAGCAGGCCGCCGGCGGCGCGACGATGGTTGCGATCTGCGATGGCGCGGAGGTGCTCGCGAACGCGGGCCTGCTGCGCCATCGTGCCGCGACGTCTCACTGGTATTCGCGCGACGGCCTGCGCCGCCGCTTTGCCGATACGACCTGGGTCGACGATCGTCGCTATGTGATGGACGGCACCGTGATGACGACGAGCGGCGTGTCGGCGTCGCTGCCTGCGTCGCTCGCGTTGCTGAGCGCGCTGGCCGGGCCCGAGGCAGCGCGCGAGACCGCGCGGCGCATCGGTGTGCAGGCCTGGAGCGATCGTCACGACGGAAGCCGGTTCGCGCTGACCGCGCGCACGGTGATGTCTGCGCTGGCGAATCGCGTGGCGTTCTGGCGGCACGAGACATTCGATCTGCCGGTCGAGCGCGGCTTCGACGAACTGCCGGTGGCGCTGACGGCCGATGCATGGGCGCGGACATGGCGCGGCGACGTCGTCGTGACGGCGGACGCGCACGAGGTCGTGTCGAAGCACGGGCTGCGGCTACTGACGCAGCCGGCGGGCGCCGGGCATGCGCCCATCGTCATTCCGGAAGGGCGGCGCGGCGATGCGGTGCTGCCCGGCGTGCTCGCGGACATCGCATCACGTTACGGCGGCGCGACGTCCGATTGGGTGGCGTTGCTGCTGGAGTATCCGCGTTAGCGGCGCCGTGCCGGGTTCAGGCCGAGGCCAGCGCCGCACGTCGGGCGCACAGGCGATTCCACAGCATGCCGGAGCGGCTGCCGCTGCGGCAGTACGCGAGCACCGGCTTCGGCAGCGTGTCGACCAGTTCACCGAATGCATCGATCTGCGCATCGCCGATGCCGTCGCGCTCGACCGGCAGGTAGCGCGCTTCGAGGCCCAGTTCGCGGGCCGCCGCGGCGATGTCGTCGAACGCCGGATGGTCGTCGCCTTCGCCGTCCGGCCGGTTGCAGATCACCGAGCGGAAGCCGGCGTTGCGGATCGCCTTCAGGTCGGCCGGCGTGATCTGCCGTGAAGCGGAGAATCCGTTCGCCGCCGTCGCGCGACACTGTTCGATCGCGTGGCGGAAACAGGCGATCGCGAAGTCGACGTCCTGCTCCGTCGTGAAGCGGCCGAAGCTCACGCGCACGGTGCGGCCTGCCGCATCCGCATCGAGGTCGATCGCGGTCAGCACGTGGGACGGTGCGCCGCTGGTCGAGTTGCACGCGGACGTCGACGATACGGCGAGCGCTTCGCCGAGCATGAACGGGAAGAAGCCGGGCGCATTCACCGTCAGGCTCAGCGTGTGCGGGATGCGGCGCGCGGCGGCCGCGTTCTGCGTGACGTCGCCGAGCGTGACCAGCGCATCCGTCAGGCGGGCGCCGAGCGCCGCGATCCGGGCGGCTTCGCCGTCGAGCTTTTCGGCGGCCAGTTCGCATGCCACGCCCATGCCGACGATCTGGTGGGTGGCGAGCGTGCCCGAGCGCAAGCCGCGCTCGTGCCCGCCGCCATGAATCTGAGGGGCGATCCGGCTCGCGATGTCGCGGCGCACGAACAGCGCGCCGATGCCCTTCGGGCCGTACACCTTGTGCGCGGACATCGACAGCATGTCGATGCCGAGCGCGCGCACGTCGATCGGCGTCTTGCCGAGCGCCTGCGCGGCGTCGACGTGGAGCAGCGCGCCCGCGTCATGCACGATGCGCGAGATTGCGCCAATATCGGTCAGCGTGCCGAGCTCGTTGTTCACAAGCATCAGCGACACGAGGCCCGTGTCGGGGCCGATCGCGGCAGCGACCGCGTCGGCGGTGATCTCGCCGTCGCGCGTGGGCGTCAGGAACGTGACCGACGCGCCGTGCTTCGACAGGTTCGCCATCGTGTCGAGAATGGCCTTGTGCTCGATGCGGCTCGTGATCAGGTGGCGCTTGCCGGTCGCGTGTTCCGCATAGCCCTTCAGCGCGAGGTTGTTCGATTCGGTGGCGCCCGAGGTCCAGACGATCTCGTCGGCGTCCGCGCCGATCAGCGCGGCGACTTGCGCGCGTGCCTGCTCGACCTTGTCTTTCGCCAGCCGGCCGGCGGCATGCGAGCTCGATGCGGGGTTGCCGAAGATGCCGTCGAAGCCGAGGCAGGCCGTCATCGCGTCGATCACGCGCGGATCGGCGGGCGTCGTGGCGGCGTAGTCGAGGTAGTGCAGCGTGGTGGTGTCGCTCATGTCCTTCTCATGCTCGTTTCTTTCGGAATGGAAGAAATGATACGGGGGACAGGAGGGAAAAAGGATCCAAAGTGGGCTGTCGATTCAGCTTGATATGGAAGAATGTTTTATCCAATTGTGGATTGGGGGAATTTATTTTTCTTGTGGCTAGCGGGTGCGATTTGCGTGTCCGCAGCCCATTTTGCGAGGGATGGTCGAGATGCAGTATGAACTGACGACGTTGTCGTGTTTGCTGCTGGCGCAGGATGCCGTTTCCGCCGGTGCGCATCGATGGGTATCGGATCCGGGGGCTGGGGGGCGTCTCCTCGGCGCATGGCGTTCGGAAATCGGCGAGCTGGGGCAGATCGTCGTGTTGCGAGGCTTCGACGATGTCGGCGAACTGCAGCAGGAGCGTCGTCGTGCGTTGATGAGCGGCAGGCCGTTCAATATCGACGGTGACGACGTCGGTCTCGACATGGAAACCTACGAACTGTTTCCGTTCCTGCCCGCGATCGAGCCGTCGACACTCGGCAGGTTCTACGAACTTCGCCGCTATTGGCTCAAGCCGGCCGGGATCGCGCCGACGATCGCCGCGTGGGAGCAGGCCGTCGGCCCGGCCGAAGCCTATACGTCGCATCTCGTCGCGAACATGTACGCGACGGATGGCCCGCCTCGCATTGCTCATATCTGGGGGTTCTCGAGCCTGGAGGAGCGTATGGCATTGCGGGCGCGCCACTATGCCGAAGGGCTTTGGCCGCCCAAGGGCGGACCGCAGCAGATCGAGCGGGCGACTTCGACGATTTGCCTGCCGGAAGCGTGGTCTCCGCTGTGTTGAATTTTCAATGATTCGCCGATGAAGCCGCCCCGCCCCGGGCTGCCGAGGGCAGCACGATGCGAAGGCAACTGGCCGTATCAACCACCCCGAAGCGGCTGGCTTGCCGCGCATCGCGGCGAGGCTGCGGCAAGCGCCGGATATTCTCCGCCAGTCTCAGAGATGGAAAGCCGGCCCGGCCGGAGCGCCGGATGGCGGCGCCGGCACGCCGACACGAAACGCGATCGGCAGTGCCGCGAGCAGCATTCAGGGCTGCGCAGAGGACGCCGCGTGCGGAGCGCGCACGGCATTCATGCCCTTGATCAGGTCAGCAATGCGCCGTTCGATGTCGTCATATTGGCGTGCGATCTGGGTTGCGTCGGGATCGTGAATGTCGACGTCTCGTGTCGAGGAGAACGCCGTTCCGTGCACGGATTCGTACTGGATATCGATAGCGATATCGTTCATGGTCAGCAACTTGAGCAAGATGGGCAAGCATGGAGGTGACGCCTTATCCGACAAGGCCAGAAGCGGTACGATCTCGCCGGCTTTCAACGGGGCGTCGGGGCGCGGCCAGCCGGTACTGAAGCATCCCGTGGCACCGATACCTGCATCGGACTGGACGTGCGACCAGATACGGGACCGAGACCAGTGTATTTTCGGGTTCCGATCGTCACGGTCATACCCTTGATGATGGCCGGTCCCAGCCCTGCATTTGAAAGATGGATGCCGTGCCTGTTTTCGGCGTCGTCGAAGTGCTGTGTTGCCGCTATGCGGGGCGGGAATCGATCAGATCGCCGTATCTTGTTCATTCTGATTCGCCAATCGATATGCATCTCGCACCCATGCCTGGAGTGCGGGCTCATACCTGGCCGGGATCGTGATCGTGAGGGTGGTGAGGCGCGTGCAGCTTCCCGGTAGCTCCAGATACCGCTGCCACACCTTCCGTACAAGCTGCGACATCGCGGAACACGTCATGCCGACTTCCGCCGCCACAGCCCGTTGTGATCGACCCTTGACGAAAATCTCGTGCAGGGCCCACTGGTTCAAGGGCTTGATTCGTGTATTTTGCATGCGCAACAGGCGGAACTGTTCGGCAGTCATGCGTCGGGTCTTTTGCATTCAAACTCGCCCGGAAGTGTGAAGTGAAGAAATCAAGGTCGCGCCGCATGAAGTCTTGTGACCATCGAAGGCAGAGTCGCGACCTTCGACCTTGAATGCCGTGTCGCCCTCGGCAATCGTGCAGGTACCGTGAATCGGACACGAACACACGTCGCCTATGCGGGCGACCGAGCGCCCCATCACCTTGCTCGTTTCGGCTCCGGATTTGACCCGGCCGCCGTGGGTATGTACGTCGCCGACCCGGATAATTCCTCGCATATGACTCATCCCCTGAATGATTGGCGCGGAACTCGCGTTCGCACGTGGCGTGCCGTCGCGTCGGGTTGCATCACCATGAATAGCCCTGCATGCCGTAATCGGTATCGTGCCGGCGGCCCCACCACGGCAGGTAGGCATTGTTGCCACCGCGCGCGCGGAACCAATCCTTGTCGGGATCGATCGGCGTGAGTTTCGACGGTGGCATGACGACAACCGCGACGGGATGTTCGGGGTCGGTCGTGCCGGCGATCAGGGCGTTGCCGCCGAAGTGGTTGATTCGGCCGATTGCCAGCGCGACGTCGGTCAATGCGCTGCCGGTACCCATGTCGCCGAGTCGGGCAGCGGTGTTGAATGTCTGCTTTCGGTGGTCGTATTCAGGAAGAGTTTCCGTCAACGTCTGTGCGAGCGCGGCAACGCGTGACGACGCTGCATCGCTGCCTGCGCCTGCGTCGTGGACGATGTAACTCAGGTTCGCGACCGCGACGCCGGCATTGCGTGCCGCCTGGTCGATGGTTGCCTTCCATGCCTGGACGGCGCGCGTCGTGCCGACCTTCGGCGAAAACGCTTGCGTGTTGCCCGTTGCGGCTTTGCCGATCCAGGCGAGCGGTTCGCGCTGCGTGTTGAAGTTCGGGCCGGCGAGGAATAGCACGACGAGGTTCTCGTTGATCTGCGCGTCGGTGGGCGGGAAGCTTGGCGCGTCCCAGTTTATTGCCCATACGGTCTTGTCGGGGTTCGCCTGCAAATAGTCCAGTGCCTTGTTCAGCGACGTAAAGCCAGCGTTCGCGCCGCCTTGCGTGATTTGCACATCAGGGGGCGTGTCGCGGCTCCACATTTCTCGGAAATGCGGGTTGCCGATCAAAAACGTCTTTCGAATCGAATCGCGCAAGTAGCTTTGCGAGTCGCCAACTTCGAGTCGATTCGGAATGGCCAGTTCAACACGAATGCCCGCGAGTTCGCGCCAGTCCGCTTTATCGCTGGGGTTCACCGTGTAGAAGTATTTGGGGTTGGACGCATAGCGTGAGCTAAGCAGCAGAGGGAATTTGTACATGTACTTGCAATAGAAGCCTCTAAACGTTTCCTTGCCTCTGTTGCCATATGCGATACCCGCTACGGGCTGCAAGCTCGTAAAGGACTTCGGGTCGGTGCGAACCATATCGTCATTCTTGTTTGGAGCAGAGAGTTCTTGTGCCCACAACAATTGCCATTCGGTCGGGTAGTCCATGCGTTGCAACGGATTCAACCACATCAGGCCAACAACCTGCGCGACGAATGGCTTCGCCGGTTCTTCTGCGGCTTGCGCGGTATGCTCTCGGACGGGCACGGCTTGTGCTGGACGCATCAGGGCGGTGGTGAACAAAAACACCATGAGTACAGCGAGACCGGGTACTACAACGAATCGTTTCATCCAATCTCCTATTTCCAAATGTGCCGGATCGGGTTGTTCTACGTGCGTCATCAGCGAGGCCATGAGCACGGTGGTGATCAGCCATGTCGAAACGGCGACGGCGACACGTCTCGACCGTGTGGCGATTAGCGTCTTCAAATCACCCCCCGACCTTCAGATAGAACTCACCTTCACGTTCGTCCACAATCGCGTCGGGTATTTTTCCCTCGCTTTTCTCCGCATGTACCCACTCCTGCATCGGTAAATCGTCGAGTTGACCGCGCGAGAAGTAGTCGACGTACTTCTTGTTCGGATGATCTAAGGGAATCCCGTCCCCCATCCGCCAATCGGCCTCAATTCTCAAGTCATAGAGTTGATCGGGAGTCAGGTAGCACAGCCCCACCGCAACGTCATACGCAAGCGCCTTTTCGGCATGTTCCGGATTCATCATCGTCGTGGAATGATTCGTCGGGCTGTTGGTCGCCCCGCGATCGAGCCAGTCGACAATCTGCTTGTCGCGCCATTCCTTGTAACCCTCCGGCATGGCGCTCTTGCCGTCCTCGCCGATCACATGGCCGTCGCTATCGAGCCATTCGGTGTTCAGCGTTCGACGTGCCTCCATCCGCATCAACGCGCGATCCTCGTAGCGTTGCACGGCTTCGGTACACGCAGGTCAGTTGCCCGTCGATCCCCGATATCAACCCTTCGCGAATATCGGCGTGTTGGAGCATCAGCAGATGGCCGACCGTGCGTTGCGCCAGCCCGAAATAGAGATCGACAGGCCGCTTGTTACCGCCAATCAGACCGGACGCAAACTTTCGGAATGTACTTTCTATCGACATCACCGCAATCTCGTTATTTTCGTTCTCAATTCGGACTGGTTCGAATTGGGGTTTCAGGTAAATAAAAAGAAGGTTATGGAAAATTCGCGGTGAAGAATATCAAACTTGTTTGCCATGAGAAATGGTTTGATATTTAGAGATGGCTTTTATATTTCGGGGAGACTGTATGTGACCTTCTTTGCAAGGCGCGGGAATTTTTGTTTGGTAATGGGTTTAAATATTTTGGATGGGAATTTATCGGTATGACGGGGTGAGGTAATTTATTTTTCGTCGAAATAAATTGAATGGAATGTGTAAAAAATGAGATTCATCCCATGTCTGGACGAGCTGCGTCGCATGGTGGTGTCGGAAAGTGAGGCGAACAGGATTGCGCTGGTGCTCGTCCGGTGCATCTTGGTTTGCCCCTGTTTGCTTCGCCTCCCGCTACCCGGCGAGCGGCTTCTTCTTGCATGGTTCGCGAAGGCTTTGCGTGATCGTGAGCGGGCATGGCGTGAATGGCGCCTCGCGTGGATGCCCGATGTCCATGAGGGAATTCCCCGGTGACGCATGCGCGAGCGTCACTTCGACGCCGCGCCCGTTCGCTTCGCGCTTTCCCGTCGCCCCTTTCTGGCACCGCCCCCGATTATTTGCGTTTCGCGAATGGCGCGTTCGCCGGTTGCTCCATACCCGATTGGCGGCCGTGCCTCTATCGTGGTGACACCGGCCGATCGAACGCTGCGTGTCGAACCCGCACCGCGGCCGGCACTTCCTCGCGATTCGCGTCGCACACACAAGACATCGGACCTAGCTCATGCGCAGGCGCCGCGGCGCGGCGCGCGCAGGCGAAGCCGTGTCCACGGAGACGGACATGAAAGCAAACGAGTGGGATACCTCATACGAGTGGAAGGCGGTCACGCTGCTGGCGCTCGGCTTCGGGCTGGTCGGCCTCGACCGCTGGCTGATCGCGCCGCTGTTCCCTTCGATCATGAAGGACCTCAACCTGAACGCGCAGGACGTCGGCAACTGTATCGGCGTGCTCGGCCTGTCGTGGGGCATGTTCGCGGCGCTGATGGGCGGCATCTCCGACAAGATCGGCCGCCGGAAGGTGCTGATTCCGGCCATCGTCGCTTTCTCGCTGCTGTCGGGCTTCTCGGGGCTCGCGGGCGGCCTGCTCGGGCTGATCGCGATTCGCGGCCTGATGGGCGTCGCGGAGGGCTCGTTCTGCCCGACGAGCTTTGCCGCGACGGCCGACGCGTCGCATCCGCGGCGGCGCGGGCTGAACCTCGGCCTGCAGCAAAGCGGTTTCGCGCTGTTCGGGCTCGCGCTGTCACCGATCATCGCGACCCAGCTGCTCGGGTTCGTGTCGTGGCGCTGGGTCTTTGCGCTCGTCGCCGTTCCCGGCCTGATCCTCGGCGCGATCATGTTCGTCGTCATCCGTGAGCCGAAGGTCACGAAGGCCGTCGCGTCGGAGCATGCGCCGGCGTCGCTCGGCCATGTGCTCAGGAGCCGCAACATCCTCGTGGCGATGGCCGCATTGTGCTGCGCGATGACGGGCGTATTCGTGCTCGGCGCGCTGCTGCCGCTGTACCTGACCGGCTACCTGGCGCTCGGCACGCAGAAGATGGGCCTCGTCGTATCGGCGATCGGCTTCGGCGGTTTTCTCGGGCAGTTCGGGTTGCCAGGGCTGTCCGACCTCGTCGGCCGCCGTCTTGCGAGCATCGTCGGATTCGCGGGAACGGCCGTGATGCCCTACCTCTTCCGTGGCCTCGGCCCGCAGCCGCTCGCGCTGTTCGGGGTCCTGTTCGTCGCGTCGTTCTTCACGCTCGGGCTGGTGTCGCTGCTGTCCGGCCCCGTGGCGACCGAGGCCGCGCCCGTCGGGCTCGTGTCGACGTCGATCGGCGTCGTGGTCGGCGTCGGCGAGATCTTCGGCGGCGGCATTGCGCCGGCGATGGGCGGCTACGTCGCTGCACACTTTGGCATCCAGAACATTCTGTGGCTGCCGATGGGCTCGGTTCTGCTCGGCATCGTGGTCAGCCTGCTGCTGAAGGAAACCGCGCCGGCCGTGCTGCAGCGCCGCGTGGCCGTGCAACCGGCGCTGGCGGCGGGAGAGCAGTAGCGTTAAGGCCCACGCGCGACGGTCGGCGCAGGCGTGGGCCGGCGCCGCCGCCGATTGACATCCATTGCGTGACACTGTGACGCCTCCCGCATGGCACAGCCCGTTATCCGCACGGGTAGACTGCCGGTTTCGCTGTCGAAAAAGGGCGCGGTATGGACCGGTTTCTGAGCATCGAGGCATTCGTCAGGGTGGCGGAGGCGAGCAGCTTCGCCGAGGCGGCGCGGCAGCTTGGCGTGACCAGCTCCGTCGTGACGAATCGCATCCAGCAGCTCGAGAAGTTCGTCAACGCGCCGCTGTTCCATCGCAGCACGCGCCACGTGCGCCTGTCCGAAGTGGGCGAGGCGTTCTATCGCGAGTGCGCGGAGGTGGTGGGGCGCGTCAACGAGCTGACGGACCAGATGCGCGAGCTTCGCGCGACACCGACCGGGCGGCTGCGTATCCAGATGCTGCCCGGTTTCGCGCTCGATCACTTCGGCGCGCCGCTGATGGAATTCAACCGGCGCTACCCGGGCATCCAGCTCGACGTCATCGTCAATGACCGGGTCGTGGACCCTGTCGAAGAAGGATTCGACATCGCGTTCCAGATCTTTCCGCCCATTTCCGAATCGCTGATCGAACGGCGGCTGTTCACCGTCAGGCGCCTCTTTTGCGCGTCGCCCGCGTACCTCGACGCGCATGGTGCGCCACACCATCCGCGCGACCTCCTGCACCACACCACCGCGCTGTATTCGGGCTATCCGTCGCGCAACCGCTGGACGATGACGCGCGGCGACGAGGTCGTCGAAATGGAGTTGCCCGGCATGATCCGCTCGAATTCCGTGCACCTGCTGCGCGAGTACGCGCTGTCCGGCGGCGGCGTCGTGTGCCTGCCGACGCTCGTGGCGAGCGAAGCGCTCGTCGCCGGCCGGCTGGTGCCCATCCTCACCGACTTCCAGCTCGCGCCGCTGAGCTTTGCCGCGGTGTATCCCGCCACGCAGCGACAGGCGCTGAAGGTGAAGGCGCTGGTCGAATTCCTCGCGGAAACCATCGGCGACGAACCCCCGTGGGATCTTCCCCTTCTGGAGCGTGGCTGGGTGCGTTGAACCGCGCGGATTATTCGCGAAACGCAAATGCCGTAGTCGCCGTCCCGGGCCTTGTTGCGGGGGTTCCTTGCCCCTAGAGTTGAATCCAGCAAGCGGTTCAACTCAGGAGACAGCAATGACCGACACGGCATTCCATACCGTCTTTGGCTCGCTCGACAGCTACCGGAAGGGCGAGATCGAAATCACGAGCGGCAGCGCTCAACACTACGCGTTCTCGAATGTCTTCGAGGTCGCATCGAAGTCGGCCCCTTACGAAAAGGTCGTCGCCGGCAAGAACCTCGAATACGTGATCGAAGTGCTGCGCACCGACGGCCAATCGCCGTGGTTCGCCTGCGCGCACGACGAGTTCGCGATCCAGATGGATGGCGAAGTCCGGATCGAATTCATCAAGCTCGATACGCCGCCGGCATCGGGGCGCGGAACCGTGAGCGCCGGCACGCAACCGGCCGGCCGCAAGATGGGCTATGTCGTATTGCGCCAGGGCCATCAGGCGCTGCTGCCGGCCGGCTGCGCATACCGCTTCACCGCGAGCCGGCCGGGCGTCGCGCTCGTGCAGACCGTCCTGGGCGAGCTGTCCGTGGAGAAGTGGGCCGACATTTGCCTGCACTGATTCGTCCGACCTCATTCGACTATTCCAGGAGACACGTCATGGCCACCCTTGACACCCTCGACCCCTCCGTGGGCTTTGCCGCCGATCTGGTGCGATCGACCGAAGCCGATGCCGTCACCGGCTACCGCCGCTTCCAGCTCGGCGCGTTCGAGTTCCAGCGCGACGAATATTTCGTGAAGATCAGCTGGCCCGCGAAAGGCCGGACTCGCACGCATGCGATGCCGGCGGACGTGTTCCTGCGCGCGATGATGCGCGACGTGGCGTGGGGCTTCTTCTACGGCTGGGTGAACTTCGACCACGTGTTCGGCACGCGCAATCACTACGGCAAGGTGGACATGTATGCGGGCACCTTCAACGGGATCCTGAAGGACGCCGGGGTCGACTACACCGAGACCTTCGACACGCCCACGATCATGGCGACCTTCAAGGCGATGCTGCACGACTGGACGAACGAAGGCTTCGATCCGTTCGCGGCGCCCGAGGAAACCGGTACGGCGTTCGGACGCAAGCACGGCGACAACGGCGCGGCGATCGAGCGCACGCGCATCGCGACGCGCCGCATGCCGGGCCTCGAAGGCGATTCGCCGCTGCGCGACGACCTGCCGGTCAACCGCGCGTTCCTCGACGTCGCGCAGGACGAACCGGAAGTGCACGTCGAGCCGGGCTTCGAAGGCGAGCTGCACGCGTTCAACCTGTTCAAGTACCTGTCGCGCTCGGACGTGACGTGGAATCCGTCGGTCACGTCGGTGTGCGGGCGCAGCCTGTTCTGCCCGACCACCGAGGAATTCATCCTGCCGGTGTTCCATGGCAACGACCGCGTCGAATGGTTTCTGCAACTGTCCGACGAAATCGTATGGGACATCGGCGACAAGAACACCGGCGCGCCGCGCGCACGCGTGACGATGCGCGCGGGCGACATCTGCGCGATGCCCGCCGACATCCGGCACCAGGGCTATTCCACGAAGCGCTCGATGCTGCTGGTCTGGGAAAACGCGACGCCGGACCTGCCGCAACGCTACGAGAGCGGCGAGCTCGCGCCGTATCCGATCGCGTTCTAAGCGGCGCTTCCGTTTCCGCTTCAAGCCTTACACCGAGGACGATTCATGCAAACCCAACTCTTCATCGACGGACGCTTCGTTGACGCTGTCGACCGCGGCACGATCGACGTGCTGAATCCGCACGACGGCGCCGTCATCGCGAAGATCGCCGCGGCCACCGCGGCGGATGTCGACCTGGCCGTCGCAGCCGCGACCCGCGCGTTCCCGAAATGGTCGGCGCTGCCGGCCGCCGAACGCGGCCGCTTGCTGCTGCGCCTGGCCGATGCGATCGAGGCCAACGCGGAGGAACTGGCGCAGCTCGAATCGCTGGACACCGGCCATCCGATTCGCGATTCGCGTTCGCTCGACGTGCCGCGCACGGCGGCCTGCTTCCGTTACTTCGGCGGCATGGCCGACAAGCTGCAGGGCTCGGTGATTCCCGTCGAAACCGGCTTCCTGAACTACGTGCAGCGCGCGCCGATCGGTGTCGTCGGCCAGATCGTGCCGTGGAATTTTCCGCTGATGTTCACGAGCTGGAAGATGGGCCCGGCGCTCGCCGCCGGCAACACGGTGGTGCTCAAGCCGTCGGAAATCACGCCGCTGTCGACGCTGCGCATCGTCGAGCTGATGGCCGAGGTCGGGTTCCCTGCCGGTGTCGTCAATATCGTCCCCGGCTACGGGCATACGGCGGGGCAGCGGCTCGCCGAACATCCGGGCGTCGGCAAGATCGCGTTCACGGGATCGACGGCCACCGGCCGCCGGATCGTCGAAGCGTCGCAAGGCAACCTGAAGCGCGTGCAGCTCGAACTGGGCGGCAAGGGCGCCAACATCGTGTTCGACGATGCCGATCTCGACGCGGCCATCAACGGCGCCGCGTGGGCGATCTTCCACAACCAGGGGCAAGCGTGCATCGCCGGCTCGCGTCTCGTGCTGCACGAACGCATCGCGGATGCGTTCCTCGAGCGCTTCGTTGCGCTCGCGTCGTCGATCCGCATCGGCAACCCGCTCGATGCGAACACCGAGATGGGGCCGCTCACCTCGAAGCAGCACCTCGAACGTGTGCTGTCGTTCGTCGATGTCGCGCGCGAGCAAGGCGGCCGCGTGCTCACCGGCGGCAGCGCGCCGCAGGATCCGGCGCTTGCCGATGGCTACTACGTGCGCCCGACGGTCATCGAGGCAAGGAGCGCGACCGACCGCGTTGCGCAGGAGGAGGTGTTCGGCCCGTTCGTCACGGTGCTGCGCTTCGGCAGCGACGACGAAGCACTGGCCATTGCGAACGCAACCGAATACGGGCTGGGCAGCGGCCTGTGGACGAAGGATCTTTCCCGCGCACACAAGATGGCGTCGCGGATCAATGCGGGCATGTGCTGGATCAACTGCTACAAGCGCGTCAATCCGGGCAGCCCGTTCGGCGGCGTCGGCAAGTCGGGCTACGGCCGCGAGATGGGCTTCGAGGCGATGCACGACTACACCGAAGCGCGGTCGGTGTGGGTCAACGTCGACGGCAACGTGCCGCCGCACTTCAAGCGCTGAGGTTCGCCATGGATCGCTTCGTCTATCAGGGCACCCCGTCCCGCGTGGTATTCGAATGGGGCGCGCTCGCCAGGCTGCCGGACGAGTTGTCGACGCTCGGCGCCCGCCGCGCGCTGATCCTGTCCACGCCCGAGCAGCGGCCGCTCGCCGAGCGTGTCGCGGCGATCCTGGGCGAGCGTGCGGCCGGCATCTGCGCACAGGCGGTCATGCATGTGCCGATCGAGGTCGCGCACGCGGCACGCGAGATGGCCGGCGAACTGGACGCGGACTGTTGCGTCGCGATCGGCGGCGGGTCGACGATCGGGCTGGGCAAGGCCATTGCGCTCGAATCGGTGCTGCCGATCCTCGCCGTGCCGACGACTTACGCGGGCTCGGAGATGACGCCGATCTTCGGGCTCACGGAAGGCCGGCTGAAGCGCACCGGGCGCGACGCGCGCGTGCTGCCGCGGACGGTGCTCTACGACCCGTCGCTGACGTTGACGTTGCCGCCGGCCATTTCGGCGGCATCGGGCATCAATGCGATGGCGCATGCCGTCGAGGCGCTCTATGCGGAAGACGCGAACCCGGTGATCAGCCTGATGGCGGAGGAATCGATTCGCGCGCTCGGCGAAGCGCTGCCCGTCGTGGTGCGCGATCCGGCGCACCGCGCGATGCGCAGCCGCGCGCTGTACGGTGCGTGGCTCGCGGGAACCTGCCTGGGCGCGGTCGGCATGGCGCTGCACCACAAGCTGTGCCACACGCTCGGCGGCACCTTCAACCTGCCGCATGCGCAGACGCATGCGGCGATGCTGCCGCACACCGCGCACTACAACCATGTTGCCGCGCCCGACGCGCTGCGCCGCGTGGCGCGCGCGCTGGGCGGGAACGATGCGGCCGAAGCCGGCCCGCTGCTGTTCGCGTTGAACGCGCAGCTCGGCATCGCGCCCGCGCTCGCCGATCTCGGGATGCCGGAGGCCGGCCTCGACGAAGCTGCCGATCTCGCTTGCCGCAACCCGTATGCAAACCCGCGGCCGATCGAACGCGCGGCGATTCGCGCACTGCTTCAGCACGCTTGGGAAGGGCGCGCGCCGCAATGAGCGGCCCGATGCGTCAATGGAGAAAGACATGAGCCATGACCGCCATGACGGCGACGCCAGGCTGAACGAGCAGGTCGTCGCCGGCGTCGACGGCGCGCCGAGCCCGCGCTTGCGCATGCCGATGCAGCGCCGCGTGCGGCATCTGCGTGCATTCGTCCTCGATCGGAGCTGAGCGCCATGGCGCGTTTCTTTGCGGTGTTTGCGACGGACCAGCCGGGCATGCGCGACGTGCGCGATCGCGTGCGGCCGATTCACCGGACTTACCTGCGCTCGGCCGATCAGCACGGCGTGGTGGTGCGGCTCGGCGGCCCGACGCTGGAGCCGCACGGCGACGCGATGAACGGCACGCTGCTCGTCGTGGAGGCGGACGACATTCAAGCGGTGATGCAGTTCGTCGGCAACGATCCGTATGTGAAGGAAGGGCTGTTCTCGCACGTGGAAGTGCGGCCGTGGGACTGGAGCCTCGGCAACCCCGAGCAGAGAGTGTGAATGATGGAGGCACGACCACTCTGCCGCTTTTCCGATGTGCCTGACGGCGGCGCGCGGGTCGTCGACGAAGCGTGCATCGGACGCCCCGTGATCGTCGTGCGACGGGGCGAGCAGGTGTGGGCGTATGTGAATCGTTGCCCGCACTTCTCGGTGCCGCTCGATTTCGTGCCGGGCAGCGTTTCCTGTTACCGGTCGCAGGTGCTGATGTGCGCCCATCACAGCGCGCTGTTCCGGTTCGACGATGGCGTGTGTATCGACGGGCCTTGCTCGGGCTCGGCGCTGGAGGCCGTGGCTGTCGAGGTGGATTCCACCGGGTGGGTCGTCTATCGCGTCGCTTGATCCGGGTGTGTTGACGAAGTGCAGGCAAGGCCGGTTGATGCGGCGGTTTTTGTATCTGTCAATCAGTAAAGCTAATCATATTCAACGCGTCGGGTAATCGGCACCCGAAAGACGGCGATTCCTTGTGCAGCATCGGGCGAGCACCTGCCACGCAGCAGGTGGCGGCCTCGCATTTTCATAAAAAAGACGGAGACGGAATGAAACTCAGGTTTGGAGCAGTGGCGATTCTTGCCGTGGCGCAGGGCGCATGGGCGCAGAGCAGCGTGACGATGTTCGGGCTGATCGACGCCGGCGTGTCTTATGTCAGCAACGAGGGGGGCGGAAAGAACGTCAAGTTCGACGACGGCATCTTCGCGCCCAATCTCTTCGGCTTTCGCGGCACGGAAGACCTCGGGGGCGGATATCGCGCGATCTTCGCGCTCGTGAACCAGTTCTCGATGGCCAACGGCAGCATCGTCGGGACCGGGATTTTCGGGCGCAATGCGTACGTCGGTCTCGAAAGCAATCGGCTCGGCAGCATCACGCTGGGTAACCAGTACGACTTCATGGTGGATGCGCTGTTTTCAAGGAACAACGCGATTTCACGGGATATCTCGGGGCTGTACGGCTTTCGCAATGGCCCGTTCCAGCGTCTCGCGCTCCCGGACAACCCGACCGGTGCGTTCGATTGGGACCGCACGGCAGGCAGCAAGCCGATCGCGAACGCCGTCAAGTACCGTTCGCCGACGGTCGCGGGCTTTTCCGGCGGCGTGATGTATGCGTTTGGCGGGGTGGCCGGTTCGGTTGGTGCAGACAACGCAGTCAGCGCCGGGTTGAACTATGAAGCGGGCGCGTTGGGTGTGGGCGCGGCTTATACGAACGAGAAGTACGGCCCCGCGCCCGGCGTGCCGTCCACCAGCGTGCGCAACTGGGGCGTCGGGATGCACTACGACTTCGGTGTCGTGACAGCGAGTGCGCTGGTGACCACCGTGCGGAATTCGTTCAACGATGCCGCGGTGTGGATGGCCGAAGCGGGCGGGTTGTGGCACGTGCGGCCGGATGTCGTGCTGGGGGCGAAATACATGTACATGAAGGGCAATGAAGCGGTGAACGACAACCACGCGCATCAGGTCAGCGTGGCGCTTCAGTACCTGTTCTCGAAGCGGACGATGGTCTATGTGTCGGCGGATTATCAGCGGGCGAACAGCGGTGCGAACGCGCAGGTCAATGGCGTGCTCGATCCGAACGGGGCTTCGAGTTCGGCGAGCCAGACGGTGGCGCGGGTGGGGGTGCATACGGTGTTCTGACGAGTCGATCCGCACCGAATCACGTGCCGCGCTATTCCAGCAGATAGTGCATCGCCGCGGCACAAACCGGGCAGAGTGTGCGAACGCGGCCATCCGTGTGGCCGCGCAGCGTGGCCGGATCGCCGCAATATTCGCACATGCGTTGACTCAGGTTCGCCGCGGAGGCGAGCCAGCGATCCACTTCGCCGGTTACGTTTCCGCGTACGCGGAAACGCAGCCCGCCGAGCTTCTCCTTCACTTCGAGCACGAGCAGCAGCGACTTGCGCGCTTGCGCTTCGAGCCGGCACGACAGCTGGTCGATGATCGCGTACCAGCCGTCGTCGCATTCGAACAGGCAGCTCCCGGAGAACCGGGGCGCCAGCGCCTGATAGATGGTGGGGTACGTGTCGACCAGCTTGTTTTCGAGTTCTCGATTCATCTGCAAATTCGCTTGTTCAATGAAGAATCAGCCCGGATTCGTTGTTGATGCCGTATGGCACGTGGCCGGTCGCGACCCGGCGTGCGGCTGATTCGCAGTTGCGGACATGGTCGTCGAAGAAGATGTCGGGGCGAAATTCCGCGAGGAACCCCGCCTTGTTCCTGCCGCCGAGGAACATCGCTTCGTCGACCGTGATACCCCACGCGATCAGCGTGCGAATGGCGCGCTCGTGTGCCGGGGCGCCGCGTGCGGTCACCAGCGCGGTACGCACGTTGACGCCGGATGCGCGCCGGCCGCGCAGCGCGCACAGGGCAACGAGGAACGGCTTGAGCGGGCCGGGCGGCAGCGGCGCGTGCGCATGACGCATTTCATGGGCGTTGAATGCGGACAGCCGGCGCCGCTGGAACACGCGCTCCGCTTCGTCGCTGAAGAGGACGGCGTCCCCGTCGAAGGCGATGCGCAGTTCGTCGTCGTGCGTGCAGCCGGTCGGGGCGGGCGCCGGATACAGGCAGGCGGCCGGGAACCCGGCGGCCATCGCGCTCGCGACGTCCCCGGCATGCGTCGAGAGAAACAGGTTTGCGTCCAACGGCGCGAGATAGCGATGAGGTTGTGCACCGCCGGTGAAGATCGCCCGATGAATCGCCAGCCCGTGATGCCGGGCAGACGCGAACACCCGCAGGCCGGTCGTGGGGTCGTTGCGCGACAGGAGCGCGACGTCGACGGCCATCTCGTCGTCGCGATTGAACGCCAGCAGCTTGCGCACCAGCGGGAACGCGACACCGGGGCCGGCCGGCACGTCGAGCCTCGACGCCTGCAGCGCACGGTAAGCCGACGGATCGTCTTCCCGATATACGAGATGCTCCGCGTCGAAATCGAACAGTGCCCGGGCGGAAACAGCAACGGTGATTTTCATGCCTGAACTCATGGGCTCTCCAATGACTGCAGGCAAGGGTGCAACACACTTGGGACAAATCCTGTCCTTTGGGTTGCGCGGAATCGTGCCGCGCGGGCGAACGTGCCCTGCGCGGCATCATCCGGCGCGTGTCTGAAGCGCAATCTCTCGCGGCGTGTTCGTTCGGGACATGAATTGTCCCGAACGAACATCACCATCCGGCCTGACGCATCGAGCAAAGCGGCGGCCGCGAACCTAAAGTTGGCCGCCATCGGCGCCGTTAAGCCGATGGACTATTTCTCGGCTTCAGGCGCGAGATGCGCATCACCCCCACAGCCGCCGTTGCGGCCCGACGCAAGCCCGACGTGAACGGGTGGCGCCGGAATGACGATACAGACCGGAGATCGACATGCTTAACAGAGAGGCGGCAGCGACCGCACGCAGCCAGCTCGAGGCTGCAGCCAAGGAATACGACAAGCGCCAGGCTGCGGTGCAGACGCTCGCGACCGAGCTTTACACGCTGCGGCGCGAGAGCAGTGAACTGCTGATCGGCGAAGTCGAGGCCTACGTCAACGGCCTGGCCTCCACGCCGAAGGAGTTCGATCGCGCGTTTGCCGAATACAAGGTCGAATATCGGACCTTCGAAGGCGTGGTGACCGAAGTTGACCGGCAAATGCACGACGTCAACGTGACGGGCGGCGCGGCGACGGGCGTAGGTGTGGCCGCCGGCGCATCGACCGCGTTGCTCGCGCCGACCGCGGCGATGGCCATCGCGACCACGTTCGGCACGGCTTCGACGGGCACGGCGATCGCATCGCTCTCCGGCGCCGCGGCGACCAACGCCGCGCTGGCGTGGCTGGGTGGCGGCGCACTGGCGGCAGGCGGCGGCGGGATGTCCGCGGGCGGCGCGCTGCTCGCGCTGGCCGGCCCGGTGGGTTGGACGCTTGCCGGCGCGGCGGTCGTGGGCGGCGGCGTGTTCATGTGGCGCGCCAATGCGAAGGTCGCGGAGGAAGCGCACCAGCGGCGTATCCCGATCGAGAAAGGGATCGCTTCGCTCCGGATGGCCGCAGGCGAAATCGACGGGCTCAAGACGCTGACGCAGACCCATTCGGCCGGCATGAAATCCCTGCTGGCAGCGCTGAAGCAAACCGCGCCGGCCGACTATGGCCAGTTCTCGGCGGCAAGCAAGGATGCGCTGGGCGCCCTCATCAATCACGTGCGTGCGCTGTCCGCGCTGTTGAACAAGACCATCCTGGCCAAGGCAGCCTGAGACCGAACATGACAATCCAGATGTCGGCAGACCTCGGCGAAAGTGACGCTTTGCCCGGCGCTGCTTCTTTCCCTCGCACGTCGAGCCTGGCCGACCAGGCCGCGGGTGTCGTGGTCGATGCGATCAACGGGGCGCGCGTGGCGGCCGAAGCGGCATTGCAGTCGGCGCAGGATCGCGCGTTCGACAGCGCGATGGACGCAATGAACACGTTGCGCGAATTCATCGGCGAACCCGGAAAGATTCTCGGCCGGATGGACACGAAGCACGGCGAGATCGCGGAGCAGGTCGAAGTCGCGGTTCGCCGCGCCCGCGATTTCCTCGCGCAGGTCGCGCCCGGCGCGACCTTCGACGGTGTCGGGCGAACGGCGCCGATGGACTATCGAATCGACGGCATTGACTTTCAATCGAAGTTCATCAACGGTTCGAGCAAGGGGCTGACGCACGTGCTCGAGCATATGGGCAAGTACAAGGATTTCGCGACCGACGGCGTCTATCACATTCCGAAGGACCAGCATGCGCAGATTCTCGAAGTGCTGAAGGGCAATACCGGCGAACTGAGCGACAAGACGATCCGTGCGATTCAGGAGAAGGTCGCGCAAATCGAACTGGCGAGCGGCAAGCCGTTTTCGGCGGTCGTGCAGCCGTCGGTATCGACGTACGGTGAAGTCCAGCTCGGCAAGGTCGATGAAACGGTCAACGCGCATGAACAGGATCTCAAGCAACAGAACGAGACGCTCAAGGACCAGATCCGCATCGAACACGAGCCATCCCTCGCCGAAGGGTTGAAGGCGGCGGGCGGCGCGGCGGCGGTTGGCGCGGCAGTCAGCCTGACCACGAAGCTGTGGCAGAAGTATCGGGACGGGAAGAACATTTTCGCCGGCGACTTCAACGCCGACGACTGGGCGGAGGTCGGCCTGTCCACCGCAAAGGGGGCGGCCGGCGGCGCTCTCGCCGGCGGCGCCATCTATGCGCTGACGAACTGCGCCGAGATGTCCGCGCCTTTCGCGGGTGCTTTCGTCAGCGCCGCCAGAGGGATGGCGGTGCTCGTGGCCGACTATCGGTCCGGGAAGATCTCCGTCGACGCGCTCATCGACAACGGGATGTTCGTTTGCAGCGATGCGGCCATCGTGGGGCTGTGCACGGCGGCAGGCCAGGCGTTGATTCCGGTGCCGGTGCTGGGCGCAGTCCTGGGCTCCATCGCGGGCAAGTTCCTGTCGACCTTCATCGGGAAGCAGGCGCGCGAAGTGACCGACAGGCTCGCCGAGCGCACGAAAGGCATCGTGGACGCGCTCGATGCCGAAGTCCGCAAGGTCCTTGCGTTCCTCGAAGCGGAATTCGACCGGCTGGGCGAACTCACCGCGGCAGCGTTCGACCTCAAGGCCAATGTGCGTCTGCTCGAGTCGAGCCTGACGCTTGCCCGTGCGCACGGCGTGAGCGAATCGCTGCTGATCAAGGGCGACGCCGACCTGGACGCCTTCATGACGGGGCGGTAAGCCTTGTCGACCACCACTAAGGAACGCTCGACATGACGATTTTCTGGATGGCGCTGATGACGGCGCTCAATGGATGCCTCGAGATCCTGGGGACCCTCCTCGGCACGGCGCTGGCGGCCGCCTTCATCTGCTTTCTGATCGCCGCGCTGATTGCGGCGGTGATCGAGATGTTCAAGGGCGAGCCTGCGACCGCGTAATGCCCGGTGCGCGGACGGAGCGCATCGAAGCAGCGATTGAACGATCCGGACCCGGGCATCGGCCCGTGTTCGGCCGACGAATTGATCTGTCGTAGCTGGCGACACAAGAAAGCGAACGGAACATGACCTACGAATTTGATGAGAAGTGGTGGAGCCTGAGCGCGCTGCTGCAAGTCGCGGACGACGGCGATCTCGCCATCCTGGCGGATCACCTGACCGACAAGGGGAAGGGCCGCGGCGCGCTGTCGGGCATGCGGCTCGCGCAATTGACGGCCTGTTGCGAAGCCGGCGTGTTCGGGCATGCCGACCGTAACGACATCGCAAGCGAAATCCGGCTGTTCGGCGGCAACAGCATCGCCAATGCCATGCGCGGCGGCGAAGGCGTGTCGTACCTGGAGCTCGTCGTCGACGTGGCGAAGCACCTGGAGATCGATGTGGAAAGCTGGGAGTCGGCGCTTTCCTTGGAGACGAAGATTCTTCGCAGGCTGTTTCTGGATGCGCTCGATGCGATGACCGGCGACATGCGCCGAACCATCTTGTCGGATGTCGGCCTCGGCGCGCTGGTCGATGTCGGGCGCGCGGAGCTTGCCGCCGCGTTGCGCGACGCGCCCGCTCATGGCGAAATCCGGGTGAAGGTGGCGGCGTTCGTCGCCGAGTCGACGGCCGCGACCGTTCTTGGCCGGGGGCTTGCCATCGCGGGCAAAGCCGGCGGGGCGTCGACCGTGCTCGCCTCCGGCGCCATGGCCGCCGCCGCGAGTGTCGTTGCCCCGCTCGGGCTGGTGTTCGGCGCGGTGGCGCTGGCGGGGCCCGCCTATCGCGTCTCCGTCCCGTGCGTCGTCCAGGTGGCCTACATCCGGCAGAAGGCGTACCACAAGGTGCAGAACGGTGGCGCGCTCGACGTCGTCGGCCCGGCGGCTTCGTCGGAAAAGATGCCGTCGATGCCGCCGGTGCCGGATCTCGGTCCGTACGCGATACCCTTGCTTCCCAAGATCAAGTGGATCAAAACGTAACGCAGAATTTGGCCGGTCGTGCCGGAGCGCGTTCGGCGAAGGAGAGGGGTGGCTTTTGCCGGCCCTCGGTTGCTTCTGTCGGGGTCACGACGCCATCGCCGGACACGCTTGCGTGGTGCGGGCTGCGCCGTATCGTGCGGCAAGCCTTTCGTACTCGCGTGCGAATTCGTCGCGCAGGGATGCCGGCGCGAGGATTTCCGCATTCGCGCCGAAGGAGCGCAGCCACCAGCGCAGCTTCAGGCTCGGAATGACGGTGCCGCTCACTTTCAGTCTTCCGTCGGGCAGGGTTTCCAGTTTCTGGTCCCTGGCCATCGGCGTTTCCTTGAGATGGTTGCCCGCGCTGCCGTCGAACGCGACGCTCAGGTGAATGGCCGGCTCGGTCAGGAAGTTGAAAGCCTGCTCTCCATCGATATAGGTGCGCAGATGAAAATCGTCAGGATAGTTGAACGTCTTGCCGGATTCGCTTGCCGACACGATCCGGTCGAGCCGGAAGAGGCTGCGAAGCCACTGGATCCTGGGCTTGTCCTTGCGTGGTTCGAATGACGGATCCTGCGCCACCATGTACATCACGCCGGCCGACTCCACCAGCGCGAGCGGCCACAGGATCTTCGGCTTCAGGTCTTCCGTGTCGGGCTTGCCGGCCGGGCGATACTTGACGAGCACTTCGCGCTCGAAGAACGTTGCGGTCGCAATGACCTGGAAGATGTCGTCGCTCAGGTTGGGGCGAATGAGGGTGAAACTACCGTCGACGGAATCGACCTTGTCGGGCCACGCCTGGTAGATCCGGCTGTCGGCCTTCTCCTGCGACAGCCGTACGTCGGCTGCGGCGAAGAGCGGTTCGAGGTCCTTGGTCACCGCGGCCGGAAGCTTGGTCCCCGCGAAGCGCTGGAGGATGTGAAACGCAACGGCCTCGGCCGCGCCCATGAGACTCGGGCTGTCACACGTGCCTTGCAGCCACGGCTTGCGCTGCCAGAGCAATTCGCGGCCGCGGGAAGTCGAGATGACGACCTTGTCTTTCTCCAGCTTCATCAGTTCCCGCAAGACCTTCTTCGGATACTTCGTGCGATGTCCTCGTTCTTCGAGCTGCCGCCGCACTTCAGACGTGGAAATCCAGTCCGTCGCATCGCGATGGGTCGGCAGGATGCGCAGAATTGCTTCGTCTAATGATGTTGTCACTGGTCCCTCGATCACGCTTTTTGTCGATTTCTCCGCGCGCCGCCGACGCGATGGTGCGCGATGACGGCGATGCTAAAGAAAAACCGGATTTTACGTACGATCGGGACACAAATTGTTCCAATGTCCATCGATGCTGTTCGGCGGTTTGGTGTCGCGATTGCGATCGGGCGATGCATTGCGGGGCATGTTGAACGTACCGCAAGCGTTTGCGGGCGGTGCGCGGTGCGGAAAGGTCGGGAAATCTCGGGCCGCTCACTAAAGTCGAGACGCGGGCTGTCGATACATGGCCATGAAGCAGGCAGAAGGCAACGCCTGCAATCAGCGCGCGAGCAAATTCACCGGCGGTTATGTGCACGGGTATCGACATGACGCGTGTACTGTTTTTACGGGGGAACATGTGAATCTGGCAGAACTGGATCGACTCGAATCTCTATGGATGGGCCCGGGAAGCAAGGCGATCGTCGACTGGCAGCCCATCGAAGGGTTGACGCCGTATAGAGGCAAGTGGACTGCGGTCGTCGATGGTCCGGACTTGAATCGGGAAGAAGCGCAGCCGGAAATCTCCGCCGCATACATCGATGCCGTCAGAAAATTGTGGCTCGGCGCCGATCTCGACGAGCCTGCGCACGGCAGCTCCACCCACTGCGGAAACGCGGGCCATTTCCACTGCTAAAAGATCACTACCAGAGGGAAGGGCGTGCGCGTCTGGGCGCCGTGGCGCGAGCAGAGCGGCGGCGCGACCACGTGGTGGTGTTCGAGCTTGCAGGAGGCCGGGCATCGCTACTCTTGGCCGGACCATCCCGCCGGGACGTTCGAACAGTTGAGCGCCGCGCTCCAATGCGCGATGCGCGCCGGGAGCGAAGCGACAACGAACGTGGTGTGCCGGAAGATTCTGGATTGGGGGGGCGTTCGCGGCCGTCCGCACGCGGCCCGCGTCGACTGGCTCGACGAACAAACGCAACGGGGAAACCTGATATCGAGCATTCGCACCGCGACGCGCGCGCTGCGCGCGGCGTCGACGTCCAGCCTCGATGCGGTGTTTTCGGAGAGCGGCATTCCGATGACGTCCGGGACGACGAAAATATTTGCGGCCGCGGCCATGGATTTTTCGGCGGGATGGTCTGTGCCCACGCAAGATGTGCTCATTTTCGACGGTCGTGTCACGGGGGCGCTCGGCCTCATCGCACGCCGCGTTTCCCACGCACTGCCGGAAGCATTTCGTTTCCCGTCAAGCCGGGAATCGGAACGCCGCCGCGACGCGTCATGCACGCATCTCACGTTGCCGAACTTGCACAGCCTGAGTAACGTCAAGCGGGCGAAATTCGCGCGCCTGGGCGCTTACTGCATCGACCGGATCGTCGGAAAATCCGAATTCCTGCTGGCGGAGAAAGCGCTGTTCATGATTGGCTACGATGTCCGGTGGCGATGCGATAGCCAAGGGCGGTCTTGTCCGTAAGGGCTCGATGGAGGTTTCGCTTGTCTCACCGCACACCATTGGTGTGCGGTGAGACTATTCAAGGTTGCCACCTCACCTTCGTTTTTCACGCTGCATCTGCTGGCCGTTCGCGAACTTACCCGCCCAAGGGCTCTGCCGGTGCGCGGGTAAGTTCGAGGATGCGTCCGGCCGAGGAGTCGCTTTCCCGGCACTTCTTGCCCGATGTCCGTTTTTCGGTATAATGAACCCACGTTCGGAATGTCGAACGTGAGAAATCAAGCATCCAGAGTCGGACTATCCGACGCCAACCTGCCCTCCCGGGCAAGGTGGACGCCCTTGAGGCGATGCGGCCGATTTACGGCAACGAAACGGGAGCAGCATGGCTGGCACCGGTTCGATAACCACTCATCCGGAGCTACCATGCGTCAAGCTACCTCTGCTTCCTGCCCGACAGTCTGTGAAGACTGGTCGCACCTCCTCCCAGGTTTCACGCTGACGCATACGGTTCATCTCGTATCGGGATTGAATCCAGGCATCGTCTCGACGGCGGCTGCCGTACTCGAAGGTGAAACCGCCACGGTTGACCGTTGGGCCATCGCCCGCTGTGGGGACGTTCTGGAGCAGAAAATCGTTCTCGGGGAAATGACGGAAGGGCAGGCGGTTCGGTTGCGCGAGCGACTTGCCGCGCTCGATGGGGTGCTTCGTACGAGGATGGAGCATCATTTCGTTCGGGCGGGGGCGGCTGTGTCGGGCAATGCGTCGGAGCGCGGGCACTAGACGATGCATGCTCGTCGGCGGGGGATTTGGGGAAATGCCGAGGTGCATTAATTCTGGTTACGCCCGAACTCTCGCTTTTCCAATAATTTGCATTACATACGCTGCGAGTGGAAACTGCTCGGGTGGCTCCTCTATTGATACGAGCACATCCTACGATGGCCGGCCAACTCGGATTTTCGGATGCAGCATAGACCGTCATCTTGAAGAGCGAGGTGACTAAAGGGCGCGTGCGGACGTCCTAGAAATAGAAACGTTTACGGTGTGATGGCAGCGCATTCTACCGCCCCTGAGCTTGAACGTTTCTCACCGCCCGCCAAGCCAACGAGGCGTCACCGACGACTGCGGTTCGGCCAGGCGCGGCGAGTGACTAGGCGAAGAACTTCAGCGGCAAAAGACTGATGGCGACAGTACAGCCCGAGGGCACTTTAATCATGCCATCTTTGCCCCCGTCGACAGCCGTTACGGCTCTTTGAGACAGAACCCCAATTGCTTCTCCCCTCTCATTGATAAGGGGGCCGCCGCTCGCGCCCGGATGCATCGCGTTGTCGATATACACAAGGTCGCACTCTAAATTCCGACTTGCAACGCTCGCTACTATGCGTCGAAGGTTCGCAACGTGGCCCTGCTTGATGAGCGGGCCGGTCATGTCTGCCATGTAACCCTTCTCCATAGCAGCTTTGAACGCATCCGCGCCCTTGGCAGTAGGCGATAGCAGCCGGTCTACGCTAAACGGAACACTCAGTTCCTCCGAATACCCAGCCATGATTACGCGCTGCCCCAGGCGTGGAGACTCATCCACCGTAACGGGAATATGAGGAGGGGCAGAAGGAAGTGGCGCCTTCGCGTGCAGTACCGCCAAGTCCAACTGGATATTCTCGGAAAGACCCGGGACTTGTATCTCAAGGCAACACATCACGACCACATACTCAGCTACCGGAAGTCCAGGAAACTTGCAGAAAATCTTCAGCGCGGGATCAGTGTAGTCGCTCAACAGGATGGGGAAGCGCCCTGTGACAACATGAGCTGCCGTCAGAACTTGACCATCTGTCGTGAATGAGTACCCTGTACCCTCGCTGATTTTCTCATCGTCCAGAAAAACAGTTATGTAGCAGCAGGCCGGAGAGATTCGGTTGTAGAGTTCTTCGAGCATGTCAGATTTGGTATCGTAGCGACGTGGGTGCGGCACAAATAAAAATTATCACCTGCGTGGCGTCTCTGAGATTACGCCATGAACGTGCCCCGCCTAGCGTGGCATCGTCACGAAACAGGGCATCGAGATATTGCGCCAGATCTTACCTCTTGACGAAGGAAGCCCCCTGCAAGGTCCGGCACGACATGGTCCCTCCTCGACATGCATCGGGGACACAGCTTTCAAAACTACAGTGCCAGCGTCATCTGGCTGCCAGAACTCTTGAGCGACGCGTTCGACCGCCCGGAGATTCCCTCGCCGCGTTGAGTACCGGTCAGTGCATAGAGCCCGACGGAGTGTAACCTGCCGCATTCAGACGGTTGTCGGGTCCACAAGGTTTCGATTCTGTAGCCCTCCTTGCGCAGTTCGACAATCCGAGGCCGAGGGTCGACGATGTCGAGAAACCGCATCGCTTCCAGTGTGGTGACGCCGCCGCGCACGTTCATTGCTTCGAGCAGGCGAGAGCGCTGATGTGCGGCTGTGTTCTCAGGCCACTTCGCGATGATGTTTCTGAACGACGACAGGTCCAGCGGTCTGATTTGCTTGTGCATTAGACTCAACGGTAGTGAAGTTGACGTCCATTATTTGCCATACACTTCAAAACGTTACTACCGAAATACCGAGAAAATCGGGTGGCAAATCGTCCGGCCGAAATTAGGTCATTTTCGAGGCCGATTTCGGCCGTCTATCGCTCCAGCAGGAAGTCAGGCTCTATCCCGATGTCACGACGGAGCATACCCAGGTAGTCGACGGCGAGGATGGCGTCGGTCTCGTCCGGAAGGCTCTTGGCGAGTGCCAGCATCGCTTGGAATATCTCACTGGTCGTTTGTGGCGCTGTGATCGAAGGGGCCTCCTTAGGTGCGATGCTTGCCCGTGCAACCAGGAGGTGCGCGGCGTTCTCGCTCTCGGCAGTTAGGCGGCGTTTTTCCTCGACATGCCGCTCAATGGTGGCTCGCTCATCGGCGGTCAGAATTTTCCGGATCGCGCGTGATTCTGTGTCCTCCCAGACGCGAGCTGCCGCTGTGGCAATGAACTTGTTAGGGTAGTCCCCGCACATCTCATAAAGAGCACGTGCAAGATGCAAAACGAAGATGCGCCGCTCTTCCATTGGCGGACGTCCAGCGGGGCGAGTCTTGACCGCCGATGCAACGCTGCGAAGGTGTTTGAGTGAGCCGGAAAAGCTCTTCTGCAAATCCGCTGGTACCCAAGAGGAATCCTCTGTCGTCAGCGCAGACTCGAAAGCGTCCGCACGCTTCATCACGCCCTGGACAGCGGAGGAAGTGGGCAGCACGTCCGACGGCGCATCATCCACGCAAGCAACATACGCCAGCGCAATCTGAGTAATCGCGCTGACCTTCAGAACCGTCCCCTTTCCGAAGACCGACCGCCTGAAGAAGCTCCGAACGCTGGCGTGGGTTAGAAAGCATTTGTACCACTCAGACTCAGCTCGCTCCGCCTGACCAAGCCTCAAAAAATGTCGAGCCTCGTCGCAAGTAGAGCGCAAAGCCTTGTTCGTTTCCAGAACAAACATGTATGCACCTTCAGTCGTTTATGCGCGCGGCATCGCACCGACATTAGTTCGAGTGCCAACCTGACATCATCGCTCCGTAAGGGCCTGTGCAGCCATCTTGACCTCGGCAGTGACGCTATGCCACTCTAGCTCAAGCGAACTATTCAACCAAGTCACCCAATTAAAATTTACCAGGTCAAATCTGCGAGCTTTCGACAACTGTCGGTTTGGCGAGCCGGAGAGCGGCGAACTTGACACTGAAGCCGACGGCCGCTGGGCTACAATTTCGCTGGACGCAGGGGGCAAGGCGTGCCACAAAGGTAAACGGCGAACAGGAATCGAAGATGCGACTGCCAGAGCGGGATATCGATAGTATCGAGGACGCAATTGCAACTCTGAGCAATCAAGAGTGGCGCGAACTCGCGGTCCCGATGGCTCCCGTTGGAGTTACATCATTCTGCGCCGAGGCTGCCTTGCTCCAGTTTGTTGTGACATGGGCGCGAAACTATCAGAACGAAGCTGTCGCGACGTTTTCCGATCTTTACAATTCGGCTGAAAATTTCGAAGCGAACCTCCAGAAACACCTTGGCCTTCCCTATGTCCTGGCGGCCTGGGTGCTCGCGGGCCAATTGCGAGGTGGTGACGGAAGCGTCCTCAAGCGCCGCGAGGCGAAAGGTTACGGCGCATTTCTCGATGCAATGGACAATTTCCAGTTCCATCAAACCCACGAGACAAATGAAGCGCGGGCCAACCTCATGTGTATCCAGGGGAGCAAGCGTGAGTTTATTCGCCCGTTCTACGAGCGGGACAAAGCGACATGGCGAGTGCGACCGGAAGGCGACATCCGTGTCGTGATTCAAGACGTGCTCGCTCACCTTGCCGATGACTGGACAGCGAAGTATCTACGTGAGGTCTCTGACCCATTGGCGCATCTGGTCCGTGAGTTGGTCGAGAATTCAGACTGGTGGGCGAGAGCTAACCACCACGGGGTTGAATACGATAAAGGCGTCCGAGCGGTCACACTACGCCTGCGCCAGATTGACGACGACAACGCGCACATGTTCGCGGGCGGAAATACGCACGTCCACTCGTACCTCTTGCAAAGTCTCACGACCCACCCTCGTGTCAAGAGGGACGAGCCGCCAAGCACGCACAAAGGTCCCGTGCGGAAGCTCGGCTTCATGGAAGTTACGATGGTCGACTCTGGACCGGGGCTTGCACGCCGCTGGCTTGCCAGCCGCCCGGAGGCAAAGCGTTCAGTGGACAATTTGGCCGACATCCCGGTGGTCGAAGAAGAAAACGCACTCATCGATTGCTTCAAAAAATGGCGAACTTCTTCTGGGAACTCGCTTCGTGGCATAGGCCTGTTTAGCATCGCCACGTTGCTCATGAAACGAAATGGGTTTCTTCGCATACGTACGGGGCGGTTGGCGTATCTTTTCGGAACGCAGTCAGCCGTAACAGACATCGATACACAGTTGCGAACACACGACCTCTCGACAGACTACGTTAGATTGGAAGATGGAACGCATGTCTTCTTGCAGGACGGGAAGATGATGTTCTTCCTCCGCCCCTGGTCGCAGCGAGAACTCGGGCCTGTTGAGGGCACTGCTTATTCCATTCTGTTGCCGGTGTGATGCCGATGCTCTTCATTCCATTTTCCGGCCCTTCGTCGTTCACAAAGAATTCACTGCTTTTGTTCTTAGGCTCTGATACGCCAGATTGGGCTGAGATTCGAGAACACTTTCGAAGCTGGTCTGCGACCAACCCTGTGCCCCCCGAACTCATCGTCCTCGGCAATAAGGAGGCTGCACGGCGGCTGCGTGAAGAGCAAGAGATGCCAGAAAGCAGCGGCACTTCCTTTGATGTGGTTTCACGGCTGTGCCGGGTTTGGCTCTTCGCCTATTCGAGTGGTGGGCACGTCTATCACGTTGCGAAAGAAAATCAGATGGAGCTCGATGGCCTGCGAGAGGTGCTGATGCCGGCGTTTCATAGCTTCGTCAAGTCGGAGTTTGACCTTGGAAGCATTGTTGCAGCAGCACCCCAAGGCTTCTATTTCGCTAAGCTATCCAACCGGGTGTCGTCCCACTTCATTCGAACGGAAAGCTTACTCACGTGCACTGCGTCCATCGAGTTCGTCGCACTTCGACTACTAGCGTCTTTCACTGGGTATTGCGACGGACTTCCCGAGGCCAAGGTTCGCATACTGGTTGATTCGATGGCAATCTGGCCCGTTGCCCAAGCGTTGATTTCAATGCGCAAAGGGGGCGACGCGCATCGCCGGTACGTTATAGCAAGCTTCCGCTCTTATGAGGGGTTGGACGAAGTGAGCCTGGACTCTGGTCCTGCCTTCGTTATCATTTCAGCTTCAACCTCAGGGGGGATGGAATCTCGCATCATCGAAAAACTGGGTCACCGATACGTTGAGTGTTTCACTGTTTTAGGCCTTGAGCCTCGAGAACAATCAACTGAAGCGGCGGCTGCCGAAAAGCATCGAAATGTTCTCTTCAGTCTGCCCCGTCAATTGACCGGACCGTCGTCGTTGGCCGGGCTACGGCCCCAGTTCGAAACCGATGTTGGGGAGGTGCCTCCAGGGTGCGAGGCAGTTCGAATTATTGGCGAACGGTTTCTGAGTCAGAACTTCAAGCCGAAGTCTGTACGGTTAGCGCATAAGGCGCTTCCTCCCGCTCGAAAAACAGCGTTGACGAAAATCTCCAGGGATAGAGTGGCTCTCGTTGCTCGCCGTCGGCCCGGCGGGCAGTCATTCTGGTCGTTATCGTTCGATACCACTAAGCTCGTCGATACATACTGTGTCGACAATGCCGATGGTGAGTGCTTACTGCGAAGCTGGCTGTCCAATTATGCAGCGGCCGGCGATACCGCGGTGATCTACCCTGTCGACACTCTCGAAAAGGGGCGGCCAGGCGAAGGTGAAGCGAAGCGCATGGCCGATTTGGCGCGAGCGCTTCTGCTTGAAAAATCACCTGGAGGCGATATCCGGGTTCTCAATAGCTCCGATTTGGATAGACCGACTGCCGAGATGCGGGCATTCATTCCCCGTGCTAGCGTGGTGGTAGTCACGCCTATACTCGGTAACGGGTTCATTTTCAAACAGATTAGCGCGTCGCTGCGCGCAACCCAACCTAAGGGGCCACGTTTATATCTTTCCCTAGCCGTACTCCCGGAAAGCGACGCACGGTTGAAGGAACTGCAGAACGACCTTCAGCTGAATGCCGATGACAGCCGATACCAATTCAAAGCGCACATCGAACTCCCGATTGGAAAAATTGACCAAAACGTGGACTGGTCCGCCGAGGCTCAACTCATCAAGAATGTGGTGGACGAGTGTTCCGACCGCGATATCGACGCTCCTGCGGGCCTGATCGAGCGATTGCGCAGATTCCGAGAAGGAAATGGCCTGCCGGGTCCGATGGCTTTCATGCCCTCATACGTTGACAGTCAGCCTGCTATGTCTCCCGGATTCTTACTGTGGCAATCGGTTCCGCCACTCGCTGGAACTGACTTGGGGGCCGGCGTATTGATGACCGTTGCAGTATTCCTCGAGGCTTGCCGCGCTGCTGGGAGCAAGGACAGCGAGACGAGTCTGATAAGCGGACTGTTCCAGCAAACACTCATTGCGCCAGCGAACTTCACGCGATTCAACGATCCCGCAATTCAGGCGGCGTTACTGCGTGCCGCGTACAAGTCAGAATTGGACTATTCGGCCAGCCCGGACCTCAGTGGCGACATGCAGAGGCTCATCATCCGGTTGATGGATTTGCACGATGCTCCGGCGGGAGAGGCATTACCTGAATTTATGCTTGCTTTGGCGGTGGGACGCGTGACCCTCTTTCGGGAACACATGGGGGCGCTGCTTGGAAAGGCACAAAACTTACCCGGATGGTTGCGCATCCTCGCGGAAGAGCTTCCAGGGTTTCAAGAATCAGACAAGACTTCCGACGTCAATGCGTGACCGAGTCGCAGAGAGCATCAGATCAACGCAAAAGCTGATGTGGCCGCTCGACTTCTTCGACATATTCATCCGGTGACATCACCCAGGCCGTAGCCAAGTGGACCGGTTCCGGGCACGATTGGAAGCGCGCGATGACGCAGTTTGCACTGCTTTAGCCGGAACGATTCAACATCGGAGTCTGAGTCTCAACCCGCTTCACACACGGAATTCCGTATACCTCCGACACGTTAAGTGAAACTACTAGAACTTATCACCGAAAAAGGTAGGAAATATCCCTCACTCCACCGTCACCGACTTAGCCAGATTCCTAGGCTTATCAATATCCGTCCCCCTTGCCAGCGCCGCGTGATACGCAAGCAATTGCATCGGCACCGTATGCAGAATCGGCGAAAGCGGCCCGTAGTATTCATTGAGCCGAATCACCTCGATCCCGTCGCTCGGCACCAGCCCGCAGTCCACATCCGCAAAGACAAAAAGCCGTCCATTCCGCGCGCTGACCTCATGCATGTTCGACCGGAGCTTTTCGAGCAGCATGTCATTAGGCGCAACGGCAATCACCGGCATCTCGTTACTCACCAGCGCCAGCGGCCCATGCTTGAGTTCGCCCGCCGGATAAGCCTCCGCATGAATATAAGAAATCTCCTTCATCTTCAGCGCGCCCTCGAGCGCGATCGGAAAATGCATCCCCCGCCCGAGAAACAGCATGTTGTCGCGTCTTGCGAGCAGTTCCGACCAAGCCATGATCTGCGGTTCCAGCGCGAGCACTTTCGACATCGCATCGGGCAGATGCCGCAGCGCACGCAGATGCGCCTTCTCCTCGTCGTCGCTTAACCGCCCGCGCACCTGCGCAAGCGACAACGTCAGCAGGAACAACGCAACGAGCTGCGTCGTAAACGCCTTCGTCGAAGCCACCCCGATCTCGACGCCCGCACGCGTGACGAACTGCAGCGCGCATTCCCGCATCAACGCACTCGTCGCGACATTGCAGATCGCGAGCGTGTGCATCATTCCAATGCGCTTGGCGACATGCACGGCACCCAGCACGTCAGCCGTCTCACCGCTTTGCGACACCGCGACAACCAGCGTGCGCGGATTCGGCACGCTGTCGCGATACCGGAACTCGCTCGCAATTTCCACGCTGGCCGGCAGCTTCGCGATGCTCTCGATCCAGTACTTCGCCGTGAGCGCCGCGTGATAGCTGCCGCCGCACGCGAGCAGCAACACCGAATCGACGTCATTGAAAACCCGCCACGCGCCGTCACCGAACAACTCCGGCATGATCGAAGACACATCGAGCAACGTATCGGCCACCGCCTGCGGCTGCTCGAAGATCTCCTTCTGCATGTAGTAGCGATACGACCCGAGATCGGCCGCACCGCTATGCGCGGCGACCCGTTGCACCGCGCGCTCGACGCGCTGGCCGGCCGCATCGACGATCCAGTAGCGATGAAGCTGAATATCGGCGACATCACCGTTCTCGAGGTAAGCGATGCGATCCGTGATCCCCGACAACGCAATCGCATCCGATGCCAGAAAATTCTCGCCTTCACCGACGCCAACGACGAGCGGCATCCCGTCGCGCGCGCCAACGATCCGGTGCGGCTCGTCGCGGCACATCACCGCGATCGCATAGCTGCCGCGCAGTCGCGCGACCGCACGCCGTACCGCATCGAACAGATCGCCGTCGTACAGATGATCGATCAGGTGCGCGATCGCCTCGCTGTCGGTCTGGCTCGCGAACACGTAGCCATGCGCCTGCAGCTCGGCGCGCAGTTGATCGCAGTTCTCGATGATTCCGTTGTGCGACAGCGCGATGCGCGCATTGGCGTCGCTCGGCGAGAAGTGCGGGTGCGCGTTGAGCGTGACGGGCGCGCCATGCGTGGCCCAGCGCGTATGCGCGATGCCGGTGTAGCCCGACAGCGCATGCTCGGCGATCTCGCGCTGCAGGTTGGCCACGCGGTCGACGCTGCGGGCGCGCGCCAGCGCCCGGTCGCGGTAGACCACGACGCCGCACGAATCGTAGCCGCGGTATTCGAGCCGCTTCAGGCCGTCGACCAGGTTCGGCAGGATGTCCCGCTGGGCGACCGCCCCGACAATTCCACACATATCGCGCTCCCTAAATGTCCTGTCTGGATCAGTGAGAGCGATGGTAGGGCGAGCTAAATGGAATTAAATTTCAAAATATACGATCAGATGAAACAAATGGCAGATCGACTATCATATTGAAATTAAATTTCACGCCCTGACTGGAAGGAGCCGCCGATGGCCGGCATCACCCTCGACGATCTCGACCTGCGCATCCTCGCGATCCTGCAGGACGACGCGTCGGTGTCGAACCTGCAACTGGCCGAGCGTGCACTGTCGTCGCCGCCCACCTGCATGCGCCGCGTGCGCCGGCTGACGGAGGCCGGCGTGATCCGCCGGCAGGTTGCGGTGCTCGATCCGGTGGCGATCGGCACGGCCGTCACCGCGCTGATCGAGATCAGTCTCGACCGGCAGACTGCGGAAGACTACGACGCCTTCGAAGCATATGTGTGCGCGGAGCCGGCCGTCACGCAGTGCTATCGCGTGTCGCCGGGGCCCGACTTCGTGGTGGTGGCCGATCTGGCCGACGTCGCCGAATACGACGAATTCGCGCGGCGGCTGTTCACCGGCGCATCGAACGTCCGCAACGTGCGGACGTTCTTCTCGACGCATCGCGCGAAGTTCGAAGCGAATGCGCGGGTCACGCATGCGATGCGCAAGCGCGCGTAGTGCCCGTCGTGCCTGTCGTGCCCGTCGTGCCATCACGCAGCCGCGTCAGCCGCGTCCGGCAGTTGCAGCGGCTTGCCGTACCCGAAGCAATGCGCGGGTTCCGGGAACGCACGCTGGCGCACGTCGTGCGCGTACCGGCGGATCGCATCGCGCGTCACCGCATTCGCATCGGCATAACGCTTCACGAAGCGCGGCGTGTACGCATCGAATGCGCCGATCATGTCCTCGGTCACGAGCACCTGCCCGTCGCATGCGGGCGATGCGCCGATGCCGATCGTCGGGATCGTCAGCGTTTCCGTCAGGTGGCGCGCAAGCGCTTCGGCGGTGCCTTCGACGACGACGCAGAACGCGCCTGCCCGTTCCGCGGAGCAGGCCGCGTCGAACACCTGCGCGGCCGAACGCGGGTCCATCCCCTGCGCGCGGAAGCCACCCGTCGCGTTGGCCTGCTGCGGCATGAGGCCGACGTGCGCCATCACCGGGATGCCGCGCTCGGTCAGGAAGCGGATCGTGTCGGCCATCTCGGCGCCGCCTTCGAGCTTCACGGCCTGCGCGCCGGTTTCGGCGAGCAGACGCGCGGCGGAGCGATACGCTTGCGCGGGCGATTCCTGATACGTCGAGAACGGCAGGTCGACGACGACGCACGCCTGCGCGGCGCCGCGCACGACGGCCGCACCGTGTGCAATCATCATGTCGAGCGTGACGCGCAGCGTATCGGGCATCCCGTACAGCACCATGCCGACGGAGTCGCCGACGATGATCACGTCGGCCACCTCGTCGACCAGCTTCGCGATCGGCGCGGAATACGCGGTCAGCGACACGAGGCTGCCGATGCCCTTGGTCGAACGGATCGCGGTGACGGTCTTGCGGGTGGTGCGGGTGTGAGCGCTCATGGGTGGAAGCCGTGTGAAGGAAGAGCCGCCACGGTAGCATCGCGCTCGTTCGTGCAATGACCTTCGGAGGACGTCTTATGTTGCTGGCGGGACAATCGGGTGACCCTTACGCGGTGCCGCCGATGGCGCGCCTGCCGAGGCCGCTTTACGTGCGTGCGTTCGGGATTCCCGGCAATGTGAGCATCGACGCGCACAGTCATCCGTGGGCGCAGCTGATGTATGCGATGAGCGGGGTGCTCGAGGTCGCGACGCCGTCGGGCCGGCACCTGCTGCCGCCGCACTATGCGATGTGGATTCCGCCGCACGTGCCGCATGCGGTGTCGACGCGCGATGGCGTCGCGTTCCACAGCCTGTATCTCGATGCCGCGATCGCGCGCGACGACGTGCACGACGATTGCGCGATCCTCTGCATGACGCCGCTGCTGCGCGAACTGGTGTTCGCGACGGCTGAATTGCCGGTGAACTACGACGAGGCGGGGCCGGACGGTGCGCTCGTCTGCCTGATCGCCGACCGGATCGCACGCATGCGGCAGGCGCCGCTGACGGTGCCGCTACCGCGCGATCCGCGTCTGCTGAAAATCGCGCGCGCGTTGCATGCGTATCCGGGCGATACGCGCAATCTCGACGAATGGGGCCATCAGGTCGGCGCGACGCGTCGCACGCTGTCGCGGCTGTTCCGGCAGGACACGGGGCTGTCGTTTACCGAATGGCGGCAGGCGGTGCGGCTGCTGGCGTCGCTGCCGCTGCTCGACGCGGGCGAGCCGATCGGCTCGGTGGCCGCGCAACTGGGTTACGACTCGACGTCGTCGTTCATCGCGCTGTTCCAGGCGAAATTCCAGGTGACGCCCGGCGCGTATGCGAAGCGTGAAGCGCGCCGGCCCGTGCTGAACGCTTGACGCGGCCGCGTATCGTGACTCAGAACGCGAGCGCCTGCTGCACCGGATGGCGGGCGCCGCGCTCGAACCCCGCGCCTTCGAGCGACAGCAGCGCGCGCTTGCGGTCGATGCCGCCAGCATAGCCGGTCAGGCTGCCCGACGCGCCGACCACGCGATGGCACGGCACCATGATCGACACCGGGTTACGGCCGACCGCACCGCCCACGGCGCGCGCGCCGCTCATCGGCAACCCGACGCGTTCGGTGATGTCGCCGTACGTCACGAGTTCGCCGAACGGAATGGCGAGCAATGCCTTCCATACCCGTCGCTGAAACGCGGTGCCGCGCAAGTGAATCGGCACCGAGAACGTTTCGCGCATGCCGGCGAAGTACTCGGCGACTTCTTCCGCGACCTTGCGCGCAAGCGGCGACCTCGCGGCCGCGTCCGAATCGGTCACGATCGCAAGCGGCGGGAAGTACTTCTGGCCGACGAAGTAGAGGCCGGTCAGCGCATCGTCCTCGATGCGCACGGCGATGTCGCCCAGCGGGCTCGGAATCAGGTGAGCGGGAGTCATCGCAAAACATCTCCATGAAGGCGCCACACGTGCAGTGCGGCATACGCGCGCCACGGCGCCCAGCGCGCCGCATGCGGCGCGGATGATGGCACACGGGCGCGTTCGGCGCGGGCGGGAAGCCACGCATCGTCGGCCGGGAACGCATTCGGCCACGCCATCGCGCGCATCGCGACGTACTGCACCGCGTGTTCGTCGAAGCCGGGCAGCGCGCGCAATGCGTCAAGCGTCGTATCGAGCGGCGCCATCGGTTCGAGCGAGAGCGTGCCGTCGTCGACGGCGCGGGAGAGCGACACGATCGCCTGTGCGGCGTCGCGTGCGATGCCGATCGTTTCGAGCGCGGAAGGCGGTAGCGCGGCCAGCGTCGCGGCGGATGGCAGCGCGTGCGTGAAGCCCGGCGGCGCGCCGTCCACCGGCGTGCCGAAACGTTCGGCGATGCGTGTCAGCACAGGCGCGCCGGCATGCGCTGCCGCAAGCCGTTCGCCCGCGATCGCACGGAGCGCGATCTCGACGCCGTCGAACGCGCCCGGTACGCGCAGGCCCGGCGAGCCGCTCGCGAGTTCGCCGAGATGCGCGTCGATCACGTCGGGGCGGCTGTCGAGATCGAACAGCCGCCGCACACGCGCGAGCACGGCCGGCACGACCGGCGTCAGCGCGGGCGACACGGTGACGGCCAGCGCGAAGCGCTGCGGCACATGCGCGACGGACAGCCAACCGGTGACGCGCCCGTTACCGCCGTTGCCGTTCCGGCTCGGCCATTCCACGACGCGCGCATAACCCTGCGCATCGATCCGCTCGACACCGGCGATCTGCCGCTGCGCGAGAAAGCGCATCAGGTCGGCCCACGCGAACGGCGGGCGATACGGCAGCGGGAATGTCATGTCGCCGTCGGCCGACGCGCGGGCCCCTTTGCGCAATCGCAGCGGATTGAGGCCGTAGCGCTGCAGGAACAGGTCGTTGAAGCGCCGCACGCTGCCGAACCCGGCCGTCGACGCCACGACAGCCACCGGCAGCGCGGTATCGGTCAGCAGCCGCTTGGCCATCAGCAGCCGGTGCGTCTGCGCGAACTCGACCGGCGATACGCCGAACTGCGCACCGAAGATCCGGCGCAGGTGGCGCTCCGTCACGCCCACGCGCTGCGCGAGCGCCTCGACGGAATGCGCGTTCAGGAACCCGTCCTCGATCAGCGTGGCGACCGCGTCGGCGAGATTGCCGGACAGGTCGAGCAGCCCGTGGCCGGGCGCGAGCTCAGGGCGGCAGCGCATGCAGGGCCGGAAGCCGGCTTTCTCGGCGGCCGCGGCGCTCAGGTAGTAGCTGCAGTTCGGCGCTTTCGGCGGCTTCACCGGGCAGACCGGGCGGCAATACACGCCCGTCGTCGCCACGCCGACGAAGAACCAGCCGTCGAAGCGGCGATCCCGCGAAAGCAGGGCGTCGTAGCAGGTGTCGGGATCGAGGCGCATGAGGCGACTGTAAACCATCCCGGCCCCCGATTCTGGCTGGAATCGGACATGTGTATCGACCGCCGTCCCCGCGCGCACCCGTCGGGAAAATTCGGGAAAAACGGTTAATGCCACGTTGCGAAACAGTCGTCTCTTTTGCCGCGATGAATTTGAGATGACTCATCGAAATCCCCGACTGACAGGGCGCCGGCACACGCCCTATCCTTTAAAAAACGTTTTCCTGATTGATCGGTGGGATCGGCCATGCGCGACAGCGCGCCGCCGTCCGCCCCGGCGCCGGTCGCCGGACAACGAACATCGTGCGGCGCGACGGGCGCGGCCGCGCATCGGAGACAATCATGCAATCTGCCGTCGTCGGCACGGTGCGCGCCGTCGCCAGCCGCTACCGCTGGACCGTCTGTGCGCTGCTGTTTTTCGCGACCGTCATCAACTACATGGATCGGCAGATCCTCGGCCTGCTCGCGCCGATGCTCCAGCACGACATCGGCTGGAGCCAGGTGCAGTACGGCCGCATCGTGATGGCGTTTTCCGCGTTCTATGCGCTGGGCCTGCTCGGCTTCGGGCGCATCGTCGACCGGCTCGGCACGCGTATCTCGTATGCGCTGGCGATGCTGGTGTGGAGCATCGCCGCGATGCTGCACGCGGCGGTCGGCTCGGTGATGGGCTTCGCGTTCGTGCGCGCGCTGCTCGGCATCGGCGAGGGCGGCAATTTCCCGGCCGCGATCAAGACGACGGCCGAATGGTTCCCGCGCCGCGAACGCGCGCTCGCCACCGGCATCTTCAACTCGGGCGCGAACATCGGCGCGGTGTTCGCGCCGGCGATCATCCCGGCGATCGCGGTGGCCTACGGCTGGCGTGCGGCGTTCGTGATCATCGGCGCGATCGGCCTCGTGTGGCTCGCGGTGTGGCTCGTGTTCTATCGCCAGGCCGATACGCGCGCGCTGGCCGCGGAGTACGACGAGCCGCGCGACGAAGCCGAAGCGATGGATGCGGCAAACGCGAATGCCGGTGCGCCGCGCTGGGGCGAACTGATCCGCAAGCGCGAGACGTGGGCGTTCCTGATCGGCAAGTTCCTGACCGACCCGGTGTGGTGGTTCTACCTGTTCTGGCTGCCGAAGTGGCTCAACGAATCGCGCGGGATGGACATGCAGCACATCGGCCTGCCGCTCGTTTGCATCTATGCGCTGACGACGGTCGGCAGCATCGGCGGCGGCTGGCTGTCGTCGATGCTGCTGCGCGCGGGCTGGAGCGTGAACCGCGCGCGCAAGACGGCGATGCTGATCTGCGCGTGTTGCGTGCTGCCGATCGCGTTCGTGTCGCAGGTGCAGAGCCTGTGGGTCGCGGTGCTGATCGTCGGCCTGGCCGCCGCTGCGCACCAGGGCTGGTCGGCGAACCTGTTCACGACGGCATCCGACCTGTTCCCGCGCCGTGCGGTGGCATCGGTGGTCGGCATCGGCGGGATGGCCGGATCGATCGGCGGCGTGCTGTTCTCGGAAGTGATCGGCCAGGTGCTGCAGCGCACGGGCCACTACTGGGTGCTGTTCGCGGTCGGCGCATTGGCCTACCTGATCGCGCTGGCCGTGATGCACGTGCTCACGCCGAAGATGAAGCCGGCGCAGCTTGACGCATGAGTGCGTGATCGCGCGTCGCCACGCGAACGCGCCGCCCAGGGGCGGCGCGTTTTCTTTTGAAGGTGCGAAGCAGGGCGCTCAGCCGGCCGCGGCCGTCGACGCGCGCATGATCAGCCGCGGCTCGAACGTCGAGTAGCTCGCATCGGTGCGGCCCGCGAGCGCATCGATCAGCTTCTGCATCGCGAGTTCGCCCATGTTCTCGCTCTGGATGTCGACGGTCGTCAGCGCGGGGGCCGCGTATGCGCCGTACGGCACGTTGTCGATGCCCGCCACCGATACGTCCTGCGGCAGCCGGAAACCGAGCGACGCGGCTTCCTTCATGAAGCCGAGCGCGATCAGGTCGTTGTAGCAGATCACGGCCTGCGGGCGCTGCGGCCCGAGCATCACGCGCGAGCACGCACGCTCGCCGGCCTCGGCGGTCGGCGCATGCGCATCGTGCACGTCGAGCGTGAGCCCGGCTTCCGCGAGACAGTCGCGCGCACCCTGGATCCGCTCGTCGTTCACGCGCGCCGTGCCGAAGCCGAGATACGCGATGCGTGTGTGACCGAGATTGAGCAGGTGGCGCGCGAGCATGTAGGTCGACAGCCGGTTGTCGATGCCGACGCTCGGAATCGGCAGGCCGGGGCTGCGGCGCAGCAGCACGAGCGGCTTGTTGAGATCGAGCATCCAGCCGGCTTCTTCATCCGGCATCCGCGTGCTGACGATCAGCCCGTCGACGCGCTGCGCGAGCGCCTCGATCAGCGAGCGCTCGCGTGCCTGGCTCTCCTCGGTATCGACGAGCAGCAGCGTGTAGTCGTGCTGCAGCGCGACGCGGTTCGCGCCCTTCACCACGTTCGTGAAGTGCGGGTTGCTGATGTCGAGGATCACGAGGCCGATCGTGCGCGTGCGGCCGGTGATCATCGAGCGCGCGAGCGGGTTCGAACGGTAGCCGAGCCGGTCGATGGCTTCCTTGAGCCGGGCTTCGACGGTCGGCGAGAAGCGCTGCGTGCCGTTCACGTATTTCGATACCGTCGCGACCGACACGCCGGCTTCCGCCGCCACATCGCGGATCGTCGGGGAAACTTTTTTCATCGGAAGGGTAACGTTTTCGTTCGATAACGCCGGATTGTGGCAGAAAAAGGGGCCGTGCGGCCACGCGCCGATATCGGGAAAGTGCGGATGGTTGCCAACGGGTTCGACCATTGACGTTCAGCGGCGCTCCCGCGTATAGTTGGAAAACGTTTTCCACCTCAGTCAGATTTCAGGTCAGATTCAAGGAGATTCGATGAACGCCTCATCCACCGGCACGCGCAAACCGTTCGGGCGCCTGCTGCTGACGGGCGCGGCCGGCAACCTCGGCCGCCAGTTGCGTAGCGCGCTCGCCGACTGGGCCGACGTCGTGCGCGTCAGCGACATCGCGACGCTCGGCGACGCGGCTGCGCATGAAGAAACCCGCGTCGTCGACCTGGCCGACCGGGCCGCGGTGATGCAGCTCGTCGACGGCGTGGACGCGATCGTCCACCTCGGCGGCATTTCGGTCGACGCACCGTTCGACGATCTCGTCGGCGCGAACATCACCGGCACGTACAACCTGTACGAAGCCGCGCGCAAGCATGGCGTGAAGCGCGTCGTGTTCGCGAGCTCGAACCATGCGATCGGCTTCCATCCGGTCACGGAGGTGCTCGACGCCGATTCGCCGTTGCGGCCCGACAGCCTGTATGGCGTGACGAAGTGCTTTGGCGAATCGCTGTCGCGCTACTACTTCGACCGCTTCGGGATCGAAACCGTGTGCCTGCGGATCGGCTCTTCGTTCGAAGTGCCAAAGAATCCGCGCATGCTCGTGACGTTCCTCAGCTATCGCGACTTCATCGAGCTCGTGCGCTGCTCGCTGCTGACGAATCGCGTCGGGCACGCGATCGTGTACGGCGCGTCGGACAACCCGGTGAAGTGGTGGGACAACACGAAGGTGGGTTTCCTCGGCTTCCGTCCGCGCGACAGCTCCGAGCAGTTCGCCGGGCTGTTCCCGGTGACGGCGCCGACCGCCGACTACGACGATCCCGCGCAGCGGTTCCAGGGCGGCGGGTTCGTCGTCGGCGAGCCGATGGAGCGCAAGGCCTAGGCGGTCATGGCAGGCTCCTCGACGTGATGCGGTTCGTGCGTCGCTGGCGCCATCATCGCGACGCGGGCGGCGCGCGTCGATTGCCTGCGACGCAAGCGAATCTGCGCGGCTGCGGAACGGCGCACGCGCGTGCCGGCAGAGACACCGTTCGCGCGGCACGGCAGCACCCATGCGTGTCGCCGGCCCGCCCGCATCGTCAGCCAGTGCAGCCGTGCAGCCGCGTCGCCGTCAATGCGGCTTGCCGCACGCCGGATCGGTGTCGTGCCGTTCGGCCGACTCGCACCAGTCACTCGGCCGCCACGCTTGGAACGTGACGGCTTTCGCCGCATTGGCGCGCGTGACGCGCACCGGGTCGGCCTTCAGCGCATCGCCGTTCGGGTCGTCGTTGGGCTGCCAGTTCCGCATGACTTCGCGATGGAACACCCAGGTGCGATGCGCGGCGTCGTAGCGAAACGTCACGCGGTCGCGCCAGTGGCTCGGCCCCGCGAATACGCCCTGTTCGACCGTGAAGGTGCGCGGTTCGATCGTCAGCGCGTTTTCGGCGACGCCATCGAGATACGGGTCGCCCATTCCGCCTTCGTCGGCTTTCATTATCACGGTGTCGTTGCGCGCCGCGAGCCGGTAGTGCCCGTCCTTGTCTGGCACGAAGATCATCAGCGGCCGCGGTGATGCCTTGCGCATCGAGTCGTCGGGCCGATGCGCGACGACGACATAGCCGATGCGGGCGCTGTCGGTCAGGCGCCCCGACGCGGCATCCAGCGCGGCGTAGCCGGCGGGAAGCTGCGCGACGATGTCGGCCGGAAGGTCGGGGGTGTCGGCGCATGCGGACGACGCAGGTATGTCGCCGCACGTCGCGGCGCAGGCGTCGCCGATGCCGAACGTCAGCAGTGCGGCGACGAGGAATCCTCTGATGCGGGGGATCGTCATGCGGATCGGGTCTTGAAGTCGCGCTGCGCCAGCCGGCGCACGCGCGTCGGCTCGTCTCGCCGTAGCGCGGGTTGACTGTTTTTCAGGTGACGCAGTGTAACGAGTCATGCGCGCTTGCGCGCTGGCCGCGGAACGGGCGCGGGCGCGGACACGGGCGGTTCGTCGGCCTGCGCGCACAGCCGGTCGAGCATCCGTTGCGCGGTTTCCGCGCAATCCTCGCCGTCCGGCTTGTTCTCGATTTCGTCGATCAATACCGCCAGATGTTGCCGGTTCTGCGCGAGACGCTGTTCGAGCAGCACGATTTCGTCGACCTTGTGCCGCAGCGCGACCAGCAGTTCGTCGCGCGGCCACGCGCCGAGATCGGGCGGCAACACCGCGCGGATTTCGTCGAGCGCAAAGCCCGCGCGCTGCGCACGGTCGATGATCGCGAGACGCGTCAACGCTTCCGACCCGTATTCCCGATAGCCGTTGGCCTGCCGACGGGCCGGTTCGAGCAGGCCGCTCGCTTCGTAGAAGCGGATGCGCGATGCCGCGATACCGCTGGCCCGCGCCAGTTCGCCTATTTTCATGCGGTGCTCCAAAAGGGCTTGACCTTAAAGTTGACTTTAAAGTTATCGTTGGGCATCGTCAATCGAGGGTGCCCTCCATGAACCTGTTTACACCGCTGACACTGCCCAACGGGGCGGTGATTCCGAACCGTCTTGCCAAGGCCGCGATCGAAGAGAACATGGCCGATGCGAATCACGCACCGTCCGACGCGTTGCTGCGCCTGTACCAGGCGTGGGCCGATGGCCAGGTCGGCCTGATCCTGACCGGCAACGTGATGGTGGACGGCCGCGCGATGACGGGGCCGAACGGCGTCGTGCTCGAGAACGACGCGCATCTCGACCGCTTCCGCCGCTGGGCGCAGGTGGCGCGTTCGGGCGGCGCGCACGCGTGGATGCAGATCAATCACCCGGGGCGCCAGATGCAGGCGGCGCTCGGCCAGACGACGCTCGCGCCGTCGGCCGTGCCGCTCGCGCTCGGTGCGCTGTCGAAGCGGTTCCCGGTGCCGAAGGAGATGACCCAGGCCGATATCGCCGACGTGCAGCGGCGCTTCGTGCGCGCCGCGCAACTCGCGGAGCAAAGCGGCTTCACAGGCGTGGAGATTCACGCGGCACACGGCTATCTGCTGAGCCAGTTCCTGTCGCCGCTGACGAACCGCCGGCAGGATCGGTGGGGCGGCAGCGTCGAGAATCGCGCACGCCTGCTGCTCGATGTCGTGCGGGACGTGCGCGCGACGGTGTCGCCGGAATTCGCGGTCGCGGTCAAGCTGAACTCGGCCGATTTCCAGCGCGGCGGCTTCAGCGCGGACGATGCGAAGCGCGTGGTCGAGCTGCTGAATCCGCTTGGCGTCGATCTCGTCGAACTGTCGGGCGGCAGCTATGAAGTGCCGGCGATGCAGGGCGAGGCGCGCGACGGGCGCACGCTGGCCCGCGAAGCGTATTTCCTCGAATTCGCACGCGACATCACGGCCGTCGCGCGCATGCCGTTGATGGTCACGGGCGGCATCCGGCGCCGCGTGGTGGCCGAGCAGGTGGTCGACAGCGGCGTGTCGATGGTCGGCATTGCGACCGCCTTGTCGATCGAGCCGAACCTGCCGCGCGACTGGCGGGCCGGCAAGGACAGCGCGCCGGTGCTGGAGCCGATCCGGTGGAAGAACAAGTCGCTGGGCGCGCTGGCCAACATGGCCGTCGTCAAGTTCCAGCTCGCGCGGCTGAGCGTGGGGCGGCGCACCCACCCGCAGGTGTCGCCGCTGCGCGCGCTGGTCGGGCAGCAGCTGGCCACGCAGTGCCAGACGCGGCGCTACCGGAAGTGGATGGCGGGGCGCACAACGGACACGCGTGCGTGACGTGCGCGCGCGGGGCTGAATCGACGGCCCCCCGCTGATCGGCCCGCCGCACGGCGGGTCGTCTCAAGGCTCGATTCTTTCGGATTGCCTTCTGAAATATCGAGCCTGTTTACTGCATTAATCAGAACCGGTAGTTCGCCACCACTTCGAACCGCCGGTCGTTGCCGAGCAGGTATTGCGTCTCGTTGTAGTACGCGGACTGCACGAAGCGGCGGTTGAACACGTTGTACGCACGCGCGGTGATCGTCGTGTCCTTGCGCGGCTTCCACGCGAGGCCGAGGTCGACGGTGGTGTACGACGGCATCACGAGCTGGTTCGCGGTATCGGCGAAGCGCTTGCCGACGTACTTGACGCCCGCGATGCCCGTCCAGTCCGGCGCGAAGCGCCAGCTCACCCACAGGTTCGCGAGCCGCTGCGGCACCGACACCGGCACGTTGCCCGCGCGCGAGACGGTCGCGCCGCCGGACGTCTGCTGGAAGTCGTCGTATTTCGCGCGCAGGATCGACACGTTCGCGTCGACGCGCCAGTCCTTCGCGATCTCCGCGCCGACCGTCGCCTCGAGCCCGCGCGACGACTGCTGGCCGACCTGGATCGACTGGTTCGGGTTCAGTGGATCGGCCGTCAGGAGATTGTTCTTCACGATCCGGTACGCGGCAAGCGTCCATTCCGCCTTGCCGCCGAGGAGCGACTGCTTCACGCCGATCTCGATCTGCCGGCCGGTCGCGAGCGTGAAGTTCGCCTTCGACGCATTCAGCGACAGCAGCGAGCTGACCGGGTCGGCCGCGACCGAATACTGGCCGTACACGGCGAGGCCGGGCTGCACGTCGTACACGGTGCCGATGCGCCAGCCCGTGTTCGCGAACACCTTCGTGAACGCGGCGCCGTTCACGAGATCGTCGCGGTTCACGCTCGCATGGTCGTAGCGCAGCCCGCCGATCACCGACCAGCGCGGCGTGATTTCCAGCCGGTTCTCGGCGAACAGCGCGTACTGGTTCGCCTGGCTGCGGTACTTCGGATAGGTGCCGGCCGTGTTGATGAAACTGCCCGGATCGAAGTTGAACGGATCGACCGTCGACGTACCCGAATACGGCGAGTTGTTGTCGTGCTGGAACGTCGTGTGATTGAACTCGAAGCCCGTCGAGAACGTGTTGCGCATGCCGAGCAGCGCGGTGGTCACGGTGGCCGCCGTCACGTTGCCGTACTGCTCCTGGTCGTGGAAGATCTCCGTGAAGCTGCTGCGCCGCACTTGCGCGGTCGACGGCAGGTACGTGTAGTACTCGGCGTCCTTCCAGTGACGGTTGCTCTTCATCCGGTACAGCGTGCTCGTCACGTTCAGGCTGTCGCTCGGCTGCCAGTTCGCCGATACCGTCGCCCAGCTGTCGCGGAATGCGATGTCGCTGTCGCCGACGTTGTAGTTCTTCTTGTCGAGCGCGCGATCGAGCGCGCCGTTCACGAGCGGCACGCCGAAATACTGCATCGGATGCTGGAAGCCCTGCGCATACGATGCCGTCACGTACAGGTCGGACGTCACGTCGTAGCGCAGCGCACCGGAGATCGACAGGTTGCGGGAATCGCCGCGATCGACCCAGTTCGACGAGCGGTTGCCGCTGATGTCGAAGCGGTACGACAGCTTGTCGTTGATCGCGCCGCCGCTGCCGAACGCGACTCGCGCCGTGCCCTCGGTGCCGCCGCCGACCTGCAACTCGTTCTGGATCGCGCCGCGCGTCGGCTTCTTCGGCACGATGTTGACGACACCGCCGATCGCGCCTTCGCCGTAGATCACCGATGCCGGGCCGCGCAGCACGTCGATATGGTCGACCGACCACGTGTCGAACGGAAACGTGACGCCGATCGCGCCGTACGGGCGCACGCCGTCATAGAGCTGCGTGACCGACGACGTGCCGACGAAGCCGCGCGCGCCGAGCTCCGAGTCGCCGTTGCCGGGATGCGGCGACGCGCTGATGCCGGCGGCGCGGCTCACCGCGTCGACGATCGAGCTGTCGCCGCGGGTGTCGAGCGTCTTGCGATCGATCTGCTCGACGCTCGCGGGCGTTTCGAGCGAAGTCAAGCCGAGGCGGCTGCCGGTGTCGAGCGGCTGCGTGAGCGGCGTCGCCTTCTGTGCGTTGACGCGAATCGGCGCAAGCGTGGCGCCGGTGTGCTTGACGTCGCTTTCCTGTGCCTGCCCGGCGGCCGAGAAGGCGGCGAGCAAGGCAGCCGGCAGCATCAATCTGAACTTCATGTTTCGGTTTCCTTCGAATCTTTGCAATGAGCACGGCTGCGGGCGGCGACGCATCAGAACGCGTAGCGCATGCCGGCGAACACACTGCGTCCTTCACCCGGATAGAAGATCGCGGTGTTCGCGGTGCGCGCATCCGCGACCGTGCTGATGTCGCTCACATAGCGCTTGTTGGTCAGGTTGCGTGCGTCGACGAACACGGACAGCCCGTTGCGGAAGTCGTAACCGGCCTGCAGCCCGAGCAGCGTGTAGCTCGGCACGCGCAGCGTGTTCGCATCGTCGGCCCATGCGCCCGACGGCACCCAGTCGAGGGTCGCCGCGATGTGGAAGCCGCTCGGGCGCGCGTAACCCAGCGTCGCGCGCAGCACGTTCAACGGCACGCCCGCGATCCGGTTGTTGCCGTACTGCGGGTCGTTCTTGAAGCGGAAGTCGTTCAGGTTCCAGATGCCCGACAGCGTGACCTTGTCGCCCGCGCCGCGACCGGTGACGTTACGCAGCAACTCGACCGACGCGCCGGCCTCGATCCCTTGCAGCACCGTCTTGTTCGCGTTGAACGTCGACGCCGGGACGTCCGGGTTCGTCGTGTACTGCAGCAACTGGTCGCGCACGAGCGAGCGATAGGCGGTCACGTCCCAGCTCACGCGCTCGCGCGAGCCGCGCGTGCCGAACTCGATCGTCCACGCGTGCTGCGCCGCGAGCGGCGTGAAGCGCGTCGTGTTCGAGAAGGTCTGCGTGAGGTCGGTGAAGTCGGGCACGTCCTGGCTGCGCGTGATGTCGACGTAGGCCTGGGTGTTCGCATCCGGCTGCCACAGCAGCCCGAGCTTCGGATTGACGCCGCTGTAGCTCGCATTCGTCGACTTGTAGTTCGGGTCGCGCGGCAGCCCGCCGTTGTCGATGTACTCGCGCACCGAGTGCAGTACCTTCACGCCGGTCATCAGCGCGACGGTCGGCACGAAGAACAGCCGGTTCTCGACGTACGCCTCGTAGTTGAACGCCGTCTGCGTCGAGTCGAGTGTCTGCGCGCCCTTGTCGCCGTTGACGTTCACGTACTGGTTCGCCTGCGTGCGGCCGCCGAAGAAGCGCGCACCGACGATCAGGTCGTTGCGCATCCCGCCGAGCGTGAGGTGCCCCGTGTAGCGCGGGGCGAAGCCGTAGGTCCAGCCGTCCTGGTCGAGCGCCTGGAAGATCGGGTGATAGAGGCTCTTGTGGATCGCCCACGTGTCGAACTGCAGTTCGCCCGAATCGAGCTTCACCGTCGTGCGGTTCGCGATCCGCTCGGTGCGCGTGTTGCGCGCCTGGTCGCCCGACACCGCGCTCGGCGCGGCCTTGGTCGGATTGTTCAGCGCGTCGGACAGCGACAGCGTGCCGGGCAGCAACTGGTCGACCACGTACACGCCGACATAGAAGCGCGTCTCGACCGTCGGGCTGAACCGGTAGCCGACGTTCGCATTGAACTGCTCGTATTGCCCCTTCGAATGATCGCGATAGCCGTCCGCGTGATTGACGCTGAAGTTCGCGAGGAAGTCGAGCGGGCCGAGCACGCGCGAGATTTGCGCACTGGTGCGCACCGTACCGTAGCTGCCGCCTTCCACGCGCACGATGTTCGGCGCATCGGCCGTATGGGCGGTCGGCGTGATGAAGTCGATCGCGCCGCCGAGGGTCGACGCACCGTACGCGAGGCCGTTGCCGCCCTTGTAGACCTGCACCGCCTGCAGCGCCAGCGGATCGATCTGGTAGTAGTCGCCGCTGCCGTCCGCGAGGTTGGTCGGGATGCCGTCCTGCAGGATCTCGAGGCCGCGCGTGTGGTAGGCGCGGGCGATCCCCGAGCCGCGAATCGACAGCCGCAATTCCTGCCCGTAGCGGTTTTCGACGAACACGCCGGGCACGTCCTTCAGCACGTCGCGCAGCGTGAATGCGTAGGTGTTCCGGTAGCTTTCGGCGTCGACGAAACCGACCGAGCCGACCGTCTGGCCGAGCGTGCGTTTCAGGTCGTCGGTCGATTTCGACGTCAGCGAATCCGCCGTGCGGGGCGCGTTGACGTTGATGGCGGGCAGCGTCGAAGCGGCCGGCGCTTCGGCCGGCGCGGCGGCGCTTTGTGCGCATGCGCTCGAGGCGAACAGAACGGAGATCGCGCCGGACAGCGCGACGGCAATACGGGTCAAGGGAAACATGTCGTTGTGTGTAGGGTTATCGTGAATGCGGAACGGAGACGGCACGCACCACGGCCGGCGCGCTGCGCGCGCTCGTGCGCGGGCTCGGTATCGGGCATCGGGGTGGTAGGCAATCGGTGCGAACGACGTCGGCACGGTCGTGCGTCGGCTCGTTCGAGAAGCGCGTCAGGCGCGGGCGGACGGTGGTCCGCGCGCGGCGAGCGTGTAGGGCTTCGACGGGTGGCGAGCGGAGAGGGTCGGTGGCTCGGGCAGCGCATGCCGCACGGCCGGGGAGGCGGGCAGGAACACCGCGTACTGCAGCGGCGGATGGCCGGCGAGCAGGCCGCAATAGCCGCAGCGGTCGACATGCCGGTCGGACGGCGAATCCGACGGCGCCTGCGGTTGCGCGTGCGTCACGAGCGTGTTGCCGGTTGCCGAGCAGATCGGCGCGGCCGGCAAGCCGTCATCGGATGCGGCGGCGCGCAGTTGCGAGATCAGCGGCGCGACCAGCGCGAGCACGAGCGCGAGCAGCCCGAGCCACGCCGTGGCCCGGGCTTGACGTGTCGGCGCGCGGCGTGTGCCGGCGCGCGATGGTTCAGGCGGCTGCGCGTGCCGCACGGCCGAACAGCAGACGGTCGATCAACCAGACCGCGACGATCGTCGCGCCCATCAGCGGAAAGACGATGCCGAGCAGCAGGAGCCCCGCGACCCAGCCGCGCATCGGCGGCGTGCCGCGTTCGCGCGACGGCGCGCCCAGCTTGCCGGCCGGGCGGCGTTTCCACCACATCACGGTACCGGTGACGGCCATCGCGGCCAGCCCGAGCGACAGGACCGCGCAGAGGATCTGGTTCGCGAGCCCGAAGTAGCGGCCCATGTGCAGCGACGTGCCGTACGACACGGCCCGCGATACCGCGCCGTAGTCGTCATAGCGGATGTCCTTCAGCACGGCCCCGCTGTACTGGTCGATGTAGATCGTGCGCTCGGCCTTCGGGTCGGCCGGGAAGTACGACGCGGTGAACACGCCGTCCGTGCCGGACGGCAGCGCGAGCGTGTAGCCGCTCGTCACGCCGAGGCCCGCGACGATCGCGATCGCGCGGTCCAGCGGCAGCGGTGCCGGCGTCGGCGCCGACGGCGAGTGCGGGACGGGCACGTTGCCGACCGCCCACGGCGTTTGCGGCAACGGCAGGTCGTCCATCACCATCCCCGGCATCGAATCGCCGGATGCGTGGTGATGGCCGGACGGCGCAGCGGCCTGGGCAGGCGCGGGCGCCGCGGCAGCACCCGGGCGCGTCGAGCGCACCGACCCGCCGCCCCATGCGCCTTCCGGCGCGCCGAGGTTCACGGTCGCGGCCAGCGCCTTGAAGTTCTTGCCCCACGAGCCCGACCACGGCAGACCCGTCAGGATGAACGCCACCGTGCCGGCTGCGAGCCAGATGCCGGCCGTCGCGTGGAGGTTTTTCCACAGCGGCCGGCCGCGCAGCGACAGGTCGGGACGCAGTGCCTGCCCGACGCGCGCCGCGCCTCGCGGCCACCACAGCGCGATGCCGGTGCCGATCATCACGAAGGTCCAGCACGCGGCGAGCTCCATCAGCAACTCGCCGGTCTTGCCGAGCAGCAGCTTGCGGTGCAGCATCCGGTCGATTTGCATGAAGCGGTTTTCGACGCTCAGCGTGCCGAGCACGCTGCCGTCGTACGGGTTCACATACACGCTCTCGCGGCTGCCGTCGCGCAGCCGGAACACGTATTCGGCGCTGCGGTCCGGTGCGGTCGAGACCTGGACGGACACCGGCGTCGCGCCGGCCGGCATCGCGGTGCGCGCGTTCGCGAGCAGCGCGTCGGCATCGAGTCGCGGTGTGGCGCGCGGCTCGACGACGAGCCGGTGCGGATACAGCAGCGGCTCGATCTGCGGCTGGAAGCAGTAGAGCGTGCCGGTGATCGCGAGGACCACCAGGAACGGCATGACGAACAGGCCGGCATAGAAGTGCCAGCGCCAGAGCGTCCGGTAGCCGGCGTGGGCGGATTGGGCGGGCGAGAGGGCTCGCTCGACGGTGGTCGACATGGTGTCAGCTCCTCGTGTTCGTTGAGCGGCCACGCCGGCGCGAGCCGGCGGACGTCAACGCGCGTTGCACCCGCCAGCGCGCATCGATGGAACGGGCGGCGCGGCGCCATGCGCGGAAGGGGCGCATGACGGCGCGCCCGCGCGATGCGGGCATGCGGGTGAACGCTTTGAATCAGGTCGTGTGAGACGAACGGCATGCAGGCCCGCGCACGTCGACGTGCACGAGCCGCTGGGTGGAACCGTCAGCAGAACAGCGGAGGTGCGCGGGAGGGGGGGCGATCGTCGAAGATCGATCGCACGACGGGAAACCGGTCGAAGCGAATCCGGAAGCGCCGCGGCGCGACGGCGGCGGGAAACAGCAGCACCCGCAGCACGAACGACGCCAGCGCCGTGAACAGCGCGGCGCCGAATACGCACAGGCTGTCGCCGCTGCCGGACGACGCTGTCTGGTCGGCATGCGCGTCATGCTTGAGCACATCGGCGAGCGCCCGCGCATCGTTGGCCGGTGTGATCGGCGCGCCGGCATCGAAGCGGGCGGCGAGTGCCGCCACGTTGACGATCAGCGGGCCGCGGCCCGAACACAGCACCACCGAACCCGCATCCGGACCGTCCGGATCGAGCATCACGGCGCCCGACATCAGCGCGCGGGACAGCAGCGTCACGAGGAGGAACCCCCACAGAAGCTGTCGCGCGACGCCTTGCCGGAGCAGGAAGTGGCGAAGTGCGTTCATGGCGCGCGATTGTACCTCCGTTTGCGCGGAGGAGCCGGCTGGCACGCTGATTCGCGGTATCAGCCCCGCGTGCGGCCGGAAGCGGATGGGGCGCCCGCCGCGGCTATCCGGAACCGAACGATCCGCTGCCGGGCGGTGCGTTCGCCGGGCCGTATGACCAGGTGCCGTCCGCGCGGGCGGTCAGCACGTTGCCCGAGCGCCGGTCGTACAGATGCCACTGTTCGTCGGCCGGATCCCCGCCGTAGGGCCAGGTCGTCAGCTTGCCGCCGAGGTCGAAGTTGAACGCCCACGAACCCGGCTGCGCGCCGGGCGCGACCGATTGCAGGATCTGTCCGTCGAGCCGTTGCGCGGCGGCCGCGATGTCGCCGGACCGGGATTCGCTGTGTGCGAGTTCGCGACCGTCGAGTGCGATCGACCAATGGCAGTAGCAGATCCACAGATGCCCGCTGCCGGCGACCGTCACGCGCCGCGACGCGAGCCTGTCGCGCGCCGCCGCGGACAGGCCGGGCGAGCCCGCGAGCGGTTCCCTGACGTACAGCGCGGGTTGCCCGAACTCGAACGTGAGAAAGCTGCCCTGGCCTTTCGTCACGGACCAGGCCGGGGTTGTGCAGATGGCCGGCCAGATCCGGTCGAAGTCGACGGTGCTCACGGCGCGCGCCTCACCTCGGCGAAACCGGGCTCGTCGTCGGCGGCGCTGCCGTCATCGCCGGCCAGCAGATCGGACAGGTCGGCCGGCGACAAGCGCCGCATCGTCCGCTCGACGTCGTGATCGTGGCGACGATCGTTCGGGTCGAGATGCTTCTGTGCCTTGCGGCCGTAGCGTTTCACGAACACGCCGAGTGCGCCGGCCAGTCGGGATTTCCGGTTCCTGGCGATCATGCGGCGAGGTCGTCGGGCATGCGCGTGCCGCGAATCGGGAGGGGCCGCCGCGGTCGTGCGTGACGCCCGCGGCAGCCGATGCATTGCGCCGGCTCAGGCCGGATATGCATCGTCGACTTTCAGGTTCGCGAGCCGGAACAGCGTGCGCAGCGTCTGCGGATGAATGTCGCGGTGCGCGGCGAGCGATGTCAGCATGAAGTCGAGCACCTTCGCGTAGCGGAGCAGCACGAGGCAGCGCGCGAGATCGGGCGTGCGGCCGCGCATGTCCTCGGCGAGGTGAACCATTTCGGTGGACAGCGAGCGTGCCATCTCGAGTTCCATCTGCTGTTTTTCGGTCCAGTCGGGCAACGGCTGTTCGAGCAGCTTCGCGAGAAAGAGCTGGAACGACGTGTCGGACGAATTGGGCAGCGTATCCATGAAGGGCCTCGTAACTTGCTCGGATCGTTCGGGCGTGTCCGGTGGATGCGCCCGACGGTGGGTTCGTGTCCGCGTGGTGAACGGCGCGGTTGTCACCCGAACGGAATGCAGGTTTCGTACCAGTGCCGCGAGACGATTGTTGAGTATTGTTGAGCCGCGAAGCGAGGCGGGCGGCGAGTCCCGCCGGTACTGGGTGGCGGAGGGGATCGAGGCGGCCATCTAGACGCGTGGCGGGACGCATATCGGGTACGCGGAGCGGCTCGCCAAGGCGAAATGCTTCACGGATGTAACGTAACGCCGGAATAAATTGCGTGGCGCGTTCCCCACCTGTCTGACGAAACGGGCCGGCGCGCGTGTGCCGCCTGCGCCCGCCGGGCGTCCGGGCTGCCGGAAGCGGTGGGACTGGATGTCCGCCATGGTCGGCAAAACCCGCCCGCGAATGTGACGGGTGTTTCAAAACCGAGACGGATTCGCGTGCGGCAATCCGGCTGCGCGCCCCGTCCAACTGGCCCAGCGAATTGAAGGCCAATTGTCCATGGGCAGACGGCGCGCGTTTGCCAACAATCCCCTGATCATCCTTGCGAGGTTCGACATGAGCGTCCACACCTTCTTCTCGGCCAATCTGCTGCTGGCCTACACGGCCTATTTCATCGGTACGGCCAGCCCCGGGCCAAGCAATCTCGCGATCATGTCGGTCGCCGCGAACCAGGGCCGCAAGGCGGCGCTCGCGTTCGCGCTCGGCGTCATTTCCGGGTCGATGCTCTGGGCGACGGTGGCGGCGCTCGGCGTGTCGGCCGCGCTGCTCGCGTGGTCGAAGCTGCTGGTCGCGATCAAGCTCTTTGGCGGGATGTATCTGCTGTGGCTCGCGTTCAAGTCGGGGCGCACGGCGCTGTCGGGCAAGGGGGCGGCGTCGCTGAACGCGGCGGGCGAGCAGCGGCTGTCGCGCTTCTATGTGCGTGGCGCGATGCTGCACCTGACCAATCCGAAAGCGATCCTCGTGTGGGTGTCGATCGTTGCGCTGTCATCGAACGGCGCGGGCGCGTCGCACGGCGCCGTCGTGCCGGGCTGTCTCGTGATCGGGTGCCTGGTGTTCGGCGGTTATGCGCTCGTGTTCTCGATGGACGGTGCGCGCCGGCTGTACGTGCGCGGCCGGCGCGCGATGGAAGCGTGTCTTGCCGTCGTGTTCGGCGTGGCGGGGATCCGGCTGCTGGTATCGAACGTCTGAGGTGGCGCACCCGCGCAACTAGCGGGCCGCGCGCCGGGTTGCCGGGCGCCCGGCGCTGCCCGGCTGCTCCGCCGGATGCGTGAACAGCGACACGATCGTCTGCCGCAGCCAGCGGTGCGCGGGATGGCTGTCCCAGCGCTGATGCCAGATCACGCAGTAGGGCCGTGCGGGCATGCGCACCGGCGGTTGCCGCGACACCAGTTCCTTTTCATGGATCGATAGATCGAGCAGTGTGGTCGGCAGCACGCCGATGAAATCAGACTCCCGGATGATCGCCAGCGCGGGCGAGTACGCATTCAGCGTGAGGACGAGATTGCGTTGCAGGCCGTGCGCGGAGAGCAGGCTGTCGTACACCGGCACCCGCATGCCCGAAAACCCGACGTCGAGATGCCGCGCCGCGAGGAAGCGCTTCAGCGTGAGCGGCCCCTTCGCGAGCGGGTGATCCTTGCGCATCAAGCAACTCCAGTGGATCGGCCACATCTCGTGCGTGCGCACGCCGCTGCTCGGGCTCGAGTCGTTCAGGTAGCCGCCGATCGCGAGATCGACGCCGCCACGGTCGAACATGCCCGGCAGGTCGGCGACGCTGAACGGCGTGAGCTCGATCCGCATCGACGGAGCATGCGTGCCCATGTACCGCGCGAGGCGCGGCATGATGCGCTCGACCGAGTAGTCCGACATCGCGATCGTAAAGGTGCCCCGATGTGCTTGCGGGTCGAACTGGTCGGGCGAGATCGCCTGCTTCAATGCGTCGAAGTGCGGCTGGACCGCCGACCACAGCTCGCGCGCACGCGCGGTCGGCCGCACACCCGAGACGGTCTTCTCGAACAGCACGTCGTCGAGCGATTCGCGCAGCCTGCGCAGCGCATTGCTGACCGCCGACTGTGAAAGCGCCAGCCGCTCGGCGGCGCGCGTGACGTTGCCTTCGGCCATCAATGCCGCGAACACGCGCAGCAGGTTGAGGTCGAGCTGGCGGAACACATCCTTCATCGCACATCTCCGGTTCGGGTGCCGGCATCCCGCACGTGGCTGCGGAAAGCGGAACGTTGCGGTTGCCAGTGTCCGGGCGACACGGGACGCGGGCAAGGTCGCGTTTGCCCTTGCAGCGAGCCGGCCTGGCGACCCGACGAAGCCGCATGCCGGCTCGCACCATTATTCACGTTGGTGATGATCATATTCCGGAAATCCGTTGGACGCGGTAACGGGGCGCATCGAACATGAGCACGAAGCCACCGCAGCCAGCAGGTGGAGGAGACAGACGATGAAAGAGGATGCAGTGAATCCGGCCGGCGCCCTGGCGTTCGATCGCCGTTCGGCGGAGGCGCCGCCGTCCGCGCGAACGGGCACGCTGCGCGACGTCGCGGCCGCCGCCGCGGGCAATGCGCTCGAGTGGTTCGACTTCGTGATCTACGGCTATTTCGCCAGCGTGATCGCGAAGCTGTTTTTTCCGGTGGCCGGGCAGGTCGGGTCGCTGTTGCTCGCGACGGCGACCTTCGGCGTGGGGTTCGTCGTGCGGCCGCTCGGCAGTGTCGTGCTCGGGCTGTACGGCGACCGATACGGCCGCAAGGCGGCGATGTCCGTCACGATCTGGCTGATGCTGGCCGGCACGGCCGCGATCGCGGTGGCGCCGCCGTATGCGCAGGCCGGCTGGCTCGGCGCCACGATCCTCGTGCTGGCGCGACTCGTGCAGGGCTTCGCGGCATCGGGCGAATTCGGCAGCACCGTTGCCTTCCTCGCGGAAAAGGCGCCGCCGCATCGACGCCATTTCTTCGTGAGCCTGCAGATGTCGAGCACGATGCTGGCCATCGTGCTGGGCGGCATGATCGGCACGATTCTGACGACGTCGCTCAGCCCGCATCAGATCGAAAGCTGGGGCTGGCGTGTGCCGTTCGTCGTCGGGTTATTGATCGGCCCGGTCGGCTTCTATATCCGCAGGAGCGTGTCGGAAACCGATGCGTTCGTGCACGGCGAAGCGCTGCCGGTTTCGCAGGTGCTCAGGTGCCTGTTCGGCGAGCACCTCGCGTCATTCCTCGCGGCGACCGGCGTGACGATCGTCAGTACCGCCGCGTTCTACATGTACCTGATCTACATGCCGACGTTCGCGGTGAAGCAGCTCGGGTTGCCGATATCCGCGCCGTTCATGAGCACGACGGTCGCCGGCATCGTGATGGTTGCGATCGCGCCGCTCGCGGGCCTGCTCGGCGACGTCTGGCGCCGGCCGGCCGCGATGGTCGCTGCCGCGATCGTCGTGCTGTCCGCGATTACGCTGCCGCTCTATACGTGGGTCATCGCGAGCCCTTCGCTGCGCAACCTGCTGATCATGCAGGCCGCCGCCGCCGCGCCGATGGGCGTGCTCGTCGGGCTGGTGCCCGCGCTCGCCGCGCGCGCGTTCCCGGCCGCGGTGCGCAGCACCGGCCTCGCGGTGTCGTACAACATCCCGACGACGGTGTTCGGCGGTTTTTCCCCGCTGATCGTCACGTGGTTGATCGCGACCACGCACAACAAGGCGTCGCCCGCGCTGTACATCGTCGCGATGTCGGTCGTGAGCCTGGTCGCGCTGCTCGGGTTCCGTCGTATGGCGAGCGAATAAGCGAGCCGAATTCAGTCGATGTGGGTATCGTTGAAACGAAGGATAACGAATGAAATGTGCGGGTGCAGCGACATCGCAATGACCGGCCCGTGCGGCCGCCCCCTCACCCTCAACAGGAGAAGTCACGCATGAAGTTCAAACCCACTTTCGCACCGCCCAGCGAGGCGGAACTCGAAGGGCGCCTCGACCGCGTGCGCGCACGCATGGCGGAAGCCGGCCTCGATCGTTATGTGGCGTTCTCCCCGGACAACATCTACTACCTGACGAACTTCGCGAACATCGTCCACGAGCGGCCGTTCGTGCTGGTCATTTCGCGCAGCGGCCCGCCGCAGTTCGTCGTGCCGCAGCTCGAGCAGCCGCATGTGCGGACGCGCTCGATCGGCGAACTCGAGCTGGTTCCATATTTCGAATTTCCAGCGCCGGCCGGACGCGAATGGAGCGACCGTTTCAACGCGCTGTTCGGGCCGGGCGAGCGTGTCGGTGTCGAGTCGGTGTGTCCGTTGCAGGTCTATGCGCAGACGCCGGGCGAGCGCGTATGCATCGACATCATCGACGACGTCCGGATGATCAAGTCCGACTACGAGATCGGCCGCCACGTGTATGCGTGCGGGATCGCAACCGACGCGCACAACTTGCTGCTGAGCGAAGCGCGCCCGGGGCTCGGGATGGCGGAAATGTCGTCGCGCATTCGCGGCTTCATCATGCAGCGGCTGCTGGCCGACGATCCGTCGCTGAACCCGTTGGCGACGCGGATCGTCGCGGTGTTCCAGCCGGGCAGCGTGTCGCACGATCCGCACAACTTCAGCAACATCGACATGCGGATGGAAGAGGGCGGCCCGCATGTGTCGATCGTCAATGCGGTGATGAACGGCTACGGCGCGGAAGTCGAGCGGACCTTCTTCCTCGGCCATGTGCCGGACGCGGCGCGACGCGCGTTCGACGTGATGTCGGAAGGGCGGCGGCTGGCGTTCGACGCGGCGATGCCCGGCGCGCTGCTGAGCGACGTCGATCGCAAGGTCAACGACTATTTCCGCCGCGCGGGGATGGGCGACCGGATGCTGCACCGGACCGGGCACGGAATGGGTGTCACCGCGCACGAGGCGCCGTTCTTCGCCGAAGGCTACGACCGGCCGATCGAGAAGGGGATGTGCCTGACGATCGAGCCGGGCATCTATATCGAGGGTGTCGGCGGCTTCCGTCATTCCGATACGGTGCTGATCGGCGATGAAGGCCCGGTTCAGCTGACCGGCGGGCCGCTCGATCTCGACGCATTGACGTTCCCGGTTCGGGCGTAGTTGCGCGCAGGGTCAAAAAAGCCGCTGCACGGGCGTGTGCAGCGGCTATTTCGCGAACGGCTCGCGTCAGAAAATGAAGCCCGTATTGATGAACTTCGAGTAGTGATCCGACACGATCGAATCGAGCAGCTGCTTGCTGCCTTCGGTCTGCTTCGCCGCGACCATCGAGCGGATCGAGAACGCGCGCAGCGCGTCGCTCACCGACAGCGTGCCTTCCGCCGAATCCTTGCGCCCCGCGAACGGGAACACGTCGGGCCCGCGCTGGCACTGGCAGTTGATGTTCACGCGGCACACCTGGTTCACGAGCGGATCGACGAGCGCGCCGATCTGCGCCGGATCGGAACCGAAGATGCTGACCTGCTGGCCGTGATCCGACGTCGTCACGTAGTCGAGCGCGGTGTCGACGTCGTCGAACGGCGCGACCGGAATGATCGGCCCGAACTGTTCCTCGCGGTACAGCTTCATCCCTTCCGACACCGGATACACGACGGCCGGATAGAACAGCGTCTTGCTGAACTCGCCGCCCGAATGGTTGACGACCTGCGCACCCTTGGCCTTTGCGTCGTCGATCGCGTCCGTCATGTAGGCCGTGCGATGCATGCCGGGCAGCGGCGTGATGCTGACGCCTTTCTCCCACGGCATGCCGATCTTCAGCTGTTCGAGCGCGGCGGTGAAGCGCTTCAGGAATTCATCGACGATCGAGCGGTGCACGAGCAGCATCTTCAGCGCGGTGCAACGCTGGCCGTTGAACGACAGCGCGCCGAGCAGGCATTCCTTCACGGTGAGGTCGAGATCGGCGTCGGGCAGCACGATCGCCGCGTTCTTCGCGTCGAGGCCGAGGATCGCACGAAGCCGGTGCGACTTCGGGTGCTGCTTCTTCAGGTGGTCGGCCACCTTGCTCGACCCGATCAGCGCGAGCACGTTGATCTTGCCCGACGCGAGCATGTGCGGCACGACCACCGCGCCCGGCGCATAGATCGTGTTGATCACGCCCTTCGGGAACGCGTCGCGGAACGCTTCGAGCAGCGGCTCGAACAGCAGCGTGCCGTACTGGGGCGGCTTGAACACCACGGTGTTGCCCATCAGCAGCGCGGGGATCAGCGTCGCGAAGGTCTCGTTCAGCGGATAGTTGTACGGGCCCATGCACAGCACGACGCCGAGCGGCGTGCGGCGGATCTGGCCGATCGTGCCTTCGGCGATCACGAAGCGCGAATTCGCGTTGTCGAGTTCCTTCAGCGCGTCGATCGTCTGCGTCATGTAGGTGACGGTGCGGTCGAACTCCTTCTGCGAATCGGCGAGGCTCTTGCCGATTTCCCACATGATCAGGTTCACCACCAACTCGCGCTGCGCGACCATCCGCTTGATGAAGTCCTGCATGCACGCGATGCGCTGCTCGACCTTCATTGTCGGCCACTCGCCGCGGCCGGCGTCGTACGCGCGCACCGCGGCGTCGAGCGCCGCGTCGCTTTCCGTTTCGCCCATCACCGGATAGCTGCCGATCTCGACCTGCTCGACGCCGCCGTCCGCCTGTCGCACGCACACCGGCGACAGCACGGTCTTGGTCGCGCCGTCCCACGGCCGTAACTCGCCGTCGACGAGCGACACGCGCTGGTGAATCGGCGAAGTGAGCCGGTACTCGGCGGGAATGTCCTGAAAGGCGGGAAACAACTGCTGCAGGGAGGCGGAATCGGGCATGACGGTCTCGTTTGACGGGGTGTCCGGGAAGGACGGGCGATGCGAATCCTGAGCTGAGCGATCCTCGATCCTGAATCGGCATCATGACGCGCGGACGACGACGCGTCACGCGTGGCCATGGCCGAATCAATGTTTGGAACCAGTTCCATTAAAAAGGAACGCCGGCGTGAACGCAAGATTTGCCGAACGGTGCCGCATGTGCCGTAAGCATTTGGAAAGACTGTTGCTGAATGCTTGGTATAACGCGCCAACTGCGCCCGCAAACGTTTCCCTTGGCCCGGATTGCGCGGATAATCGTTCGGCGCGGCGAAGAAAAAAATGAAGTGAGCCTGAGAGCATATGTAGTGAAGAACGGAAGAAGGTCCGCCGCACTGCCGATGCGAGGTCGGCTGCCCGGAGCGCCGGGTCGGGGTTGCCCGGTCCGGCGCGCACCGGACATTCGCAGCGGGCCACACGCGTCGCTCCCCATCCTCGTCGTCCTGGTTGCTTTCCCGTCCCGCCTTTAGAGAATATCGCGCGAACATTGTGCGTGTTTGGTATTTCGTCGATCATGTCGGCGCGCGACAGCGCCACGAATACACACAACGATACTGAGAGCGTTCATGCGGTCAAGAACGAAAAAAGCCGCTACCGTGCTGGCACGGGGGATGGCCTGCCTGTGCGCCGGAATGGCGTTGTCCGGTGCGAGCTACGCGCTGGAAGGCAAGGAATGGAAGCTGATGGTCGCCATGGGCGACTACGCGGCGGATAGCACCCCGCGGAACCTGGCGCGCGTCAGCGCGCTGCTTGAGCAGGGCGCGCGTCCGTATGACAAGACGGCGAAGCAGCGCTATGCGATGCCGGATGCCGAACTCACGCCGATGGGGCTGGCCGTCGTCAGCCAGGTGCCGGACGTCGTCGCACTGTTCATCGCGTCCGGCGTTGCGATCAACATGCCGATGTCGCCCAAGGGCTGGACGTTGCTGACGTACGCGATCAGCAACGCGACGCTCGGCGAACTCAAGCCCCACCAGCTCGAAACGATCCGCCTGCTGATCGACGCGGGCGCGAACGTCAACGCGATCGCGCCGAGCGGCGAGCCGCCGCTGGTGATGGCCGCGAATGCGTATACCCCTTCGCCCGAACTCGTCCGGATGCTGCTGAAGTCCGGCGCCGATGCCCGCGCCACCGACCCGAACGGATACACGGTGCTGACCGGACGCGCGGCATCCGATCTCGACATCCTCAAGCTGCTGGTCGACGCCGGCGCCAATCCGTACGCGCATGCGAAGACCGGACAGACGCCGCTCAGCTTCGTGTGCGAGCGACGCTACGAACTGGACGGTCAGCCCGACCCGACTGCGGCCGAGCGCATCGCGATTCTGCATGAACCGGGCACGCCGATCGAGCCGCAACGGGGCGAGCAACGCGCCCGCTGGGGGGAGACGCCGTTGCTGCGCGCGGCGATCGTGCACAACCCCGACTGCGTGAAGGCGCTTCTCGATGCCGGCGCGGATCCGGATGCGCCCGCGCTGATCGGCGCGGGCAGGGATGACGCCACCGGCAGCGTGCGCGAAGCCGTCGTGCGCGGCGCGAAGGCGACGCCTGACGTGTACGACCGCAGGGCCGTCGCACTGATCGAAGCAGCCCCACGCAAATAGTTGTCAGGCCGTGCACGTCGTGCGCCGTCGTGTTGCCCGTGAGGCGGACACGGGGCGCGTGCGTGCAGGGTCGTCGTATTCCGCCGGCGCGCGAGCGCCATCTTTTTCCAAATACTGTTCAACCACGGAGAATCCACACAATGAAACGAATCGCACTTGCCGCGCTCGCGCTGACGATCGCCTCGGGCGCCATGGCCGCGAAAGGCGAGCTCAAGGTATCGGCCGCGCAGATGATCGACGCTTATACGGGTTCGGGCGGCGACAAGTATTTCGACCAGCCGGTCGCGCTGACGGGCACGCTGCTCGGGCTCCAGAAGGGTTTCACGGGCAAGACGCTCGCGGAGATCGGCGAAGACGCGGATGCCGATCAGGCGGTGCGCGCGTCGTTCGTCGATGCGGCGGCCGAACAGAAGGCGCAGCGGCTGGTCGGCAAGCGCGTCACGCTGCATTGCGTGGGCGACTTTGCATCGGGGATCGCGACCGTTCGCGACTGCCGCCTCAAGTAAGACCGGGCGTCGACGGGCCGCGCCGGCCCGTCGACGCGCCGGCGGGATGTCGCGATGGCTTGCATCATTCGACGTCCTCGTCGTCCTCCTCATCGGCGTCGTTCGCATCGCGCTCCGGCGCCGCATACGCGCTCGACGGGCTCGTTCAGCAATGCGGGCGAGCAGATCGGCAAGACTTCCTCGCCGAACAGGTAGTCGGACGACGTGCCGGGCCAGGTCGGCTTGCCGTAGTGGATCGCGGCCTCGAAGTGTGTGTCCTTGAACGTAGCATCCCAAGCAGCCCTTCGATCCATACGGTCATAACGCACCGCGTCCACTCATTTCCTTTCTATTTCATTACGAAGTCCGCGCATCGATGCGCGAAACTGAAAGCGATTCGTCAGTAATCCGCAGTGTCAGCCGGATGTACGTTGCACGAAGGCGACATGTTGGAAATCAACTAATAACGCGAATCATTCTCGTTTAATATTTCGCTCCGTTACGAGCCGTGACGCGTCGCAACGGTGTTTTCGTACCGGCCATGCCGGCCGGTGCGACGGGGCAATTTTTTGTGCGCCGTCCGTTGTGCGCAGACACGAGTCCGCCTGTCGATTCGCCGGCTGATGAATCTGCGTCGGCCGCACGGGTTTGCGCTCACCGTTTTCCCTCAGCCTTTACTTCAACGATGAAACTCAACAAGAGCGCGTGCCATGCGCTGCTGATCGCCACGTCGCTGGCCGGCGCACGCACCTCCTTCGCGCAGGCAAGCGCCGCCGCCGCGACCCTGCCCGCGATCTCCGTCAATGCAACCGCCGAGCATGCGTCGTACGACGGCGGCCACTCGCGCGCGGCGACCAAGACCGACATGTCGCTGATGGACGTGCCGCAGACGGTGAACGTCGTGCCGCACGCGGTGATCGAGGACCAGAACGCGACGTCGATGCAGGATGCGCTGCGCAACGTGCCGGGCGTCGGCTTCTCGGTCGGCGATGGCCAGCGCGACCAGATCACGATCCGCGGCTTCAACAGCATCACGGACCAGTACGTCGACGGCATCCGCGACGATGCGCTCTACTATCGCGACCTGTCGAACGTCGACCGCGTCGAAGTGCTGAAGGGGCCGGCGGCCGTGCTGTACGGGCGCGGCTCGGCAGGCGGCATCGTGAACCGCGTGTTGAAGCGGCCGTTGGCGACGCCGGTCAACGACGTCGGCGTGACGCTCGGCACGCGCGGCGAGCGGCGCGGCGAATTCGACCTCGGCTGGAATGCGAACGATGCGGCGCGTTTCCGGATCACCGGCGCGGCCGAGAACTCGAACAGCTTCCGCGACCAGTTTCAGCTCAACCGCCAGGCGATCGCGCCGTCCGCGCAGTTCAAGCTCGACAGCGACACGGTGCTGAACGTCGAATTCGACTACCTGCACGACCGCCGTACGTCCGACCAGGGGCTGCCCGCGTATCTCGGCCGCCCGGTCGATGTGCCGATCAACACGTACTACGGCTCGGCCGACGCGGCGAACAGCTCGTACAACGACGTCTCCGCGAAGAGCGCGACGGTGTCGCTCGACCATCGCTTCAGCGATTCGCTGTCGTTCCATGGCGCGATCCGCGCGTACGACTTCTCGCTCGAACGCAAGAACTACGTGACGTACGAGCCGATCAAGACCGCCGCGCATCCGGTCGTGACGCTCGACCAGTCGACGCGCCAGCGCACCGACCACGGCATCGACGGGATGTTCGAACTCACGCAGAAGACCTCGCTGTTCGGCATGCGCCACGAGCTGCTGTACGGGCTCGAACTGTCGCAGCAGCAGAAGTTCGACACGATCTACAGCGTGTCGAAGGTGGCGACCTACGATCTGTTCGATCCGCAGGCGGTGATCCTGCCCGGCGTGCCGACCGGCGCGCGGGCGAAGACGAACGCGTCGACGGTCGTCGGGCTCGCGGGGGTCTACGCGCAGGACCTGATTTCGCTGACCGAACACTGGAAGGTGCTCGCGGGGTTGCGTTTCGACTACCTGAACCAGATCCGCCACGACTACACGTCGTCGAACGTCAACCTCGACCGCACCGATCGTGCGTGGAGCCCGCGCGTCGGCCTGATCTACGAGCCGCTCGACTGGCTGACGCTGTACGGCTCGTTCAGCCAGTCGTTCTCGCCGCTGGCCGACACGCTGATCAGCGCCGGCGCGTTCTCGAACGGCGCCGCGCTCGCGCCGCAGAAGACCACCGCGTATGAAGTCGGCTCGCGTTTCGATCTCGGCGGCAAGGCGACGGCCAGCGTTGCGCTGTTCGACATGCGCCAGACCAACCAGCAGATCGGCGACCCGGCGAATCCCGGCTATGCGCTGCCGATCGGCACGCAGCACGTGCACGGGATGGAGCTGGGCTTCACCGGCGAGATCGCGCCGAAGTGGTCGGTGTATGCGGGCTACGCGTACCTGAACGGCACGGTCGACGGCTCCGCGCAATCGACGGCGGCGGGCGTCGCGGTGTCGAGCAACACGCCGGGGCTGATGCCGCGTCACAGCGCGAACCTGTGGCTCAAGCGCGAGCTGCCGTACGGTTTCTACGCGGCGGCCGGCATGCAGTTTCAGTCGGCGCGCTACACGTCGGCGAGCGACCTCGTCACGCTGCCGTCGTTCACGGTGTTCAACCTGGGGGCCGGGTATCGCAGCAAGAAGGTCGACGTGACGCTCACGCTCGACAACCTGTTCGATCGCCGCTACTTCATCGCCGCGCACGGCAACGCGGACCTGTACAACATGCCCGGCGATCCGCGCACGCTGACCGCCACGGTGAAGTGGCACATGTGATGCACGTGATGCATGCGTCAGGCGACAATGCGGGTCTTCGTCACGATGCCCCGCACGTTACTGCCCATGATCCGCCAATCGATTGATGTGTCGCGCATGACCGGCCGCGCCCGCGTGCTGTGCGCCGTGTTGTGGCTGGCTTGTGGCCCGGTTGCGGCACGCGCGCAGACGATCCCGGGCGATGCCGAACCCGAATGCCATTCGGTGCATGTCGCCCGGGCGATCACGCTGTCGGGCCGTTACACGCTCGATTACGGCGACGAATCGAGCGGGCAGGACGTGTGGTTCGAGGAGGACGACGCATCGGCGCGGCACCTGCCTGACCGTTCGCAACGCGCGGGTGTGATCCGGTTCATGAACCAGCGCGATGCACGGCGCGGCCTGCGGCTGCCCGCCGCGCAACCCGAAGGCGTGTGCCGGTTCGACGGGCGCGCGACGCTCGTGATCCGCGATCTGGACACGGTGTGCCCGGGGCTGGAGGAGCCCGATCACGCGCGGCTGGTGAAGGTGGTGAAGGCCAGTCCGCCGGCGCGACACGCGTGCGAGGCCACCGCGCCATAAGCATGGCGCGACCGCGACGTTACTCGACGTCCTCGTCGTCCACCATCTCGCCGCTCTCCGCATCGGGATCCGGCGCCGCATACGCGCTCGCCTGCTCGAGCAGCCAGCCGCGAAACAGCTCCAGCGGCTTGCTGTGGCTGAACTCCGTCGGATACACGAGGTAGTACGCGGAATCGCCGACCGTCGCCGCGTCGCACGGCACCATCAGCCCGAGCTGCTGCAACTGTTCCTCGACGAAGAATTTCGGCACGAGCGCGACGCCGAGCCCGGCCGCGGCCGCGCTGATCAGCATCGTGTGCAGTTCGTAGCGCACGCCCTGCATCGTGCGGATGTCCTCGACGCCGTGCGCCTCGAACCACTGCGCCCACGCGCCGGGGCGCGTCGTCGAGTGCAGCAGCGGGTAGGCGAGCAGATCCTCGACGCTGCGCACGGGCCCGTCGAGCAGTGCCGGCGAGCAGATCGGCACGACTTCCTCGCCGAACAGGTAGTCGGACGACGTGCCGGGCCAGGTCGGCTTGCCGTAGTGGATCGCGGCCTCGAAGTGGGTGTCCTCGAACGAGAACAGGTCGGTGCGGCTCCCCATGTTCACGCGCACGTCGGGCGTGCGGTCGTAGAAGCTCTTGATGCGCGGGATCAGCCAGTGCGACGCGAAGGTCGGCAGCACCGCCAGCTCCAGGTAGCCGCCGCCGCTGCCGTGCGCGATGATCGACAGCGTGTCGCGGTCGAGCGCCTCCAGCGCGCGCCGCACCTGCGTGCCGTACAGCTTGCCGGCGCGCGTCAGCACGACGCGCTGCTTCACGCGCGCGAACAGCCGCACGCCGAGGCTCGCCTCGAGCGTCGCGATCTGCCGCGATACCGCGCTTTCGGTCAGGAACAGCTCCTTGGCCGCGTGCGTGAAGCTTTCGTGGCGCGCGGCGGCTTCGAAAGCCACGAGCGCGCCCATGTTGGGGATCTTGAATTTGCGCATGATGTCAGGGTCTGTTTAGATATGGAACGCGCATGCGTTGCCACGAGAACGGCCGCTCGCGAGGCGTGTGACGCCGCGAATACTGACGTATTCGCAAGGAGCACAACGCAGCGAGCGGCCGTTCTCGTGGCAACCCCAAATTAAGAAAAATCATGTCACGGGAATGCCCGAAATCGCCCGTATGGCGGCGTCGCTCGTCACTTGTTTGGCTCGGCCAAACGGCGCTCCTCACTCCTTGCCCTACGAGCGATTTCGGGCATTCGCATGTGCGTTCCATATCTAAACAGGCCCTGAATTCATCTGACGATCAGGCCCGCGCGACACAAGGCGGGAGGCGGAGCAGCGGAGCGGCCGATAATTCCAAAAACTCATCACGTATCAATTTAATCTCGCTTTACGCCCGGCTGCAACCCTTTGAATAATGCTCCCCACGCAAGGCCGCGCGCCCGCTGGGCGGCCGGCCAACGAGTTGCCGGCACGTTTGCCGGCGGTCCCCCGAGACGAGAATCCTGATGCGCAATCCGAATATCGAGAGCTTGCTGACGAAGCTGCTGGGACAGGCGAAGACCGACGCCCTGTTCTCGACCCTGAACATGCCGGCCATCCTCGCAGAATGGGAAGACGGCGTCGTCACGCGCGCGGAAATCGCGCAGGCGATGAACATGGCGCTGTTCGAAGGGCTACTCGAGCGTTCGGCGAACGGCCGCGCGTATACGGCCGACGCGATCGAAAGCGGCGGCTCGGTCTATTTCGACCACGGCGCGCTGCGCACGGTACGCTGGCCGCACACGGGCGCGCTGCCGCCGGGCGAGGCCGCGTTCACGCGCATCCTGCGTCCGCTCGGCTTCCGCCTGAACGGCCGCTACCCGCTCGACAAGCTCGGCATGACGGGCCGTGCGTATGCGCATGAAGACGCACCGGACGAAATCGCGCAGTTCTTCGTCAGCGAGCTGCATCCGGAACGTTTCTCGAAGGAATTCCAGCAGGCCGTGACGAACGTGGTGAGCACGTCGCGCGATCCGCTGTCGCCGGCGGCCGTCGCGCTGCTGTGGGAAGTCGAGCGCGAAGGCTGGCTGCCGCTGGAGGCCGCGCACGCGCTGCTGCCGGAGATTGTCGGGGCGTTCGCGCGCCAGCACGACGTGCCGAACGAACTCGACTACGAAACGCTGCTGCTCGAATCGGCGGAAATGGCGTGGATCTCGACCGAAGGCAATGCGTTCAACCATGCGACCGACCGCGTCGCCGACGTGTTCAAGCTGGCCGACGACGAGAAGGCGAAGGGCCGCCCGATGAAGCCGGAAGTCGAGCGTTCGCGCTCGGGCCGCGTGTTCCAGACCGCGTATCGCGCGGATATCGTCGAGCGGGAATTCCGCACGCGCGACGGCGGCACGGTGAAGCGCAACGTGCCGGGTTCGTTCTACGAGTTCATCACGCGCAAGCGCACGTTCGACCAGGCGGCGCGCCGCTGGGTGACCGACCTGCGTTTCGATGCCGGCAACGCGCAGGGCATCTTCAAGATGACGGCGAACGCGGCGAAGTAACGCAGGCGATGTGGCCGGCGGTGCGTGCGGCGGCGCGATCGCCGTGCCGGCGCCGGCGGGCCGCCGCCGATGGATAGGATGACCGATCGGGCAGGGCGCGACCGCGTCCTGCCCGCTTGCGTGTGGCGGCGTGCGTCAGTCGCGCGGCGCCGTCGCGTCGCGCAAGGTCCGCGCGTCGTAGCGACGCGCGCTGTCCGCCGCGGTCCCCGGTTCGACGACGCGGAACGTGGCCGGATCGGCGCCGTCGATCTCGACGAGGCTCACGTAGCCGACGATATACGCACGCTTGCTGTCGCGCGCGAAATCGTCGTCGAGGAATTCGAGCGTCGGCAGGTGCACGCGCTTCGTCGATACCGGTCGGCGGCCGAAGAACAGCTTGTCGCCGGCGCGCAGGAACGTCGGGTGCAGCACCTGGAGCGCGCTGGCCGGCACGTCGACCTGCAGCGGCTTGCCGTCGCAGAACAGGCGCTCGCCGTCCCACGCATAGCTGCCTTCGACCTGCAGCCGGTCCGGGTCGATGCCTTTCTTGACGACGCCGAGATGAAACGCCCGCGTCGCGTCGCGCGCCCAGCCGCCGGACAGCACGCGGAACGCGGCCGGATCGGCGCCGCGCAGCGGCTGCGGCTGGGAGGGTGTGAACGCGTAGAACACCGTGACGCCATCGGTGAAATAGTGCGGGCCGAGCACGCGCAGCGCATCGATCGGCTGGTCGGAGAAACGGGTCAGCTCGATCGGCGTCTCGGCACTGGCCCGGTATGTCCAGTGAATGCCGTGCGCGTCGCCGCACAGCCAGTCGACCGCACCGAAATCGAACAGCGTCTCGCGGGCGGCGAAGGTCGCGGGATCGAAGCCCGTGAGCGCCGCGTCCCCGAAGCGCACCGTCGTGTCGGCCGCCGGCTGTTGCTGCCGATGCCACCAGTAGTCCCGCAGTTCGGGGCGCATCGTGAAGAAGCCGCGCCAGTCGTCGAACATGCGCGTCTCCTGCGCCGTCTGCCGCTCGCCGGATTCGATCGGGCCGGCCCGGTCGGTGCATCGCAGGGTGCCGGCCTCGTCGGGCCCGCACAGGAAGCTCGCGCGATCGATGTCCTTCGGCCGGCCGTAGTAGTACACGCGATCGGCATCGGCGAAGTAGCCGCCCGGGAAGCCGATCGCGCTCGCGCCATGCGAGCCGTTGATGCGGCGGCCGTTCATGTAGATCGATTCGTCGTCGGTCGCGATGTACTCGTGCTCGCACCGCTCGAACGTCACGCCGCGGCCGTCGGTCGGCCGGTTCCAGGTTTCGTAGACGAGCGGCCGGAAGGCGTGCGGGCTGCGCGTGCGGATCGTCCTGCCGGTGATGTAGTACGCCTGCCGCGCATCGCGCGCGTAGCGCTGGTTCAGGATCTCGAACGTCTCGAGATCGGCATCCTCGATCCGGTAGTAATACAGCCTCACCATCGCGCTGCCGAGTTGCCCTTGCACGATCACGTGTACGCCGTCGGTGAACCAGCGGCCGTCGATGCAGCGGAACGCGTGCGGCCGTTCGATCGGCAGCGGCCTGCCGTCCTTGCCCCGCAGCGGCAGGCCGTCCGGGCGGCGGATCACGGTGCCGCCTGCGATCGCGTAGTCGGGATGGTTGGTGTCCTGCAGGGGCGGCTGGGGCATGGCGGATGGCGCGCGGGCGTCGTGGCGGTCGCCGTAGTATGCCGTGGAATACGGGCGGCGCGCGCCGGCGCCGCGCCGTCAGAAGATGTGCGTGATCAGATAGAACAGCACCAGCAGCCCGACCGGTACGCCGAGCAGCCAGGCGATCAGGTATTTGCCCATGTCGTTGTCCTGGTGGCCGCGACGCCGTGGGCGCCGCGGCGGTTGCGTTGTCGCGTTACAGCTCGCGGTCGAATTCCTTCAGCTGCTTCTCGGCCGCGTCGCGGGCGATCCCGTAACGCTCCTGGATCTTGCCGGCCAGATACTCGCGATTGCCGTCCGCGACGGCCAGGTCGTCGTCGGTCAGCTTGCCCCACTTGGCCTTCAGCTTGCCGGAGAGTTGCTTCCACTGGCCCTTGATCTTGTCCTCGTTCATCGTGTGCTCCTTGTCATGCAGGGATAAAGGAAGGCGCGGCGGCGTGCCGCGCCGGGAGGTCAGGCCTTTGCCTTCAGGCCGGATGCGTCGACGTGCTTCACGCCCTTGACCGCGCGCGATACGGCGATCGCCTTCTTCACGGCGATCTTCGTCGGCAGCACGCCGGTCAGCGTGACGACGCCGTCGACCGTCGTCACGCTGATGTCGACGCTCTTCAGGCCGTCGACGGTGGCCAGCCGGCTCTTCACCTTGGTCGTGATCCACGTGTCGGTGACGGGCTGGTTCGATTCGGCCTTCATGCCGTTGTCGGTCGATGCGTCCTGCGCAACCGCGTTCGTGAGCGGTGCGGCACCGAGCAGGAAAGCCGCGCTGACGGCGAGCAGCGTCGAAAGGTGGCGGGTCTTGTTCATGGATGGGTCCTCCTTCGGGAAAAACGTGTCAAATCCAAATGAGCGATTGCGAGCCGTGTCGTCCGTCACCGGGCGATCGGCGTGTCGTAGCCGGGCTCGCGCGGCGGGGTGTCCGGGCGCGGCACGTCGGGCGGCAGCGGAACCGGCGGATCGGTGCCGGGCGGCGGTTCGGGCGGGCTGTCCGGAGGCGGTTCGGGCCGCGTCGGATCGGGTGTCTGATGCAGCTTCATCGTGCTTCTCCTCTACGGTTCGGAAAGGCAGCGCATGAGCGCCGATGCAGTACCAGCGTACCCACGCGAACGGGCGCCGACATCGCGCAAATTCACCTGATCGGCTAGTGCGTTTGCACGGGGTGTCGTCAAGGGGAGGCGCTGCGCGTGGTGGCGGGGACGCGCGGGAAGCCGGTGCGGCGGATGTCTTGGGGATCGGCGAGGTGCCGCACGGAGCCGGCGCGGCGCGAATGTACTATGACGGATAGTGCATTCGCATCTGTCGCGCACCGGTGCGGCACGCGATCATCGCCACACGCGCCGGCGCGGCGCGTGTCGGCGCAGCGGCAACCGGGCCGGCGGTCATGCAGACGACAGGGACAACCATTCGATGGACGAACAGGTAAACGAACAGGCGCTGAAGTCACATACCGACCGGCGCCAGCTGCACCAGATCATCGCGGGGCTCACCGAGGGCGTGATCCTGATCGAGCCCGACCAGCGGATCGTCTGGGCGAACGAAGCCGCGCTCGCGATGCATGGCGTGACCGAGCTGCAGGCGCTCGGCGCGACCGTCACCGATTACCGCGAGCGCTTCCGGCTGCGCTACCGGAACAACCACCCGGTGCGCGACGGCCACTATCCGATGGATCGCGTGATCGCGGGCGAGGAGTTCAGCGACGTGACGGTCGAAGTCGAATCGGCCGCCGACGAGACCGTGAGCTGGGTCCATCGCATCCGCAGTCTCGTGCTGACGAACGCGGCCGGCGAACCCGACTGCCTCGCGCTCGTGCTGCACGACGCGACGGAATGGGCGAGCGCCGAGGAGCGCTTCGAGCGCACCTTCAACGCGAACCCGGCGCCGGCCGTGATCTGCCGGCTCGCCGACCTGCGCTACGTGAAGGTCAACCAGGGCTTTCTCGACATGACCGGCTACGCGCGCGACGACGTGCTCGGCCGCTCGGTGTACGAGGTCGACGTGCTCGAACAGGCCGAGCGGCGCGAACTCGCGATCGAGCGGCTTGGCGAAGGCGCGACGATTCCGCAGATGGAGGCCGTGCTGAAGCGCGCGGACGGCAGCGCGAAGGCCGTGGTCGTCGCCGGGCAGCCGATCGACATGAACGACGAGGCCTGCATGCTGTTCACGTTCATGGATCTCGAGCCGCGCAAGCAGGCCGAGCGCGCGCTGCGGCAGAGCGAGGAACGCTTCGCGACGGCGTTCCGGATGGCGCCGGTCGCCACCGCGATCGTCACGGCCGAGCGCTTCGAATTGCTCGACGTGAACGATGCGTTCGCCACGATGACGGGCCATGCGCAGGACGACCTGCTCGGCAAATCCGCGGACGAGATCGGGCTGTGGGCCGAACGCGGCGCGTGGCAGCGCATCGAAGGCCGGCTCGCGCGCGACGGCAACGTGCGCAACGCCGACGTGCAGATTCGCACGCGCGAAGGCGATGTGCGCGATTGCGTCGTGTCGGCCGACCCGGTCGCGATACACGGGCGCGACTGCCTGCTCGTCGCGCTGCTCGACATCAGCGATCGCAAGCGCACGGAGATGGAGCTCGTCTACGCGATCGAAACGGCGATGCAGGATGCGTCATGGTTCAGCCGCACGCTGATCGAGAAGCTCGCGAACGTGCGGCGCGCGAATGCGCCGGATGCGGGCGCCCAACTGTCGGACCTGACCGCGCGCGAGCGCGACGTGTTCGACCTGCTGTGCCACGGCCTGGCCGACAAGGAAATCGCCGGCCGCCTCGGGCTCGCGCCGAACACCGTGCGCAATCACGTCGCGACGATCTACGCGAAGCTCGACGTGCACAGCCGCGGCGAGGCGATCGTGTGGGCGCGCGAACGCGGGATCGTCGGCGCGGCCGACGCGAATGGCGCGCGCGGCGAGAAGGGTGGCGAAAAGGGCAAGGACTGACGCCGTCGGTACGAATGCACCATGTGCGCTGGTGCATCCGCATCTGCCGCGCGCGGCGCCCGCTTGCGATCCTGTCCATTCGGCGGTGCGGCGCTGGCCGTTACATCGCCGGTTCTCCCCAACCATCGCAGGAGACGACCATGGACAGGAATCGCATCGAAGGCAGGCTCAAGCAGGTCAAGGGTTCGGTCAAGGAAGCGCTCGGCAAGGTGACGGGCGACCGCAAGACGGAAGCGGAAGGCGTCGCCGAACAGCAGGCCGGCAGGATTCAGGAGCAGGCCGGCGAGGCGGCCGATGCGGTGCGCAAGCAGACGGGCACCGATCGGCGCTGACCGATGACGCGGCGCCGCGGGCGCCGCGCTGGCCGGCCGGGCCGTCATCGCAATGGTGATGAGCCGCCGGCATGACCGCCGCCGGCCTTGATGGACGGGCGCCGGCGTGGCGTCCCACGGCAACTGTCGACCCACGGCCCACCGTTGCGCGGGCCGCGGCCCGGCCGCGAACGCGGAACTTGATGACAAATCCTCACAACGTAGTTCCGAATTTTCGTTTGCTGCACGGGTATTGGCTATCCACAATCCATTCACCTCTTTCGCGATGAAAGGCTCTTCGGAGACGGAGCCGCGGCGATCGACCGGCCGGTTTGCGGGCATCGCATGACGCCCCGGCGGCGGACGAGATGACCGGCACGCGGGAGGTTGCCGACGCGCGGCGGTCGCGCGTTGCATCCCGGCCCCCAGAACAAGGATTGTCATGACGTTCCGCATTCGTTCGCTTTCCGGCGTCGCATTGACTGCCGCGATCCTCGCGCTCCAGACCGGCGCGGTTCATGCGCAGGAGACGGTCGTCAAGGTCGGCGTGGCCGGCCCGCTGACGGGCGGTGGCGCCGCGTACGGCAAGGACATCGAGAACGGCGTGCGCATGGCCGTCGACGAAGCGAATGCCGCGCATACGACGGTCGGCGGCAAGCCCGTGAAGTTCGTCGTCGCGTCGCAGGACGACCAGAGCGATCCGCGCACCGGCGTGCAGGCCGCGCAGCAGCTCGCGGACGCGCAGGTGGCCGTCGTGATCGGCCACTTCAATTCCGGCACGACGCTGCCCGCATCGAAGATCTACGCGAAAGCCGGCATTCCGATGATCACGCCGTCGGCGACCAATCCCGACATCACGCGCGCCGGTCTCGGCACCGTGTACCGCGTGATCGCGACCGACACGCAGAACGCCGGCAACGCAGGCGCCTATGCGGCGAGCGTGACCCGGGCGAAGCGCATCGCGATCATCGACGACCGCACCGCGTTCGGCCAGGGCGAAGCCGACGAATTCGAGAAGGCCGTGAAGGCGAACGGCGGCACGATCGTCGCGCGCGAATTCACGAACGACAAGGCGGTGGACTTCAGCGCGCAGCTCACGAAGATCAAGAGCACCCAGGCCGATCTGGTGTTCTTCGGCGGGCTTGACGCACAGGCCGCGATGCTCGTGAAGCGCATGCGCCAGCTCGGCATCCGCGCGCAGTTCCTCGCGGGCGGCGGCGTGATGAACGCGAACTTCATCAGGCTGGCCGGCAATGCGGCGGAAGGCGCGGCCGTGTGGGAATACGGGCAGCCGCTGTCGCGCCTCGCGAAGGGCAAGGAGTTCGAAACGAAATTCAAGCAGAAGTATGGCGTCGACATGCTCGCGTATGCGCCGTTCGCGTACGACGCGACGTGGATCGCAATCAATGCGATGCAGAAGGCGAACTCGACGAAGCCGGCCGATTTCAACGGCGCGCTGAAGGGCACGCGCTACGACGGCATCACGGGCACGATCGCGTTCACGAACACGGGCGACCTGAAGAACCCGAGCTCGACGCTGTATGAAGTGAAGAACGCTGCGTGGCAGCCCGTCACGACGAAATCGGCGGATTGAACGCACCACGCGCGCGGACTTTCGCGGCGATGCCGGACGTGCTGAAATGCCGTCAGCGACCGGTTGCGCCCGCAGCGCACGCCGGTGTTGCAGCCGCACGAGCCTGCCCGCGCGACGCCGCGCGTGACGCGGCACGAACAACCCACGGGCGCGGCCGGCTGGCCGCGCCCAACATGTGCAACTGGAGTCAGTCGTGAGTTCTCAAGTCGTCATCGTCGGCGGAGGTGTGATCGGCAGCTCGATCGCCTATTTCCTGCGCGCCACCGATCCCACGGTTTCCGTGACCGTCATCGAGCGCGACCCCACCTATGCGCGCTCGTCGTCGGCGCTGTCGGCCGCGTCGATTCGCCAGCAGTTCTCGACGCCGCTGTCGATCGAGATGTCGCTGTTCGGCATCGACTTCCTGCGCACGATCGGCGAACGGCTCGAAGTGGACGGCCACCGGCCGTCGATCGACCTGCACGAAGGCGGCTACCTGTTCCTCGCGACGCCGGCCGGCGATGCGACGCTGCGCGAGAACCATGCGTTGCAGACGAGCCTCGGCGCGGACATCCGGCTGATGGATCGCGATGCGCTGCGCGCGAAGTTTCCGTGGCTGAACGTCGACGATCTCGTGTCCGGCGCGTATGGCGTGAGCGGTGAAGGCTGGTTCGACGGCTACGGGCTCGTGCAGGCGCTGCGCAAGAAGGCGCAGGCGCTCGGCGCGCGTTATGTGGCGGCCGATGTGAAGTCGGTCGAGCGCGACGGGCGCAAGATCACGCAGGTCGTGACGGGCGACGGCGAGCGTTATGCGTGCGACACGCTGGTCAACGCGGCCGGTGCGTGGACGCGCACGCTGTCGTCGATGATGGGCATCGACATTCCCGTGTATGCGCGGCGCCGCAGCATCTTCAACGTGTCGTCGCCGGCGAAGCTCACGGATTGCCCGCTGCTGATCGATCCGACCGGCGTGTATTTCCGGCCGGAAGGGCGCACGTATATCTGCGGGACGTCGCCCAGCCCGGATCGCGACCCGGACGACCTGCCGCTCGACGAAGTCGATCACGACCTGTTCGACGAGGTGATCTGGCCGACGCTCGCGAATCGCGTGCCGGAGTTCGAGGCATTGCGCGTGGAGAACTGCTGGTCCGGGTACTACGAGTACAACGTGTTCGACCACAACGCGATCATCGGGTATCACCCGGAACTCGACAACGTCGTGTTCGCGAACGGCTACAGCGGCCACGGGCTGCAGCAAGGGCCGGCGACGGGGCGCGGCGTCAGTGAACTCATTCTGGGCGGGCGTTACGACACGCTCGACCTGTCGACGCTCGGCTGGTCGCGCGTGCTGGAAAACCGGCCGATCGTCGAAAAGAACGTCGTGTAGCGCGGCGTAATCCGCCCGGTGTGGTGGGCGGGATTCTCCTTGTGTCTCGACTCATTGGCCCGACCGTGTCGGGCCTTTTTTTGTTGCGCGTGTCGTGGCGCGTGTCAGCCTGCGCCGTAGACCGCGTCGCGCAGATCGAGCGTGTACTGGCCGTTCATTCCTTCGTAGAGCGTGTTCGACAGCGACACGACGGTGAGCCCGCGGGCGCGGTCGACGAACCACGAATGGCCATAGACGCCGCCCCAGCGCCAGGTGCCCACGGACTCCGGCGACGCGGCCGCTTGCGGGTCGCGCAACACCGAAAACCCGATCCCGAAACCCGCGCCGGGCAGGTCGGGCAACTCGAGGTTGCCGGTGTGGACGCGCCCCATCTCGTCGACCAGGTCGGCCGGCAGCAGCGTGCCGCCGCCCGCCCGCAGCGTGTCGAGCACGTTCAGCACGTCGCCGGCGGTGCCGACCATCCCGGCGCCGCCCGACGCGAACGCTCCCGGGTCGAGCGCGCGCGACGGCGAGTACGTCACGCCGACGGTTCCTTCGAAGATGGGCACGGTTTCGCCCTCGGCGAGCCGGTGCGGCTGCGGCGTGTCGTTGACGTAGGGCGTCGCGAGCCGCGCGGCGTCGCGTGCGACGAATCCCGTGTCGCGAATGCCGAGCGGGCGGAGCACCAGCGCATCGATTGCATCGGCGAGCGGCAGCCCGCTGACGGCCTCGATGACCGCGCCGACCACGTCGATGGAGATCGAATAGTTCCAGCCGGTGCCGGGTGCGTACTGCAACGGCACGCTTGCGATCCTGCGCATGTTTTCGGCGAGCGTGATCGATGCGCCATCGAGCCCGTCGGAGACGTCCGCTCGTGCATACGCGCACATCGCGTCGGCTTCCGCGTAGCGATAGCCGAGGCCGGCGGTGTGCGTGAGCAGGTGACGCACCCGGATCACCGGCACGCTGCCGTCACGCAGTGCCGGACGGAACTCGGGAAGCCAGCGCGTGACGTCGTCGTCAAGCGACAGCTTGTGCTGTGCAACGAGCGCCATGGCGGCCGCCGAGACGATCGGCTTCGTCACCGACGCGAGCCTGAACAGCGTGTCCTCCTGCATCGGCGTGCGCGCTTCGCGGTCGGCGAATCCGGCTGCGCGGCGATAGACGAGTTCGCCGTCGCGTGCGACCAGGACGACCACGCCGACGAGGCGTTGCGTTTCGAGTTGGCGGGACAGTACCGCATCGACGCGCTCGGCGAGCGCGGGATCGGCCGACGGCTGCCGTGATGATGCTCGGTTGGGGATCATCGAAGACTCTGTCGTGAAGGGGGGAGTCGACATGGTAGGCGGCACGCGGCGAAAGTGCCATTTGTCCATACATGGAACAGGGCTTCGAGGGCTTCGTGTGCTGCAACGGTCGGCGTGGACGGCCACGGGGCGGGCGGTTCAGACGGGGGCGCCCACGTCGGGCATGCGCCGGGCGGCCGACAAAATATGCGCCAAGCGGCGTGCGGTGTTCGTTAGAATCTGCTTTCGTCGAGACAATAACGCAATTGCATGGGTGCAGCGCGGTATCGCATGACGGACACTGCTTGCCCAGATTCCATCGTTCATCTTTCACCGGAGGCGAGCATGCCAGGATTACTTCCCGATGTTGACCGCGAGGGGCTCCTCGAATATTCGGTGGTGTACACCGATCGCTCGGTCAACCATATGTCGCAGCGCTTCCAGGGCGTCATGCGCGACATCTCCGGCACGCTGAAGAAAGTCTACAACGCGAAGTCCGTCGTGATCGTCCCCGGCAGCGGGACGTTCGGCATGGAAGCCGTCGCGCGGCAGTTCGCAACGAACAGGAAGTGCCTGGTCATCCGCAATGGCTGGTTCAGCTTCCGCTGGTCGCAGATCTTCGACATGGGCAGCATTCCGTCCGAAACGACGGTGCTGAAGGCGCGCCCGGTCGAAGCGGGACGGCAGGCCGCATACGCGCCGGCCCCGATCGACGAAGTGGTCGCGGCGATCAAGGAACACAAGCCGGATCTGGTCTTTGCGCCGCACGTCGAAACCGCGTCCGGGATGATGCTGCCCGACGGGTATCTGCGCGCGGTGGCGGATGTCGTGCATGCGGTCGGCGGGATGTTCGTGCTGGATTGCATCGCGTCCGGCACGGTGTGGGTCGACATGCAGGCGAGCGGCGTCGATATCCTGATCAGCGCGCCGCAGAAAGGCTGGAGCGCGTCGCCGTGCTGCGCGATGGTCATGCTCGGCGCGCTGGCCCGCGAACGCATCGATGGCACGACCAGCACCAGCTTCGCGTGCGATCTGCGCAAGTGGCTGCAGATCATGGAAGCCTATGAGGGCGGCGGGTTCGCGTACCACGCGACGATGCCGACGGACAGTCTCACGACGCTTCGGGATGTGATGAAGGAAACCGAGGCGTACGGCTTCGACAAGGTGAAAGAGGAGCAGCTCGAGCTGGGCAAGCGCATTCGTGCGCTGCTGGCTGAAAAGGGTTTCCGGAGTGTGGCGGCGCCAGGGTTCGAGGCGCCGGGTGTCGTGGTCAGTTATACGGACGATGACGGGATCCGGACCGGGAAGAAGTTTGCCGACGTTGGCTTGCAGATCGCGGCTGGCGTTCCGTTGCAATGTGACGAGGGGGAGGATTTCAAGACCTTCCGCCTCGGGTTGTTCGGTCTCGACAAGCTGCATGATGTCGATGGGGCGGTTGCGCGGTTTGCGGACGCGCTGGATCGGATTCTTTAAGGCGTTTTGCGGGTTTGGCGAGGCAGTGGATGGTGGGTGGCCGCGCCAGCGGTCCATCGCCTCGCCGGATTCATGGTCATGGTCTTGTCCGATGCGCGCGTTCGGGTGCCGGGTTCGAGGTACGCATGCGCGGCGAGGTCGGTTCCTCCGCCTGTACGGCTAACCTGAAGGGTTCGCATGGCATACGTCGTTCGACAGGAAGTCCCGTCGGTATCTGCATATATCGACATTCGTCTTGCCGCGGGGTTGAGCAGAAAGTCGGAGCAGGCCGCGACGATCGGGTTGAGGAATGGCCTGTTCAGTGTCGTAGCGTATTGCGACGGCGTCCCGGTCGGAATTGGCCGGGTAATCGGCGACGGCGGCTGTTTCTTCGAGATCGTCGATATCGCGGTATTGCCTGCTCACCAGAAGAAAGGCGTGGGCGACCAGATCATGCGGGCGCTCATGGGCTACATTCACGAGCATGCGCCGCCGACTGCCTATGTCAGCCTGATGGCGGATCACGGGACGCCGAAGTTCTACGCGCGCTACGGGTTTCAACCGTCGCTGTTGCCTGAGAAAGCGGGGATGTTCCTGCGGATTACGTAACGTGCGGGATGCGTGAGTCGCGATACGGGCCTGGGGCGGAATTCGTTGTCCTGCACGAGCCGTTCGCTCCGGACGAGCCGGACGTCCGGCACGGTAGTTCAACTATCGAGACCGGACTGTGGCGCCTTGCTCTTCGGAAGATCAATGACATGCATCCGCTTCCAGCGACCAGACGAATTTTCCAATAGCGCCACGGAGTTGCAGCACGTTCGAATCGCCTGCCGGGCAGACAGCCGACGTTCGAGCTCAACGGCGGCAAAATGTGCTGTCGCAGCGTCCCCGTGCGCGACAGTCAAATGTGGAACGACGCCATCGTGTGCACCGCCGTAAGGGCGGAACCTGGGGAATCGCTCGACCAGTGCAGTTGTCAAGGCGACGAACGGGGCTGGCGGATCGGGCGAAAGGTAGGTGGTAACCGCGAACCGCCCGACCTTCGTCAACGAAAACTCGAACGACTGCACAACACTCAGTGCGCTTTCTGCCTGATGAAGTACATCGGGTGTAATTTCGTCAGGCGGCATGAAAGGAAACAGAACGGTGATATGCGCCGGAACGCCCAAGTTGCAGTTAGCATCAAACCGGCTCCGGAGGTCCGCTACCGCTGATTCGGCCGCGGCAACCTCAACGACGAACGCTGTTGTGAACACTCGGGAAATCCTTTCGCGTCTATTGACGGTTTATGGGCGACTTATGTCGGCAACCCTTCCCTTCACAGCCGGTGGTTTTTCTAAGCGATGACGGTAATTCGGGGCCAGCGGTCCGTGTATCTTTTCTGCTCGATTCGCCGATGGTAGGTATCAATGCTGACGCGCGCTGGATTGCGTCGTACGACCATGGAAAAGAGGTCGTCGAGTCCGTATGGTGCGCAGACTTCAATCGTCCCGTCCCTGAGCAAAGTCAGTCCTACCGCCGTTGCGTATTCCGGCCACGATGCAACGGCTTCGGCCAGTGAACGGAGGGGGAGCACTGGGTGCCCAAATGTGCTCTCGAACCAAAGATGAACAGCGGCCTGATTCGTGACCTCCCACGGAATGTCGGGACGCTGCGCCGTGAGGCCGCGCCGGATTTCCGCATCGCGCGTCGGCGACAAATCGGACGGGTCGAAGTAGGCCACATCGACGTCAGCGGATCGTGTCGGAGCCGCATATCCGTGCAGCGAGTCCCAGACCAGATTGCGAATGGCCCCAGCGCCGATACACCAGGACTCGAGGCCCATGGTACGTACCGCGGACAGCGCAGACATACACCAGGATGACTGTCGTGCTATTTCAACCAGTCTTTCATGGGGTTTCATCGTGGATTGACCTGCCCTGAACGAACGGGACAGGAGAGATTGTCATGGAATCCGGTTGCGTCGTCGAGTGGCCGGTATCGGGGCGGCGTCGGTCCGGCGGGTTCCGACCCATTGCGGTCCTTAGATGATTCTCGAAGCGGCCGTTCGATGCGCCATGCGAACCCCCTGCAGATTTAAATTTTACCTGTCTTGTTCCGGCTTGAAGAACCGGGCCTCGAACACGTCTTTGGTCTCCCTCACCAAGATTTTTCGTCCGCAGTTCCAGCATGTAAGTAGAAGTTCGGACCGCCGAGCGAGATCAGCGATCAGGTCGTCCGCGCCTTTTGCGACATGATCCTCATCGAGGAAGCCTTCCCTCGCGAGCAGAGATATGCTTGTTCCGCAAAACAGGTTTCGTGAACGAATTGATCACACTTGCATCGGCTCCATGAGCCCACTTCTTATTCCCCTCGCGTCTAAAAGCCGCGTCTAAATAATGTGCAGTAGGCATTTCTGACTGCCCTTCGCCTGTCTGTCCTTATTTTGACGATACATTCAGTTGCGCTCGTGTGGATTCAATTCCAGCAGTTGTCGTGCTAGCCGACCGGTGATCATCAGGCCGCATTTGCCGCAAACTCCGTTGTCGGTTTCCTTGCCGCAGGAAGGGCAAAACCACCGTCCCAGCCTGAACTGCGCCGACTTGCAAGTTAAAGAGGGGCCTTTCAGCGCAAGCGTCTCGAATTGCTCCCGAACAGCGGCGCTAAAAAGCGCCCCCGACAAGGAACACCGGAGCTCTCCGCCGGTCGTTTCAACGAGATCGGCGGAACAGTATGGACAGTGCATAAGCTTTAACGTGTGGTCTCGGTGCTTGTCGATGATTCCGGGCTTCGTGTCGAACGGCCGCATTTGGCGTTTGCCCACGAAAGCCCTCATCGTTTCCGACTCCGAGCAATCCTTCAATCTTGCCGACGACGGACAAGACAAATGATGCGAGCCGAAAGTTACCGCATCAAGCAATACAAAACATCGGGACAACCTTCCTCATTCCTGCTTCCATCGCCGTATGCAACTGCAACGAACCCATGCCGTTCATAAAACGCGGCAGCATCGCGATTCATCTGGAACGTATGGAGCTGGAGCCTGCCGACCGTCTGCGACTTCACTGATTCCAGGAGGGAAGAACCAATCCCGCGTCGCTTGAATTCGGGGCATACATACAACTGGTCAAGCCACGCCACGCCGTCGGCGATGACGTGTGCGGCCATGCCGACGATGCGCCGATCGTTCACGGCAACGGTAACGTTGCCCGAAGGCACGAGGATGTTGGCAATCCAATCGCGGACGGCGGCTTCGGAATGCGCGAGCGGCGCGTAGGATGCCAGCGTGTTGCGCGACCGGAGATAGACTTCGGCTACCTCCGCGGCATCGGCCGCAATCGCTCGACGCAAGATCAAGGGCATGTATCTCCCGCTCCGAAATCTTCAAAAGGTGCTCAACGATAGCAGCACGGAACAGAACTTCCAAGATCGCGCGGACTGCGCTGAAACCGGCGAGACCGGAAGTTCAACGCGACCTATCGAGTGCGCGGTACAGCGAATCGACAGCGCGATCTCGTGACCGATTCGCTGCTTCATTCCGCGATCCCCGGGATTCGACATTCTCGTATCATCTGTCCGATTCGCCGGGACCGCATGACCTGGCGATTCCGCACAAACGAGAGGACGAGCGATGAAGGTCGAAGGGCGCGGCCACGGCACAGCGATCGAGCAAAACACGGCGGCAGAGCCAAAGCGTGACGGTATCGCACGCGTGACGAAGAGCACCGACCCGCGCGACTACCAGCATGCACCCGGTATCGCCGCCGTCATGCCGAAAGCATTTCCCGACGGTTTCGTCGTCCCGGAGCATCGGCATCGACGCGCACAACTCGTCTACACCACGACGGGCATCGCCGAAGTCATCGCGTGCCGGTCGCTCTGGATGATCCCGCCGCATCGCGCACTGTGGATTCCGCCCGACCTGCCGCACGCGATGCGCGCCCACGGGCCGCTCGAATTGCGCACCGCCTACGTCGACCCGCGCGCATACCGATCGGCAACCCCGATTCAGCCGAGCCTCGTCAACGTGTCGCCGCTGCTGCGTGAGTTGATCGTGCGCGCGTCGTCGTTCCCGGTCGAGATCCATCCCGACGGACGCGACGATCTCGTCATCCAGCTGATGCTGGCCGAAATCGAGTGGTCCCCCGAGCAGCCCCTGCGGCTGCCGTCCGGCCAGGACCGGCGTCTTGCCCGCGTCTGCGACGCGATTCTGGCGAATCCGGCCGAGCCGCGAACGCTGGCGGAATGGGCCGATGAAGTCGGTGCGTCGAGCCGGACACTGGCCCGGCTTTTCACTGCCGAAACCGGGCTTTCGTTCAGCCAGTGGCGCCAGCAGGCCCGGGTTTCGGCCGCGCGCCCGCTGCTGGCGTCGGGGCGCTCGGTGATCGCCGTCGCGGCCGAACTCGGCTACGAAACCGCGAGTGCCTTCTCGACCGTGTTTCGCCGGTTTGCCGGCATGACGCCCAGCGCTTACGCGAAACTGTCCGATTCCGCGTAGCACTCGTCTTTCCAGCAAACGCAGGGCGTGGCGCCCACGCTTATCGTGTCGGTCATCGAACCCACTGACCGAACGAGGTAAGCCGACATGACACGACACGACATCGAATTCCTGTCCGAAGCCGCCACACTGCGAGGCTGGTACTACGAGCCGGCGCAGCGCATCGCCGATACGGCAACGTATCCGGCCATCGTGATGGCGCACGGTTTCTCCGGCGTGAAGGAACAATATCTGGACCGCTACGCCGAGGTGTTCGCCGCCAGCGGTTTCGGCGTGCTGCTCTACGATCACCGGAATTTCGGCGCGAGCGACGGGTATCCGCGTCAGGAGATCGACCCGGTGCAACAGAAGCGCGGCTATCGCGATGCGATCAGCTATCTGCTCACCCGCCCCGACGTCGACGCCGCCCGCATCGGCATCTGGGGCACCAGTTACAGCGGCGGCCACGTGCTCGAAGTCGCGGCGATCGACCGGCGTGTCAAATGCGTGGTGTCGCAGGTGCCGACGATCAGCGGTTATCAGTCGGCATTGCGCCGTACGCGTTCCGATCTGGTGCCGGCGATGCTGGCTCGCTTCGCTGAAGATCGCAGGCAGCGCTTCGCGGGCGGCCCGCCGGCGATGTTGCCGGCAGTGAGTGCCGATCCCGCGACAGCCTGTGCGATGGCCGGTGCGGATGCGTACCGGTTCTTCACCGAGTCGGCGGCGCGGTGTGCGCCGAACTGGAAAAACGAAGTGACGTTGCGCAGCGCCGAGCTGTCGCGCGAGAACGAGCCGGGCCAGTATGTCGATCGCATCTCGCCCACGCCGTTGCTGATGATCGTGGCCGACCAGGATCTGCTGACGCCCACCGACCTGTGCCTCAACGCATGGGAGAGCGCGCTGGAGCCGAAGCGCTTGCTCTTGCTCGAGGGCGGACATTTCACGCCGTATATCGAGCACTTCGATGCAACCAGCCAGGCGGCGGTGGAATGGTTCACGCTGCATCTGTCTGGCGCGTGTTGATCGGGCTCATTGCAGGGCGTGCGTGCGGCATCCGGGGCTTACGCGAATGGCAACGCCGCTGGCTTTGACGGCGACTGCGTTTGCAGGGCAAATGGAAGGTTGAAGCGACGCCGGCGAACGACGCGCGGAGCCGAGTCGTCACATGGGCTCGCGGACGATGCGTCACCACTTGGCCGCACACGACAGCGGCCGAGGCTTCGACCGAGGCTTCGTCATATGGAGTAATAGCTGTAATTTGGCCTGAAATTTTCTTTCGGGCGGCTCGGGCTAGACTGGCCTCGCCTTGATACCCCCCCAAGGTGTTGTTGTGTTCTCGGTTGGGCCCGCGCTCCGGTGCGGGCCAATTTTTCGGGTGGGCGCCACCGGCGGCCGAACGATCGCCGACCGGATGCACATTGGAGGAAACCTAACGTGACAGTACGCCCGACAGTCCGCGATGCCGGTTCGCTCGTGCGGATCGCCGCGTTGAGCGCGGCGGCGGCCGCCGCGATGGTGTCTGCCGTGCCGCTGGCGTTCGCGCAAGCCAGCGAACCGGTGACCAGCAGCGTGTTCGTGCACCGGTCTTACGATACGGGCAATAGCGCGATCAATGACAACTTCCAGTACATCGCGCATCCGCCGATACAGCCGGTTGCCGCGAGCGCGCCGCCGGTCGCGCGTGGCGCGCACCGCGGCCGCCGCGGACAGACGGGCACCACGAATACAGCCGGCGCAACGGGCAGCGGGTCGAACAGCGCGGCCATTCCTTTGCCGACGATGCCGGCGGACGGTTCATCCGGCACGCCGGTTGCGCAGTAGCCGTTTCTTTCCGAATCCTTCCAGGCAAGCCTGTCGATCGACGATCGGTTGCAACGCCGTGCCCGGTGGTCGGCTATCGCCAGGATCACGATGACGTCAGGTCGTACGGTGTGACCGCTCGATGAGGGGTGAGCGGGATCTCTCCTTGTATCTCGCTCGTTGGCCCGACTGTGTCGGGCTTTTTTGGGGTTCAACGCGGAATTCCGGGGAACGCGGCGCGGATCTTGAGGAAGAAATACTCCTCGTCGCGATAGCCGTAGGCCCTGCGCTTGATGACCTTGATGGTGTTGTTGATGCCTTCGACAACGCTGGTA